>JBBPXZ010000041.1:0-4320 GCA_038200355.1 Pyrinomonadales bacterium | reverse complement strand
TACATCACGTGATTGGCGTCGTCGGGAACGGGAACGCCCCACGCGACGCTCTTTTTTTCGCGGGAAATCGACAAATCCTGCAAACCGCTTTTTATAAATGAAACGACTTCGTTGCGTCTGGCTTCGGGACGAATTAAATTCGGATTCGCTTCAATTGCTTCAAGTAAAATTTCGCCGTAATCGGACAGGCGGAAAAAATAACTTTCTTCGGAAACCTTGTCCAAAAAACGTTCGTGAATCAAACACCGCGGCGCGTCTTCGCCTTCGCGGATTTCGTATTCGGTTTCAGTTTTGAATTCGGCGCAGTTCGGGCAAAACCACGCTTCATAAAAACCTTTGTAAATCGTTTCGTTTCCCTTCGGCGTTTTATTCGCCGCGATTTTTCGCCAGAGATTCTGCACGCCTTCGTAATGAAACTTCTCGGTCGTGCGCATAAAAATGTCGTAGTCGGTCAGACCGAAATCGGCGAACATTTTTTTATACTGACTTGAAACAAAATCAACCTGTTCTTTCGGCGTCTTGCCGTTTTTTTCGGCGACGCGCTGGATATTAACTCCGTGTTCGTCCGTTCCGGTGAGAAAAAAAGTGTCAAAGCCGCGTTGTTTTTTATACTTCGCAACAACGTCAGCAACGGTCGTCGTATAAAGATGACCGAGATGCGGCAGGCTGTTGGCGTAATAAATTGGCGTCGTGATGTAAAAAGTTTTACTCATATTGAAAGCAGGTTTTAGGTGTCAGGTGTTAGGTTTCAGGTTCGGAAGTAGATTTCAGGAAACAAGTGCCGGAGTTGAGATTAGAAAATTTTCTAAAACCTAAAACCTATTTCCTAAAACCTAACACCTACTTTCTATTTCTCAACCTTTAATCAGGCTCATCGCTTCGGCGCGTGTTCTGGCATCGGTGCGAAAGCCGCCCAAAACACTCGACGTGATTGTTTTCGCGCCCGGTTTTTTCACTCCGCGCAGGGTCATACAGGTGTGTTCGGCTTCCATCACGACCATCACGCCGAGCGGTTCTAATTCTTCAAAAAGCGTCTGCGCGATTTGCTGCGTCAGACGTTCCTGAACTTGCAGACGATGCGAAAAAATTTCGGCGATGCGGGCGAGTTTCGATAATCCGACGATGCGCCCGTTTTTCGGAATGTAGGCGATATGCACGACGCCGACGAACGGCGCGAGATGATGCTCGCAGACCGACGCGATGGAAATATCTTTGACGATAACCATTTCGTCGTGCGAGTCGCCGGGCAGCGCTTTAACGTGTTCGCTGGCGTTTTCCCACATTCCCGCCGTCAGCTCGGCGTAAAACTCCGCCACGCGTTCCGGCGTTCTCTGTAGTCCGTTGCGGTCTGCGTCCTCGCCGATGCCTTCTAAAATAAGCCGCACGCCGCGCGCGATTTTTTCTAAATCTACTTTATTGTTTGCCAATTTCTTTAACCCTTTTGTTTGAATTTTTCTAAAACTTCGCGCTCGATTTCTCGAAGCGGAACATTTGATTTTAACGCAATCGCCCGAATTTGTTCGTATTCCGGTTTAGCATTAACGATTTTCCCATTATGACTCGCAATTTTAACATCAACCGCGCCTGATTCGGTTTCTACTTTGACGATTTCTCTCTCCAGACAATTTCTTTCGACCATCGAGACGCGCACACCGAGCGTCGTCGTTTCGGCGTAAAGTAAATCGGTCAACCCGTCTTTGTCCGACGTTTTACAAAGAATCGAAATCATCGTCGCGGGGCGATTTTTTTTCATCTGAATCGGCGTGAACCAGCAGTCGAGGGCGCCCGCGTCAAAAGCGCGTTCCATTACGAAACCCAATATTTGCGGCGACAAATCGTCAAGATTCGTTTCGAGTAAAATCAAATTGTTAGTCGATTCTCGATTATTTTCTCCCTGTAATTCGTCATTCGCAATTCGTAATTCTTCCGGCTGACCCTGAACTTTAAACCTCGAACTCTGAACTCCAATCATCAGCCGCAAAACATTCGGAAAGTCCTTATAATCGCGCGTTCCCGCGCCGTAAGCCGTTCGCTCGACGCGCATTTCTGGAATCGCGCCGAACGAATCGCAAACCGCCGCAATTATCGCCGCGCCCGTCGGCGTAATCAATTCGCCTTCGATTTCGGTCGAATAAACGGGAACGTCTTTCAACAATTCGGCAACGGCTGGCGGCGGAACGGGAAATTTTCCGTGCGCCATTTTAACGAAACCTGAACCGACGTGAATTTTTGAACAATAAAATCGTTCGATTTTCAGAAGTTCAAAACCGACGCACGCGCCGACGACATCGATTATCGCGTCCATCGCGCCGACTTCGTGAAAGTGAATTTTCTCAATCGTCGTGCCGTGAACCGTCGCTTCGGCTTCGGCAAGGCGTGTGAAAATTTCGACTGCGCGTTTTTTAATTGAATCGGAAAGGCGCGAATCGTTGATGATTTTTTCAATAGTCGAAAGATGACGGTGCGCGTGTTCGTGCGGCACTTTGACTTCGGCGTGAGTTGCGGCGATGCCGGATTTGTCTCGCGTCGAAAATTCTATTTCAAAATCGGCAATGTCGAGCAGTTTAATTTGTTCGATTAACCGTTTTTCGTCAACGCCGAGCGCGACGAGCGCCGCCAGAATCATATTGCCGCTCGCGCCCGCGAAACAATCGAAATACAAGGTTTTCATAAATTTCGAGTTTAACCGCAAATTCTTCGCCCGCAAAATCCGGCATTCGTCAGGCGGTGATTTTGCTATCTTCATTGTCGAACACATATAATCTGTTTTTTAATTTATTTACATTTAACAAATCAACGAATGAGTCTTTTACAATTACAAAACACACTGCGCGAAACGGTTATCGCGACGGCAAAGGAAAATTTCGGCGTCGAACTCGAACAAGCCGCTGCCGAAGTTCCACCGAAAACCGAGCTTGGCGATTTGGCTTTTCCGGTCGCGTTCGAGCTTGCGAAAAAAATCAAGCAGGCGACGGGCGAAAAGCGCAATCCGCGCGAGATTGCCGAAACTTTGAAGGCGGCGCTCGAATCAAACGAAGCCGTCGAGCGCGTCGAAGTCGCGGGCGCAGGTTATTTAAATGTTTTCTACAACCGCGCGAAATTTCTGGCGAAAATCGTCGATTCGGAAAGTGAAAAAGGCGCGAACTTTTCGAGAAACCAAACAAATATAAAGGTTTGCGTCGAGCATACGTCGGTCAATCCGAACAAAGCGGCGCATATCGGACACGTTCGCAATTCGGTTCTGGGCGATACTTTCGTGCGCATTTTGCAGGCGAGCGGCAAACGGGTCGAAGTCCAGAATTATATTGACAATACGGGCGTTCAGGTCGCCGATGTCGTCGTCGGATTCGTTTATTTAGAGAAAATGAATCTCGCGGACATTAAAAAACTTGACGAAAATTTAACGGCTGAAAATAAAACTTTCGATTATTACTGCTGGGATTTGTATGCGAAGGTTGGTCAGGAATATCAGCGCGACGAAGAATTAAAATCGAAACGCGCCGAAGTTCTGCACGCCGTCGAAGATGGCGGCAACGAGACGGCGAAACTTGCCGATTACGTCGCCACGCGCAACGTCGAATGTATCTTGAAGACAATGGAACGTCTGTCGATTCGCTACGATTTGCTGCCGCGAGAGTCGGAAATTCTCTACCTGCATTTCTGGCAAAAAGCGTTTGAAGAAATGAAGCGGCGCAATGTGATTCGTCTCGAAACGAGCGGAAAATCCGCCGGTTGCTGGGTGATGCCGACCGATTCGCACACCGGCGACGACGAACACGAATCGGACAAAATTCTCGTCCGCTCGAACGGAACGGTTACATATACGGGCAAAGACATCGCGTATCAAATGTGGAAATTCGGGCTTCTCGGTCTTGATTTCTACTACAATCTTTTTCACACATACGACGACGGCAAAACGGTTTGGATAACGTCGGCAACCGATTCAAAAAGTAAAAATGTTCCCGCGTTCGGCGGTAACGAAACGGTTTATAACGTTATCGATTCGCGCCAATCTTATCCGCAGGAAGTCGTCAAAAAAGGCGTCGCCGTTATTTTTCCCGAAAAAGGCGAAGCGGCGAGCGTTCATTTGAGTTATGAAATGGTCGCGCTTTCACCGGCGGCGGCGGAAGAATTGGGTTTTGTAATTTCCGACGAAGACAAACAAAAGTCTTTTATCGAAATGAGCGGGCGCAAAGGTTTGGGCGTTAAAGCCGACGATTTGATAAATCGTTTAGAGGCAAATGCTTTGAAGGAAGTCGAAGCGCGTCATCCGGATTTGTCTCTGGAAGAAAAGCTGAAAACCGCGCATATTATCGCCAT
>JBBPXZ010000040.1:0-47906 GCA_038200355.1 Pyrinomonadales bacterium | reverse complement strand
GGAAGTAGGTAGGTTCGAAAACGGCGAATAAATTCGATAAGGATTCTTTTTAAGATTTTAAAGTGCTGGAAAAAGAAAGCCGTAATAAATTCTTGCAATAAATTGCAAGGTTTTTAACCTTCGTGTTTCGAAGAATAAAATAATTGAATGTGTCAGGCGTCCTAATATGAACATTCTCATATTTTCTCTTGAACAATTCTTTTTCGTTAAATGTTAAATCAACGCCATAAGGCGGATTGCCGATAACAATATCAAAGCCCGTAAAATTCCCTTTGTCGTTCAAAACTTCGGGAAATTCAAAACGCCACTCGAAAGCGTTTTTGTAAATTACATTTTCTTCGGCTTCTTTTATTTTTTGTTTCTGATAATCAATATCAAACTTGAGTTCTTCGATTCTTTTTAACCTTTTTACTTTTTTATCTTCATCTTCGCCAAACAAAAACGACTTACTTTGTTTCTCGAAAAGCTCATTATCAAGTTTGGCTAATTGTTTTCGTTCCGGCGAAAGATGATTTAATTCAACTCTAAAATCATCTTTTATTTGCTTTATTTTCCGTTCAAATTCGCGCTTCTTTTCGCGGTCGCGCGTTTCCTTATAGCCAAGCACAAAGTTTTGATAATCTTCAATCGTGTATTCAACTTTGCTCAAAACCGCGCTCAAATCTTCATCGAGCGCGAACCGTGAAACGAGCGAATTGCCTGTTTTGATATTGATGTCGATGTTCGGCAAAGTTTCGAGTTCGGCGTAACCGCTCGATTCTTTGTAATAAGCGTTTTTGAGCAGTTCAATCCACAGGCGCAGACGGCAAATCTTGACCGAATGCGGAATAATATCGACGCCGAAAAGACAGTTTTCGATGAGCGTCTGCTTTTCGTGAAAAAGCGTTTTTTGTAATCTTTGAGCTTCGCGGCTGTTCGGTTTGCCGTCGGTTATTTGGTATTTGAAAAACTCGCTTTTCGCCGTGTCGAAAACAATCAATTCGTCGTTTTCAATCGTGATTTCGACATCTGAAAACCGCCCGCCGTCCGCGTCCGCCAAAATTCCGAGTTCGCATTTTATCGCAATGATTTCATTAAGCGACGAAACGAGAAAATGCCCGCTGCCAACCGCCGGGTCGCACAAATGCAGAGAATTTATAAGCGCGTTAAATTCCAGAATGTCGGCTTTGCTTCGCCGGTCTGCCAGATAATTTTTAATGTCGGCAAATTCCGAGATATTCCAGCCGTAAGCGTCTTTGAACTTTTGCACAACCGCCAGCCGAATCGCCTGCCGACACATATACATCGTGATAAATCCGGGCGTGTAAATCGAACCGGCTTTCGCATTGTTCACCTTCTCGAAAATCTTGCCCAAAACCGATGCGTTTATCAGCGAACGATTATTTTCCTTAACGCCTGATAAGCCTTCGCTCGCAAAATCGTAAGCGTCCAAGAATTTGAAAAGATATTCGAGCGTCGGCAAGCCGTTTTGTTTGCCGTCTTTGAGAATTGACGCGCTGTTAAAGGGAAGTTCAATCGTATCTTTGAGCGATTCGACCGTTATCGTATCGCCTTCAAGCTCGCTAATCTCAAAAAGCGAACTGTTCAAATAAGGAACGCGCGCATATTTCGCTTTAATACTTGCGTTGCGTTTTTCCGGCAGCTTTGCTAAAACATCGTGAAAAAGCGTGAAAAGTTCGTCAAAATCTGTAATCGTCGCAATATCTAAAAAGCGAAAATCGCGGTTTCCTTTGTGATAATCGACAAGCTGCGCTTCAAGGAGTTTGAGAAACAAAATGCGGTTTATCCAACTCAAGCAAAGTTCCAAAGCCACGCCGAAAAGCCTTTCATTTTTATCTTTACCGTAACTTTCAAGATTCTTAACTTTATACAGGCAATCTTTCGTTTCAATAATCGCAACCGCATTTTCAATCAAAGAACCGGCATCGCGTCTTTCTACGGCTTTACGGTCAATTTTCAGCTTTCCTTTGTCTTTAGTTTCCTCAAGTCCGACAATATGCAGAAGTTCGGTGTAAAAATTCTTGTCGAGTTTGTTGCTGTCATCGGCAAACGGAACTTTCAAAAGATGCTGCGGCGAAAGTATCTTGAAAAGCTCAATCAAACTTTCGTCGTCTTTCAAATCATCGTTCTTTAACGCGGTTTCATATTTGCGAATATCAAAATATGTGCAGGCGATTTCTCTTTCGATTGTTTCGATGTAAGGCTTGGCAATCTCGTTATAAAACAAATCAGTCTTAACCGTCGTTTTCTGCTTATCGCGCCACTGTTTATAATCTTTAACAAACGCCTTGTTTTCAAAGAAAAGCTGATTAAACACGCTCGCATCGAAAATAAACCACTCGTTTATATTCGTAATTACCAGAAATTTAATATCGAAATTATTTTCGTCAACTCGTTCGCGCAGAAAATACAAAATAAGTTCGTGCAGGGCTTTCCGGTTCGGGTTTTCAGCCGAAATCATATCGCCTTTATTTGTCGGTTTCTTCGCTTCCAAAATTACGCCGACTTTTTCCTGCGCATCTTTGCCGACGTGAACGACTAAATCTTGTCTGCCTTTGGTATTTATTTCGTAATCCGATTTGTAAAAAGTATCTTTGAGAAAATCGCGGATAAAGTTTTTATGATGTTCTTCGCTTTCTTTGTCGTTAATCTTGCCAAGCAAAGTTTGCAGATTAGCTTTGAACAAAGTTATTTCATCACGATTTACAGGTTGTTTGAGAAACGCTTTATTGAGCGATTGTTTCGGAGTTTGAGCGTTTAGTTTCATTTTAAGAGTTAAAAACAAAGGATAATTTTGTGTGCCTATTGTGTGCTAACTGTGCCGAAATAAGCAAAACTCAAGAAAACTATTATAAACTGAAATGTGAAAAATGCTGAATAAAACGAAATAAAATGAAGTTGGAAGAACTCAAGAAAACTTACGTTTAAGTTTCGTAATCGAAAGGTCGTGGGTTTGAATCCCATGGATGGCTCCATTATATTCAACAAGTTACGGCGACCCTTGCGGTCGCCGTAACTTGTTTTTCCCTAAAAGTTTCCCTGAGACTTCGATAATCAACAATCACATCATCATAGCTATAATAAAAGCGCCACCTCACTTGTTATTATTCGTAAATGGTTTGGTTTGTTCTCTCTTACACTTATTCCGATTTTAACAGTGTCTGATTAGGACAAAATCAGATTTCCCTTAAATCTTTTCAATTTAGGACTTTCTCAAATGCGGAAACGCGCACTTCGTTAAGTGTGTGTTTCGCCCTTACTCGGTGCGGGCTTCTGCAAAGATGAGAAAGTCTTATAAAAGGCTTTGATGGTGTTGCAAATTCAAAGAAATTACGGAATTCAGCCGGGAAGTGATTTTTTCGGTTATGAAGCAGACTTCAACAAATACGGCACTTCTCAATACAGAAAGATTTGAAAAACCTGCTCATCTCACTTATTCAGAGCTTTCCGGCGCTTTTTGCCAGACTCGCCACAACCGCCGTTAATTCTATCGGCTCGACCGGTTTCGGGAGGTGAACCTGAAATCCTGACATCAAAGCACGCACGCGGTCTTCGGTGCGCGCGTATGCGGTAAGCGCGATTGCCGGGATATTCCCGCCCTTCTCCTTAGGCAGAGAACGCACTTTGCCGATGAACATATAGCCGTCCTCATCCGGCATTCCGATGTCGCTTATCAGAATATCGAAAACTTCTTTTTCGAGGGCGGCGAGAGCTTCGGCGGCGGAACCGGCGAGCGTTACCTGAGAGCCGCAATATTCAAGAACTTCCCTGAGCAAATCGCGCGAATCCGCTTCGTCGTCAACGACCAGAACTCTTAAGTCGTCAAGCTGCGGCGCGCAGTCAATCGAGACGAAACCGGAAGGTTGCGTCGGGTGAACGCGTCCCTCGCCGGCAATCTCTGCCGTCTTCAGCGGCGATGAAGCCGCCGGGCGCGGCAATTTGACAATGAAACGAGCGCCCTTTCCCAGTCCTTCACTCTCGACGTGAACTGTCCCGCCGTGCATTTCAACCAGTTGGCGGACGATTGAAAGTCCGAGTCCGAGTCCGCCCTGACGCCTGGTCGTCGATTGATCTGCCTGCCGGAAGCGGTCGAAGACGTGCGGCAGAAATTCCGGCTCGATTCCCTGCCCGCTGTCGCCGATTACAATCTCGACGTGTGAATTGATTCGTTCAAGGCGCGCCTGCACGCGCCCGCTCTTCGGCGTGAACTTTACTGCGTTAGTCAGTAAATTCCAGAATACCTGCTGCAGGCGTCCGGCATCGCCGGAAACAGTTCCGGCTTCCGTGTCGAGCAGAATTTGCAGCCGAATGTTTTTTGCCTCAGCCGCCGGACGAACGGCATCTATCGCCGCTTCGATTATTTTTGAAAGTTCTATTGTGCGAATCTCCAGTCGAAGTTTTCCGGTAATAATACGGGAGATGTCGAGCAAATCGTCAATCAACTGCGATTGCGAACGGGCATTTCGCTCGACTGTTTCAATAGCGCGGGCGGCGGATTCACCCGTAAGTTTTCCGCTTCTCAGAATTGTCGACCAGCCGAGAATGGCATTTAACGGAGTGCGAAGTTCGTGTGAAACCGTCGCCAGAAATTCATCTTTAATTTTATTAGCTTCTTCGGCTTGAACCCGTAGTTCCTGCTCGCGCCTCAGAAGTCGCTCGCGTTCCTGTTCGCCGCGCCTTCGTTCAATGTTGAGCCAGATGCGCGCCGCCAGCTCGCTCAATAAGTTGATTTCATCTTCGCGCCACCGGCAGGCTTCTTCCCGATAGACGCCGAGTACGAATTTCAATGCTCCGCCGCTGATGTATGGAGTGTTTATAAATGAACCTAAACCGAGCAGCCGGAAACGCGCCGCCGATTCAGCGGTGCGCGGGTCAGCCGACACGTCATCGATAACGACGGGCTGACCTGAACGAAGCGTTTGTTGAAAATCTTCGGAAACGTATTCCTCCAATCGATAAGTTCCGGCAATGCTCGGAACATTATCATTTTTACGCCAATCATCACGAATGACTGCCGTATTCGCCTCTTTATCGAGTTCCGCAAAGACGCAGTGCGCGGCGGCAAAAAATTCCCCGATTCTCTCCCCCGCGCCGCGCGTAACTTCGTCTGCCGCCGACAGGAAAGCAAGAGACCGGGTGATTTCGGCTAGAAACGACGCGTTATTCTCCGCCCGTTTTCTTTCGGTTATATCGCGGGCGATTCCGATAAAAATGTGTTCATTGTTTTTCCTGTAATCTCCAAAAGAGAGTTCGAGCGGAAATTCGTGTCCGTCGCGATGCAGAGCGGGAAGTTCTATACGTTCCCAGTTAAGATGTTTTTTGCCGGTTTCGAGATAGCGTTCCTGTCCGGCTGTGTGGAGATGACGCAGGTATTCGGGCATCAGCATCGAGAGGTTTTGCCCAAGCATTTCTTCTGTTTGATAACCGAAAATTCTCGTCGCCGCGCGGTTGATGAAAAGAATAATGCTTTTTTCGTTAATGCTTATTACCGCGTCCGTTGCCGTCTCGGCGACCAGACGGGATTCTTCCTCGCTCTGACGCAGAGCGTTCTCGATTCGTTTGCGCTCGATGCCGTTTGCTATTCCGTTAGAAATCGCTCCCATCGCTTCGAGCGCCGCGTCGGTCAGCGCGTGCCTTGCAAACGCGCACATCACACCGACGAGACGGTCATCGACAATCAGCGGATAGCCGGCGAAAGATTTCATTCCTACGCCCTTCGCCCATTCCTTATCACTAATGCGCGGGTCATTCAGAACATCGTTCGTCAGGTGCGGCAGACGCTCCTTTGCAATAAGACCAATCTTGAATTTACCGACCGGAACTCTCGAATGAATTCCGTCCAGATGGGTATATAATCCCGCGCTTGCCTGTAATTCCAGGACGTTTTTATCCGGGTTGAATGTCCATATGCGGGCGAAGGCGACATTCAAATGTTTAACCATAATCTCCGCGCAGAGTTTTAGTAGATTTTCTAAACCGGCATTTTGAACAAGCGCGTTTCCAACGTCGGCGCTTAAGCCTTCGAGATGTCTTCGCTCGACGCGTTCATTGATATTGTGAAAATAGACGGACAATCCTTCGGGCGACGGGTATGCGCGGACTTCAAACCAGGTGTTGAGCGGCGGATAAAGCTCTTCAAAGATGACAACCGTCTTTCCGGCGGCGGCTTTACGATACTGTTCGTCAAAGTTCGTGCCAACGGCATCGGGAAACTCTTCCCAAATATTCTTTCCAATCAATTCTTCCCGGCGGCGCAGAAGCAGCGGTTCGGTTTGTTTATTGAGATACGTGAATCGCCAATCTTTATCGAGCGCGAAAAAGGCGTCCGTAATGCTTTCAAGAATGCTGCTGCTGCGCTCATTCGATTTTAAGAGCGCGTCTTCAATCTGTTTACGCCTCGTATTATCCCGCGCTATCTTTGCATATCCTTTTAAGATTCCGTCATCTCCCGTCAAAGCCGCCGTTACGCCCGTTGCATAAATACGCGACTGGTCTTTCCTCAGATGCCAGCGGACATCTTCCGCCCGCCCGACCGCTTTTGCTTTGTTTAACTCCTTTTCGGGAATGCACCGCGCTTTATCTTCCGGCGTAAAGATAAGCGAGAAGCTTTGACCGACGGCTTCATTCGCCGTGTAGCCGAAGATTGATTCGGCGCCCTTATTCCAGCTGAGAATGTTTCCCTTATCGTCGAGATGGATAATTGCAAAATCGTTAATTTCCCGAACGAGCGTCTGATACGGTCTGTCGCCAAACAGGGCTTCCAGAGTTTTATTTTTGTCCATTAATAATTTAGTCCCTCAACAACAAGTGAACGCTCTATATCTAAGCACAAATTAAAGACTTGTATCAATAAAAGCACGGGAAACTCAGAGATTCTACTTTCAACTTAAGAGCTGTTTTGAATTCGACAACCGTACACAATCAATCGCCTCTAAATCAACTTCGGCGCGCCTTACGACTGATTCGATATAACGCCGCTGCACGTCGCGGTCAGCAAAGTGAGCCAACCCGCTGAAAATCGCCAAAACCTTATTGGGTTTATCTATATTAAGTTTCATTTGACAGCTTATAAAGCATTAATGCGGAAGCACGCACGTCAGGTAAGTGTGTCTTCTTCATCACGCCGAACTATCGTGCGGGCTTCTGCAAAAAGTGAGAAAGTCCTATTAACATAAGGATATTTATTTCAATCTTTTGCAGGAATTTCAATGACTCCCGTTTATTAGCGCGCTTACTGTATTATTCGAGAGGCGGCTTCCGTGTTTATTTACATCAGCGGATTTAACCGCTCGACCCGGATTTACTATTAAGACTAAAAGTATTGGACTTATCCGGCGACAATTAGCTATACTTTTAAACAACATAAACGTCGAACCCCGAAGCCTGAAAATCCTATATTTACATTTAAGTCCGAATAGTTATGAAAATTATTTTTCCGCTGTTTTTTCTGCTGCTTTCGATTTTACCGCTTAAAATGGCGGCTCAAGACGCCGAATCCGACACTAACCAGAGAGCGAACAAATCGTTTGTCAGTCTTCCCGTTACTGTCAGCGACCGCGAAGGACATTATATACCCGATTTGAAAAAGGATGATTTTACCGTTTATCAGGACGGCGTAAAACAAAAAATCACCTTTTTTTCCACATACAAAGAACCGCTCAAAATCGCGCTGATGCTCGATACGAGCAAAAGCAGTCGGGACGTTATAAAGAAAATCAGAGAAGCCGCCAAAGATTTCGTGGACTCGCTCAGCCAGAACGACCAATGTCAGGTGGCGACATTCGATTCTCAGGTGAAAATTATCAATCCTTTTACTTCCGACAAGGAAATAATAAAAAAATCGCTGAATAAGGTAAAAATAAACGAACACGGCGGAACGCTTATGTACAGCGCCGTCAAACAAATCGCCGAAACATCATTCAAAGACGTTAAAGGTCGAAAGGTAATAATTCTTTTAACGGACGGCAACGATTTCGGCAGCTCTCTGACAAAAAACGAATTTTTGAATCTGCTCGAAGAATCGGACATATTGATTTACACCGTATTTTTTAAAACAGGCAAAGGCGCCGACACGCCGGCGAATTCGGGCGGGAAATCAAAAAAGGCAAAGAAAATCAAAAAGCCGCGAAAAAAGAAAAAACAAAACCCGGACGCGATTTCCGGGCAGGCGGTGTATGCGCTTTCCGACGAAGAAGCCGAGATGCTCGAAAAAAGAGACGAACTCGAAGCGATAGATTCCCTGAAGAAAATGTCGGAGATTACCGCCGGAAGATTTTACCTGAGCAGCGTGCCGGATTTAGAAAAGGCTTTCAAAAATATTACCGGCGAAATGACGCAGCAGTATCGGCTCGGTTTCAGTTCGAGAAAATCCGCCGATTCGCCGCTTTCCCGCGATATTAACGTAAAAGTCGAGCGCCCCGATGTCGTGGTTCGCACGCGCGGGAAATTTCGCACCAAACAATTGTAATTTTGTAGTTTCCGGCAGAATTGATTAGATTCCGCCGCCGCAGAAGCGGCTTCACAACGGTCTGCGCGCAGAAGATATATAAATATTATGAAAATTTTTATCACTGCATTTTTAACATTATTGTTTGCTTTTTCGGTTTTCGCCCAGCAGCAGACACAAGTGATAGTTACGTCAACTTTCCTGCGCAAAGAACCGAAATTAAACGCGGAAAAGGTTCAAACGGTGCAGAAAGGCGATAAGCTCATTTTGAAAAAAAGCCGGGATACCAACGGCTGGTATTTTGTGTCCACTGCCGACCGAAGCGTTAAAGGCTGGATACGAAAAGACACAATCAGCCCGGCGACCGGCGGCGTCGATTCCGCAATTGAAAAACCGCAGAAAAACGTTTCAGCCGCCGCGCCCGCTTCGAGAATCAAACAGGTCGTAAGCCCGCCGCCGGTAAAACCAGTCGAAACACCGTCGCCGTTGCCGGCACAGCCGACCGTAAATCCGGCGTCTTCCGCCGCGGATTCGCCGGTCGAAGACGAAGAGGTCATTCGCGTCGATACCGAAGAAGTCAGCTTAAACGTGCGCGTCGTCGATAGTAATAATCGCTCGGTAAAAAATCTGAATCAATCGCACTTTAAGATTTACGAAGATGATGTCCTGCAGCCGGTTACATCTTTGACGACGACCGAAATTCCAATGATAAACGCTCTGGTCATCGATAATTCGCGCTCGCTTCGCGCGCAGCTGAAAAATATTATCGAAGCCGGAAAAATCATCGTCGTAACGAATCGCGCGACCGACGAATCGGCTGTTATTCGTTTTGTCGGCGCGGATAAAATCGAAGTGGTGCAGGATTTTACTCTCGATAAAAGCTCTATCATCGAAGGATTGGACAATTTATTTGTCGAAGGCGGGCAGACGGCGCTCGTTGACGCCGTTTATTACGCGGCGAGAAAAATCGAGCAGCATCAAAACTCCGCTCAAAAGGACGACGTCAGGCTGCGCGCGCTGATTCTGGTTTCGGACGGCGACGACCGGAGCAGCTCTTATAGTGAGGAACAGCTTTTTAAGCTGCTCCGTAAAGCTCAGGTGCAGATCTACGCCATCGGATTTATTAATAATTTAAGCAAAGAACCCGACGCGAACGGCATAAACCGTCAGGAAAAAGCAAAAGTTTTCCTGAATCGTCTGGCGGAAGAAACCGGAGGAAAAGTTTATTTTCCGAATTCAATCGACGAGCTGCCGCAAATCGCCGCGGATATTTCCGGCGAACTGCACACGCAGTATCTGGTTTCATATACTCCGACAAATGAAAATCGCGACGGAACTTTCCGAAAAATAAAAGTAGTGATAGACGACGGCGCGAACAAGGGAAAAAGAATCGCCCTTACCCGCGCGGGCAGAATTTCCGAAGTGAAATAAGCGGCGATATTTCCTGTCTGTCGATAAACACTGGTTTTAACCCGGCGGATGCGCTGCCGAATGTGTCAAAATAGCCGATTAATGTGCTGATTCAAGTTATTGAAAAACGACGATTGTTTAATTTGACGGGACTTTCTCACTTTTTTACAGAAGCCCGCACGAAGTAAGGGCGCAAGCGTGAAGCGAAGAACACACTTACTGACGTGCGTGTTTCTGCATTTTCGTTCCAACTGCGTAACTCCTGATTTGAAAAGATAACGTGTATGAATAAAACTTATTTTCTGAGATTTGCCGCCGCGATTTTAACTTTGGTCGTTACCGAAACCGCATTTGCTCAACAGAGCGGTAATCCGGTTTCGGTAATGACGCCTGCCGATTACGCCCGCGCCGAAAGGTTTATGGGTTACAACACGACCGCGCTGGTTGACCGCTCCGGCGTTCGACCGAACTGGCTGCCGGACGAGCGTTTCTGGTATCGGAGTCAAAGCGCTCAGGGAAACGAATTTATTTTGGTCAATCCGGCAAACGGAACGCGTCAGATGGCTTTCGACCAGCAGAAAACAGCGTCGGCGCTGTCGGTCGCCGCCGGCAAAAAGTTTGAAGCGGCGCGCCTGCCGTTCACAACTTTCAGTTTTTCGCCCGACGGGAAAACGATTTCGTTCAGCGCCGAGAATCGTAATTGGAAATGCGACGTGCAGGGTAATCAATGCGCGGCGGAAAATATTTCAGCCGTCGCCGGGAACGCTCGCAATCCGAATGAAGTTTTGTCTCCCGACAAAAAGCGCGCCGCATTTATTCGCGATTTTAATTTGTGGATGCGCGACGCCGCGACCGGACGAGAAACTCAGCTGACAACCGACGGTGTAAAAGATTTCGGCTACGCGACCGACAACGCGGGTTGGACGCGAAGCGACCGCGCGATTCTGCTCTGGTCGCCGGATTCTAAAAAAATCGCGACGTTTCAGCAAGACCAGCGCGGCGTCGGCGAAATGTATCTGGTCGAAACGAAGGTCGGGCATCCGGTGCTTCAGTCGTGGAAATATCCGCTGCCGGGCGACGCGGTTGTAACGACGATTCAGCGCGTCATCATCGAAGTCGATACGCCCAAAGTCATCCGTCTCAATATGCCGCCTGACCAGCATCGCTCGACGCTCTGCGACGACATCGCCTGTTCCGACGGTCAATTGTCGGATGTCCACTGGAGCGCCGACGCTTCAAAACTCGCGTTCGTCTCGACTTCCCGCGACCACAAGCGGGCAAATCTGCGCGTTGCCGACGCCGCGACCGGCGCGATACGCGACGTTATGGAAGAAGTTTCGCCGACGCAGTTTGAATCGGGTCAGGGACGCGTCAACTGGCGCTATCTGCCCGCGTCGAACGAAATCATCTGGTTTTCCGAGCGCGACAACTGGGGGCATTTGTATTTATATGATTTAACGACCGGAAAATTGAAAAACCAAATCACGAAAGGCGATTGGGCGATAACCGAGCTGCTCAAAGTCGATGAGAAAAACCGGACGTTATACTTTTTGGCAGGCGGGCGCGAAACGGGACGCAATCCGTATTTCAGCCATTTCTACCGCGTCGATTTCGACGGCAAAAATCTCGCGCTGCTGACGCCCGAAAACGGAAATCACAACGTTACATTGTCGCCGGACGAACGCTTTTTTATCGACAGCTATTCACAGCCGGACGTTCCGCCGGTTTCGGTTGTTCGCGATATGACGGGCAAACTCGTTGTAAATCTTGAGAAAGCGGACATTTCGCGGCTTGCGGCAACCGGCTGGAAAGCGCCGATGCCGATTACGGTAAAGGCGCGCGACGGCTCGACGAATCTTTACGGGCTGATGTTCACGCCGACCAATCTCGACGCGAATCGAAAATATCCGATTATCAATTATATTTATCCGGGACCGCAGGGCGGCAGCGTCGGCAGCTGGTCATTTTCTCCGGCGCGAGGCGATTCGCAGGCGCTCGCCGAACTCGGATTCGTCGTCGTCCATATCGAAGGAACTTGTAACCCGCTGCGTTCAAAGAAGTTTCACGACGCCTGTTACGGCAATATGGCGGACAATACGCTGCCCGACCAAATAACGGCGATGAAACAGCTTGCCGCGAAATATCCGTATATCGACCTCGAACGCGTCGGCATCTGGGGACATTCCGGCGGCGGCTACGCGACGGCGGCGGCGATGTTTCGCTTTCCCGATTTTTTCAAAGTCGGCATCTCCGAATCGGGCAACCACGAAAACCGCAACTACGAAGACGACTGGGGCGAGCGCTACATCGGTTTAGAAACCAAAAACGCAGACGGCAAATCTAATTACGAAGACCAGGCGAATCAGAATTACGCTAAAAATTTGAAAGGACATCTGCTGCTTGCTCACGGAACTCTCGACGACAACGTGCCGCCGGACAACACTTTGCTGGTTGTTGACGCGCTGATTAAGGCGAATAAGGATTTCGATTTGATAATGATTCCGAATGCCCGGCACGGCTACGGCGCGGCGAGTTTGTATATGACGCGCCGCCGCTGGGATTATTTCGTCCGCCATCTGCTCGGAGCCGAGCCGCCGAAGGAATACGAACTTCGTCCGAGAGCCGTCGCCCGTTAAAATAACTTTTCTGCTGAAACAACCGATTTTTATTATTTTCCGTCCGGCAGTATGTTATGATGTTAAAAATTCAGGACGTTTCAGCCGTATCGAAAGCGAACTTGAGTTTTTAATTAATTCAGGCAAAACATTATCTTATTTTCAAACAGGATATAAATTTCCAAATAGTCTAAGGAGAATCTAATTATGAACGAATCAACACGGAACAAACCGATGGTTACGGGGCTTTTTAACGACAGAGACAGCGCGGAACGCGCTTATTCATCGCTCGAAAGCCGTGGATACAGCCGGGACGACGTAAATTTAATGATGACGGACGAAACGCGCAGTCGTCATTTCGGTGAAGGCACGGGCGACAGCGAACTCGGCAGCAAAGCGCTTGAAGGCGCGGGCGTCGGTTCGGCAATCGGCGGAACTTTGGGCGCGATTATCGGCGGCATTGCCGCAATCGGAACGAGCGTTCTTCTTCCGGGCGTCGGTTTAATCATCGCCGGACCGCTTGCCGCCGCTCTTGCGGGCGCGGGCGCGGGCGGTTTGACCGGCGGTTTGGTCGGCGCGCTCGTCGGTTCGGGAATTCCCGAAGAACACGCGGCGGAATATGAAGAAGGCGTCAAAAACGGCGGCATCTTTATGGGCGTTCACCCGCGCAATGAAGAAGACGCTTCGTATATTCATAACGACTGGAACAATCACGGCAGCAACGTTCGCGCAGCGGGAACGGGCATCGGCGCGGTTGGCGGCGCGGTAACGGGCGCGGCTCTCGGCTCGGTCGTTCCCGTTGTCGGAACAGCTATCGGCGGCGTTGTCGGCGGCGTCGCCGGCGGCGTTGCGGGACACGAAATTGCTGAAGAAGACGACGGCAATCCGCGAACCTAAGTTCTGAGAATTTAGACGATGCATATATAAAGGGAAACTTCACGGCTGAAGTTTCCCTTTATTATTTTCAATCGAATCAGTCGGGGCGCGAGCATCCTGCCCGCAAACGTCGCGCTGGCGGCGTGAAAAAGTTTAGCTAAACTCGACTTTCTCTAAATTGGAATTTTGCGCTCTCTCGCTAACTGCGGGCAGGATGCCCGCGCTCCCAGAGAAAATAAATACTTTGTTATCCGCTGAAGAGATTGTAATATAATCGTGGTTTTACAATCTTTCCGATGCGAAAAATAGAAAATTATATAAACGGTCGATTAGTCGCGCCCGCTTCGGGCGAATATCTTGACAACTATAATCCGGCGACGGGCGAAATTTACAGTATGATTCCCGATTCCGATGAGCGGGACGTTGAAATCGCCGTCGAAGCGGCGAAAAACGCGTTCCCCGCCTGGTCAAAGTTGAGCGCCGAGCAACGGCACGACGTTTTGATGCGTCTTTCATCGCTGATTGAACGCGATTTGGACGCGCTCGCCGAAGCCGAAAGCATCGACAACGGCAAACCTCTCGCGCTCGCCAGAGCCGTCGATATTCCGCGCGCCGTCTCGAACTTCAAATTCTACGCCACCGCCGCGATGCACACGGCAACCGAAGCGCACGAAACTGTCGGGCAGGCGATAAATTACACGCTTCGCCAGCCGCTCGGCATCGTCGGCTGTATCTCGCCGTGGAATCTGCCGCTTTACCTGTTCAGTTGGAAAATCGCGCCCGCGCTCGCCGCCGGCTGCTGCGTCGTCGCCAAACCTTCGGAAATTACGCCGATGACGGCTTACCTTTTGTCGAAACTCTGTATCGAAGCCGGTTTGCCCGCCGGAGTTTTGAACATCATTCACGGACACGGCGCAAAAGCTGGTTCGGCAATTGTTTCTCACAAAGACGTAAAAGCGATTTCCTTCACCGGCGGCACGAAAACCGGACAGGATATTGCCCGAATCGCCGCGCCGATGTTCAAAAAACTCTCGCTCGAACTTGGCGGAAAAAATCCGAACATCATATTTGCCGACTGCGATTACGAAGAAATGCTAAAGACAACCGTGCTTTCTTCGTTCTCGAATCAAGGTCAGATTTGTCTTTGCGGCTCGCGCATTTTCGTCGAACGTCCGCTTTACGAGCGATTCAAAACCGATTTCATCAAGCGGGTTTCGCAGCTGAAAATCGGCGACCCGTTGGAAAAAGAAACAAATGTCGGCGCTGTCGTCTCCAAAGAACATCTGGAAAAAGTTTTGTCTTATATCGACTTGGCGCGCACCGAAGGCGGAAAAATCCTGCTCGGCGGCAATCGAATAAAATTAAAAGACAGATGCGCAGGCGGTTATTTCGTCGAGCCGACAATCATCGAAAATCTCGCTCACGACTGCCGCACCAATCAGGAAGAAATCTTCGGCGCGGTTGTAACAATTTCGCCTTTCGACACAGAAGATGAAGTTCTGCATTACGCCAACAGTACCGAATACGGCTTATCGGCAACCGTCTGGACGGAAAATCTGTCGCGGGCGCACCGCGTCGCCGAAAAACTCGAAAGCGGAATCATCTGGATAAACGCGTGGCTTCTCAGAGATTTGCGAACGCCGTTCGGCGGCGTCAAACAATCGGGCGTCGGACGCGAAGGCGGCTTTGAAGCCTTGAGATTTTTCACTGAAGAGAAAAACGTCTGCATCAAGATAAATTATTAGGTGAGCTATGAAAAGACCAGAAGGTTTAAATTTACCTCTTTTACCCAGTCTTCTGAAGATGTCGGGAGAAGGAGATTGGGGTGAGGACTGGGATTTAATTTTGGCTGATTCTGATTGGGTTGAGAAATTGATTGGTTATTATGAAACCGAATCGCTTAACGAAGATGAAAAAAATATTTTAATGCAGCTAATTATGGCTTCATATGATGAGCGACTTCAAGAAAAGGGTTATGAGCCTGAACTGGAGCAAAGGCTAGCTAACTTGCTTAAAAGAGATGTCGAGATTCACAAGGATACTTTTGCATATTGGATGCGGCTTGATGAACCGGAATCTGAAGGTTGGAAAGTAACTCTATTACTTAGAAAAATTTGGTTTGAACACGAAGACCAAAAACTAAATACCAAAAACTAAATTATGAGTGAAGAAAACATCGTCAATTCTTCAAAAGCGCCCGAACCTGTCGGTTTATATCCGCACGCGCGGCGTGTCGGAAACCTTTTATTTTTGTCGGGCGTCGGACCTCGGACGCGAGGCACGAAGGCGATTCCCGGCGTCGAATTAAATGAAGCAGGCGAAATTGTTTCTTACGACATAGAAGTCCAATGCCGCTCGGTTTTCCAGAATGTAAAATATATTCTCGAAGACGCCGGTTCGAGTTGGAATAAAATCATTGACGTAACTGTTTTTCTGACCAATATGCGCGACGATTTTCAGATTTATAATCGCGTCTACGCCGAGTATTTCGCGGAAAATCAGCCGTGCCGGACGACGGTTGAAATCAATCGACTGCCGACGCCGATTGCGATTGAATTAAAAGTGATTGCGACAATCGATTAAACGAAATGAAATACGCGGCATTTCTGCGCGGCATAAACGTCGGCGGGAAAAATAAAATTAAAATGGAAACGCTGCGCGAGGCGTGCGCGGCGATTGGATTTGAAAACGTCCGAACTTACATCAACAGCGGCAACGTGATTTTTGAAACGACTAAAGCGGACGACAGAGAAATCTCAGGCAAAATCGAAGCGGCGATTATACGGGAATTTGCTTTGAAAATAAAAGTGATAACGCGCTCCGTTGCCGAAATCGAACAGATAATCGAAAATAATCCGTTTGCCGGAGAATTTGAAAACGACAAGGATTTGCACGTCTTTTTTCTCGACGAAGAATTGCCCGAAGAAAAGCGTGAACTTCTGCTTTCAAACAACAGCGAAAACGAACAATTCGCCGTCCGAAACCGTGAAATATTCTGCCTTTTGCGCAAGAGCGTTTTAGACAGTTTAATCGGCAAAGATTACATAGCCAAAAAATTAAAAGTCGCGGCGACAGCGCGAAACTGGCGGACGGTTAATAAGATTTTGGAATTTTAATTCGGAGGATATAAAAATTTATGCCAATTACGAAACCGTTTAATTTCAAACAATGGATTGACGAAAACCGGCATCTTTTAAAGCCGCCGGTCGGCAACAAACTGGTTTTCAAAGACGCCGAATTTATCGTCCAGGTCGTCGGCGGACCGAATTCGCGCAAGGATTATCATTTTGACGAAGGAGAAGAATTTTTCTATCAACTCGAAGGCGATATTGTCGTTAAAGTTCAGGAGGACGGCAAAGCGGTCGACGTTCACGTGCGCGAAGGCGACATATTTCTGCTGCCGCCGCGCGTTCCGCACAACCCGATTCGCGGCGCAGACACGGTTGGTTTAGTCATCGAACGCCAGCGGCGAGCGGGCGAGCGCGACGGGCTTTTGTGGTTTTGCGAGAACTGCAACGAAAAATTATACGAAGAATATTTTGAACTCGAAGACATAACGACGCAGTTTCAACGCGTTTATAAACGATTTTACGCGAGCGAAGAAATGCGAACCTGCAAAAATTGCGCGGCTGTTATGCAGCCGCCGGAAACTGCAGGTGATTAATAAATCGGCGTTCCGTCTTCAAAAGTATAAATCAATTGCCGAAAGAATTTTATGAAATCGAAAATTGTCTTTTTCGTGTCGGCGTTTTTTGTTTTCCTCTTTTTTAGTTTCGAGACTGTCCGGGCGTGCAGCTGCGCGGCGCGGGAAACGTGTCAGTATTTTTCAGACGCGAAAGTTGTTTTTGTCGGCAGAGTTTTGGATTCGACCGAAAAAACCGCAGCGGTAAAACGGCGCGGGCAGCAAATCGGGAGCAATGAATGGGGAGAAACCGAATATTCCGAGAAAAGACAGATTTCGCGGCTTCGGGTCGAGGAAAGTTTTATCGGAACAGGCGGTCGAACGGAATTATCGGTCGAAACCGAAATCAGCAGCAGCTGCGGATTGACGCTGCAAAAAGATGTTAGTTATATAATTTACGCCGGCATAAACGAAGCGGAAAATACTTTAACGACGCATTTTTGTTCGGGAACAAAGCCGGTTTCGGCGGCGCGGGAAGATTTAATTTATCTGCGAGCGAATAAAAACAACCGCTCGGTTGTTTCGGGCAGAGTCGGCTTCGGAAAATTCCGGGAATTAAATCCGGCGCGGCTCCTGGAATACGGAGTTACAACCGTCAGCCTTGAAAATGAAGAAAAACAGCAGCAGGCAAATATCGAGCAAAACGGTTTATATAATTTTTTAAACGTCTCGCCCGGAAAATATAAAATAAAAGTCGTGCTGCCCGATTTTTTAACCGCGATTGACGACTATAATCCCGGCATTGCCGAAGAACTCGGAATCGGCGACCAGAGCGAAATCGAAGTTTCGGAACACGGCTGTCTTAAGAAAGATTTTTTATTGGAAGAAAACGGAAGAATCGGCGGGCGCATAACCGGTGCGGACGGAAAACCGGTTGAAGATATAACCGTTTATTTAGTTCCGGTTTCAAAAACGGGGCGGAAAATAAAACAGGAAGACGCCTGTTACGATAACGGTTTGTGTCTTGACACGGACAAGAACGGGAATTATTTTTTCAAAGGATTAAAAGCCGGAAGATATTTAATCGGCGTGCGATTAGGCGATTATATCGGCAACGATTCGACGGACGCGGCTTACATCAAAACTTATTTCCCCGGCGTCGCCGCCGAGAAAAACGCCGTTCCCGTCAATATAAAGTTCGGCGCACTGACCGACAAAGTCGATTTTAAACTCACCGGAAAATACAGGGAAGGCGAAATAAAAGGGCGCGTGTTTTATAAAGACAATCGTCCGGCGGCAAATGTTCGGGTTCGTTATGTCGCCCGAACGCCCGATTTAAAAGAAAACGGAATAACATTTATAAAAACGGACGAGAACGGTCGTTTTTCCATCGCGGCTTACGAAAATCACGCATACTTAATCGGGGCGCTCGCGGACGAGAACAACGAAAGTTTAGAAGCAGTCGCCGTCGTCGTAAATGTTTTACCGAAAAAGGAAATTAAAGAGATCAAACTTGTATTAGACCAGAATGGAAACGGCAATTGTAAAAAATGCGGCGGTTATATGGAGTTTCCGACAAAGATTTTGCATAACAAATAAATAAAAATGGCGACGCTTTTAGAAGAATTAAGCGGTTTGATTTCCGCGCTCGCCGCAAACCGAATCGAATACGCGGTGTGCGGCGGGCTTGCTCTGGCAATTCACGGATTGGCGCGGGCGACGCTCGATATTGATATTCTGATTGAACCCGAATCACTCGAAAAGGCTTATAAAATCGGCACGGAAAACGGTTTCGACATCCGCGGACTGGATATTTCCTTTAAGGAAAGAGCGGTCGAGATTCGGCGCGTTTCTAAAATCGACGACGAAGGCGAAGTGCTTTCGCTCGATTTGCTGCTCGTTACGCCGCACGTCCAAGACGTTTGGGAAACACGCGAGCAAATTGATTTTCTGGGAAGTCGGCTGTGGGTCGTTTCACGCGAAGGGTTGAAAAAAATGAAGCGTTTAGCGGGCAGACCGCAGGATTTGGCGGATATTGAGAGGTTGGAAAATGAAGGAAGTTGATATGTCCGAGGCGGCGATTTTGCGGCGTTTAAAAACGGTTGACCGTTTGCGCGAGCTTTGTTTGTCGCTGATGAAGGCGAAAAAAGATTCGGACGCGCGGGCGAAAAAAGAAAAGGCGGCGAAAGAAAATCTGAATGCTGAAAATTGACGTTCACACGCACGTTTTGCCCGAACACATTCCCGATTGGCGGGAAAGATTCGGCTACGGCGGTTTTATCAAACTCGAACATCACAAACCGTGCTGCGCCCGAATGCTGAAGGACGACGGGCATTTCTTCCGCGAAGTCGCCGATAATGTCTGGAGCGCCGAGCGTAGAATCGAAGAATGCGACCGTTTCGGCGTCGATGTTCAGGTGCTTTCGACCGTTCCGGTAATGTTCGGTTACTGGGCGAAACCGCTCGATTGCGCGGAGACTTCAAAGTTTTTAAACGACGGAATCGCCGCGATTGTCGAAAAATTTCCGCGCCGATTTATAGGTTTGGGAACTGTGCCGATGCAGGATGTTCCGCTTGCGGTTAAAGAACTCGAACGATGCAAACGAATCGGGTTGGTCGGCGTTCAAATCGGAACGAATGTTAATCAATTAAATTTAGGGGAAGCGCGATTTTTCGAGTTTTTCAAAGCGTGCGAAGAATTGAGTATGGCGGTTTTCGTTCACCCGTGGGAAATGATGGGCGAAGCGGAAATGAAGAAGTATTGGCTGCCGTGGCTCGTCGGAATGCCCGCCGAAACCGCGCGGGCGATTTGCAGCTTGATTTTTTCGGGCGTACTGGAAAAATGCAGAAATCTGCGCGTCTGTTTCGCGCACGGCGGCGGCTCGTTTCCATTTACGCTCGGCAGAATCGAACACGGTTTTGAAGTCAGACCGGATTTATGCGCGGTTGATAACGCAATAAATCCGCGTGAATATCTCGGCAAATTCTGGCTCGATTCGCTCGTTCACGATGCGGCGATGCTCGAATATTTGGTCAGATTATTCGGCGCGGACAAAATCGCTCTGGGAACTGATTACCCGTTTCCGCTCGGCGAGCCTGAACCCGGAAAACTCATTGAAGCATCCGCGTTTGACGAAAAAACGAAAGCGAAACTACTGTGCGGCGCGGCGTTGGAATGGCTGAATCTGAAAGAAGAAAATTTTAAACCACAGATTTACACGGATAAACACAGATAAAAAAACAGATTTAGGACTTTCTCAAAATGCGGAAACACGCACATAAAGTGTGTCTCCTTCATCATCGCGCCGAACTATCGTGCGAGCTTCTGCAAAAATGAGAAAGTCCTAAGATTTTTAAATTGAAAACCTGTTCATCTTATTTATGAATTTATCTGAGTTAATTTGTGTGAATCTGTGGCTAACTGTTCTTAATTTATGCGAAATCAACAATTAAAACTTGAATCGTCCGCATCGTTTGCCGACGAAGCGGACGCGCGGGATTCGTTAAAACATTTCCGCGAAAAGTTTTATATTCCCAAACAAAAAAGCGGCGCGGACGTGATTTATTTTACGGGAAACTCGCTCGGACTTCAGCCGAAGCGGACGCGCGAATATATTGAACAGGAATTAAAAGACTGGGAAACTTTCGGCGTCGAAGGACATTTCAAAGCTAAAAGAGCGTGGATGTCGTATCACGAATTGCTGACCGAACAGATGGCGAAAATTGTCGGCGCGAAGCCCGTCGAAGTCGTCGCAATGAATTCGCTGACGGTTAATCTGCACCTGTTGATGATTTCGTTTTATCGCCCGACGCGCCAAAGATACAAAATTATTATCGAAGCGGGCGCGTTTCCGTCCGACCAATACGCGGTTAAATCACAAATTGAGTTTCACGGTTTCGACGTTGAAAAATCGCTGATTGAATTAAAGCCGCGTGCGAATGAAACCGCTTTAAGAACCGAAGATATTGAAAAAACAATTCTCGACCGCGGCGAATCGGCGGCGTTAATTCTGCTCGGCGGCGTTAATTATTACACCGGACAGCTTTTCGATATGAAGCGCATCACGGAAACCGGACACAAAACCGGCGCGGCTGTCGGCTTTGATTTGGCGCACACGGCTGGGAACGTCGCGCTTGAACTGCACGATTGGAACGTCGATTTCGCGGCGTGGTGTTCTTATAAATATCTCAATGCCGGTCCGGGCGCGGTCGCCGGCGCGTTTGTTCACCAGCGGCACGCGGAAAATTTTGAGTTGCCGCGATTTGCGGGCTGGTGGGGACACGAAAAGGAAACGCGCTTTTTAATGGGCGACGAATTCGTTCCGATTCGCGGCGCGGAAGGCTGGCAATTGTCGAATCCGCCGATTTTCCAGCTCGCCGCCTTGAAAGCGTCGCTCGACGTTTTTGAAGAAGCGGGAATTGAAAATTTGATTGAAAAGTCGAAAAAATTAACGGCGTATCTGGAATTTTTATTAAACGAAATTAACGACGAAAGGATTTCCGTCATCACGCCTTCAAATCCAAAGATGCGCGGCTGTCAGCTTTCGATTCGCGTTAAAGATGCTGATAAAAACTTGTTTGAATCAATTACAAACAAAGGCGTAATCGCCGACTGGCGCGAGCCGGACGTGATTCGCGTCGCGCCCGTGCCGCTTTATAATACTTTTACCGACGTGTTTCGGTTCGCGGAGATTTTAAAGGATTGTTTAAGATAAGCTGCCCGCGAAAGGACGCGAAAAGAACGTGAAAAAAGAATAAATTACAATTGATTCGTTTTTACCTGTTCAATTTTCATTTTTACCTGTCTGATTTTCCTTTATTTTCGATTTTTCTTTTTCGTGTCTTTTCGCGGGCAAATTCTTATGGCTAAACAAAAAGTAATTATCATCGGCGCTGGATTGTCCGGTTCTCTGCTTGCCATTTATCTGGCAAAACGCGGCGTCGAATGTGAAATTTACGAATCTCGCGGCGATATGCGAAAGGAAGAAATCTCGGCTGGACGCTCGATAAATCTCGCGCTGTCCGACAGAGGAATCGCGGCTCTAAAGGAAGTCGGAATGGACGAATATATGCTCGCCGAAGCCGTGCCGATGCGCGGGCGAATGATTCACGCGGCAGACGGCGAGACGAAACTTTTGCCGTATAGCGGGCGACAGGGCGAATATATCAACTCGGTTTCGCGCGGCGGTTTGAACGTCGCGCTTATCGGCGAAGCCGAAAAATACGGCGGCGTTCGATTTTATTTTAATCAGAAATGCCGCGGATTCGATTGCGAAACCGGCGAAGCGAAAATTGAAAATGCCGAAACCGGCGAGAAATATAAAGTTAAAGGCGACACATTGATTGCCGCCGACGGCGCGGGTTCGGCAATTCGCAAAGCGATGCTCGACGGCGGCGTTCCGCGTTTCGATTTCTCGCAGGTCTGGCTCGAACACGGCTACAAGGAACTGCATATTCCGCCCGCCGGAGACGGCGATTTTCAAATGGAGAAAAACGCTCTGCATATCTGGGCGCGGCGCTCGTTTATGATGATTGCGCTGCCGAATTTCGACGGCAGTTTTACCTGCACGCTTTTTCTGGCGCACACGGGCGAAAACGGCTTTGAACGATTAACCGATAAAAAGTCTCTGCTCGATTTCTTTCAAATCAATTTCGCCGACGCCGTTCCGCTGATGCCGAGTTTAGTCGAAGATTTTTTCACGAATCCGACCGGAAACTTAGGCACAATCAAATGTTTTCCGTGGAACGTCGGCGGAAAATCCCTGCTGCTCGGCGATTCGGCGCACGCCGTCGTTCCTTTTTACGGTCAGGGAATGAACGCTTCGTTTGAAGACTGTCGCGTTTTAAACGATTTAATCGGGAAACGCGGCACGGATTGGGCGGCGGTTTTCACCGAATACGGCTTATCAAGAAAGGAAAACACCGACGCTATCGCGCAAATGGCGGAGGAGAATTTCTTTGAGATGCGCGACGCGGTTACAGACCCGATTTTCGTCCGCAAAAGAGAACTCGAAACAAAGCTCGAACACGCGTTTCCCGATTATTTTTCCAAATATTCAATGGTTACATTCCGCGAAGATTTGCCGTATTCTGAAGCAATGCGATGCGGCAACGCGCAGGATAAATTGCTGATGGAAATATGCGCGCGCGTCGAAAATGTCGGCGAAATTGATTTGAACGAAGCGCTGGAAAAAGTAAAATCAATCGATTTAACTTGAATTTTATGAACATAAACCTAACAGGCAAAAAAGCGTTCGTTTGCGGAAGCACGCAGGGCATCGGGCGAGCCGCCGCGATTGAACTGGCGAATTTGGGAGCGTCAATTGTTTTGCTGGCGCGCAATGAAGATTCGCTGAAACGCGTAAAAGCGGAATTGGACACGTCAAAAAATCAACGGCACGATTATATCGCTGCCGATTTTTCAAAGCCCGACGAGCTGAAAGTTAAAATTACCGAATATCTCGAAAACAATAGCGAGCCGGTGCATATTTTAATCAACAACACAGGCGGACCGGCGGCGGGCAAAGCGATTGACGCCGCGGCGGAAGAATTTATAAATGCTTTTCAAACGCATCTGATTTGTAATCAGATTCTGGCGCAGTCTTTGATTGACGGAATGAAATCGGAAAATTACGGGCGAATTATTAACGTTATTTCGACTTCGGTCAAACAGCCGATTGCCGGTCTGGGAGTTTCAAATACGATTCGCGGCGCGGTTGCGAGTTGGGCGAAAACATTGGCGGGCGAGTTGGGCGAATTCGGCATTACGGTTAATAATGTGCTGCCGGGATTTACGAAAACGGCGCGTCTCGAATCGATTATTGCAAACAAAGCTGCCAAAACCGGCGCGTCGATTGAGAAAATCGCGGGCGAAATGCAAAACGAAACTCCGGCGCGGCGTTTTGCCGAAGCGTCGGAAGTCGGAAGCGCGATTGCTTTTCTGGCAAGTCCGGCGGCGGCTTATATCAACGGCGTCAATCTGCCGGTTGACGGCGGCAGAACAAACAGTTTGTAAGATTGGGAAAGATTTTTACCCGTGAAAAGACGCGAAAAGACGCGAAAGAAGACAAAAAGAAGAAATTGAAATTAAACGCGAAACAGTAATCGGAAATCGAAACCTTCGCATCTCTTTGCGTCTTCACTTTGCGAGCCTTCGCGCTGCTAATTTTTTTTGTATCGAGAGTTACGCAGGAGAAACGCAAAGGATTTTTAGTTTTCCGCTGTCGATTTCCGTAGATAACCTTTTTTATTTTTCGCGTTTTTCGCGCATTTCGCGGGCAAACTTCCTAAACTCTTATGATTGCTTCAATCGAAATCAACTGTCAAACTTACCGCATCGACCCGAACGAGTGGTTTGACATCTCGATTTCGCTCGATTTCGCGGGCGCTCAGCCGAACGCGTTCGGCGTCGAGAGCGCGACGGCGAACGTGTGCGAAGCCGGAAGTTTAATCGGCGACACCAGGCGCGGCGGAAGCTGTAATTTTGAGGAATACAGATTTATTACGCACTGCAACGGCACGCATACCGAAAGCGTCGGGCATATCACGCGGAAACGGATTTTCCTGCTCGACAGCTTAAAAGATGTTTTTTTTCCGGCGACTTTAATCAGCGTCGCGCCGGAAAACGCCGCATTGACCAATGATACATATCCGGTTGATTTAAACGAAAGCGATTCGATGATTACACGAAAGGCGATTGAAAACGCTCTCGAAAATGCCGGAAAAGATTGGCTCGACGGTTTGATTGTCCGCACTTTGCCGAACGACGACGGCAAAAAAACACGACGTTACGCGGAAAGTTTTCCGCCGTTTTTCTCGCTCGAAGCGATGCGATTTATAAAAAACAGAGGCGTCAAACATCTGCTCGTCGATTTGCCGTCGCTCGACCGAACCGATGACGAAGGACAACTTGCGGCGCACAGAATTTTCTGGAACGTCGCGCCCGGCAGTTTTGAAATCGACGATACGAGTTTTGTCAGCGACACGATTACCGAATTGATTTTCGTTCCCGACGCCGTATTGGACGGCGCTTATCTGGTTAATCTGCAAATCGCGCCGTTTGTCGCCGACGCCGCGCCGAGCCGCCCGATTCTTTTCAAAGTGGTTAAATGACAATGAATAAAATTGTTTCATCGCCGAAATTAAAACTCCGATTTGAATCGGGAACATTGATTCTCGAAGGCGCGGACGCGGGCGACGCTGTTCCGGCGGCGTTCGTCTGGGACGCCCGAACCAGACATTTTCGCGCGCCGGCGTATCTCTATCGTCATATAATCCGGGAGTTTATCCGCGCGAGAACGCCTTATGCGGACGATGCGAAAAAATATCACGCCTTCGATTTCAAACAAAAATTTCACATCGCGCCGCGTCCTTATCAAACCGAATCGGTCGAAGCGTGGCGGCAAAACGAGCGATGCGGCGTCATTGTTTTGCCGACCGGCGCGGGGAAAACTCACGCGGCGACGATGGCGATTGAGATGTGCGGGCGGCAAACGCTCGTCGTCGTGCCGACGCTCGATTTGATGAATCAGTGGTATGACCTTCTGCTTTCGACGTTTAACGCCGAAATCGGTTTAATCGGCGGCGGGTTTTATGAAATCGGCGCGATAACCGTAACGACTTACGCGTCGGCTTTTCGCCATCAGGAACGCCTCGGCAATCAATTTGGGCTGATTATTTTCGACGAATGCCATCACTTGCCGTCCGAAGGCTACAAATACGCGGCGGAATTTGCGCTCGCGCCGTTTCGTCTCGGTTTGAGCGCGACGCCCGACCGCGCCGACGGCAACGATTCGATGCTCGAAGAACTCGTCGGAAAATTCGTCTATCGCCTTGAAGCCCAGCAGTTAGCGGGCGAATATCTGGCTGATTACACAATCGAGCGAGTCGAAGTCGATTTGAGCCAGTCCGAAAGCGAAACCTACACGAGCGAGCGCGAAATTTTCCGTGCCTTCACGCGCACGAAAGACATTTCTTTCGGCTCAATCGACGGCTGGAAAACTTTTATAATGCAGAGCGCCCGCAGCGAAGACGGCAGGCGCGCGATGAAAGCGTATCGCAGCTCGAAGAAAATCGCGCTCGGAACAGAAGCTAAACTAAGAGTTTTGCAGGACTTACTCGTTCGCCACAAAAAAGACAAAATCTTAATTTTCACAGCCGAAAACGAAATGGTCTATCGCATCTCGAACGATTTTCTGATTCCCGCCGTTACGCACGAAACCAACGTCAAGGAACGTCGTTTCTGGCTCGAAGCCTTTAACAAAGGCGACATCTACGCGCTGACGACATCGAAAGTTTTGAACGAAGGCGTCAACATTCCCGACGCGTCGGTCGCAATAATTCTCTCCGGTTCGGGTTCGTCGCGCGAGCATATTCAGCGTCTCGGAAGAATTCTGCGCAAGAAGGGCGACAAGCAAGCCGTTTTATATGAAGTTGTAACGCGCAACACGACCGAAGAATATATGTCTCAGCGCCGCACCGACGCCCGGCAGTTTCAGGATGCGAAAGCGCAGAGTAATAAAGGTTTATTCGATTGACAAATGTATATCTTTCAGGCGACGAAGCGCGAACGGCAAGCCAGCGTTCCGTTTCGGCAATGTTTTTAGCCGGCTTGCGGAGAAAAAAGAGTTATACGAGTTTCCGCGCCGCTTCTTTCAAATCGCGCGGCAAAACTTTTGTTTTATAAAACACGACGTTTTCACTCGTCCAGAGCGGTTCTTCACGACTTCCGCGCAAATCCTGTCCGGCGGCGAAGATAAATTTTCGGAAACTCGCCGCCTCGAATTCTTCGAGTCTTTTCTTGAGCGATTTCGGCGTCCAGAATCCTAAAACATCAAGATAAATTTTGTCGCCGTCCGGCGAAACAAGCGCGAAATCGGGAACGAACGCCGTTTTGCCCAAATCGACGACCGCGCGGTTTTCTTCCAGCCGCCAATCGACGGACGATTTTTCCCAATCGGTTTTTAATTTTTCGATGTCGGAATTTTTATATTGCGGTTCGTCGGCGTAGCAGGATTTTAATTCGGTCTGACTGCTCGAAAGCTCGTAAAAAACGTGTCCGAATTGTTTATCGGAAATTTCGGCGGACATTTCCCAGTCGCGGCAGAGCAGCAGCGCGGGCAGAAAAACCGACATTTGAATTCCGTATTTCTGCGAGCGGTGAAAGAGTGATGCCGCGCCGGTCAAGGTTATTTCGTAGCCGTGCGCCGCGTCTCCTCTGACTGAATGAATCAAGCCGAAATGTTTTATCCAGCCGAAAAGCGCGCGGTAATTTTCCGCGTCCGACGGCGCGGCGCGGATTCGCATCTCGACGCATTTGTAAAGAAGCGCCTGCGCCTGCGCCAGATTGTAGCGGTCGAGCAAGTCCGGCGGCTCGATGTCTTCAAAGGAAACGAGTTTCTGCTGCGCGGACAAATCGGCGTAGACGCCGCGCAAAATCGTATCGGCGTCGGTTTGAAACTCGGCGGCGACTGTTTCCAAAACTTCGTTTCTCCGCGCCGAATCAGGCAGAACCGGCTGAAATTTTCCTGCTTCGAGAAAAAGCTTTTGCCGGATTTCTTCGGGCGCGGCGATGCTCGACGTTTCAAATTCACAGCGGTCGAGCAGAAGTTTGATAAATCCGCGCAGAATTCGGTAATCGGTTCCCGTTCCGACGTATTCTTCGAGTTCGAGTTCCAATTCGTCGCGCGTTTTATCGAGAAACGCGCGAAAAATTTCGATTAAAACTTCGGCGTCGCGCCGGTAGACCGCATTGTCCGTTCTTATAAACTGCGGAAAGATTTTGTCGCCGCGCCGCCGGTTGATTGCCAGTTCAGAGGTAAGCATTTTTACACGATTTTCTTTTGACGAAATTTTAGATTACAAAAGCCGTTTCGTTAATGTCACAGTATCAAAATGCGGTTGAAATAATCCAGTCAAAGTTCGCCCGGAACGGCGGAATTTCGGTGTAATTATAGTCGTTTCAATGTTTTATGTAAAAAATGACTTGTCGAAATGATTGCTATTTTCAGTGGTTTCTTTATAATCGGACTCATATCTTCAAATTAAAACATTGAATTTCCTGCCGGTTAAAATCAACGGGTAAAAAATTGATTCGGGCGCGAATTTTATCAAATGACAAATAAAACCGAAGCTGAAAATGGCAATAAAAATAATAATTCCGAACAATTCTGCACGTATCTGCTGACGATTCGGCGCACGCGCTTCGACGCGGAAGAAGCTGAAAATTTTAAAACGTATTTCGACCTGCTCGCCGGCGCCGGATGCGAAGTTCTCGTCGTTGACGGCTCGCCGCTCGAAGTTTTCGCCGAACACGCGCAAACGTGGCGCGGTGCGTGTCGCCACGCGCCGGTTGACCCGCAGTATAAATATCTGAACGGCAAGGTCAACGGCATTCACACCGGCATCCGGCTTGCCGGACACGACCGCGTAATTTTAGCCGACGACGACATTCGATACACGCCCGAAGACGCCAGACGAATGGCTGATTTGCTCGGGCATTTCGATATGGTTCGCCCGCAGAATTATTTTCGCCCGCTTCCCTTCTGGGCGCGAACCGAATCGGCGCGAATGCTGATAAACCGGGCGTGGATTAGTGAGGGCGATTATTCCGGCACTTTGGGCGTTACCGGAAACGCGATGTTTCGCTTCGGTCATTACGACGGCGACGTGCTTTTCGACAACGAGGAAATCGTTCGTCATTTTCGTCTGAAGGGCGCACGCATTGAATACGCGCGCGACTTTTTTATACTGAAGCTGCCGCCGACTTTCGAGAAATGGATTGAACAAAGACCGCGCCAGGCGTATGAAGACTTTGTGATGCACGCGAAAACCGTATTTTTTTTGGCGCTGCCGGTCGATTTGGTCTTGACGCACATCGTCGCCGGTTGGCGATTGGCGCTCCTCTACGTTTTAATAATCGGGCTCGGCTCGATAATTACGGCGGCTCGCGGTTTAAACGACGGCGCGCCTCGTTTCTTTTCACCTTTAACAATTTTCTACGCGCCTTTGTGGATTGTCGAACGTTCCCTCAGCACATATTGGGCGTTTTACTGGTATTTCACGCGCGGCGGTTATCCGTTCGGCAACACAGTGGTTTCAAAAGGCACAGGTCGGGCGTGGAATGCTGAATCAGCAAATCACGAATAAACAAATCAAAAAATTGCTGTGTGGTTAAACTGTCAATCGTAAATTTCGACATCAATCGGCTTAAAGCTGTAATTATTCGATTTTTCCGCCGAACACGCCGTTACGCCGACGATTAAATCCATTTCCGCGCGAAGCAGCAGGTAATCGCCCGCTTTTGAAGGCGGCGGGTCGATGCGCAGTTTGCCGTCGGGCAGCACGACGACGTTCATAAATATATTCAGCGTCGTCGGAATCATATCGGGCGTGATGCCGAATTTTTCCAGATTCGTATAAAGGTTTTCAAAACAGCTCGGATGATAATCGTGTCTGTCGTAGATGATTTGAAAAGTTTCGGGACTGCACGGCGTCAGCAGAAAATCGTGGCGTCCAACTGTGTCTTCGATTATCGTGAACATCGGGCGGCTGCGGTTCGAGTAAAGCAGATTTCCGGTTGTCAAATAAATCGTATCGGCGTAGTCAATCGAGCGTCCCGAAGAAAGCCATTCGGATTTGTCAGCCAATGCGAACGCCGTCAAATCGGAAACCTGCTCGCCCTGCGGGTCGATGATTTTCAAAAGCTGTCCTTTTTCGAGCGTAAATCCGACGCCGGTCTGCGGTTTGAGATGATAGCTTGTTGTCATTTCGTTTGTCTCTGTCAAAGTTTATTGGAATAAATCGACAACCGTATAGAATTTATTTACCGGCTTTTTCTCTTGATTTGGCGTGAAACGGGCATTTCCAGTTTTCTTCGACGGCGCGTCCCGAATATTGTTTGGCTTCGCTTTGCTTGCCGAAATCGCTCAGATTCGGGTTGAGCGAGCCTTGCAGCTTTAAATCGCGGGCGCGAATTGTTTCCTGCATCCGCTCAAACTGATTTTCTTCTCTTAATCGCTCAAATTGTGCGTGCGCGTTAAAGACGAGCGTCGCCCACGGAAAACGGCGCGAAATCCGCGAGCTTGCCGGGTGAAGTCCGACGACGAAAAATCCGGTTTCGGCAAAGCTGAACGAAAAATTCGCGTCTTCCGGGTTGCTGCTGACGGTTTTATCCCACGCGTAATGCCGCCGGTCGAGTTCGTGCAGATTTTCCAGCTGCGTCCACAACATTTTTTCCCAACTCTTTTCGTCCGTAACATTCGGAAGCGCGAAACTTGCTGTAAAAGTCGCGTAATTTGTTTTAAACGTCGCTTGTTCGCGCGAATACGCCCACAAATCGTGCGCGAGTCCGGCAGTCGATTCGGGCTGGTTCATTTCCGCGTAAAAGCCGAAACGATAACAGTTGCCGTTGACCGCCGCTTTCGCGCCGATGCACGGAAAATCCTGGTTGGCGACGTGCCGCCGGAAATTTTCGTGAACGCATTCGGCTTGCGCGGAAAGTTTTCGCTCCGGCTCGAAAACGCGAACGAGCTTATCGTCCTGCCATTTAGCGTAAGACCCGTGAATTATTGATGCGCGATATGGATTTACCTGCGGAATTAGACTTAACGCTGCTTTCATTTCCCTGCTTGTTCCCACCTTGTAATTGATTTGATTTACAAACTGTTTGCAATTTATGTTCCCGAAACCGCTCAATCCGCGCAAAGAGCGGCGTGATGTGTGTAAGCTGTTTCTGTGCCTCATTTATAAATTCGGATGAAACATTTTATAAATTCCGGTTTGTATCGAATCGTTTCTTAATTGAAGTATCGGATTCAAACACAAATTATAATAAAATAAGGTTTAAGCAAATTTTCGCGCCTGTTTATAGTTTCAACTTTTACGCAAAACCCAGGTCGTCATACAGCGCAGATTCTGCACGTTCGTCGTTTTTAACGGTTCAATCCAAATGCCGCCCAATTGATTTGTCAGAGAAACGAGCGTTTTTTCATTGACGAGAAATCGTTGCGAACCGTCAGGCAGCAAATATCTGCCGTCGCCAAGCGATTCGATTTTATCTTCGATTCCGATTGAAGAAGCCAGACGCGCGAAAAACAAACCGCCTGTTTTGAGAACGCGCCACATTTCCCGAATCATCTCGAAAAAATGCGGCTCGTTTTCGGCAAAATGCAGAACCGCGCTGCTGATAACGCAGTCGAAATACTCGTCCGCAAACGGAATTTTTTCAACCGGCGCGGTTTGAAAATTCGCGGACGGCAACCGCGGCGCGAGCGTTTTCGCCAGAGCGCGAACGTGTTCGACAGCTTCGGAATTTTGGTCAACGCCGAAAACTTCAAAATCGTTTCGCAGAAAATAAACCAGATTGCGCCCGCCGCCGCAGCCCGCGTCCAGAATGCTCGCTCCCGGCTCGAATCTTTCTTTCAGGATTTGGTCGAACAAATAAATGTCGATGTCGCCGAACGTTTCTCGTATGTTTGTCATAGATTAAGATTTTTTATAAACCGAAAGAACGTAAAACAAAAAGTCGTTATCGATTCGCGGGCAATCAGTAACGACTTTTTTGCGATTGAACAAATTCTAAATTATTGTTCTCTCCATTCGGGAATTCGTCCCGGCGTCCACGGCGCACCCGCCGCTTCCATCGCTTTTTCGAGATTTGCCAAATCGACTGTAACCAGGGAGCGAAGCTGTGCGAGAACCTTCTCGAAATCCTGCGCCGCAACCGTGTATTGCGTCATCTGCGTCGGTGTCGGGCGATTTGTCGACATTCGCTGTGCGCCGATTATCGAGAAAACGCGGTCGCTGATTGACGGTGCGACGTTTTCATTACGCGATTGAATTACCACGTCGCCGCGCAGAACGCGCAGAATTTCGTTGGTCTGTTTTTCGATTCTGGCGGCATCGTCAAGCAGTTTATCGCCCGCGTTCGGCGTGTCGAGCAGAGCGCGTTTGATAAGCGCGAGGCGCGGTTTCAGAGCGTTCGCCGTTTCAGTCGCGCCGCTTAAGGCACGCTGAAGGCGCGTCGCTTTCTGCTGAAATTCGACGAGCGCGGTGCGGTCTTGCGTTGACATCTGCGCCAAGCCTTCAACCGTTACGTTAAATTCCTGCGGCGCGGCGAGCGCGGTTAATACGCCGTCAACTCGTTTCGCCATCGAAACCTTATATCTGCCCGGCATTACAAGCGAGCCGGAAGGCGATTCGTAATACGGGTCGGAAGCGGCATCGGGCGGCGGAGGCGGCGCGAGTGATGCGGGCGCGAAACGCAAATCCCACGTCGCGCGCCGGATTCCGGCGGTCGTCGCGCCCGTCATTCGGCGAACGACTTGACCGGACGCGTCGGTAATCGTGAAAATCACGGCGGGCTGGTCTTCTTCTTCTTCGGCGCGGAGCGCGTCGCGGCTCGGAATCAGAGCGTCCGTTCCGTTTTTCTCGGCTAATTTATCGGATTCCTGTCGGCGCGTTTTTTTAGTTTTCAGCGTGTCCTTTAAAAAATAAGTAAAAGTCGCGCCGAACGGCGGATTTTCAGCCGTGTAGAAAGATTCGCCCTGCGACGCTTTGCCGCGCCCGCCGAGCGGCGTCGATTGAATGAACATCAATGCGTCTCTAACGGGAAACAGCGCGCTTTCCTGCTTCAGCGTTTCCGGTCTCAAGTTTCTGAGCGGCGTGTAATTGTCCAGAATATAAATTCCGCGTCCGAACGTGCCGACAATTAAATCGTTCTCGCGTTTTTGAATGGCGATGTCGCGGACGGCGATTGTCGGCAGGTTTCCTTTTAACTGCGTCCATTTTTGTCCGCCGTCAATCGAGAAATACAAGCCGTATTCCGTTCCCGCAAACAAAAGATTCGGATTCGCGTGGTCTTCGTTTATCGCTAAAACATTGCCGTTTGCGGGCAGATTTCCTTTTATCGAAGTCCACGTCTGCCCTTTGTTCGTGCTTTTCAAAATATACGGCGTGAAATCTCCGTTCCAGTGATTGTCAAAAGCCGCGTAGACCGTGTCGGCATCGTGGTTTGACGCAAACAGGCGCGAAACATAACTCATTTCGGGAACGCCGGGAAATCTTTCGATTTTGCGCCAGCTTTGCCCGTTGTTTTCCGAAACCTGAATCAAACCGTCGTCCGTTCCGACATAAATCAAACCTTCTTTTTTCGGCGACTCGGCGAGCGCGCTGGCGTTGCCGTAAAAAGCGGTCGAAGCGTTTTTGGCAACCGCGTCGATGCTCTGGATTTTGCCCATCACCGGAAGTTTATCGCGGTCGAGTCCGCGCGTGATGTCGCCGCTGATAACTTGCCAGCTGTCGCCGCGGTCGTCCGATTTATAAACCTTGTGCGCCGCGTAATAGAGACGTGTCCGGGAATGCGGGCTGATGATAAACGGCGTATCCCAATTGAGTCGAAGCGGGTCTTCGTCGCGCCCCGTCGCCGGCTCGATTCCGGTGCGCTCGCCGGTGCGACGGTCAAAACGAATCAAGCCGCCGTGCTGCGATTCGGCATAAACGATATTCGGGTCTTCCGGGTCAACCTGCGTGCGGAAACCGTCGCCGCCCTGAGTAACGAACCAATCGGCGTTCGTAATGCCCGAAGCGCTGCGCGTGCGCGCCGGCGCGCCGACACTCGAATTATCCTGCGTGCCGCCATAGACGTTGTAAAAAGGCAGCGCGTTGTCGGTCGTAACGTCGTAAAACTGCGTTATCGGCAGATTGCTTTTAAAGCCCCAATTCGCGCCGCCGTCGTAAGATTCGTAAATGCCGCCGTCCGAACCGACGAGCAGATGTTTTGTGTTGTCGGGATTTATCCAAATCGCGTGATTATCGACGTGTTTCGATTTTTCGCCCAGACGCCGAACGGTTTTTCCGCCGTCGTCCGAAATCATCATATAAGTGTTCGGAATATAAATGCGGTCGACGTTTTTCGGGTCGGCGACGATTTGCGAATAATACATCGCGGTCGCATCGAAATCGTTGCGCTTCTCCCAACTCTCGCCTCTATCGACGGAGCGAAAAATGCCGCCCTTCTTGTCGGCGGCTTCGACCGTCGCGTAAAGCACGTTGTTATCGACCGGCGAAATCGTCAAACCGATGCGTCCTAAATCGACGGTCGGAAGTCCCGTTTTCAATTTTTTCCACGTCGCGCCCGCATCCGACGATTTGTAAATCGCGCTTTCCGGTCCGCCGTCAACTAAAGTCCAAACGTGGCGGCGGCGCTGATACGCGGCGGCGTAAACTGTGTCGGGATTCTGCGGGTCAATCGCGATGTCGGTTACGCCCGTATTTTCGCTGATTTTCAAAATCTGATTCCACGTCTTGCCGCCGTCCGTCGTTTTATAAAGCCCGCGTTCCTTACCCGCGCTCCACAAAGGACCCTGCGCGGCGACGTAGACCGTATTTGAATCGCGCGGGTCAATCAGGATTTTTCCGATATGCTCGGAAGTTTTCAAACCCATATTTTTCCAGGATTTGCCGCCGTCTTCGGATTTATAAACGCCGTCGCCGTAGGAGACGCTGCGCTGCGAATTATTTTCGCCCGTTCCGACCCAGACGACGAGCGGATTTTTCGGGTCAAGCACCAGCGCGCCGATCGAATACGAGCTTTCGCCGTCGAAAACCGGCATCCAGGTAATTCCGTTGTTAATGGTGCGCCAGACGCCGCCCGAAGCTGCCGCCGCGAAATATTTGTTCGGCTCGCGCGGGTCAACCGCGAAAGCGACGATTCTGCCCGAAGTAAAAGCCGGACCGACAAGACGCATTCGCAAACCGGCAAACGTTCCCGAAGACATCGCGTCTTCAGGCTTTTTCTGCTCGTCCGGCTTTTTGGCGTCATCGGTTTTCGGCGCGTCGGCTGATTTTTTCGCGTCGTCCGAACGCGCTTTGTCGGCGGCGGCTTTCTCCGCCGCTTTTTCTTCCTGCGCCGACGCGACCGGCGCGAGCAGAACGAACAATAAAAAGAGCGGCAGAGCGCGGCAGAACATTTTCAGCGCGGCGGCGTAGATTGATTGCATAAATATCGTCATAAACTTTTTCGATTAGATTCGGCTTTTTTGAAGAAGACGGTTTCGATTTTCCGGCTCGAAAACGCAAAAATCGCATTGGAAACATTCTTACAAGCTGCTCGTCTGGCGCAATTTGAGGGAGAATCGGCGTTGTCGGTTCGAGATAACAACTAAGAAGATGCTTTTTTGAAGAATAAGTGAGATTTTAAGCCTTGTCAATATACTCGAAAACCGCCGCGATTGTGTAAAATAAACGTCAGCTTCCGTTTGATTAAATTCAGCATTGAATTGATTAACGTTTTCTTCGCCGGCGTTCAATCGGGCGAGGACGAGCCGTCGCCATTACAAATTATTGAGAAATTCCAAAATGATAAATTTATTGAAAAAATTCACGGTTATTCTCGTGCTTTTCGTAAGCTTAACGGCGACCGTCGCTGCCCAAACCGAATATAAGCGCGACGCTTTGTGGGCAAAGGAAATCAACGCCTTTGCCGCCGCCGACAAAAAGGAATTTCCGAAACGGGGGAAAATTCTGTTCGTCGGAAGCTCCAGCTTCCGCGCGTGGCGCACGCTCAGGGAAGATTTTCCCGATTTTTACATTATCAATCGCGGCTTCGGCGGCGCGCATCTCGAAGACGTAAATTTCTACGCAAACCAAATCGTTTTCCCGTATAAACCGAAATTAATCGTGCTTTACGCCGGCGAAAACGACATCGCCGCCGGAAAACCGGTTGACGCGGTTTTCAATGATTTCAAAACATTCGTCGCGTCCGTCGAAAAAAATCTGCCGAAATCGCGTCTCATCGTCGTTTCGGTCAAACCGAGTCCGGCGCGGCGTGAATTTGCGGCGAAATATAAACAACTGAACGCTTTAATGAAAACCGAAACCGAACGCGACAAGAAACATCTGATTTTCGTCGATGTCTGGACGCCGATGACGGACGGCGACGACGAGCCGAAAAAAGATATTTTTCTCGGCGACAAAATCCATTTGAACCGCAAAGGCTATGAAATCTGGCGTGAAACGCTTTTGCCGTTTATTGAAACCGGCTGGAAAGGCAAATTCTAATTGCCCGCGAAATACACAAAACAAACAAAAACATAAAAAAACTTTTTAGATTGCCGTTTCTTTTGATTTCTATTTCTTTTAGATTGCTGTTTTTTTTGGTCTGTATTTCTTTTGGTTTCTATTTCTTCTGGTCTTTATTTCGTATATTTCGCGTATTTCGCGGGCAAAATCTTCGCTTCAACCGCTCAATTGCATCTTAAGGATTAAAACGCCTTGACATTCCCGGCACGCATCGGCGTCGCGGCGACGAACTGCCGCACGAGTCCGTCAACGCCGGTTATCGCGCCGCCGACGACGACGGCGAAAGCGCCGCAGTCGAAAGCTCGCCGCACATCTTCGGCTGAACGAATTCGACCTTCGCAAATGATTGGCACATCGAGTCGCGCGGCGAGTTTTTTAATCAGCTCAAAATCAGGCGTCGTTATGTGTTTCGTCCCGTTCGTATAACCGGAAAGCGTCGTGCCGACAAAGTCGACGCCCGCCGCCCCTACCGCGTTTAATCCTTCTTCAAACGTCGAAACGTCAGCCATCACGGGCAAGCCAAGCTCGTTTTTTATCCGCGCGACGAGTTCGACAAATTTTTCGCCGTTCGGACGCGGGCGCTCCGTCGCATCTATCGCAATTACATCCGCGCCGGCGCGGGCGATTTCCTTTGCCGCCTCGAACGTCGGCGTGATATAAACTTCGCTCGCGCCCGAAACCATTTTGTAAATGCCCAGAACCGGCACTTTTACAATTTGTTTGACGGCGGCGACGTGCGCGGGCGAGTCGATACGGACGCCGACCGCGCCGTTCCGCTCGGCGGTCTGCGCCAGCGCCGCGATGATTTCAGGCTTGCAGAGCGGCGAATCTGCCGCCGCCTGGCACGAAACAATCAATCCGCCGCGCCATTTTTCAGCTATCTTGTTCATATTTTTGAGGATTTCTCTAAATTCGTTAATAAATCTGCATTCGTTTCAATTCCGGCTTGTTTGTAAGATAACAGCAAAGCGCCGATTGCCGGATTAAAGCGCGGCTCGACAAACTTCGCGCCGGAAACTTTTCTTTTCAGAGATTCGGAAAAATATCGTTTCAGCAAAGAAGCGCGAAACATTCCGCCGACCGCCGCGACCGGAAAATTTCCCGCAAAATCCAAACGCCGCCGCGCGCTTTCGACGCTTTCGACCAAAACATCCGCGCCGAATCGTATTTGGTCTTGAATAATAACATTTCCGCCGACCGCCGCGTCGTGCGCCTTTCGAGCAAGTTTCGCCAAATCATCGCGCGACATTTTCGCAAAATAAAAATCGTTTGTAACGTCGCGGATTTTCTTGCGGTTAAAAAAATCTAAAACCAGTTTTTCCAGACCGCTCGGCGCAATCAATCCGTCCTGTTCTTTTATCGCCAGCCGAATCGTCTGCAAAGCCAGCCAGAAACCGCTGCCTTCGTCCGAAAACAAATAACCGAGACCGCCGATTTGCGCCCGCTCGCCGCGCTCGTTTTCGCCGTAAACAACCGAACCTGTTCCGGCAATAACGACGATTCCCGGCTCTCCGGCGGTTGCGCCGAAAAGCGCGGTCGGCGCGTCGTGTCCGACGTGTAAATGTTCGGCGCGAACGATTTCGCCGATAATCGCTTCCTTAAAATCCGCGCCGCCGGTCATTCCGAAATGCGCCGAAGCAAATATAATTTCCTCAACCGGCGGCAAACTCGCATTTTTCAACGCTTCGCCGACGCCCGTTAAAATGGCGTTTCTCAATCGTTCCCGCCCGCCCGGATGTTCGGCGTGGTTCGACGCGCCGCCCGTTCCGCGACCGAGCAAATTGCCGCGCTCGTCGGCAACAGCGGCTTCAGTATGGCTTTGCCCGCCGTCAACGCCCAGGAAGATTTTCGATTTTCGATTTTCGATTTTCGATTCGTTCACTGTATAAAATTATTTTTTCTTTGCGCGCTTTTCGCCTTTGCGGAAAACTTATTTTTCTCCGGTCAGACATTCGGCAAACTGCCGCGCAAAACTCTCTTCTTCTTTTTTATCAAAATTAAATTCCGCCGCAAAAAAATGTCCGAGTTCGTGAGCGATTACTTTCTCAATCTTTTCGGTCGTGTTCAAATTGACGCAAATCGTCCGCGTTTTCCTGTCGAATTCGCCAATCGTAACCGGAAACCAGCGCTGATAAACAACAGAAACGTCCGCTTTTTCGGCAATCGTCAAAACATCGTCCGCGCCGAATTCGCAAACGATTTTATCGACAAAATTTTTAACGAATTCACAATTCAAAATTACATCGCGTGGCGATGCGGGTCGCCGTCTTCAAGCCGCAAATCGTCGCGCCATTCGAGTTCGACGCCGCGATTTACCAGTAAATCCTGAAAATCGGCAAGACATTTGCCGTCGTTTCTGACCGCGCGCGGCGTCAAATCGTTTTCCAGACAAAACGCCGCCAGATGTCCCGCCGCTTCGCCGATGTTCCATTCAATCGGGTGCAGGCGGAAACATCCGTTTGTAATATGCGTCGTGCCGATATTTTTGCACGCCGCCAGCAGATTTTCCGTCTCCTTGGGAATCAGCGCGCCGAGCGGAATCTGAAACGGCAGCGCTTCGACATCGACGTAATTGTCGCCGCCGACCGTCGGATGCAAATCGATTCGATAATAACCGATTCCGACTGAATCAAAAAAATACGCGGCGCGATTGTCCGCCGGACGACAGGGTTTTGAGACGTGCTGTTCGCGCACGGTAAATTCGGCTCGAATCCGCCGCGATTCGCGCACGTAAGGCATTTTCGCCAGACCGTCCGCCGTTCCGGTAACGTCGGGGCGCAGTTTCAAACCGGCGAAACCTTTTTCGGTTTGCAGATAATAAAGAAACGACAAACTCAATTGTTTGGCTTCTTCGACGATTCTCTGTTTTTCTTTATAACCCGGCGCGTTCGATAAATCTTCGAGAAAATAATCAATCTGCGGATAATTTACCAGAGTTATGTCAGAATCAAACGCGCCGGCGGCGAAATTTTCGCGGTGCAGAATACGGCGATACGTCCATAATCCGGCAAATGCTTTATTTTCTTCCAGATGCGGCGCGAAATTATAAGTAACCGGCTCAAGAGAACGCGGATTTATTCCGCTTAAACTCAGCAATTTACCGCTCCATTTCGGCGTCAAATCAGGCACGAAATCGCGCCAGAATTCGTAATGTTCCGGTTTTTCAATCGTATTGTCCGCGCCTTCTTCGTAACTCAGCGCGAAACACATCGAAAAAGCCTGCGAATTATACGGCTCGGCAACTTCTTTGGCGGTCGGCTCGCCGGTTTCGGATTTGGCTTCCGCGCCGGTAACGAATTCGGTTTTCGCCAGCGGCAAAAGCTCGCCGAGTTCGGTCGCGTCGATAAAATATCTGGCTGAAATAACAGCCTTTTCGCCGCTTTGCAGATTTTCGAGCGTAACGGAGCGCACCGTGTTCGATTCGACATCAGCCGCAGCCGGAAAATGTTCGGTCAGAATCCGCAAATTTCCTTTTTGAACGTATTCGACAAGCATTGCTTCGAGGACGCGCAGATAAACAGACGGTTCGGCGCACAGCGGCGAAACCCAGCCGTCGCCGGGATTCAAAACCGGATTATTTTTCGCCGTTTCGGTTAAAGGAAAATTAGCGCGGTAATAACTTCTGACGGCGTTTCTAAATTTCCGGTAAGAACGCGTCGCGCCGAATTCCTCAATCCAGCCGTGTTCGTCCGGCGGCGTCGCCTGCGATGTCAACTGTCCGCCGACCCAATCGGATTCTTCGGTCAAAATCACGCTCAAACCGCTCTCCGCCGCAGCCATTGCCGCCGCGCATCCGCCGACGCCGCCGCCGACAATCAAAATGTCCGCCTGCAATTCTTTCATTTAACTAAAAATAATTTCTGTCTCTTAAAAAATCAGGCAATGGGACGCGGACGCAGTAGGCTTCGCGGCTCGGATTAAGCGGATTGACACGGATTTTTAAAGAAGGTTTTACAAAAAAGTCTCCGTTTATTTAAAATTCATATCCGCTTTAATCCGTTAAATCAGCGTTTGTCCGCGTCCCGTTTCCCCGCAGCTTCAATCACGCCGAACCTTTAAATATTTTTCGCCGCCGCAATCATCACAATCGAATCGTCTTCCGGCAAATTTTCAAGCTCGGTTTGCGCGAGCGCGACGGCTTGCCCGGCGTCGGCTAAACCGGAAAGATTGACGACGCGCGCGCCGACGAGCAGATGAATGTCGGGCAGAGCGCGCCCGGCGTCGCCGAAATCGGTCAGCTTTATTATGACGTTTTCCAGTGTCTGCGCGACGTTTTTAACCGCTGTTTCGTGAACTTCGGCGTCGTTTCGCTGCAATCTCACGACGCCGGTTTTATCGACAACGCGAACCGACTGCTTTGAATTTTTGAAAAGTCCGAAAAACGATTTAGTCGAAATTTCCGCCGCGAAAACGTAAAGATTCGCGGTTTCGGCTTTTAATTCGATTGCCGTTTCGCTCAATTTCATCGAGCGCGCCGCCGCCGCTCGACAGCCTTCAAAGCCGTCAATCTTTGCCGCGTCGTCGTCTTTTTTCATCTCCGTCGTGCCGAAAGCAGTGGCGCGGACGAGATTTCGGCGCGTATCGACTTCGACGTTGACTTCGACGGTTTCCGGCAGTGCGCCGACGTTTATTACCGCCTCGCTCGCCTCGCGGCGAATCTGCAAAATTTGTTCCGGCGTCGGGTCGACGATGTTGCGCTCAATCACGTCGCGCACCATCGCTAAAGCTACGCCGATTGTCGAGATAACTTCGGCTTTGCGCGCCAGTCTCGCGGGCAGATTCATCAACGTTCCCGTGAACGGAACGAGCGCCGCCGCGCCGCCGCCGCCGCCGACAAGCTCGACGGTTGCGCGGTCTAAGTTATATTCGATTATCAATTCTTCGATTTGCTTTTCGACTTTGCGGCACGCAATTTCCAAAACTTTTTTGGCTGTGTCCTCGACGCTTAAACCAATTTTTTCGGCTAAAGGCTGGAACGCTAATCGAGCGGATTCGGCGTTTCCGAGAGCGAAGGCGTCTTTCGGGACGATTCCCAAAAGATTCGCTGCGCACGTCGGCGTTAAAGAAAATCTTTCGCCGTTCGCGCATTCAATCGCCGTGTAATCGTCGGTGTCGTGCGCCGTCGGACGAAGATGAACGAGTTTGGCGTTTCCAAAGATTTCCGGTTTTTGAAAACACGTGTAAGCAAGTCCGGCAATATGAGCCGAGCGCGCGCCGACATCGACGATTTTGCCGCCTGCTTCGCGTATCATCGAGCCGCCCGCAATCGCTAAAGTTCTGACATCCAAAGTATTTAAATAAGTTCTGTGTCCGCCGACACGCGCCGCTTTGGTTTGCGGCGAGCCGTCGCGGATAACGGAAATATCAGCCGAAGTTCCGCCGACTTCGATAAAAATTCCGTCCGAGACGCGTTCATACATCAGCGCGCCCGCGATTCCCGCCGCCGGACCGGAAAGCATCGTCATAATCGGGCGTTTTCGCACTTCGTCAACCGACATTACGCCGCCGTCCGAACGCATAATCATCAGCGGCGCTTTGATGCCCGATTCTTTGACGCTTCTATCGGTCATCGTCGCCGTGTGAATCATTTTCGGCAGAATCGCGCCGTTGATAACCGCCGTTCTGGTTCTTGTTCGCAAGCCGTAAAGCGCCGAAACTTCGTGTCCCGAAGTCGCCAGCAAACCTTTGGCGCGGGCGAGGTTGGCGATTTTATCTTCGTTCTCGTTTTTATCGACACCGAACGCTTCGGAGACGACGATAACTTCCGCGCCCTTCGATTGAAAATTTTCGATAATTTCGGCAACTGCGTTTTCACTCAAGTTTCGGCTCGCGACAAATTCGTGCTGCGGTTTCAGAAAGCGATTCGGCGCGAGTTCAATCGGCGGAACGCGCGTGTCGATTTTCGCCTTCCAGCCTTCGAGACCGTTTCCAAGTCCTATGACGCCAACACTTGCAACATCGCCTTCGAGCAGCGCGTTTGTCGCCTGCGTCGTCGAATGAGCGATAAAAATCACGTCGTCCGGCGAAACATTTAATTCATTTAAGGCGCGTTCAATCGCTGTAATAATTCCCAAAGCCACGCCTTCAATCGCGTCGTGCGTCGTCGGAACTTTAAGCTGCGCAACGACTTCGCGCGTTTCGTTGTCAACCACGACGACATCGGTGAACGTGCCGCCGACATCGATGCCGACGCGCACACGACGCGGAGAAGGCGGGACAAGGAGACGCGGAGACGCGGAGGCGCGGAGATTTGTGTTTTCTAGCGTATCGTCCATTTTTCGGGTTCGGAAATCATTTTTATCAATTGTCCGATAATTAAATCGTAAGTCGTATCGAGTTCGTCAAACATTTCCTGATTGATGTGTTTGCGGCACAGCGCAAACTCCAGCCAAACACGGATTTCTTCGGCTTCGCTTTCCGAATCGCTCAATTTATTGACAAAGTGCGCTTGATAACGGCGTTTGCGCTACGCTTCGGCGAGATTGGCGCAAACCGAACGCGACGAACGCCGCATTCGGTCAACCATCGAATATCTTTCGTCAGCCGGAAACTTTTTCGTTAATTCAAAAATCTTCATCGCCGCTTCAAAAGCATTTTGATAAACGCGCAACTCCCGACAACTCCTGATATTCGACATCCTTTCTCCGCATCTCCCCGTTCCCTCCGCGTCGCTATCTAACAATCCCCGCGCCGACTTGAAATAAATCGGGAATATTGATTGGCAGCTTCCCGGAAAAAGGAACCTCGCCGAACAGAACGCGAACGGCGGCGATTTGCGCGACTTCTTCGATTGCATAAGTTACGACGTAGGTTTTAACTTCTGGAAACTGACGAATCATATACGGATTGCCGAAAGCGACGACGCCGACTTTTTTGTTATTTAAAGCCAGCATTTTTTTAACGAACGCGACTTGATTTTCCGGCAGTGCGACCGTTCCTTTAGCAGCGGCGCGTTTGACGAACGGCGCGAGAATTATCGAATCGAAGCCGCTTGCATCCGTTAAAGCTTTTGCGTAATCGTCAGCATTTGAGCGCGGGTCGAGTTTAATGATTTTTGCGTTCGGCTGGCGTTTTTGAATTTCGGGCATAAACGCCGCACCTTCGCTCGCGTCGTCGTCTGCCGCGATGACGACGAACAAAGTTTTGCGGGCGCGTTCCTTTGTCAGCGGCAGAAAATCGCTTTCGTTACGAAGAAGCGTGATTGATTTTTCGGCGACGCGATTGGCTTCGGCGACGTTTTCCGGCTTTTCGACGACGCGGTTTGCCGCCGTCAAATCGACGAAACGATTTTGTGCTAAACCGATGCGGTATTTGGCGTTTAGAAGTCGCCGAACCGATTCGTCAATGCGCGATTCGGCAATTTCACCTTTTTTGACTGACGCTTCGACCGCCGTTATCGCCGCGTCGATGTCTGGCGGAAACAGCACGACATCGACGCCCGCTTTTATCGCCATAACCGCGCTCGCGCCGTTCGGGTAAGATTTGGTAATCGCGCCCATTTCCATCGAGTCAGTCGTGATAATTCCGTTAAAATTCAAATCTTTCCGTAAAATGCCGTTGATGATTTTCGGGTTCAAGGTCGCGGGCAAATTGTCGCCCGTAACGTTCGGGACGGCGAGGTGCGCGGTCATAATCGATTCGACGCCGCTTTCGATGGCGGCTTTGAACGGCACGATTTCGGTAGAATTTAAATCGGCGCGGTTTGCCGAAATTACCGAAAGACCGATGTGCGAATCGGTCGCCGTGTTGCCGTGTCCGGGAAAATGTTTCAAGGTTGCGAGACAATTTGCCTCACGCGCGCCGCGCGCTTCGGCGGACACGAACTCGCCGACTCGCGTCGGGTCTGCGCCGAAACTGCGAATGTTGATAACCGGATTATCGGGATTATTGTTGATGTCGGCGACGGGCGCGAACAGCCAGTTTCCGCCGATGGCACGCATTTCTTCGCAGATAATTTTGCCTTGATTATACGCCGCGTTCACGTCGCCCGCCGCCGCGACGCCCATATTCGTGGTGAACGGCGTTCCGGTTCTGAGCTGCATCCGCAAACCGCGTTCGTAATCAGCCGAGAAAAACAATGGAATTTTGGCGAGCCGCTGCGCCTCGTTCGTCAAAACGGCGATGGAATTTGCCTCGCCGCGAAACAGCGTGAATCCGCCGACGTGCAAATCGACGATTTGACGACGCATTTCCTTAAATTTCGCGCTTTCGACATTGGCAAATTCGCCGTTCAAAGGCATTACCATCATTTGCCCGATTTTCTCGCGCAAAGTCATTTTCTTAATCGTCTGCTCGACCCATTTCGATTGATTTTTATCGACCTTTTGAACTTGCGCCAAAGCAGTTTGCCAACTGAAAAAGCTCAGAAATACAAATAGAATGAATAACTCCTTCATAAATAAAACCTTTCGGCAAAATTGCAGGGGGCGAACCCTTGTCCTCGCCCGCCGTTTCCGCTGCTCAACACCGGCGGGCGAGGACAAGCCGTCGCTCCTGCAAATTATGTTGTAATCAATTAAAAATTTCCGTCTTTTCTTTGGCGTCTTTTTCTTTGGCTTTACGCGGCGCGATTTGCAGACCGTCGCCGATTTTGAAAAGTCCGGGCAGAGCGACCGGCGAGCGTCCCGTGATTGCCGTTTCGCCGAAAAGAGCGCGCGCCGCGGCGGTTTGCGCCACGTCTTCGACCGCCCACGCCGCCATATAAACGTCGGCTTTCGGGAATTGCTGCAATTGATACGGCGAGCCGAAAGCGACGACGGCGACCGATTTATTTTTGTCAATCAATTTTTTGATAAAATCGGCTTCCGCTTTCGGCAGCGCGATTGTGCCTTTCAGAGCGGCGCGTTTGACGAACGGCGCGACGACGACGATTCCTGCTTTTTTTGCATCGTCAAAAATCTGGTCGTATTCCTTTTCGGTCGTCCGTTTATCGACTTTGACGACACGCGCATTTTTTACGCGCTGCTCGACTGCCGCTTTGAAAACATTTCCCTGTTCCGCGTCGTCGTCGCCTGCGGCAATAATAAACAGCGCGTTTTGAGCTTGATTTGCGTCGAGCGGCAGGACATTTTTTTCATTTCTGAAAAGCGTTATCGAGCGCTCGGCAAGCTCGTTGGCAAATTTTACATTTTCCGGTTTTTCGATTATTTGATTAACCTTTTCTAAATCAACCGATTTTGTTTTCGACAAACCGACGCGATATTTTGCTCTTAAAAGGCGGCGAACCGACGCGTCGATTTGTTCTCTCGGAATCTCGCCGCGATTAACCGCCGCTTCGAGCGCGTCAATCGTCGCTTTCGGGTCGGGCGGCAAAAGCGCCACGTCCGCGCCCGCTTTTATCGCCCGCACCGCGCCTTCAGTTCCCTTATAATTTTTAATAATCGCGCCCATTCCTAAGGAATCAGTCGTGATAATGCCGTCGAATTTCAGTTCTTTGCGAATCAAATCCCTGTTAATCTGCGGCGAAAGCGACGCCGGAACATTGTCGCCGGTAATTTCCGGCAGAGCGATGTGCGCCGTCATCAGCGAGTCGAGACCGGCGGCAATCGCGGCGCGAAACGGCGCGAGTTCGACGGCTTCAAAACGGGCGCGGCTGACGCCGATGACGGGCATAAAAATATGCGAATCAATCGGTGTGTCGCCGTGTCCGGGAAAATGTTTGGCGGTCGAGAGAACGCCGCCGTCTTTTAAACCGCGCACTTCGGCGGCGACAAATTCGGCGGTTCGCTTCTCATTTTCGCCGTAGCTTCTGACATTGACCATCGCATTTGCCGGATTATTTGCAACGTCGGAAACCGGACCGTAAAGCCAGTTGATGCCGATTGCCCGCATTTCTTCGGCGATAATTCGCCCCTTTCGATAAGCGTCCGCCGGATTGCCAGCCGCCGCGATTCCCATATTGTGCGTGAAAGACGTGCCGCTTCTAATCTGCATCGGCAGACCGCGCTCGAAATCCGCCGCCATCAGCAGCGGAACTTTTGCAGTCTTCTGCATTTCGTTGGTCAGCGCCGCCAGTTCGAGCGCGTCGCCGCGATAAAAAACGAAGCCGCCGACTTTGTTTTCCAGAATCTGCTTTCTGGTTTCGGCAAATTTTTCGCCCGCGACGTTTTTATAATCGCCGAGCTGCCCGACGACAATCATCTGCCCGATACGCTCGCGCAAAGTCAGATTTTTCAGCGTGTTTTCAACCCAAGTCGCTTCTGAAACGGCGGAAGTTTGCGCGGCGTCTCTTTGAATTGCCGGGCGCGAACTTTTTTTCGTTCGCGTCTGTGCCGTCGAAACAAACGCGCCGCTGCCGAAAAACGACGCGCAGATAATTGCGGCGGAAATCTTTGACGTTAATTTCGTAAATGAATATTTTTTCATCGGATTTTATTTATCTCTTTAATTCTCAGGCGCGCCGAAGATGTCGATTTTCTCGCCGCCTTTTGTTTTATCAGTTTGATTGACGACGATATTCTGCACGTTCGGACAGCGCATATCGGTAAATTTCTCCGGCGTCAGCGGAATTTGTTTCGCGCCCGCGCCCGCGCCGCGCAGGAAAAACGTTTGCAGCCATTCCGCGCCGACGACTTGAGCCGATGTTTTCTGCGCCGGTTTGCCTTCGTTTGCTACCTGGTCAATCGCGTTGACGCGCTTGAATTGACGCGGAACGCCGCTCGTAAAACCTTCGGCGTCGAAATCTGTTTGAAAAGTTTTCGCTTTGCCGTCCGAAATTATTAAGCGCAGCTTGTTTGCTCCAACGACAATAACCGCCATCTGCACGGTTTCGCCCGGATAAAAATAAAATTCCGGCTTGTCGGGCGCGGCGTTCCACGTTTTTGTTCGCCAGAACGGGCGAAAGGCGTTGCGGCGCTCGCTTCGTTTGCCGTCTTTGTCAAGCGTAAATTCCCACGTCAAACCGGCATCGACTTCAAACTTTCCGCCCGCGTTGCCGCCCATATAAACCGAAAAATTGTCGAGCGGCTGTTTGCTCTCCGCACCGATTCTGTTTTCGTCAACTTTCGGCGTTCCCAATTTAACGAATCCGGCGATTCCCGTCCAAATGTCGAAGCTCGACACGGCTTTGCGGTAATACGCGCCGGGAAAACACGGGATTGAAGCGGCAGGCGCGACTTCTTTATTCGGGTCGAACGCGCCTAAAGTTATTTTGTCGCCGACTTTCAGATTCGCCAAAATCCACTTTCTGGCTTTGCCCTGCGCGCTCAAAACATAACCGTTTTTATCGACTGCAATAATTCCGGGGTCGGGTTTGTTTTGCATATAAACCGCTCCGGCGCGGTCTTGAATAACGGAAACTTTATCGTCAACGACGTAGACATCGACGCCGTTTTTGAACGTCGGATTTTTTTTGTAATAATCCGGCGTGTAGACGACGATTTCTTCGTTATTGCGCTGGCGGTCTTTGCCCGTGACTTTAAAAGTCTGCCCGTTTGCGCCGATGATTTGCTGCTGATTCTGCGCGAAAACCGAAGCCGCCGCGACGAATAAAAACGTGGAAATTAGTAAGAAACGCTTTAACATAAAATTGGTTTTCAATACTTTTAAGATAAGTAAGCGGACGCGCATTGTTTGATAAACGATTTTTGCAGAAACACGCACGAAGTAAGTGTGTTCTTCGCTTGACGCCTGCGCCCTTACTTCGTGCAGGCTTCTGCAAAAAGTGAGAAAGTCCTAATAAAATAACTTTGCCGGTTACTCAGCGCAGAAATAAAAACGTTCCCAGAATCAAGCCGCCGAAACAGACTAAAACCATTGTTAAAATTGTCGATTTCGTTAATTCTTCGACGCGCACGCCGACGTAATTGGCAATCCAGACGTTGTGCGTGTTGGTCGGGTCGCAGACGTTCTGCACCTG
>JBBPXZ010000039.1:0-71381 GCA_038200355.1 Pyrinomonadales bacterium | reverse complement strand
ATATTCGTAAAACAAAACATAATCGCGCCAGTTGGCGTCGGTTTGAAACTTTTCGCCGCTGCCGTAAACGGCGCGTCTGCCGTCCGCGTCTTTTAGGAAAATGTTTGAAAGACGTTTCGACAATTCCTGCGAAACTTCCCAGAGCGTCAGCATTTTTTCCGAACCTGTGGGAAATTCGACTTTGAAATCGTCGCCTAAATAAAAATCGAATTTCTGTAAAGACTCGATTAAAAGATAGTTGACGGGAAACCAGACGGGACCGCGCCAATTTGAGTTGCCGCCGAACATTCCCGTGTGCGATTCGCCCGGCTCGTAGGCGACGACGTTTTTCGTGCCGTCGATTTCTAAAACATACGGATTTTCCCGGTGAAAACGCGACAGCGCGCGAATGCCGTAATCGGATAAAAATTCGGCTTCCGACAGCATCACGCGCAAAATTCGCCGCAGACGTTCGGGATTGACGAGCGCGAGAAGCCGGCGATTTTCTCTACCGGGCTTTTGCATACAGGCGATTTGGTCGGTTAAGTCCGGGCGATTTTCCAGAAACCACAAAGCGCGTTTTTTGAAATCCGGCAAATTGTCGAGTTCCGTTAATTCGATTGTTTCGACGGCGAACAGCGGAATCAAGCCGACCATCGAGCGCACTTTTATCGGAATATTTCGTTGGTTTTTCAAGTGCAGAACGTCGTAATAAAATCCGTCGCGCTCGTTCCAAAGCTCTGTGTTTTCGTTGCCGAGATTGTTCATCGCGTCGGAAATATAAACGAAATGCTCGAAAAATTTGCTCGCCACGTCTTCATAAACCTGGTTTTCTTTGGCAAGTTCGAGCGCGATTGCCAGCATATTCAGACAATACATCGCCATCCACGAAGTTCCGTCCGACTGCTCAAGCACGCCGCCGTTCGGCAGTTTCGTGTTGCGGTCGAAAACGCCGATATTGTCCAAACCGAGAAATCCGCCTTCAAAAACATTGTTGCCTTCGGCGTCTTTGCGGTTAACCCACCACGTAAAATTTAAAAGTAATTTGTGAAAAACCTTTTCGAGAAAATCGCGGTCGGCGACGCCGCGCCGCTTTGATTCGATTTGATAAACTCTCAGTGCCGCCCACGCGTGAACCGGCGGATTTACGTCGCCGAGCGCCCATTCGTAAGCGGGAATCTGCCCGTTCGGGTGCATATACCATTCGCGCAGAAGCAAAACAAGCTGCCGTTTTGCGAAATCCGAATCGACAATCGCCAGTGAGACGCAGTGAAACGCCAAATCCCAAGCCGCATACCACGGATATTCCCATTTGTCGGGCATCGAAATCACGTCGTCGTTATACAGATGTTTCCAATCGGAATTTCTGCCCGTCAAACGTTCCTTCGGCGGCGGCGCAAATTTATCGTCGCCTTCGAGCCACGTTTTAACCACGTAATGATAAAACTGCTTCGACCACAGCATTCCCGCAAGCGATTGACGCATCACGCTTTGCGCGTCCGCCGAAAGATTTTGCGGAATGATTTCCCGGTAGAATTCGTCGGCTTCTTTTTTTCTTTCGACAAAAACCGCTTCGCATTCTTTGATAAATTCGCCGCTCGTTTCGATTGCGGAATGCGGAATGCGGAATGCGGATTGTTTTTCGGACTTCGGGCTTTGAACTTTGGACTTCGGATTCGCAGACAATCGCAGATAAATCGTTTCAGATGCTTGCGGCGCGATGTCGAAAACGTAATGCGCGGCGGCTTTCGTTCCGGTTTGTGCGGGATTTACGGCGTCCGTTTTTTTATCTACGACAAAATCGGTAATTCCGTCTTTGGCGAAATCCGATTCGTTTTTACCGCCGTAAAGTTTCTCGAAGTTCGTTTCGTTTTCGGTAAACAACAAACTTTTCGCGCCCGCGCAGGTTAGAAAATAATCGCCGTATCTTTCTTCGGTTAAATAAATTAAGGAAAGATTTTCGATTTCGGTTTTTGTTTCCTTCATCGACGGTTTTTCCGCCGTTTCATACCACGACCAGCGGTTGCGGAAAAAAATTGTCGGCAGAATGTGAAGCGGCGCTGTTTGTCGCCCGCGATTTATCGCCGTAATTTTTATGCAGATGTCGGACGCATCTGCTTTGGCGTATTCGATGAAAACGTCGAAATATTTGTCGTCGTCAAACGCGCCCGTGTCCATTAATTCGTATTCGGCGTCGGATTTATCGCGCTTCGCGTTTTCTTCGCGCAGCTTTTCATAAGGGAATTCGCCCTGCGGATATTTGTAGAGAAATTTTTGATACGAATGCGTCGGCGTGTTGTCAAGATAAAAATAATATTCCTTTACGTCCTCGCCGTGATTGCCGACGTTTCCGCCCAAACCGAACAATCTTTCCTTCAAAAATTTATCTTTGCCGTTCCACAAGGATACGGCAAAGCAGATACGTTGTTTTCTGTCGCAGATTCCGGCGATTCCGTCTTCGTTCCAGCGAAAGGCTTTGGAAGTCGCCTGCTCGAACGGGAAATAGTCCCACGCCGCGCCCGTTGCCGAATAATCTTCGCGCACCGTTCCCCAGGCTCTTTCGCTCAGGTAACAGCCCCAGAGTTTCCAGTCTTTTTCTTCGGCGCGTGCCTGTTCCAGTCTTTTTTCTTCGGCTTTCAATTATTTTACCTCGATAATATTTGCGTTACAGAATGTCATATTTTCGCCGGTCGCGTCCAATATTTCGATTTTACCAAATAAATAATTATGGACGTTGCGCCGAATTTTTGTTAAATTCACAAAACGGAAATAATTTTCTTCTCGTTCGGTTATTTGTCTTCGGCAAGTTTTTACTGAAAAAGGGTGTCCATTAGTAGTTTTCTGGGCTTACTGCAAAATGAAAAACAATTTGTTTTCGATTAAAGAACCGCGAAAATCGGATAAGGTTTCTCTGTTTGAAGCCGGCGCGGGTCTGCGTCTGCGCCGGCTGCGTTCGGTTTCGGCGGAAAAGCTGGCGGCGATTATCGAAGGTATTCAGGAAAAACTGGACGAAGGATTATCAGGCGCCGCCGCCGCAGTGGTTGCCGAAACGCTGGAAAATTATTCGCACGCGCCGGAAAACGAAGCAAAACTTTTGTCTCTGCTTTCCTACGCGCTGGAAACTCAGGGAAATTACAGGGAAAGTCTCGAAAGCGTCGAAAAGTATAACGACGAGGAAAACTTAATTCATCTCGAACTCGGAACCGCCGTCGAAATTCTGACGCGGCTCGCCATCGCCTACAACAACGCGAACGATTATCCGAAAGCCGTCGCGCTTCTCAACAATGTTCTCGAAGTCGCCAGAGAAGAAAACTTAACGGACGCGCTCGGCGAAATTTATATCGCTCTGGCGCGTGTCTATCGCAAGCTGAATGAATTTCCGATTGCTCGCGACCACGCTGAGAAAGGTTTGAATTATTACCGCGAGCAGGGCGCGTGGCGCGGAATGGCGGAAGCCTACCATATGATTGCGATGTCGTATCATCAGGAAGGCGCGAGCGAAAAGGCGATTGAATATTTCGAGCTGGCAATCCAGATTACGGGCGAACATTCCGCGCCGTTTCTATTGGGAAAAATTTATTCGGATATGTCGGGCGCGCTCTGGTTTCTGCGCCGCCCGCACGACGGAATAGAATGTCTGGAAAAATCCATTAAGTTTTTCGAGCAGACCGAGCATAAGATTCAGGCGACCGCCGCTTATAACAATCTGGGTTTGCATCTGGTGATGCGCGGCGAGTGGAACAAAGCCGAAAACGCTTATAACCGGGCGCTCGAATTGGCGACCGAAGCAAATCACGTTCACGTCGCCGGAATTCTCGATTCCCTGGGCGAGCTGAAAATTCTGCGCGGCGAATTCGGCAAAGCTCAGGAAATGCTCGAACGCAGCGTCGCGCTTGCCGAAGAGCGCAAAAAGGAATGGTATGTCATACAGTCTCTGAGAAATCTATCACGCGCCCTGCTAATGCAGGGAAAACTTTCCGAAGCCAGAGAAAAAGCCAGGGAGACGATTAAACTTTGTCGGAAAATGGGCGAGCGGCAGATTGCGAATATGGCGTCTCTGGTGCTGGCGGAAGTTTATCTCGAAGAAAAAAAATTCGCCGAAGCCGAGCGCGAACTCCACGCGATTGAAGAAAACGAGCCGTCGTCCGATTTTTTCGTTCTCGGCAATATTCAGCGTATTCGCGGTTTGTCGGCGCGGCGATTGGCGGACGAAGAACTGGCGCTGCATCATTTCAACCGCAGCCTGACGATTTTTGAAGTCGCCGAAGACGCGTATCACACGGCGCTGTCGCATTATCTTATCGGCGAAACCATTAGCGGCGACCAGCCCGACCGCGCCGCCAAACATCTGATTTCAGCCGGAGAAATTTTTCGGCGTTTGGGAGTCGAGCCGCTTTTGAAGAAGACGGAAAAAGCTCTCGAAGGCGTGAAAAATGTCGGAACGGGAAAAAAACGGATAAATTCGGCGAGTTCGCAGCTTTTAATGCTGCGGCTGGCGGAAGCGACCGCTTCGCGCGAACTGCTTTTCCGCGAGCTTGTCGCCGTTCTTCAGCAGGAAAGTCGGGCGAAAAAAATCATCGTCGCGGAAATCGACGAGCGGAAAAGATTTTTTCCGTTTATCACGCACGGCTACGTGCCGGACGAAAGCACCGAGCTGGTTACGAAACTTCACGACGCGCACCGGAAAAACGACCTCGCCAATTTCGCAAAGACGAAAAACTTGCAGATTTTTCCGCTTCGAGCGCCGAGCGCCGCGCCCGCGTTTCTGATAATCGCACCCGGTTCGGGAGCTGTTTTAAATGACGACAGCTCGTTTCAGCCGCTTCTGAGAGTTGTCGAACTCGGAATGGACGTGTGCGCGCTGCGCGATAAAGACAAATCGCAGCACGTCGAACAGGAATCAAGTCCGTTCACTTCAAACAGCCTGATGCCCGGATTTATTCATTCGTCGCCGGCGATGACTTCGCTTGTCGAAGAAGTTTATAAAATCCGCTCGTCCGATGTTACGGTTCTGGTTACGGGCGAATCGGGAACGGGAAAAGAGCTTGTCTCGCGGGCGATTCATTCGATTTCCAACCGCAAGGACAAAACCTTTATTCCGTTTAACTGCACAGCCGTTCCGAAAGAGCTTGCCGAAGGTCATCTTTTCGGTTATCGGAAAGGCGCGTTCACCGGCGCTGTCAACGACTCGCCCGGAATGATTCGGGCGGCGGACGGCGGAACTTTGTTTCTCGATGAAGTCGGCGATTTGCCGATTGACGTGCAGCCTAAACTTTTAAGGTTTTTGCAGGAAGGCGAAGTTCAGCCGATTGGCGAAAAACGCCCGATACAGGTTGACGTGCGGATAATCGCCGCGACGAATATGCCTCTGGAAGAAAAAGTCGCCGACGGCAGTTTCCGCGAAGATTTGTATTATCGTCTGAACGTTATACGGCTGCGCGTGCCGCCTTTGAGAGAAAGACGCTCGGAAATTCCGCCGATGATAAATTATTACATCAATCAATATTCAGCCAGATTCGGCAAGCGCGACATAACGATTACGCCGCAGACGATTGATTTGCTGATGGTCTGCGACTGGGACGGCAACGTGCGGCAGTTGTGCAACGAGATTCAGCGCGTCGTTGCCCGCGCCGTTGACGGCGAGAACATCACGCCCGAACATCTTTCGCCCGAACTCAAGCGCAGCGCGCGCCCGATTGCCTCGGCGTTCGCCGAAAGCGGCAATGTTCGCCCGATTGCTTCCTACAACAGCTCGTTCGATTCCTTCGGCGTCAATTCGTCAAACGGCGGAACGCTCGAAGAAGCCGTCTCCGGGCTGGAAATTCAAATGATAAAAAATGCCCTGACGCGCCACAACTGGAACATCTCGCGCGTCGCCGTCGAACTGGGTTTAACGCGTCGCGGACTTTACCTGAAACTCGGACGCTACGGCATCGAAAAATCGGCTTGAATTCACGATTTAATAATTAAAATTTAAGATTCCGGCTTTGAATTTTCAATTCTTAAGCCGCAAATTCAACTGTTTTCGGTTTTGAATTCTGCATTACCAAAGATGCGCCGATTCCCATCAAAATATAAAACACCATCGCAACTTCGCCGTCGCCGAGACTGTAATTGACCAGACTGCTGACGGAAAACCCGACGAGCGCGCCGAAACAGCCCAAAATAATTCCCCGAACTTGCCAGTCAGTCGATTTCTGATTCCTGATTTCAGATTTCAGATTGCCTTCTTCGCGTAATTCGTAGTTCGTAATTCGTAATTGATTTTCCAAAAGCATTTGCCCGTAGAGCCACAAAATCCAGAGCCACAAAAGAAGCGCGGGCAAGCCGCGTTCGACCAGCAATTGCAGCGGCGTCGAATGGAAATGTCCCGTTTGCAGCTTTCCGTCGTCGAACAAATGCCATTGACCGGCAAAGCGTTTGGTCGAATCCATACCGACGCCGAGCAGAAAATTGCGCGTGTCGCGCGTCCATAAATCGAAACCTTCGCCGTAGACGGTTTGCCGGTAACTGACGGACGTTTCGTTCCGGTCGAAAAACCCGACGTTTCGTATCTGCTGCATAATCACAAGTCCGGCAAGCGCGAGCGGCAGGACGATTGCCGCCGAGATTAAAAGCATCCTGCGATTGCCGAAACTTAAAAGCATCGCCGCCGCCGAAGCCAAAAACGCCGCCTGGCTGGCGCGCGTAAAAGTGAGCAAGAGAGCTAAAATCATTGCCGCGATGCATAAAACTAAAACCGCGCCGGTTTTTGAACGCTTTTTATCGAGTGCGATAAAAAGTCCGAGCGCGAGCGACGCAATCATCTGAAGAACTTCGGCGTAAGTGATGACCTGGCTGTAAAAACCGGAATAGCGCCACGTGCGATTGTGTTTCCAACCGCCGATTCCGAGCTTTTCGAGCGTCGTCGCGCCGTTCGACAAATCTGCCCGCCGGACTTTAATCGTAAAATAATAAGGCGTTCGGAAACATTCGAGATACGTTATTTCATTTTTTTCAATCTCCGCCAAAATCTCGTCCGGCGTTCTGATTTTTCTGCCGCCGGCTTCGAGAACCGCGTCGCCGTCGATTAAAAATTCAGTTTTCTTTTCGGCAGTTTGCGTGTCGTCGGCAGTCGGCGGATTTTTTCCTTTGGAGCGAAGATAAGTTTCGTGGTCGAAATGAAACGCTTTTGTAAAAATGCTTTCCGCGGCAACGCCGGAAATCTCCACGCCGCGCCCGTAAATTCTTTCAATCGGCGCCCACGCGACGCTTGCCATACAGGAAAAAATCAGCGCGAATGCCAGGAATTTCACGGCGCGGATGCTGCGGAGATTGCCCGCGACAAAATAAAAAATAAGAAAAAGCAGCGCGCCGCGAAGTTTGTTAATCGAGATGTCGGGCGCGTATGAAAAAATCGACGTAACGACAGACCAGCCGAAAAACGCCCAGAGCGCAATGTCGAGCGCAGCTCGGACGAGTTTCGGGCGCGGCTTTATAAAAAGACGGACGAGCCAGGCGGCTGTTCCGAGAAGCCACGCGGTTTGCGTCGCGGCAATCGAATGCGGCGCCGCCAAAACCATTAAAATCAAAAAAACAAAGGCGACGCGCTCAAGCCATACGGCGAGCCTGTTTTCACTCACAATTCCGGCGATGTCGTCAACCCAATCGAAAAATTTACGCATAAGAAATAGCGAAGATTAAATAATTTAAAGAACGAAGGCTTTAAATTATTTATCCTTCACTTTTAATTTTACTGTTTAGCCCAAGTTGCCGTTTGTCAAAAGTGAAAGAGATACTGCCCGCGAAATACACGAAAATCGAAGAAAAGTATTTTTAACTTTTCGTATAATTCGTGTATTTCGCGGGCAGCATCTGGAAATGTCCATAACCGGCAATCTGGATTATTTAATCTGCAATTTCTTAATCTGCACTTTGTCCTGAAGCTCGACCGGCAAAATAAGACGCGGGGAATTTTCGCCGGTTTCGGTTTTAAACACTTCTATTTGCAGTGTTTCCGGTTCTATGCCTTCCAGCACCGAGCGCGCGCCGTAGAGAACAATGGTCGCCGTCCGGCTTTTACCGTCGGTTTTCACCGGAATCAGAAAAAGTCTCTCGATACGTTTTTCGCCGATTTTGAAGAATACATCGACAATCGTATCGAGCAGCACGACCTTTGGATTAACTACGTTAAGCTCGGTTTGGCGAACCCCGAAATCGGTCTGCCGGCTGTCGAGATTTATCCGCTCGGTCGGGATAGAATCAAGTAATTTGACAAAACTTCTGGGTCCGCGCACGCGCACCCGCTGCGGCACAGTAGTCTGACTGTAGATTTCAAAATTTTCCGGCGGCGCGCCTTCGGTTTCAATCTTGACGGGAATTTCGCGCTCCTCGACCGGTTCGAGCTTGACGGCGATTTTGTTCGGCTGAATGCTTTCGAGTTTAACTCCCGTCGGCAGCTGGATATTAATCGTCTCCGGCGTAATCTGGACGGTTCGGTCGCCTGCCGCAACGTCCGTTAAATCAAGCAGAACGACCAAATCGTTTTTGTTTATCTGGTCGATTTTTCGTTTGTCGCCCGTTACCGTCAGCTCGACTTCCTGCGCCGGCGAATTTGTAACTTCCGTGTTATTTGAATAACGAATAGTCAGCGGAACGCTCGGAAACCGGACGGTTATCGGCGAGCGCAAGCCGGTTACGCCGAGCCAGAGCGCCAGCGTTATAGCGACGGCAACCGTTTTCGTAATCCAGTCTTCGAGAAAAACGCGATGCAGAAGACGGCGAATAAAAGTTCGCCGGATTTGTTTATCGAAAATTTTTTCGGTCGGGAAAGACATTTTAGGTGATAGGTGATAGGTGATAGGTGATAGGTGATAACTGATAAGTTAAGAAAGGAGTTCTTTGCTTTTACTTATCAGTTATCAGTTATCACCTATTTCACCTATCACTTAACTAATCGTTATTTCGGTTTCCGATTCCTTCATCGTTTTTGTCGGCTCGCGTTTCTTTTCGGTTACGGGAATTTCCATCGCTCTTAAAAGCAGCGAGCGAAGTTGCGTGGTGTCCAGATTGCGCTTAACCGCGCCGCCTTCGACAAACGTTATCAAGCCGGTTTCTTCGGAGACGACGACGGAAATCGCGTCCGAGCCTTCGGTGATGCCGATAGCGGCGCGGTGGCGCGTGCCGAGTTCGCGCGAGACGCTCGGATTTTTCGTCAGCGGCAGAAAAACCGACGCAGCGGCGACGCGCTCGCGCTGGATGACGACCGCGCCGTCGTGGAGCGGCGTCGACGGATTGAAAATCGTAACGAGCAAATCGTAGCTGATTTTGGCGTCGAGGCTGACGCCCGCGTCGATGAAATTGCGCAAGCCGACGGAGCGCTCGATGACAATCAGCGCGCCGATTTTCTCGCTCGAAAGCGTCGTCGCCGCCAAAACGATTTCGTCGTAAATCGTCTCGCCCAAAGTGCCGCGCCGGACGACGGGAAAACGCAGGCGATTGCCGAAATAAATCAGTGCCTGGCGAATTTCCGATTGGAAAAGAACGATAATGGCGACGCCGATATAAAGGACGGCGGAGCGCAGAACGAATTCGAGAGTCGCCAAATCCTGAGCGACGGCGAGCCAGTATAAAAGCCCTAAAATCACCATCCCGACAACCGTCGGCACGGCGCGCGTGCCGCGCAGAAGTTTGAGCAGAACATAAACGATAACGAAAACCAGCACAATATCCAGCGCGTTTCGCGCCGTGTTTATGGTTGGAATGTAATCGCTCAACTGCATTTTGGAATTACAAATTACGAATTACGAATTACGAGAAAAGACAACCCGATGCTTTGTTACCGAAGCCTTCAAAGTTTTGAGTTGACGATTTACCGTGTCTTTTCGTTCTGGAAGAAACAAAGCGCGTTCCGCGTTTGAATTCAGAGAACGCGCACTCGAAATTTTAATTATCAAAATTAAGGCGATAAGGCACTCGTAATTCGTAATTTCAAATATCAGTCGGCTTGCTGCGGCGTTAGTTGTTTAACCGAAGCGCCTTTGAGACTTGCCGTTTCCAGAAATACCATATCGACTTTCGGCACGGCTTTTTTCATATCTTCTTCGATTTCGCCGATGGTTTTTACAATTTGTTCGTTCGTTAAATCGTTCTTCAGATTGATGTGCGCGTTGACCAGAATTTGCTTGGGCGCAAGGTGCATCGTCAAAAGTTCGACGACATCGACGACGTTTGGATGCGATTTTACCGCGCTGCGGATTGCGGCGGTATCCTTTTCCGTCGCCGCTTCGCCCAAAAGCAAGCCGCGCGAGGAACGCGCCAGCGAAAAAGCGACAATCGCCAGCACGATTCCGATAGTAACCGAGGCGATGCCGTCCCACATCACGCCTTCGTAAGGCGGAACTTTGTATTGACCGAGCAGAAGTCCGGCGGCGGCAAGCACGATTCCGATGAGCGCCGCCGAATCTTCAAAGATAACGGTTTTCGCCGTCGGGTCTTTCGACTCGCGCAGGTATTCGCCGAACGTCATTCCTTCGTGATGCGCTTCGTTTATTTCCTGGTAAAGCGCCAGACAAATCGAACCGGCTTCGAGAACAAAGGAAACGCCCAAAACCCAATACGCCAAACTCAGATTTTCAATTGCGTGCGGATGCCGGATTTTTTCGATGCCTTCGTAGATGGCGTAAGTCGCGCCGACGCCGAAGATAAAAATCGCGGCGATAAACGACCAGAAAAAGCGTTCCTTGCCGTAGCCGAACGGATGTTTTTCCGACGCCGGCTTTTTGTAAAACCGCAAGCCCAAAAGCAGAAAAACCTGATTCGTCGTATCCGCCAGCGAATGCAGGGCTTCCGCCATCATCCCGGACGAGCCGGTAAAGACGGCAGCGATAAATTTAAGAACAGTGATTAAACCATTTGCGATGAGCGCGCCGATAACCGCTAACATTTTTTCCCCTTAACCGTAAATATTCACACTCGAAGTATAAATATAATTTTATCTTCCCGGTATTAACCTTTACCGCTCTTTTTGCTTTGCTCTCTTACTTTGCAGAAAGCCGACCAGATTGCCGTGCGCGTCGATAACGCCGAGCGCGCCGACGCCGTTTGCCCTCATCAACTCTTTGGCTTCGACCAGAAGCGTGTCGGTTTCGACAAAATAATCCGGCGTTATCGAACGCATAACCGTTTTAATTTTTGTTTTACGCCAATTCTCGCGCGGCAGCACACGTAAATCTTCTAAAGCTAAAATACCATAAAACTGGCGGTCTTTCGCCACCGGAAAAACTTTCTGCCGGTGAAGCGGCAAAATGTTGTCGATAAAATGCTGAACGTCCGTTTCCGGCTCGACGGCGACAGGCAGCGACATTACATCTTCGACGAGAACTTTTTCCGAATCCGCGACTTCGCGCACGATTGCTTTTGCCGAGTCGAACAGGAACGAACCGACCAGCACCGACCAGAATCCGGTAAAAAAATCGCCGCGCAAAAGCGCAGTCACGATTCCGAAACAAATCAAAGCGCCGGCTATTATCTGCCCGAAACGCCCGGTTAAAACGGTCGCTTCATTTAAGTTCGTTCCGCGCCGCCAGAGGTATGCGCGCAGAACTCTGCCGCCGTCGAGCGGATAACCGGGGAAAAGATTAAAAACCGCCAGCAGAAAATTCAGAAGGCAGAGTATGAAAAATAACGTTACGAGAACCTTCGCGCCGAGAAAATCGAAAAGCGCCGTCAAGCCGAGAAAAAGCAGCGCGAGCAGAAAACTGGCGACCGGACCGGCAGCGGCGATGCGAAATTCGGCGCGCGGTGTTTCCGGTTCGTGCCGCAGACGCGTCAAACCGCCGAACGGGTGAAGCACGATTTCCATCACCGGAACGCCTTCCCTCCGCGCGACGACGCCGTGCGCAAATTCGTGCAGAAAAATCGACGCGAAAAAAATCAGTGTCGCGAGCAGCCCGAAGCCGAAGCTGATTAAAAAATTCCCGGTCAGCGAATTGATGCTGTTAGCCGTAACCACCGACATCAGCGCCAGAACGAAAAACCAGCGGTAATCAATCCGCACCGGAATACCGGAAAAGCGTCCGAGAAGAAGCTGACGTTTGAAAAACCCGAAAAAATTCATACAGAGTTTATAAAGTTTATAGAGTTGTCAGAGTTTGTAGAGTTTGTGGAATTTTTAGAAATTTCAGAGTCTAAAAAAAATCAGCGTCTGCCGCGTTAAAATCTAACACTGCAAACGCTTGAATTACCTCGGCTCTATAAACTCTCTCACGCTTCAAACGGAACTTCGGAGTTTTGCAGAAAGTGAAGCTCGTTGCGCGAGACTTTCTCCAGCAGTTCGGGTTCCTCGAACATACTGAGAAGCCCGCGCACGGTTGCGTAGCGCGGCTCGTCGGAGACGATAACCGACAGATTTACGAAGTTGCGAATATACTGGTCGATGCCGTTCAGAAGCGCGCCGCCGCCGGTCAAAAGAATTCCGCGGTCGTAAATATCGGCGGCGACTTCCGGCTGCAGTTCGGTTAAAGTGTCGGCGACGACCTGAGCGACGCGGCGAACGATGCTTTCGACTACCGGATAAATTTCGCCAATCGTAACTTCAACCGCGCCGGGACTTCCCGTCTGCACGTCGCGCCCGCGAATAATTATTGATTTGGAAATATCTTCCGGCATAAAAGCGGTTGCAAAAGTGGTTTTGAGCGTTTCCACCGTTTCTTCGCCGACCTGAATTCCGCGATTGCGCCGCAGATGATTTGCCAGAGCGACGTTGATTTCGTTGCTGCCGATGCGTTCCGAGCGCGAATGGACGACCGTTCCTTTAGCGACGACGGCGATATTAATCGTTCCCGCGCCCAAATCGATAACCGCCGACGCTCGTTTATCGCGCGGCGTAACGCCCGCGCCGAACGCCGCCGCCAAACCTTCCTCCATCATAAAAACCTTACCGATATGCGCGTCTTCCGCCGCGTTCAGCAACGCTCTTTGTTCGACGTGCGTAACTTCGCCGAGCATACTCATCACGGCTTGCAGCGACATTTGCGAGCCGCCCGATTTCGATTTTCTGACAAAGTGCGCGAGCATTTTCTTTGTCCGCTCGAAATCGGCGACGACGCCGCCGCTCAAAGGCGCAAGCACCGTAATATCGCGTGCTTCGCGCCCGCGCATATCGTATGCTTCCTGCCCGTATTCGACAATTTCACCGCTCAACTCGTTGACGGCAATCAGCGACGGTTCATCGAGAACAACGTCGCGTCCCTTGACGGCGATAATCGTGTGTGCCGTTCCCATATCAATCGCCATCGAATCGGTAACGAGTTTTCTCAGTGATGAAATTCCCAGCATAAAGGCAATTTTCCCTTTGCGAATATATAAATAAAACTCAGGAACTGGTTTTTATAAGCAGTTTGATTTATTTCAAAATACGACTAATTTTAGCTTAATTCCACTTTAGTTTAAATAGAAAAACCGGCGACAGACAGGTTTTTTATATTTCAGGTCGCAGGCGACGCGAAATCAAAGAAGCCGAATTTCCGGCAGACTTTCTGATTCTAATTCCTTATTCAAAGTTGCAAATCGGTTTATCGGTGTAAGTTACGCCGCTTAAGTCTTTCTGGAAATATGAAAACCGCCGCATTTCCGTGCTTTACGGAATATTTCCTTTGAGTCAAAAAACGTGCCAGTCAAAGCGGCGATTTCGACCGGACGAATCAAAATCTGATTTATAAAACGGAAAACTTTGAAAATCTTCCGTTTCGTGATGACGATTTTATTGAGATTTTTGAACGATTTCCAATTATTCGGCGCAAATCGCCGGAAAAGACGCCGCTGCGGAATCATCGAAAGCGTTTTTATTTACCGTTTCGCGTTTCGCGGCTACCATATAACTTATGATTTATTTCGATAATAACGCGACGACGCAAATCGCGCCGGAAGTTTTTGAAGCGATGAAGCCTTTTTTAACCGAATTTTACGGCAATCCTTCTTCCGCTTACGAACCTGCGCGCCGAACGCGCCGAACGATTGACGATTCGCGCCGAACGGTTGCCGAACTGCTCGGCGCGAGCGACGCGCGGGAAATCGTTTTCACATCCGGCGGCACGGAGAGCGACAACTGGGCGATTTTAGGCGCGCTCGAAGCCGCGCCCGGCAAAAAACACATCGTTACAACCAGCGTCGAACACGAAGCAATCCGCAAATTGTGCGAGAAGTTAGAGAAAAAAGGTTTTGAAGTAACGTGGCTCGGAGTTTCCGAGGAAGGATTTTTAGACCTGGAAGAACTCAAAAAATCTTTGCGAAAAGATACGGCAATCGTTTCGGCGATGCTGGCGAATAACGAAACCGGAATTTTATTTCCCGTCGAAGAAATCGCCCGTCTCGTCAAGGAAAGTTCAGACGCGCTTTTTCACGTTGACGGCGTGAACGCGGTCGGTAAAATTCCAATTGATTTAAAGAATACGCGGATAGATTTATTTTCCGTCTCCGGTCATAAATTTCACGCGCCGAAAGGCATCGGCGCGCTTTATATAAAAGACGGTGTGAGTTTGCCGCCAATTTATATCGGCGGCGGGCAGGAAAACAATCGGCGCGCCGGAACTGAAGCCGTTCATCAAATCGCCGCATTGGGCGCGGCGGTGAAACTTGTCGAAGATATATCCGCAATGGAAACGGTTCGCGCTTTGCGGAACAAATTGGAAGGCGGAATTTTGCGTGAAATTCCAGATTCTCGCCTCAACGGAACAACCGACAGAGAAAAACGTCTGCCGAATACTTCGAGCATTTCGTTTCCGAATTTAAATGGTGAATTGATTCTCGCCAAATTAAACGACGCGGGCATTTGCGTTTCGACCGGCTCAGCCTGCAATGCCGAAAATCACACCGCATCAGCCGTTTTGCAGGCGATGAATGTTCCTTACAGCCGGGCGATGGGCGCGATTCGCTTTTCTTTGGGAAGATACAACACCGGGCGCGAAGTCGATTTTGTGCTGAAAATTTTGCCGGGAATTATCGAAGAAATCAGGGGATTTTCACAAATATGAAAATAGGTGATGAGTGATAAGTTAAGAAAGGAATTCTTTGCTTTTACTTATCAGTTATCAGTTATCACCTATCACTTACTTCGTCCACTCCTCGCTAATCGAAACATCAACTTTGACCGGAACTTTTTTGATGTATTCCTCGCCCGCGTCGCACATCGCCTTTTCCAATTTCCGCGCCGTGCTTTCGACTTCCGAATCATTCGCTTCGACAATAATTTCGTCGTGAACAATATTGACTAATTTAGCCGAAGTCCCGCTGATTTCATTATGCAGGAGGCGCAAAGCGCGTTTCAGAATATCGGCGCTCGTTCCCTGAATCGGCATATTCTTGCCGTTTCGCTGCGCTAATGAGATGGCTTTACGGTCGTTTTCGTCGTAGCGAAAACGCATCATTCTGCCCGAAGCGGTGCGCGCAAGTCGATTAGTTACAACCTTTCTGGCTGCTTCTCTGAGCCACGCGTCAAGCCCGTGATACGTCGCAAAATAGCGGCGCATAATGTCTTCGGCGTCGGTTTGCGAAAGTCCGGTCATCATTGCGAAACGCTGCGAACCGATGCCGTAGACGACGCCGAAATTCAATCGTTTGGCAAATGAACGCTGGTCGCTCGTTACGTCTTCGGGTTTGACGCCGAAAACCTGCGCGGCGGCTGTCGTGTGAAAATCTTCGCCGGAAATAAAAGCATCGATAAAATTCCGGTCGTTTGAAAACTCGGCTAAAATCCGCAGTTCAACCTGCGAATAATCGGCGATAATCAATTTTTTACCGTCGGCGGCGCGAAAACAGCGGCGATATTCTTCTTCGTGCGGGATTTGCTGGATGTTCGGTTTTGAACACGAAAATCTTCCGGTCGGCGCACCGATTTGACGGAAATCGGCGTGGATTCTGCCGGTTTTCGGCTCGATAAATTCGAGAATGTTTTCGCCGAAGCTCGATAAGGATTTGGCGACGCCGCGATATTCGAGCAGTTTGGCGACAACCGGATAATCGTTTGCGAGCGGCTGCAACTGCCAGCCGCGCGTCGTTTCGGGAACGGGAACGCCGAGATTTTTGAGCGCGTCCGTAACCTGCGTCTGCGAATCGAGATTTATTTCCGAGCGCCCGAAAAGCGATGCCTGCGCAACGCCTGCCGACAACAGATTTTGCAGCTCGTCGGCGACTTTGACCTGCGATATTTTTACTTTTTCTAAAACTTCGCGCCAGCGCGCTTCGTCGAGATAAAAGCCGTTCAGCTCCATCGCGGCAATCGGCACGATGCAGTCGAATTCGAGTTTCGCAACTTTTATAAGGTCGTCGGCTTTCAGTTTTTCGATGACTTTCTCACGAAGCGGAATCATCGTCGCGGCGTCGCGGGCAGCGTATTCGATTTGCGACTGCGACAATTCCGGCGCGCTCCAATCGCTGACCTGTTCGGATTTGTCGAGTTCCGTTCCCAGAAAATAACTGGTAACTTCGGCTAAATTGTGCCGCCTGTCCTGGTCGCCCGCCGCAATCAGCTGGCTGGCAATCAGCGTATCGAAAACGCCGCCGATTTCCACGCCCAAATGATGCTTAACCCATTTGGCGTCGAATTTAGCGTTGTGCGCGATTTTTACGGGTCGGTCGGCGGCGAGAAGTTCACGAAGCGGTTCTAATTCTGGCATCGTCCGCAAATCGCCGAGTTCGCCGAACGGTTTCAAATCGATAACCTGCGTTTCCTTCCCGTTGCTCAACTGCACCAGCCGAATCTCGCCCTCATACGGGTCGAGCGCCGTCGTCTCCGTGTCGAACCCGATAACGTCTTCGCTCTTTAACTGCTCGCACGCTTTGGCAAGCGTTTCCGCGTCTTTGATAAGCTGAAAATAAATTTCCATAAATTAAATGGTAAATAATAAACGATAAATGGTAAATGGCGGACACGACAAAAAAACCGATAGCGTCCGAATCTCGCGGCGTTAGAAAACGGTTGCTTACGACGCCTGGAAAAAGCGGTTTAGTAACGCGTTTTAAGCCGGCGAGTTGATTTAACTGTCAGATTATTAATTATGAAGCTCCGTTTTCGCTTCGCGCCCGACGGTTTTATTTTCCCGTTCGCAGACGGAGAGAGTTGATTTTAATAAAAGCTGTCTCAAAAATACTTCGTCTTTACCTTTGCGAGCTTTGCACCTTTGCGGGAAGCCGAAAAATGTCCCGCTTGAGAAGCAGAGCGGCAAAGGAAACCGGGCAAGTTTTGCCGAACGACTATTTTTGAAGATGGCTCCCAGTCAAAGATTGTCCTGTAATGCAGCGGCGACTTTTTCCTGCGAAATCTTTGGACGACGCCAAAAATTCACGAACACTTCACGAAAATGCCTGAGGCTTTCCGACGGGCGTTTCAAACCCGGACAATGCATATCGAAATGCATTTCGATTTTATTTTCATACAATATAATATGCATAGAAGGGCGGCTTAATTCACGAAAACTTTTTTCGGCTCCGCGATGAAACAGCTTCAGCATTATCCCGTTGCTCCTTTTGAAGTTCCTGCTGCGCCGCAACGCATCGAGAACGAAAGCCTCCGCCTCCGCCGATACGAATTCCGCCGACACTTTATGCCCGTCGGCGGAAGCCGATATAAACCTGACTTTATCCTGCCATCCGAATTTGGTCAGAATAATAGTAGTATTCTCAATTATCGTAGGAGTTTTTACGGTATGGGCATTTATCGCAGCGCCGCTCACAACCATCCACACAAAAACAAATAAAATTCTCATACTAATTATCCGCTCGCTTCTTTCGCTGTATTTGTAAGAAATTTAATCTGTGGAGAATATAATACACTGCTTGTCAAATAAATTAAGCCGCCGGGAAAGATAACTCGAAAAGTGTTTCGCTAAATTAAGGAGTGTTAAGATTTCAGCAAAGTATTTTCAGACAGTCATCTCTCGACGTAATAAGCGTAAGCCGAAACAAACGGTTTTACGAAAGTTTCGTCGCTGTTTGCCGTCTGCCATTTACTATTGACGATTTACCCTTTATACTAAGCGAGTTTGCTTGAGGTTTTTTGTCGAACAGTTTATTAAACAAGCTAAACGTAAAGGATTACAACGATTTACTGCAATAATTAAATTTATTGAAAGAGAAAATTTTTTGTCGGGTTCGAGCGCGTCTTAGTAGAAAACTATTGCGCTCCCCAGGACTTTAGAAAAGCGATAAACGAATCGCTTTTGATGAAAACGAGATTTCCGCGCTGTCTGTTACTCAAAGCTCATATTGTTTTGAAAACTTATAAAACAACACGAATCTTTTGAAAGACGCGCAAAATCCGCTTCCGTAAATTTTCAAAAATCCCGCACGTTTAACCGTTCCGTAAATAATCTTCAAGCTGAAAGAGTTTATAGAGTTATAGAGTTTTTAGAGTTCGTGGAGTAAAAGAAATTCCTTCAACTCTCAGAATTCTCAGAACTCTTTAACTCTCAGAACTCTAAAAACTCTATAAACTTTAAGAATAAATTATGTCGAAAGAAATGATTATCAGCGTCAACGGGCGCGAAAAAAAGATTGCCATCATCGATAACGGGCGCGTAACGGAATTTTACATCGAACGCGGCGAGGAAAATTCCGGGATAGCCGGCAACATTTACAAAGGTCGTGTGCAAAGGGTTTTGCCCGGAATGCAGTCGGCTTTTGTCGAAATCGGCTTGGAGCGCGACGGCTTTTTGTATGTCTCGGACTTTTTCGATGAAGAAGAAGAAATCGAGCGCATCGTAATGGAAAAGTCGAAAAAATCTTCGCCCGAAGAGACGACGCGCGAGGTAACAGACCAGATTCAGCGGGCGCGGCTCGAACGCGAAAAACAAATGGAATCGGTGCAGGAGATTGCCGAACCGCTGGAAGACACGGACGCGGAAACACAAGATTTTACCGAAACTGAAGAACAAACCGAAGTTCCCGAATTTACGAAAATTTCCGACGAGCGAAACGAAGAAGTAACGCCCGTTTTTGAAGACGAACAACAGCCGAAAGGCAGACGCAGCCGCTCGCGGCGCGGCGGAAAATCCAGAGATTTCGCGGACGAAAAACCGCGCGTCGAAGAAACTCCGCTGGTGGAAAGTTTATTTCCGACGCAGGAGGAAACTGAAAATCAATCGCAGGAACAATCCGCAGACCGATTTACACAACAATCCGCCGACATCGCGCCGGTTTTTGAAGTCGAAGATTCGGGCTTTGAACGCATTATCGACGACGAAGAAACGACGGGCGATTTGTTTAAGGACGCGTATATGCAGGAAGCGATAATCGATAAAGTGCGCGCCGTTGAATTCGATATGGAAGGCGCTTCGACGGCGGAAGTCGGCTCGCTTCTCGACGCCGCAACAGCCGCGCCGAACGCTTTCGAGCGCATCGCCGACGAAGAAGAACAACCGATTCAACCGCAAGCCGCGAAAAGCGGGCGCGGAGGCAGAGGCGGTAAAAATAAAAATCCCGCCGGCGAAAAACGAACGCCCAAACGGGAAACGGCGTCTTCGCGGGTGAATTCGGCGGAAGCGTCCGAAGAATCGAGCGCGGGCAAACCGGAACAAGCCAAAAGCGAAAAATCGAGCCAATCAAAACCCAGAAAATCGACAAAACCGATGGCTGAAAAAGAATCTTCAACAGAATCTGCTGCCGCCGCCGAACCAACAGCAAAACAGGCAAGCCGCAAGAAAAACCGCGGCGGCAAAAAATCTTCTAAGCCCGAATCGGCTGGAAATGCCGAAGCGAGCGTTAAGGAAACAGGCGACATTGCGGAAATGGCTGTCAGGCGCGGCGGTCGCGGTCGTCGGCGTCCCGGCGGCGCTCGCACCGAAGAAGGACAGCAAACTTCAGACGCGGACGAAGGAAATGAAGTTGTGCAGGAAGCAGTCGATTCCGAACCGCAAAGCGCCAACGGCGACGACGGCGCAAACAACGGCAGCCCGAATAATAATAGAAACAACGATAACGTTGGCGGCAATAACAGACGCGATACGAGAGATTCTCGCGATAATCGTGATGCGCCGCGCGATAATAATAAAGAAGCTCGTGATAATCGTGAGCCGCGCGGCAATCGTGAGCAGCAGCGCGACAATCGCCCGCCGCGAGATTCGCGTGATGCGCCGCGAGATAACCGCGAATCGCGCCCGTCGCGTTCCGGTTCGCGACCGCCGCAGCCGACTATCAGCGATTTACTTCGCGAAGGTCAGGAAATTCTTGTCCAAATCGCCAAAGAACCGATTGCCAAAAAAGGCGCGCGCATCACGTCGCACATCGCGCTGCCCGGCAGATTTATCGTTTATATGCCGACGATTGAACATCTCGGCGTGTCGCGCAAAATTGAGTCGGCGAGCGAACGCGGACGCCTTAGAACTTTGATTCAGAAAATCAAGCAGGAAGAAAGCGTGCCGTCAGGCGGTTTTATCGTCAGAACGGCGGGCGTCGGAATTTCCGAAGAAGATTTGCGGCAGGACGCGCGTTATCTGGTTCGCACCTGGCAGGACATTAAAAAGCAGTCGGAAAAATCGAAATCTCCGTCGCTCGTTCATCAGGATTTGGATATTATCCAGCGCCTGCTGCGTGACCATTTGTCGGACGAATACACGGCGATTCGCGTCGATTCCGAAGAAGAATATTTGCGCACCATCGAATTCGTCAACCGCATTCAGCCGAAAATGGTCAACCGCGTCAAGCTCTACACGCGCGAGGAATCGATTCTCGAAGCCTACGGCGTGCAGGAAGAAATCGACAAAGCTCTTAAACCGCGAGTCTGGTTAAAATCGGGCGGTTATCTCGTTATCAATCAAACCGAAGCGCTCGTCGCCATCGACGTGAACACCGGAAAATTCGTCGGCAGAGGCAGCAACCGGCTCGAAGACACGATTACGAAAACGAATATGGAAGCGGTCGATGAAATCGCCCGCCAGATTCGCCTGCGCGATTTGGGCGGAATTATCGTTCTCGATTTAATCGATATGGAAGACCGCCGCAACCGTCATAAAGTCTCGCAAGCCTTGCAGGAAGCTCTTGCAAGCGATAAATCACCGACGAAAGTTTTGTCGTTCAACGATTTCGGTTTGATTATTATGACCCGCAAACGCGTCAAACAATCTTTAGAGCGAACGATGTGCGCGCCGTGCGATTACTGCGAAGGCGCGGGCTGGGTCAAATCGCCGCAAACCGTGTGTTTCGAGATTTTAGAGGAAGCCAGAAGGCTTGCAAAACACAATGACGACGTTCGGCAGACGACTTTGCGCGTTCACCCGGACGTTGCCAAAGCGCTGCGCGAATCGGAAAATCTCGTACTGGAAGAAATCGAAGCATATCTCGGCGGCATCGATGTTACGGGCGACTCGGCGGTTCATATACAGCAATTCGATTTCGCGTTTATTTAAACTGCAAAGCAATAATTAGCCACGAACAAACACGAAAGAACACGAAATGAAATAATAAGTTTTTTGTGTTCTTTCGTGTTTGTTCGTGGCTAAAAATCTTTTTAAATTTCTTAAAACTTTAAATCCTTCTTCAATTCTTTAGCGCTTTTAGGCTGGACGAAAATCGAATCAGGAATGGCTTTATTGAATTCGATTGATTCGTAATTTACGCGGCTCGTCTGCGCGCCGTTTGCAAAATGGTCAACGATGAACGGCGTTTTTACTCCCTGAACATCGATAAATTGAGCGTATCGGTCTTCTTCCGTAACGTTCTCGCCGTCCGCGTTTTTTCGTTTGTAAATCGATTTTACCGGCGTTCCGTCGTCTGCGAATTCAAACTCGACCGTGAAATCGTCGGCGAAAATCAATTTTACAACGTCGTTTCTTCTGCCGACGCCGGCTTGTCGTCTGCCGCCGTATTGCATTTTGGCGTTCTCCGCGCGCCAGTTTCCGCGAAGCAGATTGTCGAGACTCGTGCGAAGCCCGCGCCGGTAATTCTCAATCTGTTCTTTGGACTGCGCGTTGATAACCTGCGCCGCGCCGTCGAATATCCAGCCCGCGCCGCCGTTATTAACCTGCACGTTTTTCGCGCCGCCGTTTCTAAATTCGGTTCGTTCCTTATCGGGAAAAACCATCACATCGACAAAAGACTGAAACGAAACAAGAACGCCGTCGCGCAAAACGCTGAAACGCCCGCGCCCGATTTGCGATGTCGCCCGCAAATACTTTTCGCCGCCGAGATTTTCAACCGCGCGTTTGACGATTGCTTCGGCTTTATTGTCAGCCTGCGCCGATTGCGCGGAAGCGAAATGGCAAAAAAGTAAAGTAAAGAGTAGTGAGAACAGAATTTTTTTCACTAAGTTTTCTCCATAGGATTAAATAATTTCAATTCATCAATCCAGTCGAAATCCGCCGTGTTATTCGTAACCAACACAGCATTATTAACCAAAGCTGTCGCCGCGATTAACGCGTCGCCCAAAGTCATTTTTTTCGTTTGACGCAGTTGCACAGCCCTTGCGGTAACTTCTTTTGAAATCGGTAGAATCCGCGTTGAACGGAAAAACTGCTCGAAAAGTTCTTTTTCAAGACTGGTTAATTTGTGATAGCCGAGAACTTCGACATAGCTGACGGCAGAAACGAGAGGTGAGTTTTTCGCGATGAAATTACGCAAAAAAGCGTGTTCGGGTTTTGTCGAATAGATAATAATATTGCTGTCGAGAATCATTGTTCTTCTCGTCCGGCAAAAGTTCTATCGACTCTTTGCGCGCGCTGCCAATCGCTCGCGTTTTCGATTGCCGAAACGCCGCTTTCGGAAGCAACTTTGTCGAGAGCTTCAGCCATTTTTTTGCCGTCCGGCAAATCTGACACCTTGTTTTCATCGATAACGATTACATAAACGGCGATTGATTTTTTCTTTTCTAAAATCTTCGGCGCATCGGTTTCCCACTCGATTTTGTCGCCGCGCAAAACGGCTTTGTAAGTTTCCAACATAATTTTCTCCAAAACGAAAAGGCTTCGATGAAATATTATCACCAAAGCCTTTTCAAACCGAAATAATTTATGCCCGTTAGTTTAAGTTAAATGCTTCCACAGGTTTGACGACGACTTCGCCGTCTTCGACATCGACGGTAAATCGCGTCGTCGTCTTCCAGGCGTTTGTAATCGGCAGTTTAACTTTTTCGTCAATGTGCCGCTTCAAAAATCTCGCGCCGTATGCGGGCGAGAAACCTTTTTCAGTCAGCAAATCGATTGCCTCGTCTGTAATTTCGACAACTTTTCCCTGTCGCTCCATCTGTTTTTTGAGCTTATTCAGGTAAATTCCGGCGATGGCGCGAACTTCGTCCATCGTCAGCGGCGAAAAGATAACGATTTCGTCGATGCGGTTTCTAAACTCCGGCGAAAATCTCGTTTCGGCGGCTTTCATCACGTCGGCTCGAATCTCCTTCATCTCGCCGCGCGATTTCATACCGAAGCCAAGCGGTTTTTCGTATTTCTTGAAATTTTCCGAACCCAGATTCGATGTCATAATAACGATTGCGTCGGAGAGATAAACCTTCTTGCCGCGCCCGTCGGTCAGCCAGCCTTCGTCAAAGGCTTGCAGGAAAATATTCATCAAATACGGATTGGCTTTTTCGACTTCATCGAGCAGCAAAACGGTGTATGGATTTTCCCGCAATTGTTCGGTTAAAATCCCGCCGCGCTCCGAGCCGACAATTCCGCGCGGCATACCGATAAGTTTTTCGATGCCGACCGTGCCTTCGCCGTATTCGCTCATATCGATGCGAACCATTTTTTCTTCGTCGCCGAACATAAATTCGGCAACCGCTTTGGCTAATTCGGTTTTACCGACGCCTGTCGGACCTAGAAATAAAAGAACGCCGTCCGGTTTGTAATGATTTTCTTTGAGCGGTCCTTTGTTGAGTCTTAACCTTTGCGCGATTGATTTAACCGCGTCTTTCTGTCCGATAATTCTATTCGCCAGTTGGTCTTCCATTACCGAAAAACGGTCTGTCGTTTCTCTGAAAATCATATCCTGCGGAATACGCGATTCTTGGGAAATAACTTCGATAATGTGCTGCGGAAGCACGACCATCGACGCCGGTTCGTTGATTTCGACCTTGACCGAAGCCGTGTCCAACCAGCCGATGGCTTTGTCCGGTAAATGCAAGTTACGAATATACTTAGGCGACATTTCCAGCGCCGTATTTATCGCTTCGTCGGAAATCGTAACCGAATAATTCTTCTCTAATCTCGGACGCAAACCGTAAAGAATTTCTTTTGTTTCTTCGATTGTCGGCTCGTCAACTTTGACAAGTCTAAACCGGCGCGCTAACGCTTCGTCTTCGCCGATATATTCTTTATATTCGGTCAGAGTCGTCGCGCCGATAATTCTTAATTCACCGCGCGCCAAAGCCGATTTGAACATATTTCCGGCGTCGCTCGATGTTCCCATCGCCGCGCCCGCGCCGATAATCGTGTGCGCTTCGTCGATGAAAAGAACGATGTCGGATTTTTCCTTAACTTCGTCGATAATGCCTTTGATGCGTTCTTCAAACATTCCGCGCAGCATCGTTCCGGCGACGAGTCCGCCCATTTGCAGCTGAACGATATGCGCGTCGCGCAGGCGAGCCGGAACTTTTTCCGGCTCAAGTTCAATCATTCTGGCTAAACCTTCGACGACCGCCGTTTTACCGACGCCGGGTTCTCCGACGAGCATCGGCGAATTCGACCGCTCGCGGTGCGAAAGGATTTCCATCATTTGCAGAATTTCCTTTTCACGTCCGATTGTCGGCGGAATCTTGTCCTGTCTGGCTAATTTATTAAGCGAAACGCCGAAATGCTTCAAAAACGAAGGCAATTCGTATTTCTTGCGCGCTCTTTCTTCTTCTTTTTCAATCTTGCGAATGCGCGTTCTGGCTGTCTGCGCGACTTCATCGGACGGAACGCCGAGATTTTGCAGAACATCATTTAAAATACTGCGCTCGTCGTTCGACATTACGTAGAAAATATCGCTCGCTTCGATAACACGGCGTCCCTGCGAGCGCGCTCTGTCCATCGATTTTTTAAATAAGTCGGTCGTCTCCGTCGCGATGCGAAAGCCTTTGCCCGTGTGTTGTCGGCTCGAATCGAGACGTTTTTCAATCAGCAGACGAACCGAGCGCGGGTCAACCGCCAAATCGCGCATCGTCGAGTTAAAAAGTTCCGTTTCTTCGTTAGCAATCGCGTGAAGAATATGTTCAATCGCCACGTAATTCTGGTCGCGTTTTTTCGATTCGCCCAAAGCGGTTTCAAGAACGCGCCTGCCGCTGTCGCTGAATTTATCTTTGTATGCGTCTATATCTGCCATAAAATTATTTTGTTCGGACTGATTATTTTGTAAATCTTTGATGCCTTAAAAGAGAAAAACGTCTGCCTGATAAACATCATAACATTTGAAAAAGTCAGGTGAAAGAAAAAACCGGAATAGTGAAAAACTAAAAGTGAAAAGTGAAAAAATGCGGAAACACGCACGTCAGGTAAGTGTGTCTTCTTCATCGCCGCGCCGAACTATCGTGCGGGCTTCTGCAAAAATGAGAAAGTCCTATAAGAAAAAACAAAAACGGCTTTGGCAATAACTTTTAGTTTTTCACTATTTCGCGGGCGACGAGAGCGGCGACGCGGGCGTTGTTCTCAAGCAGCGCGATGTTTGCCGCCAGAGTTTTGCCCGCGCTTTTTTTCGACATTTGCGAGAGCAGAAAAGGCGTGATTTCTTTGCCGCGAATGTTTTTCCCGGCGGCTAACCGGAGCGATTCGCTTAAAATATTTTCTAATTCTTCAATCTCGATTTCAAATTCGGATGGAACGGGAACGGTTAAAAGAATAGCGTTCTGCATTTTTAATTCATCACGCGCTTTTGCGATTTCGGCGACTTCCGCCGGAGCTTCAATTCTTTCATCGACGGGCAAACCGCTTTTTCTCGAATAAAACGCGGGCAGTTCGTCGCACCCGAAACCGAGGACGCAGACGCCGTTCGTCTCAAGCCATTCACGCGTCGCGGGCAAATCGAGAACGATTTTCGCGCCCGAACAAACGACGACAATCGGCGTGGCTGCCAACTCCGGCAAATCCGCCGAGACGTCGCTCGATTCTCCGCGATGAACGCCGCCGATGCCGCCCGTCGCGAAAACTTTGATGCCGCCGCGATGCGCGATAAAGCTCGTCGTCGCAACCGTTGTCGCGCAGTTTAATTTTTTCCCGACGGCAATCGGCAAATCGCGGCGCGAGATTTTACGAATATCTTTATCGGTTGCGAGTCGTTCGATTTGATTTTCGTTTAAGCCGACGTGAAATTCGCCGCCGAAAACGGCAATTGTCGCTGGAATCGCGCCGTTTCGGCGAACGATGTTTTCCAGATTCCGCGCCGTTTCGATATTTTGCGGATACGGCAAACCGTGCGCGATAACGGTCGATTCAAGCGCGACAATCGGTTTTTTATTCGCCAAAGCGCCGGCGACTTCTTCGTTAAATTTAAAAATCATCTTTAAGGTGAAAAACGGAAAATGGAAAATTAAGAGAATGGCTAATTTGTAAATTCAACTGTAAAAAGTAGATTTCCTGTATTAACCGTTATCCGTTATTTAATCAGTTTTCCGATACGGTCGAGCCGCGGGTTCGTGATGCAGCCGAACATACTTCCGCCGGACGCGCCGCGGTCGCACGACCAATAGACGAACATTGCTTTTCCGATAACCAAATCGCGATTGACGAAGCCCCAGAAACGACCGTCTTCGCTGTTGTCGCGGTTATCGCCCATTACAAAATACGCGTCTTCGGGAACTTTCATAGTCTTTGCGGCGACTCCGAAATTCATATCTTTTTTAACAACGGAGACGCCTCGTTCAACCGCCTGCATCGAATCTTCCGAATACATTACACTGTAATTTTCATCCGGTTTGAGCGGTTCGACATCGGTTGCCTCCGCCGCCGTTTCGACATACGGGTCAGCTGAAACAAGCCGGTGTTCGGGCAGAAGCTCGCCGTTGATGAAAACCTGATTGCCGCGAAATTCGACCGTTTCGCCCGGCAGACCGATAACGCGTTTGACGTAATTTATTTGATACGGAGTGATGCCGCGCGCGCGGTCTTTGCCCGGATTGTCTCTAAATCCCGGATATTTGAAAACGATAACGTCGCCGCGCGCGATTTCGCGCTGCGGCAGAAACGGCACGGGTTTTCCGCCGGGCGCGAAGATAAATTTGTTGACGAGCAGATAATCGCCGATTAAAATCGTGTTCTGCATCGAGCCGGTCGGAACGGTTACGGCTTGCAGGATAAACGTCATTCCGAAAATCGCCATAATCAGGGTTACGACGAACGATTCAAAATATTCGCGCGCGACGCCTTTCGGCGGTCCGAGCGGCTTTGCGGCGATTGGTTGTTTAACTTCTTCTACGGTTTTACTCATAATTTCTCGGCAGCATATTTTAATCTTAATCCTTTTTTACGGCTTCGGCGTTCTCTTTGTTTATTTTTTTCAACGCCAGACTTGCCGCCAGCATTTCCGCCGCTTTTATCGAACTGCCTTCGGCGTCTATTTTCCCCGTGTCCCAGACGACTTCGACGAAAAAAGTCAATTCGTGCGGCAGTCCGGTCGTTTTTATAAGATTGTATTCGGGCGCGCTCCGTTTGTCTTTTTGCAAAGTCTCCTGCAGCAGCGTTTTATAATCGAGCGTGGTTTTCGGCGTCGCTTTGCGGACTTCTTCGACGAAAATACGATTGACGAAAGACCGCGCCGGAATGTAGCCGGTATCGAAAAAAATCGCGGCGATAACCGCTTCGAGCGTGTCGGCAAGCAGCGCCTGTTTGCGTCTGCCGCCGGTTTTTTCCTCGCCGCGCCCAACGCGCATAAATTTTCCCAAATCTAGTTTCCGCGCCAGTTTCGCCAGCGTTCCTTCGCTGACCAGGTGATGCTTCATCAAACTCAAATCGCCTTCGGTCGATTTCGGATGAAGAACATAAAGCTGTTCGGCGACGGCGAGTCCAAGCACCGAATCGCCGACAAATTCAAGCGATTCGTTTTGCAGACCGCGAATTTCCGCTTCATCTCCGAACGGCATTTTTTCGTGCGCCCACGAGCGGTGCGTAACGGCGCGTTCGAGCAGAGCGAGATTTTGAAATTTATAGCCGAGAAGATTTTCCAAAGCCGACAGATTGTTTGACATAGAACGCTGATTTTAAGAATTCCGCCGCAAAAAAGAAAGCCGGACGCGATACTTTTCGCGTCCGGCTTTTTTATTTATTAGAGTTTGCCGCCAGAAAAATTAACGAGTTCCTTTCTTTTTCGGCGCGAGCTTTTTAGCCGGAGCATTAACTTTCGCCGCGGTGCCTGCCGCCGGAGCAGCGGAAGTTTTGGCTGCCGGACTGCTCGAAGCCGCCGGTGCGGAATCGGCGGTTGTGTTGGAAACCGACGACATTGAAGAACTGGTTGTAGTTACCGGAGTCGCTTCGACAACCGGAGATACGGTCGTTGTCGGGTCAGGCATCGGTTTGCTCATAACCGACGCGACAAATGTATCCAATCCATCGGTTTTTCCGTTGTAACGGAATTTGAAAAGTTCCTGCAATAATTTGTAAAGACCGTCTTTATATTCTTTTTTGACAGCCTGATTGGTGCTGGCGAGTTTATAAGCTCTCGCGTAAGCGTCAATCGAGCGGTCGGCGTAGCCTTTGGCTAAAGCGTTTTTAGCTTTCGATTCGTCCGTGTCCTTGTCGCCTGCCGCTTTTGCCAAATCTTCGCTTTCTTTACTGAGCCGCTTGGCGTCCTCGAAATACGAATCGCCGATTGCCTGATAAATCAGCGGAAGATTTTTGACCGAAGAATCGTATTTGCTGGCTTTGTAAAAATACGGAATCGCTTCTTTCTTCGTCGCCGGATTAAGATAAGTCAGATAAGCGATTTTGAAATTCAGATTGCCTAAAGCATTGTCTTTGGCAGGAAACTTGTCGTTTTTGTTTGCTTCCGAGCGCGGATAATCGCCGTAAGTGTATATTCCGAATGCGCCGTAGTTTTTCGATGTCGTGCCGGATTCGATTTTTTGAATCGCCATTTTCGCATAATTAATCGTATCGGCGTTGTATTTAGTGTTTGACGGAGTTTTCAGCGATTCGTCGTAGCCGATGGAGCCGAGAACGATAAGCACGTCAAGGAGTTCCGGGTTTTTTGCGAGAAGCTCTTTACCGCTCGCGTAGGTTTCATCGTAATTACCGGCAGGGAAACTGGTGTCGAAACGCTTAACGGTGCCGCTGAATTTAGCGCCTTCCTGAGCCTTGCGAACCGCTGCTTCAATGGTCGGAAGCGCTTTTTGAAAATAATCTACCTGTTCTTTGTCTTCGGCGTTAGCGCCGTATTTTCGGACATATTCTTTGGCGGCGTCAATCGCGATTTGTTTCTGTTCGACCGTGCCGGCGTAATTATCCGTATATTTTTTGTAAAGGGCTTGTTTTTCAGCCACGTCGTCCTGAGCGAAAATCGGCGTAACGGCTGCGGCGCCGAAAGCCGTCATTAAAGCTGCAAGCGTCAAAACTCTAAAAATATTTTTCATTTAAATTCTCTCCTCCAAGCGTTTTCAATACTGTAAGTTTCTGCAAAATTCACGACTGAACGGGGTTCGGGTTTTGCGAAATTCAGATGTATCGCTCAAAAAAAAAGTTGCCACTTTTTGCAATTTTACAAATGTGTTCAGACCCGAAAAATTATCAAAAACAAAATACTGACCGACAGTCGTGGAAAGCTAAATAATCACGTAAGATTCGCGCTCGTGTCAAGGTTGAATTAAAACAAAGATAATAATTGCTCTCCAAAAACTCAAACTCTCCGGGACACGCGTTTCAATCGTGTCCCGGAGAGTTTGAGTTTGCTTTGTCGAGCCTGATTATTTGTGAGAAACGATGCGCGGGCGCGTTGTTTCGATTTTTTCCTTTTTGACGGTGATGATAACGGGCGAAAAAACCGGCTGCGAGCTTCCCGTTTTCCTTACCGATTTTTCAAGAGTTTCGGTTTTTACCATATTATCCGCGCCGCCTTTTTTGCCTTTGCTGAGCGCGTCGTTATCTTCGGATTCGTCCGCGCCTTCGGCATCTTTATCGAGCAGCGCGGCGGTTTTAGCGTCGATTTTCGGCTGCGGGTTAATAATTGCCGGAGTCTGCGCAATCATCGGTGCGGATATTCCGCCTTTTTCTCTCAGACGATAACTCAGCGATTGATAAATTCTGCCCGCGACCGCCGCCGCGTATTTTCCGCGTTCGGATTGTCCGCGCGTGATGACGACGACGGCGAATTTCGGATTTGCAACGGGCGCGACCGACGCGAAAAGTCCGAGCCACGAACCGCCGCCCGTGCAGGAGCCGGTTTTGCCCGCGATGCCGAGCGACGAATCGACGCCGCGCCGGGCTGTTCCGTATGCGCCCGCGCCAATCATTCCCGGAATAACGCCCTGTAATTTACCGGTCGGAAGATTAACCGTGCCGCGTGTCGTCAGATGAAAATTCGCCTGCTCGAATCTGGTGCGCGGAATCTGCGGAACGACGATTTTTCCGCCGTTTGAAATTGTCGAAACCAGAACCGCCAGTTGCAGCGGCGAGACTTCAAAATCGTCGCCGTGCGAATAAACGCGCGCGTTATTGTTGCCGAAGGGAAGTCTGCCGCCGGTTTCGCCTTCGCTGTTGATGCCGGTCGGTCGTCCAAGTCCAAGCATCTGCGCGTAGAGGAGCATTTTTCTGTTGCCGAGATTCGAGCCGACGTTTTGAAAATATTTATTGTTTGAAAAGGCGAGCGCGTCGTTCAAATTCATCGGAAACGGTCGCGCCGGAATACTGCCGTCGTAGTCGTTGATGACGTTTTCGTTCAAGCCGCCGATTGCCGTAACGAGTTTAATGGTCGAACACGGTTTGTAGCCGTGATGAATCGCCCAATCCTGATTGACGATTGAAAGAATTTTGCCCGTCTGCGCTTCCATCACGACAATCATTCCGGCTCGGTTGCCGAGCGCCGAAATCGCCGCGCGGCGCACTTCCAAATCTTCGCCTTCGGTGTTGTCGGCGGCGATATTTGCGATTGTTTCGGTGCGCAGTCCGCGCTCGAAAGCAATCGCTCTGGCTCTGGCTTCGCGGGCGGCTTGTTCGCGGCGGCGTTTTTCTTCCAATGCGGCTTGACGACGCGCCGCTTCAATCTCGCGCCGTCCGGCTTCTTCGGCTTGACGAATTTCGGCAAGGCGTCTGTCTTCCGCCTGTTTTTTCAAATCGGCTTGACGCGTTTTCGCGGTCGCGGCGGTTTTATCTTTTGCGGTTTTATCTTTCGAGTTCCTGCTGTCCGTGTTTTTATCTTTTTTCGAGGCGTCCTGTTTGCCTTTTGCCGAAATCTGTTTTACGGCGGATTCTTTTGCCGTCGATTTTTTGCCGCTCGCCTGATTTTTAGCGGTCTTTGGCGCGGACTGATTTGAAACCGCAGTTTTTTTCTTATCGGCGGGAGCTTTCTTTTTTTGCGCCTGCGCGTCGGCGGAAAAGAAAACAAAGATTACAAAAACAACCCACAAAAGTTTAAAATACGACTTTTTAGCGTCATAAAACATCGGCGGTATCCTCTTTATTATATGAAAATTATTATGGTGAACTTCGGGCGGAGAGTTGGAATTTTTTCTAAAAGTCTAAAACGTCGAAAAATTCCGTTTGCCCAAAAACTTTGCTTCAAAAGCTAAATAAGAATATAACATTCAAAATATGGAATCGGCAAGAAAAACCGTTTTCAAATTTTCGACCTCTTTTAGATATGAATTTTTTCAACACATTTCGCGGCAGGCTTCTGGTAGTTCTGGCGCTTCTTTTAATAGCGACGCTCGGCGTGCAGTATTATTTAAATCTTAAAACACAGAGAGAAAACGATGATTTACGCCAGATGCAGACGCAGGCTTTAGTTGCCGGAATCGCGCTCGGCATCAACGGCGTAACGTCCCGCGACCGCATCGAAGATATTGTCAAAAGGGAAGGTCAGACGTTTTTCGACGAAAGCACGACGATGCGCATTAAAGACATCATTGTCGTCAATCCCGATTGGCAGATTTACGACAGCTTAAATTCCGAGTATCTGCCGACGGAAAACGAAAACGGAGAAACGGTTTACCGGAATTTGAGTGAATTGCAGAATCTGCCGCCGCTTGTGGGAGCCGAACGTCTCGGCGAAGACCGCCGAAAATTTCCAAACGCCGAAGCGACAGCCGACGACAGCACCGACGGCGAAACGCACGCCGTTCCGATTGAAACTGACCAGGGACGTTTTTACGTAATGGTGATTTTGAAAACCGACAAAGCCGAAGCCGCCAATAAAGCGGCGCGCCCGCTCGTCTACACGCTCGCAATTTTATCGATTTCGACGCTCGTTACGATTTTTCTCGTCTGGCGGTTTACGCGCCCGCTCGCCAATCTCTCAAACGCCGCGCAGCGCGTCGCCGAAGGCGATTTGAGCGTTCGGCTTCCGAAAGCAAACAGCACCAACGAAATCGGGCAACTAACGCTCCGGTTTAACGAGATGACCGCCGAACTCGAAAAAACGCGCGAGCTTGAAGCGCAGCTGCAGCAGGCGGAAAAGTCGGCGGTCGTCGGCAGATTAGGTTCGGCAATCGCGCACGAAATCCGCAACCCGCTCAATTACATCAACTTAACGCTCGACCACCTACGCGCCAAATTCGCGCCCGAAGACGAAAGCAAGCGAGAAACTTTCGAGAAATTAACCGCGCAGCTAAAAACCGAAGTTGCCCGCATCAACCAGCAAATTACCGAATTCCTCAGCTATTCGCGCCCCGCAAAACCCGATTTACAGGCGATAAGCGTCAAAACCGTCGTCGAAGATTCGCTCCGCCTCGTCGAAGCCCAAGCCGCCGACCAAAACATTGAAATCGACTTGACCGAAGCCGAAAACACGCCGCAAATCTCCGGCGACGCCGAATCTCTGCGCTCGGTTTTCAACAATCTTTTCATCAACGCGGTGCAGGCAATGGAATCGACCGGCGGCGATTTAGACGTGAAAATCTCGCCCGAAAACGATTTCGTGAAAATAGAAATCAGCGATACCGGCAAAGGAATTTCCGAAGAACATCAAGCAAAAATCTTCGAGCCGTATTTTTCGACCAAAGAAACCGGAACGGGTTTAGGCTTAGCGATTGTGCAGAAAATCGTCGAAGTTCATAACGGAACGATTGCGGTCGAATCGAAATTAAACGAAGGAACGAAATTTACGGTGAAATTACCAAAAGCAGAAGATTTAGCCACGAACAAACACGAATAAACACGAACAAAAAACAAATTTACTTTTGAATTTCCGTGATTTTGTTTCTTCGATTTTCTCTTTTCTTCTTTCGTGAATTTTCGTGTTTGTTCGTGGCTAAATCTTTTCTGTGGCAAAATAAAAATATGGCTAGAAAATCGATTTTAGTAGTTGACGACGAGAAATCTCAGCGCGAGATTTTGGAGATGATTTTGTCGGGCGAAGGTTATGACGTAACAACGGCGAGTTCGGGCGAGGCGGCGATGAAGTTTGTCGCCGACCGGCATTTCGACCTTGTTTTGACTGATTTGAAAATGACGGGAATGACCGGGCTTGATTTGTTGAAACAGCTAACGGATTTCGATAAGTCAATTATCGTCCTGCTTTTAACAGCGCACGGAACGGTCGATTCGGCGGTTGACGCGCTTCGTTTGGGCGCGTTCGATTATTTGCAGAAACCGTATGACCGCGAAAAATTATTGGACACGATTTCACGCGCTTTGAACAAACTTTCCACTTTAGACGCCGAAATTATTTCCGATTCGCCGGAAATGGACAAGGTGAAAAAGATGATTTTGAAGGTGGCGAAATCGAATTCGACGGTGCTGATTCGCGGCGAATCGGGAACGGGAAAAGAATTGATTGCGCGCTCGATTCACAAAAACAGTTTGCGCACCGACGAGCAGTTTCAAGCCGTCAACTGCGCCGCGATAAACGAAAATCTTCTTGAAAGCGAGCTTTTCGGACACGAAAAAGGCTCGTTCACCGGTGCGGTCAACGAAAAGAAAGGTTTGTTTGAAGTCGCCGACGGCGGCACACTTTTTCTCGACGAAATCGGCGAACTCGACATCGCTTTGCAGGCGAAAATACTGCGCGCTTTGCAGGAAAAACAAATCCGTCGCGTCGGCGGAACAAAGGAATTAAATGTCGACGCGCGCGTTGTGGCGGCGACCAACCGCGATTTATTGAAGATGTCTCAGGAAGGACGTTTCCGCGAAGATTTATATTATCGGTTAAATGTTCTCTCAATTGAAATTCCGCCGCTGCGCGAGCGCCGTTCAGACATTCCGATTTTGATTGATTATTTTTTGAAAAAACACACGCGCGATATGAAGCGCGAAATAAAATTAAGCGGCGAAGCAAGAAAGCTGCTGGAAAATTATGACTATCCGGGAAACGTCCGCCAGCTCGAATCGGCAATCGAGCGCGCCACGCTTTTGTGCGAGAACGACACGATTACGCTCGACGATTTGCCGCCGGAAATGCAGTCGACTCAAGCGCCGGAAACCAGCGCCGACGCGCAGTTTAAACTGCCGCCGAACGGCGTCAATTTTGAAGATGTCGAGCGAAGTTTGATAATGCAGGCGATGGAGCGAACCGACAACAACATCACGAAATCGGCGAAAATGCTCGGCTTGACGTTCCGAACTTTGCAGTATCGACTCGAAAAATTCGGCTTCAAAAAAGAGACGGACGGAGGCGAAAACGAAGACGAAGCGTAAATCGGGAGTGAAGAAATTTAGCCACAGAGGACACAGAGAGAAAAGAAACAGAAGAAATAAGCAGTAAAAAGAACGGACGACAAAAGCAACACATAGAGAAATATCATTAAAACTCTACAAAAATTTCTCTCTGTGACCTCTGTGTTCTCTGTGGCTAAATTCTTTTTATAAGGAGAAACGGCAATGGATTTGTTCTCGACATTGAGTTTAGCGCTCGGCACGGCGTGGACTTCAGGCATCAATCTTTACGCGACCGTAACGGTTTTGGGACTTCTGCAAAAGCTCGGCGCGACGCATTTGCCCGGCGGTTTGGACGTTCTCGATAACTGGTGGATTATCGGCGTCGCCGGATTTCTATATTTAATCGAATTTTTCGCTGATAAAATTCCGTATGTCGATTCGGTCTGGGACGTGATTCACACATTCATACGCGTTCCGGCGGGCGCGATTGTCGCGTATGCGGCGACCAATCAGATGGACGCCGGCGTTTCGACAATTGCGGCTTTGCTCGGCGGCGGTCTGGCTTTGTCTTCGCACGGAACAAAAGCGGCGCTGCGCGCGACGGCAAATGTTTCGCCCGAACCCGTTTCCAATTGGGCGCTCTCTTTCATCGAAGACGGAATCGCAATCATCGGCTCGATTCTCGCCGTTTTCGCGCCTGTTTTGATTGCGGTTGTTTTAATAATCTTTCTCGTTTTCTTCGTCTGGTTTATGCCGAAGTTCGTCCGCGCACTGCGCAAAATTTTCAGCGGCGTGCGCGGTATTTTCACTGGCGAAGGATTCAAAAGCGTAGCGCGTAAATCTTCTTAAAAGGGAGCGCGGCGCTTCGTCTTGCTCATATATCCGGTTATGCGTTACTTTTTAAATAAAGAATCGTGAACGAAACCCGGCGAGCGAAATCGCTGGAGAAGAAATTAAAAACTGGTAGAAAATTGAAATAAAAATGGAAAGGCTTTTTCAAATTTTAGCGGTGATTCTGATTGGAGTCGCCGCATTTTTTGTGTGGACGGGAAACACGGACGGCGTGTTCGCCGCAGCTGTGGCGGGCGCGGCTTGTTTCTTTCTGAGCATCCGTTTTCAGGTCGGCAAACGCGTTAAAGAAAGGAAAGCCGAGGAAGAATCAGCCGCCGATGAACGCGGATAAACACGGATTTTTTTGGAAATGCGGAAAATAAAATTTTTATTGATAACTGATTGGCAATCGCCGACAAGCGCCGTATGAAAATCGTTTTATCGACATTCGGTTCGCTCGGCGACCTTCACCCGATGCTCGCGCTCGGTATTGAACTGCGCAATCGCGGACACGCGGTTTCGATTAACGCGATGGAGTTTTACCGCGAAAAAATCGACGCGCTCGATTTTGAATTTTTTCCGCTGCGTCCCGATATAAACCCTGAAAACAGAGAGCTTGCCAGAATTATAATGGATGCCGAAAAGGGAACGGAAAACCTTCTCAGGAAAGTTCTTTTTCCGAATCTCGCGGCGATGTATGAAGATTTGATGAAAGCGGCGGCGGGCGCGGATTTGCTCGTTACGGGCGAAGTGGTTTTTCCGGCAAAATCGGTTGTCGAGAAAACCGGAATCAAATGGATTTCGACGAGTCTCGCGCCGATTTCCTTTTTCTCGTCGCACGACCCGAATGTTTATCCGATTGCGCAGTGGTCGAAGCATTTGCGCCCGCTTCCCGCCGGTTTTCACAAAAACCTTTTCGCCTTTATGCGCTGGACGCTGCGCGATTGGTTCGAGCCTTACCGGAAATTCCGCCGCGAAATCGGCTTGAGCGAAAATCACGACCCGATTTTTGAAGGAAAATATTCAAAACTTCTTCATCTGGCAATGTTCTCGAAGGCTCTGGCAAAACCCCAACCCGATTGGCATCGCCCGACGCTGCAAACCGGATTTTGTTTCTATGACGGGCAAAACGATTTGGGAGTGATGCCCGAAGATTTACAGAAATTTCTCGACGCAGGCGAGTCGCCGGTTGTTTTTACGCTCGGTTCGGCGGCGGTTATGGACGCCGGAAATTTTTTCGAGGAAAGCGCGAAGGCGGCGCGCATCTTAAAGCGGCGTGCCGTTCTGCTTTACGGAATTTTCAACGAGCCGCCGAAAAATCTGGACGAAAACATCGTCGGTTTCGATTACGCGCCGTATTCGCGCGTTTTTGAAAAAGCGGCGTGCGTCGTTCATCAGGGCGGCGTCGGGACGACCGCGCAGGTTTTGCGCGCCGGTGTTCCGCATTTGATTATGCCTTACAGCCACGACCAGCCGGACAACGCCGCCAGATGCGAGCGAATCGGCGTCGCCAGAATAATCGGGCGCGAAAATTATTCGGCGCGAACGGCGGCAAAACAACTGCGTGAGATTCTGGCGAATAAAAATTATAAAGTGAACGCGGTCGAAGCGAGTAAAATAATCCGCGTCGAACACGGCACGAAAATGGCGTGTGATGCGATTGAAGCGGTGTTAAAATAAACATTTATGGACACATTAAAACATCTTTTAGAAAATAATAAAGACTGGTCGAAAAGCATAAAAGCCGAGCGACCGGATTTTTTTTCCGAGCTGGCGAAACAGCAGAATCCCGAATATCTGTGGATTGGCTGCTCGGACAGCCGCGTTTCGGCAAACACAATCGTCGGCTTGATGCCGGGCGAAGTTTTCGTTCATCGAAACGTCGCCAATCTGGTGGTTCACAGCGATTTAAATTGTCTGTCGGTGATACAATTCGCGGTCGAAGTTCTGCGGGTCGGACACATTATCGTTTGCGGTCATTACGGCTGCGGCGGCGTCAAAGCGGCGTTTGAAAACGGGCGCAACGGCTTGATTGATAACTGGCTGCGGCATATACAGGACACGGCGAATCTTTACGACGGGGTTCTCTCGAAAATTGAAACCAGAGAAAAAAAACTGGATAAACTTTCCGAGCTGAACGTCATCGAACAGGTGCTGAACGTTGGCGAAACGACCGTCGTGCGCGACGCCTGGGAACGCGGTCAGAAGCTGAGCGTTCACGGCTGGATTTACAGCATAAAAGACGGAATTATCAGTGATTTGGACGTTGGTCTTAAAAATAAATCCGAGCTGAAAGTGTTACGCAAACGTTTTTTGTGAGTCGGAGCGCGGACGGGATGCCGGCGTTCCCGGTGAGGAAACGCCGTTATAAAAGGATTCTTTAATGAAAACCGGAAAAAACATTGTTCACTGTCTGATTTTGTTCTCCGTCTCGGCGTCGATTGTTTTCGCGCAGATGGCTGGGAAGCCGTCGCCGTCGCGCGAACCGGCGGGCGCGATGTCGAAAGCGCCCGACTCGAAGAATCGCTCGCTTCCCGCCGTCGAATCGCGCGAAGAATTTGATTCGATTGCGCGTACGTATCATCAGGGAACTTCATTCGCGCTGCCGCACGCGATGTTCGTCATCGACCGCCGTAATAAAAATAAAATTTATTACGTCAACACGCAGAAATATCGTTATCACAAAGATTTCCTGCTCGGCAATTATCTCGTTCCGCGCGGCGGCGACGTTTATAAACCGATTTATATCGATGAAAACAGACGGTTTATCGTCGGCACAATCGCGTGGCAGAAACCGGTCGAAAAATTTACGTGGGAGCTTTACGAAGGCGATTTAGCGACGGACGAACATTTAACGCTCGCCGACAAAGTAATAAACGAAACGTTTTTCGACAAAGTTTATTACAAGCCGAACTCAATCAGGCAGGAAGACGCGGCGGCTAAACTCAATCTCGACACGGTTTTGCAGAGCGACATCGCCGCAAATCAGGAATATCTGGCTTTAAATACGGGCGAAGCCGTCGGACGCATACACATTATCGACAAGCTCGACGACACGGTTGAAATCGGCGACAACGAAATCGTCGTTCTCAAAGAATTGCCTTTGAGCCTGCCGCCGGTGCGCGGAATTATCGTCGCGAAACCTTCGACGCCGCTCTCGCACGTCAATATTCTGGCGCGCGGCTGGGGAATTCCAAATGTTTATATTAAGGACGCCGATAAACTTTTTAAGGAATACGACACTTTCGTTTATAAACTCGACGCGAAGCTGACCGATTATGAACTTGTCCGCGCCAATCTGGACGACATTAAGGAAAAATTCAAATCGCCCGACCAGCAGATTCCGCCCGTAAATTTAACGGTTAAAAAACTCGCGGGATTAGGACAAATGCGGAAAAAAGACAGCATCGCCTACGGCTCGAAATCGGCGAATTTGGGCGAAATGATGTTTGCCAAAATTCCCGGCGTCGTCGTTCCCGACGGCTTCAGCATTCCGTTTTACTGGTATGACAAGTTTATGAAGGACAACGGTTTCGACAAAATGGTCGAGACTTTTACCGACGACAACGATTTTGTCCACAACCCGCGAATCAGACGCGCGCGCCTCGAAGCGTTTCGCAGACAAATTCAAAACGGCGAGTTCGACGCGGCGTTAAAGCGGGAAATCGTTCAAAAATGGAAAATGCGGCTCGCCGGGCGCGGCGTGTTTGTCCGCAGCTCGTCAAACTCGGAAGATTTACCGAATTTCTCCGGCGCGGGACTTTATTCGAGCGTGCCGAACGTCAAAACCGACAAAACTTTAATCGAAGCGGTGAAAAAGGTCTGGGCTTCGCTTTGGAAATTTGAAGCATACGAAGCGCGCGTCAGAAATTACGTCAGCCAGACGGACGTTTATATGGCGGCGCTCGTTCAACTCGGCGTCGATATGGACAGAGGCGGCGTGATGATAACCAAAGACCCGTTCGACGAGCTGCACAAAAATTCGGTTTACATCAGCGCAAACTGCGGACACAACTCGAAAATCGCCGACAACGACGGTATTCCCGAACAGATTTTGTTTAATCCGAAATCGAACTCGGTTGTCGTAATGACCGTTTCACAGCAGAAAAACGCGCTCGTTTTTGACGAAAGCGGAGATTTAAAGGAAGTGCCGGATTTCTGCGCCGAAAAGGGTCGGGTTTTAAGCGATTTGCAAGCCAGAAACCTGGCGAAAGCCGCGCTCGGCATAAAACGCGTATTCGGCAATCAAAAAACGCAGGACATCGAATGGGGAATTATGAACGGACGGATTTATATCGTGCAGGCGCGCCCGTATCTGGAGAAGTGATAGGTGATAGGTGATAAGTAATAAGTTAAGAAAGAACTTCTTTGCTTTTACTTATCAGTTATCACCTATCAGTTATCACCTAATCTAAGGCATTGCGGCGAGCGTGTCGGCGAGTTTTTCGACGACGAGCAGAAGCGTTTTGCCCGATTGGACGAATTGTCCTTCGCCTGCAAGGTCTTCGGCGTCGCCGCTGATGTCAGTGATGCCCTGTATTTGAATCAAGTAATTTCTCAGCGCCGGTTTTGTGCGGAATTCAACTTCGAGCGCGGCGAGACCGGCGCGGAAGTCTCTGATAGTCGTGAGAACGGCGCGCTTATTTTTCTCGTTTAAGCTGGGCGCGTTGCGCGATGCTCGTCCCGCTTTGATGTCTCTGTCCAAATCCTCGATAACTTGTGCCACGTTACCGAAATTGTAGATAAATCTCGTTAGATTTTTAAGCTGTGTCGAAACTTTTTCCGCTCCGGTTCTTATTTCCCGACTTGATGAAACGACGGCTGCCGGAGTTTTTGCGGCTCGCCGCGCCGGTCGGCGTTTCTGGGCATCTGCCGAAACGGACAAAAATGTCAGACACAAAACAAAAGCGGCGGCGGCGGGAAAAATTCTGGTTGTTTTCATATTCGGATTTTCTCTGAAATGGTAAATTTATCGGGAAGATTCTATCATAATCAAAGATGCGAAAAAGACAATTGGAAGTTCGCCGTCTCGGACGATTTGCCTACGATAAAGGTTTGGATTTGCAGCGGGAAATCGAGCGCGAAGTCATCGAGCGGCGCGAACGGGATTTTCTGCTGCTGCTCGAACATCCGCACACTTTTACAATCGGGCGGCGCGCTGAATCGGGCGGCGTTCTGGCGACGGCGGAACGATTAAAAGCGCTCGGCGTCTCGGTGTTTGAAACCAATCGCGGCGGGAAAGTTACGTATCACGGCATCGGGCAAATCGTCGGCTATCCGATTATCAGCCTGTCGCCTGACCGCGAAGATGTGCATAAATACGTGCGCGATTTGGAAGCGGTTTTAATCGAAACGATGAAGGATTTCGGCATCGAAGCCTTTCCCATCGAAGGGTTGACCGGCGTTCACACGCGCGACGGAAAAATCGCGGCAATCGGGGTTCACATCAAACGCTGGGTTACGACGCACGGTTTCGCGCTCAATGTGAACACGGATTTGAGCTTTTTCGATTTGATAATCGCCTGCGAAGGCGAACCCGTAACGTCGATGGAAAAAATTCTGGGACGCGAGCTTGATTTAGCGGAAGTCGAAGACCGAATCGTTGAAAATTTCGCGCGTGTGTTCGATAATCAAATATCGGAAAAATCAGCGAAAGCCGGGACAATCTGAAAAGCGCTTTTCCTAAAAGCGTAATGGGCAACCGCAGACCGGCTTTCGCGCATCTTGAAGAATTAAGAATTACCATCTAAAATCTTAAAAAGTAAAAAATCAAATCAGCGAACAGGCGGGAACGAAGCAATTTCCATTGCAGTTATTAAAGAGGAATTTTTACCGTTATGTCTAAAAAAATATTCATTCGTAATATTGCGTTGTCGGCGTCGGTTTTAGCGGCGACAGTTTCAATCGGTTTGGCGCAGGAGCAGCCGAGCCAGGACCCGACTCAAAAAGTCCAGAAAGTAAAAAAGGAAGTCAAAAAAGTTTATTCCGACTGGGTGAATAAAGACGTTGCCTATATCATCACGGGCGAAGAAAAAAACGCGTTTAAGAAACTTGCGAACGACGAGGAGCGCGAGAACTTTATCGAAAATTTCTGGCGTCGGCGCGACCCGAATCCCGACACCGAAGAAAACGAATACCGCGAAGAATATTACGAGCGCATCGCTTACGCCAATGAGCATTACGCTTCGGGAATTCCCGGCTGGAAAACCGACCGCGGGCGGATTTACATCGCGTTCGGCAAGCCGGACGGCATCGAATCGCATCCGAGCGGCGGCGGTTATGACCGACCGAGCTACGAAGGCGGCGGCTCGACGACGACTTACCCGTTCGAGACGTGGTTTTACCGCCATCTCGATAACGTCGGCGAGGGAATCGAAATCGAATTCGTTGACCCGACCGGCACGGGCGAATATCGAATCGCCCGCAACGCCAACGAAAAAGACGCGCTTCGCAACGTTCCCGGCGGCAGTTTAACGACCAGCGAACAACTCGGATTAGGCAATAAAGGCGACCGCATCAGCGGCATCAGCAACAATAATTATATGCGCGAGCAGGATATGCCGTTTCGCCGTCTCGAAGTTTTGACGGCTTTGCAGCGTCCGCCGCAGGTTAAATACCCGGATTTGCAGGCGCTTGCCGGCGGCGATACCGGCGTGGTCGATAACAACGCGCTCGATTTCGATATGCAGGTCGATTTTTTCCGTCAATCGGACGACCGCGTAATTACGACGTTCACCGTCCAGGCAAATAATAAAGAGCTTTCCTTTGAAGATGTCGGCGGCATTCACACCGCCAGAATGAACGTCTTCGGGCGTATCACGGCGGTTTCCGGCAAGCGCTCCGGTATTTTTGAAGAATCGGCGACGACCAGCGCGTCCGAATCGGATTTGAACGAAGCGCGCGACCGCAAATCCGTTTATCAAAAGGCGATTGCCCTGACGCCCGGAACTTACAAAGTCGATGTCGCAGTGCGCGATGTCATCTCCGGCAGTAAAGGAGTTCGCTCTATCGGCTTTACCGTTCCGAAGTTCGAGGAAAACAAACTCGGCACGTCGAGCCTGATTTTAGCGTCGAAACTTTACTCGACAACCGAAAAGGACATCGGCGGAATGTTCGTCATCGGAACTGAAAAAGTCATCCCGAATCTCTCCGGCGTCTACAAAAAAGGTCAGGAAGTCGGAATTTATATGCAGGTCTATAACACCGGAATCGACCAGACGACGCTTCGCCCGGCAGTCGATGTCGAGTACGTTTTATCGAAAGACGGCAAAGAGATTTTGACACAAAAAGAAGACTGGAAAGGCTTGTCGGACGCCGGACAGCGACTAACCTTAGCCAGACTTTTGCCGACAAACGCGCTCGCCGCGGGCAATTACGAAATCAAGGTCAAAATCAAAGACCGCGTTTCAAATCAATATAAAGAAGGCGCGGCGAAATTTACCGTTACGCAGTAAATAACTGAAACTAATCAACTTAAAAGCCGGCGTTTTTATAAAAACGCCGGCTTTTTTTCAGCTGAGAAAAGTTAGTCGCGAATAACGCGAATGAGAGAAATAGGAAATTATTTGTGTAGTTCGTGTAATTCGCGGCTAATTCTTTTTCATAAAATTATCATACCAAAGCTGAAAAACGAGCAGCGTCCAAAGCTGTTTGTGATGCGAAGCGCGGTTTGTTTCGTGTTCTTTAATAAGTTCCCGGACAAAATCGGAATTGAATAAACCTTGATTTTTCAGTCTTTCCGGCGCGAGCATTTCGTGCAGAAGCGGATTGAGCCTGCCTTTGAGCCACGCGGCAATCGGGATGCCGAAACCTTTTTTCGGGCGTTTTATAATCGAAGCCGGAAGCAGATTTTTAACCGCTTCCTTCAAAATATATTTGCCGACGCTGCCTTTTAATTTGTATTCGAGCGGAAGTGAAGCGGCAAATTCAGCCACGCGATAATCGAGAAACGGCGCGCGGACTTCTAAGGAAACAGCCATCGAAGCGCGGTCAACTTTCGTTAAAATATCTTCCGCCAGATAAAAATTCATATCCAGAAACTGCATTTTCTCGATTTGATTCTCCGCATTACAAATTTCCAGTAAATCTTTCGCGCCTTTATAAATATTGCCGCTCGTTTGCGCCAGAACGTCTTTGCTCAATAAATCGCGCTGCGCCTCAATCGAAAACGAGCCGAACCACGAATGATGACGCGCGACCAAATCGTATTTCGACGCCGCGACAAATCGTTTCGCCTTGTAATCAAACGAAAGATTTTTATTGCTGACCGGCAGATTATTGACAATCGGTTCAATCAATCCGTTTCTCAAAAAGCGCGGAATCGCGCCGTAAAAGTTCGCAACTTTGTGCGCGTAATACATCGGATAACCGGCGAAAATCTCGTCGCCGCCGTCGCCGCCGAGCGCGACGGATACGTGTTTTTTAACAAAACGCGACAGAAGAAGCGTCGGAAGCAGCGAGCCGTCAGAAAGTGGTTCGTCAAGCCAGCCGCCGATTTCGGAAATCAAATCAGCCGCCGCTTCGACGCTCAATTTATCTTCGTAATGTTCCGTTCCGAGATGCGCCGCGACTTGTCTGGCATATTTCGATTCGTCAAACGAATCTTCCTCGAAACCGATCGAAAACGTCTTAACTCGTTTGCTCGAAAACTGAGCTGCAAACGCGGCGACGGTTGAAGAATCGACGCCGCCGCTCAATAAAATTCCCAAAGGCACGTCCGAGACAAGCCGCATTCTAACCGAATCGGCAAGCAATTCTTTAAGTTGTTCAGACGCTTCGGACACGGAAAGTTTTTCCGCCGGTTTTTCAAAGCTCAGATTCCAGTAACGACGCGTTTTTATCTCGCCGCGTTCTAAAATCAAAAGATGCGCGGCGGGTAATTTGTAGATATTTTTGTAAATCGAAGCGGGCGCGGGAACATAATCGAACGAAAGATACTGCCGAAGCGAATCGAGATTTAATTCCCGTTCGACGTGCGGATTTTCCAACAGAACTTTCGGCTCGGACGCGAAAATCAATTTATTATCAAATACACCGTAATAAAGCGGTTTTTCGCCGAATCTGTCGCGGGCAATCAACAGTTTTTGCCTGCGCTTGTCCCACAAAGCAAACGCGAACATTCCGTTTAAATATTCAACCATCGCGTCGCCGTATTCTTCGTAAAGATGCGGCAGAATTTCCGTGTCGGTCTGCGTTTCAAATTTATGCCCGCGCCGTTCCAAATCCGCCCGAACCTCACGAAAGTTATAAAGCTCGCCGTTCATCACGACGACGATTGATTTATCTTCCGAATAAACCGGCTGGTCGCCCGTCGCCAAATCAATAATCGAAAGCCGACGCATTCCGAGCGCGACAGATTCATCGAGCCACAACCCTTCAGAATCGGGACCGCGATGCTTCATCCGCCCGCACATCGAACGCAAAACGGCTTCGCCGTTGTTTTGTAAAGGCGCGTTTGATTCTAAATTTGCCCAACCTGCAATTCCGCACATATAAAGTGAAAAGTGAAAAGTGAAAAGTGAAAAGTGATAAAGACAAAATGTATCACTTATTACTTATCCTTTTTCACTCATTTCCAAATCCAATTCTCTCGCGCACGGCGTAAATCGTCTTGTCCTGCGATTCGTGATACGTGCGGACGAGCATTTCCGCCAGCAAACCCATTAGAAAAAACTGCGTGCTGATTGCCAGCATTACGACGGCGATAACCGGCAGCGGCGTTAAGATGAACGAGACGCCTTCAAAAAGTTTTAGGAAAAGCGCCCAGACGCCCGCGACGATTGAGAGCGCGAAGGCGATTAAACCGAACGTGCCGAAGACGTAAATCGGTTTGGTTTGGTAAGACGCCATAAACTTTATCGTCATCAAATCGAAGACGACTTTTAGCGTGCGCGAGATGCCGTATTTCGATTTGCCCATCGTTCGGGCGTGATGCTCGACGGGAATTTCCGCCACGCGCGCGCCTGCCCAGCTCGCGTAAATCGGGATGAAACGGTGCATTTCGCCGTAAAGTTTTACGTCCTGAATCACGTCGCGGCGGTAGGCTTTCAGTGAACAGCCGTAGTCGTGGAGCGGAACGCCGCCGATTTTTGAAATCACGGAATTGGCAATCCACGACGGGATTTTGCGCGTCAACAATTTGTCTTTGCGGTTTTTGCGCCAGCCGGAAACAACGTCGTAGCCTTCGTTTAATTTTTCAAGAAGCCGCGCAATGTCCGCCGGGTCGTTTTGCAAATCGGCGTCCATCGGAATCAAAATATCGCCGGTCGCCGCGTCGATTCCCGCCGACATCGCCGCCGTCTGTCCGTAATTTCGGCGCAGAGAAATTACGCGGACACGCGAATCGGTCGCTGCGATTTCCCGTAAAACCCGCAAACTTTCGTCGGTCGAGCCGTCGTCAACGTAGATGACTTCTGCCGTTTTGCCGAGAGAATCAAGCGCGTCCCGGATTTTCGCGTGCATCGGGCGCAGGTTGTCTTCTTCATTTAAAACCGGCAGAAAGAGCGACAATTCGGGCGCGGTTTCGGGTAGAATTAAGGTTTCGGTTTTTGGTGAAATCATCGGCAATCGATTTGTAAATAAGCAATGTAAAACTTTCCGGCGCAAAAATACAGTTTATAATATATTTTTCCCTTAATCGCTTATGAACATCTGGCAGATTATCGGGCGGCTCGCGCCGTTTGTTAGACCTTATAAAAATTTAGTTTTCGTTTCCCTGATTCTGACTTTGTTCGGCGCGGTCGCCGCGCAGGTCAACCCGATTGTTCTGCGCTACACAATCGATACGATTGACCGGCTGGTCGCCGAAGGCAAAACCGTGCAGCAGGGATTTTCGCTTTTAATATTCATCAGCGTGATTCTTTTCGGCAAGGAACTTGTCAATATCGCGGTCAAATACGGGCAAAGTATGATTGGCGAGAAAATCCGCGTCAATTTGTCGAGCAATCTGGCGCAGCACGCCATCGAAAAAATTCTGACATATAAATACGCGTTTTTCGCCGACGACGAAAACGCGACGGGGAAACTTCAGGTCAGAATCGACCGCGGCGCGGAAAGTCTGACAAAATTCGTGCAGAATATCTTTATCGATTTGCTGCCGCTCTTTGCCAACGCTCTTTTAGCGCTCGTCGTGATGTTTCACGCTAATTTTTACGTCGGACTTGTCGCTTCGGTCATTATGCCGGTTTATTTTCTGTTGAGCTGGCGGCAAGCCGGACTGCTCAAAGGCGTGCGGCGCGGTCTGCGGGCGCTGCGCGAGCGGAAAACCAACGGACTTTTCAATATTATCGAGTCGATAATCGTTATCAAATCGTTCGTCCGCGAGGAAACCGAAGGCGGCAAACAATATCAATTACAGCAAAATCTCATCGCCGCGCAGTTAAAACAGCGCAAAACCAATTACGCCTTCGACGCGATGAAAACCTTTATCGAACAGGTCGGCGTCGTGCTGATAATCGTTTTGACCGCTTATCTGGTTCTCGACGGGCAGATGACAATCGGCGCGATTATGTTTCACATTCTGCTTTTCAACAACATCTCCGCGCCGATTCGCCAGCTTCACCGCATCTACGACGAAATCAACGAAGCGATGACTTACGCCGAAGGATTTTTCGAGGTTCTCGACGCCGACGACGCCGTCGAAGAAAGCGGCGCGATTACGACCGAAAATCTGTCGGGCGCATTTGAATTGATAAACGTAAATTTCACATATCCGAACGGCACGCCCGCGCTTTTCGACGTTAATATGAAAATTCCGGCGGGCAAAACCGCCGCCTTCGTCGGTCTTTCGGGCGCGGGAAAATCGACGCTTCTCAATCTTCTCTGCAAATTCTACGCGCCGACGAGCGGCAGAATTCTGCTCGACGGCAAAAACATTTTAGATTACGACACGCATCTTTTAAGGCGCAAAATCGGTCTGGTTTTACAGAAAAATCACATCTTCAGCGGCTCGATAGAAGAAAACATCCGCTACGGCAGTATGCGCGCGTCGTTTGCGGAAATCGAAGCGGCGACGAAACAGGCGTATCTGAGCGACCAAATCGAACAGCTTCCCGAAAAATATCAAACCGACGCCCAGAAACTTTCCGGCGGACAGCAGCAGCGCATCGCCATCGCGCGGCTTTTTCTAAAAAATCCGCCGATAATTTTTCTTGACGAACCGACGGCGAGTCTCGACGCAATCGCTACCGAGCAAATTAAAAATAGTCTCGACGCGATAAAGGAAAACCGCACGACCGTCGTAATTTCGCACAGCATTTCGCAAATCATTGATTCGGACGTTATTTTCGTTTTGAAGGAAGGACGCGTCGTCGAAAGCGGCACGCACGCCGAGCTTTACGACAAAAACGGAACTTACCGCGAAATCTTCAACGCGTCGGCGCGCAGCTTGAATCTCGATAAATTAACCAGAACTTTGGAAATCGGCGAAGAAGTTCAGGTTTGAAAAAGAAAATCAAATTTCCCAGTCCGCGAGTTCGAGCGCGGAAACGCGGCTGAATTCGTTCGTGTTGTGCGTAACTAAAATCAAATCATTCGCCAGAGCAATCGCCGCGATTTGTAAATCGTAAGGACCAATCGGCATTCCTTTAGCAGCGAGTTCAGCCCGAATTTCACCGAAAAACAAAGCCGATTCGTCGTCAAAAGGCAGAGATTGAAATTGATTCAGAAATTTCATCTGCTTTGCCAGATTCAAAGTCGGGTTTTTGCTTTTCTTCGAGCCGTAAAAAAGCTCGGCTTTGACGACGGAACAAATCGCAATTTCACGCGCCGGCGTAGTTTGGATTTTTCGCCAAATCAGTGAATTCGGAAAATTTAAATAGTTGATGCACGCGTTTGTGTCGAGCAGATATTTGAGCGCGGCTGTCATTTGATTTCCCCGCGCGTTTCAAACTCGCCCTGCGCGGCACGTTCAATCGGGTCGTCGGCTAGAGAACCAGCCGTTTCTTCAAAGAAGCCAATCGGATAACCGTTTTTATCGACTTCCGCCTCGTCGCCGTTTTCCGCATCTTCATCTAACGGCAGAATAATTATTTCCACGTCGCGGTTTCTGAACTGCTTCGGAATCGAAATGGCGGAAGGCGCGTCCTTTATTGTTTGACGATAAAAATTCATTGACATAGAAATCTCCTTTTCTGTTGATTATAACTCGTTTGCCGGAAAAGATTCGGACTTTTTCGCCGCAATCACAATGGAGACGCCGAACGGGAAATCGAATTTTTTAAGCCAGAAGCGTTCCGCGCCGAAAAGTTTTCCGAACACGCCGTTGAGCGCGGAAACGTTGACGTTATTTTCCGATTCGGGTTTGATGCCGGTTAATTTCATCAAAGTTCTGCCCGCGAGAATCGGCGCGAAGAATGAAATATTGGCGTAAGTCGCGCGTTCGATTTCAAAACCTGATTTTTGCAGTCTTTCGGTAATCTGCCGTTTCGTATAACGAATACGATGATTTGAAACGTCGTCCTGCACACCCCACAGCCACATAAACGCGGGAACGAAAATCAAAGTCGTGCCGCCGGTTTTCAAAACGCGGCGCATTTCTTTGAGTCCGGCGATGTCGTCGTCCAGATGTTCGACGACATCGAGCGCCGTTACAACGTCGAAACTTTCGTCGGCAAACGGCAGCTTTTCCGCCAGACCTTTATGCGCGGTCAAACCTTTCGATTTACAGAATTCGAGTGCGTCGTCGGAAACATCGACGCCTTCCGCCGCGCCGAATTTCGCCAGCATTTCGAGATTTCCGCCCGTTCCGCAGCCGACATCGAGAATCTTCGGAGTTTGAACTTTGAACTTTGAGCTTTGAACTATTCGTTCGAGAAAACTTTCGAGAATCAAGCGCCGCCCGACATACCACCAATGCGAATCTTCGACGCGATTCATAATCGCGTATGTGTGCCGCTCCATTTCCTTGGAAAGTTCCGTCTGCATAAATTACTTTTCTATTTTACCAAAGCCGCACCACGAATTCTGATTATGCCAGGTTATCTCGACATCTCGCGCTTCAATTTCTCTCCACCAATTTTCAAATTCCGCTTTTGAAATATAAAAAGCCGTCGGCGCGACCAGATGGTCAAAGACAATATTGTGCTGTTCGCGCCAGCCGAAAGAGCCGATATGATTGAGGTAATCGTTGTAAAAAAGTTTGCCGGCAAGCGATTTTGAAGTCTTATTCGCGGGACGATAAAGCAGTTTTGAAGCAAGGAAAACACCGAGCGTCGGGAGTTTTGAAAGCTGAAAAAGCGTCGGCTGATTCATTTTCGACGTGAAGCCTTCGCGAATCGGGTTCACATAACGCGTAATCCACTCGTTATTTTCCGCGCCGTAAATCCAGGCGGAAAGCGCGCCGCCTTTTTTTACTTTTGAAGCCAGCGACAAAAACGCGCGTTTCGGGTCGGGCGTGTGGTGCAGAACGCCGATGCTGAACGCGTAATCGAAAACTTTTTTAAATGGCGGTCTGTAAATATCGGCTTGAACGATGTGCGCGTTCGGCAAATGTCGGGTTGCGGCAAAAGCCGTTTCGACCGCTGCGCTCAAGTCGATGCCGACAACTTCTTTCGCGCCCCAGTTCGCCGCTAAAATCGTGTGTCTGCCTTTGCCGCAGCCGCCTTCGAGGACGATTTTATCTTTGAAGAATTCCTTTTTAACCGGCTGAAGCCAGCCGAGAAGCTGTTCGACGTATTTTTCGTCAGCCTGTGTAAAATGCGTCCATTGCCAGCCGAAATTGGCGGCGGTTTCGGCTTTATCTTTTTCGATTTTGGACAATTCCGCAAAACGCGGAACGCCGCGCGCAATTTTATATTCGCGGTCGCATTTTCTGCACGACAGCAAGCCGTCGATAATCTCGCGCTCCTCGCGGCTGGAGACGTGAACGAGCAGAATATCGCCGCCGCAAACCGGACACGCTAAGAGTTCTAAAAGTTTTTCTTTCATCAATCGGTGATTACAAACAAGATTTATCCGGCAGACATTCGACTCGTCAATGCTTTGTGAAATTCGTCGAACTCTGCAAACGGAAAAGGCTGTCGCCAGTTAAACGCGAATTCGTCGGTGTCTTTATCTTCATAAAGCTGCGCGAAAGTCTGGTGAAACGCTCCGGCTGTGTCGCGCAAATTTCCGGCGTGCGCGAAAACCAATTCGCGTTCCGCTATAAGGCGCTTTTCGCCCGGATATTGATAAATTTCTAAAATCAAAATTTCGCCTTCTCTGAAAAAGCGAAAATCGAATTCTTCCGGCTCACGATTCCATTTCAGAACGAATTCATTTTGCGCTGAATTTTCGTCGAGCAGCGCCGACAGAATTTGCAGAAGTTCCGGCAGAGCGCGTTCGTGCGGCGCGTGCGCCGTTGTCGTGTGAAATTCCCGCGCGCCGCCCGCGAAACCAATCGACATAAAACCGCACTGCGGCGAATTAAAGCTGACTTCCAATTTATTCGACATAGTTTTTTTCACTCTTACAAAATTCAAACAAGTATAGTAACTTTTCAAGTTTGCTTTCGACAAATTTGCGGTTAAAATTTCCGGCAAATATAAAATTATAAGCGAAATAAAATGAAACAATACCACGAGCTTCTAAAGCATATTTTACAAAACGGAACGCGCCACGAAGACCGCACCGGCGTCGGCACAATTTCGACTTTCGGTTATCAAACCCGTTTTAATTTACGGATTGGATTCCCGATTGTAACGACGAAACGCGTGCCGTTCCGCTGGATTGCCGAAGAATTGTTCTGGTTTTTGAGCGGCGACACCAGCGAGAAAAACTTACAGGCGCGCGGCGTCGATATTTGGGCGGAATGGGCGGACGCCGAACATACGCGACGCTTTAACAGGGAAGCGGGCGATTTAGGTCCCGTCTACGGTTATCTGTGGAGAAGTTTCGGCGGCGATTATCCCGAAAAAAACGGTTTCGACCAGATAAAAGCGCTGATTGAAGAAATCGGACGAAACCCGAATTCGCGCCGCTTGATTGTCTCCGGCTGGAATCCCGAACAAGCCGCGCAGGTCGATTTGCCGCCGTGCCACACGCTTTTTCAATTTAAGATTGAACGCGAAAAAATTCTGCACTGCCAGCTTTATCAAAGAAGCGCCGACGCGTTTCTGGGCGTTCCGTTCAATATTTCATCTTACGCGCTTCTGACCAATTTAATCGCGCACGTCTGCAATCTCGAAGTCGGCGATTTCGTTCACACGTTCGGCGATTTGCACATTTATTCAAATCATCTCGAACAAGTCGAAGAAGTCTTGAGACGCGAACCTTTGCCGCTGCCGAAACTGGAATTTGCAAATGCTGAAAATCTGGAAGGTCTCGACGGATTGTTAAATTTCAAATACGAAAATCTGAAACTCGAAAATTACCAGTCGCACGGAAAAATCACCGCGCCCGTCGCGGTTTAAGTGATAGATGATAAGTGATAAGTAAAAGCGAAGAACTCCTTTCTTAACTTATCAGTTATCAGTTATCACTTAACATTAAGCGGTTGGGCGTTTTTGGTTCTGACCGCGATGCCTTCGTCGGCGATTAGAAAGACGCGGCGAGCGTCATACGACGATGTGTTGGCTGGGAAATATGAGAGCAGATAACGATTTTTTTTCAGCTCGTCGCAGATAAATTTCGCGGCGGTCGCCGCCTCGTCGATTGGAAAGATTTTGCCGCCCGTGCCTTCGGTCAGCTGCGTGATGACTTCGGCGGCTTTCGGCTGATTGCGGCGAAACGCGCCGCCGGTGCGGTCGGGAATTTGCAGTGCGTAGACGGTGATGTTTTGATTTTGCAGCTCGTCTAAAGTCTTGTCGAACGGCATTTTACTGCCGCGGTCGAGTCCGTCGCCGATGAGGACGATAACGGTTTTTCTCGTCCCGGGCATCAGCGGCTGTAAAACTTCTTTGACCGTAGAATCGAGCGCGTCGAACAGAAACGGATTGCCTTTCTTGCGAAACGTGGCGAGCGAGGCTTCGATTTTTTTCGCGTCGTCCGTCCATTCCTGAACGATTTCCGGTTTTTCATCGTAGCCGACGACGAAAATCTGGTCGCCTTCAAAAATTTCGTAAGCGAATTCCATTGTCGCCTGTTTCAGTTTTTCGACATCGGCGCGAACTGTCGAAGAATTATCGACGAGCAGAACGATACGAGCCGGCGACGGGTCGAAGCTGAAATTTTTGATTTTCTGCTCGATGCCGTTTTCGTAGAGAAAAATGTTTTCCGGTTTTATCGGCTCGGTCGATTTATCGGTGCGCGACGCCGCGACGCTTAAAATCGTGCCGTCGGAATTTGCCGCGGCGCGGGCGCTTCGTCCCGACTGCGCGTCGGCAAAGGCGGCGCACAACAGCAGAATAATCAAACCGAATCGCCAATTTGCCTTAACCGAAAATTTTTTCATCGCGCCTTATTCCTTTTTTGCAGTCGTTTCCGCTTTTGCGGCTGGTTTCGCGTCGTTCGATGTGTTTGATGCGGTTTCCTGCTTTGCCGTTGATTCGGCGGGCGAACTTTTTTCAGCGGCATCGCTTTTTTCGCCTTTGTCGGATTTTTCCGCGCCTGCCGTCGATGTCGATTTTTTCGCGTAGTCGGTTACATACCAGCCCGCGCCTTTGAATTGAAAACCGGAGAGCGATATTTGTTTTTCGAGTCGCCCGCCACATTTTTCGCACGTTTCGAGCGGCGCGTCGGACACCTTTTGTATTTTTTCGAGATGCTCGCCGCATCTCAGACATTTGTATTCGTAAATCGGCATAAAATTTAATATTATCTCTAGAAGTATAAAAAATTATAGGAATTGCCGCGGGCAAAAAGCAAATTTCGATGAGTCATTCACCCGCGCAATCCCGGAAACCCCAACCGGAAAAGGAGATTAAAAGAACGTGAAAAAGATAATCCAGACGGCATTTTTGCTGTCGCTGTTTGTTTTTTCGGGCAGCGTGTTCGCCCAATCGAAGAAATCCGACAAACAAGCGCCGCCAACCGTTCCCGTCGTCGATTTGAATCGATATGCCGGAAAATGGTTTGAAATCGCGCGTTACCCGAATAAATTTCAAAAAAAATGCGTCGGCAATACGACGGCGACATACACTTTGAAACCGGACGGAAACGTCGAAGTGTTCAATCAATGCCTGGTTAAAAACGGCACACTCGACGGCGCGACGGGCGAAGCGAAAGCGGTCGAAGGCAGTTCAAATGCGAAACTCGAAGTGCGGTTTGCGCCGAAATCTGTGTCGTTTCTGTCGGGGAACTGGGGCGATTACTGGATTGTCGATTTGGACGGCGATTATAAATACGCCGCCGCCTCTGACCCGAAACGCGAAAATCTCTGGATTCTAAGCCGCACGCCGGAAATGAACGACGCCACATATCAAAATATTCTGCGCCGCCTCGAACGACTCGGATTCAATCCCGCCAAATTACAGAAAACCCCGCAAAACGCCGAAGCCGTCAAAGGCGCGGTAGTCAGGAAAAGTGAAAAGTGATAACTGGTGAGTAAAAACAAATTCCATACTTATCAGCTGTCATTTACCACTTTTCACCTACTTTAAACGAAGACGGCGAAAACTTCGTTGGAAAACAGGAATCCCTTTGCGGTTAGTTTAAGGCGATTTTCCGAAATCTCGATTAACCCGGCTTCGGCGAGCCGCCTTAAATCTTTCGCGCATTCTTCGATTAAATCCGCGCCGAAACGCGCTTTATACTCGTTCAAATCAATTCCTTCCGACAATCTCAAACCGAGAAACACGAATTCCGATTTCAAATCGACGGGAATTTTTTCGTCCGTCGGCAACTCGTTGTTTTCGATTAACCGCACGTATTCCGCCGTGTCGCGCACGTTTGACCAGCGCGTTTTTTTGCCGTCGAACGAATGCGCCGAGACGCCGAACGCGAAAACCGGCTCGCACAGCCAGTATTTTGAATTGTGTTTCGACTCGAAACCGGGAAGCGAAAAATTTGAAATCTCGTATTGCCCGTAGCCTTTTTTCGCTGTTTTTACGAGCATCGATTCATACATTTCCGCCGCCAAATCTTCGTCCGGCTTCGGTTGTCTCTCGCTTCTGATTTGTTCGGCGAGCGGCGTTCCTTCGTGAACTTCAAGCAGATATAAAGAAAGATGTTCCGGCTTTAACCGGAGCGCTTCGTCCAGATTTCTCTCCCAGTCTTCCAAAGTTTGACGCGGCAGACCGGCGATTAAATCGAAGCTGACATTATCGAAATTCGCGCGCCGCAAAAGCTCGATTGTTTCGCGCACGTCGGCGGCTGTGTGGCGTCGTCCGAGACGTTTCAGCTCCGCGTCGTCGAAAGTCTGAGCGCCGAAACTGGCGCGGTTGACGCCGAGATTTCTATATTCGCGGAGAGTTCCGAGCGAAACGGTCGCCGGATTCATTTCCATCGTAATTTCCGCATTCGTCGAAACGGAAAACTTTTTATCGACGGCGTTTAATATTTTTTCAAGCTGTTTCGGCGCGAGAAGCGAAGGCGTTCCGCCGCCGAAATAAACGGTGTCGGCAGATTCCTTTTGATTCGGAAAACATTCGATTTCTTTTACGAGCGCCGAAACATAACGCTCGACGGTTTCTTCCGTTTTAAAAACGTCGGTCGCAAAATCGCAGTAGGAACAGCGCGAGCGGCAAAACGGTATGTGAATGTAAATTCCGGGTGCGGACATTTTTTTCAGTCTTAAGTTTCAGATAGATTAAAGATTATAAGTAATCAGACAAATTTACATTACAGAAAAGAGAAAATTCAGCCGCAGATTCGCGTAGATAAACACGAGATAAAACCGAAGCGATAAAAGCAATTTAAAGAAATCTGTTCTGACATCCGAGTTAATCGGTGTAAATCTGCGGCTGAATTTTCTTTAACATAAATTCGTCGGGCTGCTTACATAAATATAAATTATCACGACTACAAAAAAAGATTGACCTTTTTTCATTTTATCTATACTTTAAATATCGCCCTTGATTTTGCCGGTTTTAAAAGGTTCATAACATTTGCTTTTCTAAATAAAAAATATAATTCCCAAGGAGCAACCGATAGATGAATAAACTTCGTATTTTTGTAGGCGCAATTGCCTTTTGCGTGATTTCTTTAGTTTTACTGGGCGTAAATTATACGACAAGCGCGCAGCGCGGCGAAAAACCGGATTCGGAAAAATTGAACAAGCCGGTCGTTGCCAGAAGCGACCGAGCCTGCGGCACGGTTCACGACCCGGCGAGAATCGCCGAAGATGAACAGGACTTCAAAATCCGCCGCGCCAATGCCAAAAGAGACGGGCAGACCGGTATGACCGCCGCCGCTTCCGCCGGAAGCAAACTTGTCAACGTGTATTTTCACGTTATAAGCAGCGGTTCGACCGGCAATGTCCCCGATTCGATGATTGCCAATCAGATAACAGTTTTAAATAACGCATACGGCATCAGCGGCTACTCATTCATTCTCGCCGATACCGACCGCACCAACAATACGACCTGGTATAACGGCTGCTACGGTTCGGCGGAACGAAAAATGAAAAACGCGCTGCGCAGAGGAACGGCGGACGATTTGAATATCTACAGCTGCAACCCGTCGAGCGGAATTCTCGGCTACGCGACTTTCCCGTCGAGCTACAAAAGAAGTCCGAGTCTGGACGGCGTAGTTATTCTCGACCAGAGTATGCCGGGCGGAACGGCTAAACCATATAACGAAGGCGACACCGGAACGCACGAAGTCGGACATTGGATGGGCTTATATCATACATTTCAAGGCGGCTGCAGCGGCAGCGGCGATTACGTCGGCGACACGCCGTTTGAAGCATCGGCGGCTTACGAGTGTCCGAGCGGACGCGATTCGTGCGCGACTCTCGCTGGTCTCGACCCGATTGAAAACTTTATGGATTACACGGACGACTCGTGTATGTTCCAGTTCACGGGCGGACAAAACACGAGAATGGTTGACCAGTTTTCATTATATCGGGCAGGAAAATAGTCTGAAAGTTTAATTATAAAGAGAAAGACGGAATGTCCTGAAATGACATTCCGTCTTTCTCTTTATGCCAGATAATAATGGCGAATCGTTCGATAAGTTCGATAAATTCGATGCTGTTTTTCTTTTACCTTAAAAGTTTCGCTATCTGCGCATCCAGTTTTCCAGTTTTGTCCCAACCGCTGTTTTTGAGTTCCAACTCGCCTTTCTGATTGACGAGAAAATGCGCCGGATAACCCATCGTTACGTTGCCGTCGTGGTCTTTGTCGGCGTATTTCAAAAGAATACCGAAGCTGTTCGGCAGAAGATTGAAATTAAACGGCTTTTTCCTGATGTATTGTTTGACTTTATCCGGGTTGTCCGTTGTCAAACCGAGAAAAATAACGTCTCTGCCGCTGTATTTCGCCGCCATCTGATTGAGCTTCGGAATTTCCGCCGCGCAAATCGGGCATTTGGTTGACCAGAATGTTACGAGAACGACTTTGCCTTTAAGCGCCGTCAAATCAACGGTTTGACCGTCGAGCGCAGTTGCCGTAAAAGTTTCGGCAAGCGGTTTTGAATTTTTGTTCGATTGGGCAAAAGCGGAAACGGTCAGAACTAACGATAAAAACAGGATTGTTAAAAAGCGCATTTTTTTCTCCATTTCAAGAACTTTTATCAGCTCACATATTTAAAACAAATCTTCAATCGGATGAAAATTTTAGATTTATTGTTGGCACTTGAATAAACAAAACAAACCGGCAAACATCGCTTAAAGATGGTTGCCGGCGGTTCGCGCTTCAGCCGTTAAGTTCAATTTAATAAATTATCGTCGCGCCTCTCTCTTCGGTGCGCCAGCGCTTTTGCAATGAATCCCGCAGACACGACGCCTAAAGTCGTTACGGCGGCAATCTTCGCGTAATCGGGAACGGGCGGCGGCAAAGCGACGACGCCGGTTTCGTCGGCAATCGCCGGACTTTGCGCGTAACGCCCTTTTTGCGGCGGCTGAAAATCGCGCGCGAATTCCTTTAACTTTTGCGCCGTGTCCGCGCCGGTCATCGGCTTGCCGTGTCCCGCGCCGACGGCGTTCGGTTCTAAACCAGCCAGAAATTCAATCGAGCGCCGCGCCGCCTGCCAGTCGGTCGTAAAAGGCGCTGCCGGACGGCAGAATTCCTGTTTTTCGGTAATGTTGGAAATCCACGAATCCATATTCATCGTCGCCAGCGCGTCGCCCGCAATCAGCGTCCGGTCGCTCTCCCGCCACAAAGAAACGTGTCCGGCGGTGTGTCCCGGCGTGTGAAAAAATTTCCAGCCCGGCAGTTCGGCAAGCTCGCCCGCGTCCGGCAGCATTACGACGCGCCTGCCGAAATCGTAGCCGCCGTGCGGGAAAAGACGCGACATCTGAGCGATTGCGCCGCCGATTGTCGGGTCTTGCGGCGGATAATCGGATTTTCCCGTCAGATACGGCATCTCTAATCGGTGCGCGTAAATCGGAACATTCCATTCGGCGGCAAGCGCGCCCGCCGCGCCCGCGTGGTCGAAATGCCCGTGCGTCAAAATTATCGCCGAAGGTTTTTTATCCGCGCAGCGCGACTTCGCCGCCTTCAAAATTCTCGATTGCGTCAACGGCAAACCCGTATCGACTAAAACCCACGAACCTGCGCCTTTCTCCGGCGTGTCGATAAAATACGCGCCGACAAAAAGGATTTTCGTGTGATACACGCCTTCGGCGACGAACGATAATGAATTTTCAGCAGTTTCTGTTTCCGACATTTTTTTCTCCTTATACTTACTTATCACTTATCACTTTTTATATTCCTTCGGGAAAGGTTTGCGGCGCGTCGTCGTGCGATTTACTGGCGACTTTATCGAGCGGTTCGACGGCGCTGGTTTCGTCAAAATGAATTACGCCGTCGAATTGTTCGGACAAAACGGCTGTAAAATAATGGCTGGCGCGCTCGGTTTCCGGTCTGTAAATGACGCCGATGGCGCGCTCTAATTGCGGGCGGCGCAGCAAATCTTCAATTTCCGCATCGCGTAGATCTAAGAAAAAATTTCCGAGTCCGGTTTTGTGAAAAATCTGTTCGTAGCTGTCTTTGTGCGACGGGCAAACCTTTTTTATTTGCGCCGGTTCGTCCCAATTCGTCGCTGCCGCAACCGTTCCGGCGTGCGTCGAAAAACCGATTAAACGGGCTTCATCTTTATATTTTTCGCGCACGAGCTGTCCGACGTTCAACTCGCCGCGCTCGCCCATTTCGGTTGCGCGGGCGTCGCCCAAATGCGAATTGTGCGCCCAGACGACGATTTTCGGCGCTCTGTTTTCTTCTTTGAGATGATTGCCGAGCGCGCCGAGAGTTTCCGCCATATGGCTGTCGCGCAAATTCCAGCTCGAAACGCGCCCTTCAAACATCGAGCGATAATATTCTTCGGCGTTTTTAACGAGCCGCGCGTTCTGCTCGGCAAAAAAATATTCGTCGCGGGCGATAACACCGTCGCGGTTAGCGTAATCGGCGGCGCGTCTTTGCAGTTCGACAAGCTGTTTAATCGCTTCGTCCTCGCAGGAAAAATGCGCGTCGTAGCTCGCCGCGTAGCCGTAGCTTTGCGCGTCTTCGCCGAAATGGTCGAAACACGCGTAACGACTGCGCGCCGTTTGCGCGGCTTCCGGGTCAACCTTTTCGAGATATTCGAGAACCGATTTCATCGAAGAATGCAGGCTGTATAAATCAAGCCCGTAAAATCCGATTTTTTCGCTTGTTTCAAGACGTTCGTTGTGCGCCTTGAGCCAGATGACAAAATCAACAACGTCCGTGTTGCGCCACATCCAGAGCGGAAAGCGCGTGAAATCCGACAGCGCTTCGTTCGCCGTTTTATCTTCGCCCAAGCCGCGCACGAAACGATTAACGCGGTAAGCATCGGGGAAATCGGCTTCGACGGCGACGGCTGAAAAACCCTTTCCGGAAATCAATCGTTTCGTAATCTCGGCGCGGTATTTATAAAATTCGTGCGTGCCGTGCGACGCTTCGCCGATTAAAACAACGCGCGCGTCGCCGACGAGCTGCATAATTTCGTCGGCAACGTCGTCCGTGCCGTTTAACTGAACGGCTTTTTCTCGAATCTTTTCGGCTAAACTGCTCATTTGCTTTATGGTATTTTAATAAAATTTTGAAATCAAACAATTTTATTGAAAGCGGGAAATTCAGCCGCCGATGAACGCGGATGAACGACGATAAGTGCGGAAAAAACAAATAAGAAAAGTCATTCAAAAAAATATTTTTTGTTTCTGTCTTCTTTTTTATCTGCGTTCATCTGCGTTCATCGGCGACTAAACTTTCCGTTGAAATTGTGAAAACTCAAAGATTTAGAGCATAAATATATGATAAAATGAGCGGTATGCTGCTTGAACTGCTCGAAGCCGAAAACTTCCGAAACCTGCACGGGAAAATGTCGTGCGCAAAAGGCTTAAACGTTATTTTCGGCGACAACGGACAAGGGAAAACTAACTGGCTCGAAGCGATTTATTTATTAGCCACAACAAAATCATTTAAAACCGCTCGATTGATTGAAACTGTAACATTCGGCAAAGATTTGGCGCTCGTTCGCGGCACGGTTCATCAGGGCGAAGACATCAACCGCGTTTTGCAGGTTGCGATGCAGGGCAACACGAAATCTTTAAGCGTCAACAATAAAAAAGAAACGGTTCAAAGGTTTTTAGGACAGCTTCACGCCGTCGTTTTCAATTCGGACGAACTCGAAATCGTGCGCGGCAATCCCGATGCGCGGCGCAAATTCTTAGACGGCGGAATTGTTTCGATTTATCCGCCGTTCGTCCAAACGCTCGCCGATTACAACCGCGTCATTCGCCAGAAAAACAGCCTTCTGCAATCGGCGCGGGACAATGAATTTTCAATCGAAAAAACCTTTGAGCTACTCGAACCGTGGAACGAGCAGTTGATTTTACACGCGACGCGCATACACAAAGCGCGACTTCGTTTCGTCGAAAGATTAAACGCCGTTCTGGAGAAAAAACTTTTCGGGCGCGAAGAATTATCGATAAATTACGCTTCATCTTTGGAAGGCAAAGGCGATTTGAACGATTATGCAAATTTATTAGCTGAAAGATTAAAAATCCGTGTGCAGGCGGAACTCGCCGCCGGTTACGCTCTTTTAGGAACGCACCGCGACGATTTGGACGTTTTATTTGACGGACACGATTTGCGCAAATATGGCTCGTCCGGTCAGCAGCGCAGCGCGCTTCTCATTCTTCAACTCGCCAACTTGCAGGTTTATTTCTCCCAACATAACGAATATCCGCTTTTTTTACTGGACGACATCGACGCCGAACTCGACTACAAACGCATCGGTCAGCTTCTCGAATTTCTTGAAGATAAAACGCAAACTTTCGTAACGACTTCAAAGGAAAGTTTCGTCGAAAAATTCGGCGGCACGGCGCGGATTTTTCACGTTTCAAACGGAAAAGTCATCGCGCCGGAAGCGGATTAAAAAATTATTCTTTAATAAGCAAATAAACTTGTAAATACAAGCGTTTGCGGCTGTTTTTATTGCGGGGAAAATGCTAAAATAAAGATTGATTTCACGCATCAAATAATGAACGGAAAAGCAGCAAATCAATTTATCGAAAGCGACGCGGAAAAGTTGAGCGGAACGCCCGTTTTTCGCGGAACGCGTGTGCCGGTCAAAAATCTTTTCGATTATCTCGAAGCGGGCGACGGTTTACAGGTCTTTCTCGACGATTTTCCGACTGTCGAACGCGCGCAAGTCGTCGGAGTTCTTGAACTTTATAAAGTAAAGCTCCTCGAAGAATATGAAATTGCTGCTTGATGAATGCGTGCCGCGACGTTTGAAGCGTGATTTCGTCGGTTATGAAATTTTGACGATTGACGAAGCCGGTTTTAAGGGTTTGAAGAACGGCAGTTTAATCGGCGCGGCAAGTGAAGTTTTTCAAGTTTTAATTACGGTTGACAAGAATATCGAACATCAGCAGAACAAAAAAGATTTGCCGGCTGCAATCTTAATTTTATCGGCAAAAAGCAATCGATACGAATCACTCTCGCCGCTGGTTTCTGAAGCATTAAAGGCTTTGGAAACAATCAAAACCGGCGAAATTATAAAAATAGAGGTTAATAGAATTGACTAAAGCAAAATCAGATTACGGCGCGGATTCAATCACGGTTTTAGAAGGGCGCGACGCGGTTCGCAAGCGTCCGGCGATGTATATCGGCTCGACGAGCGACATCGGGCTTCACCATCTCGTTTATGAAGTCGTCGATAACTCGGTTGACGAAGCGCTCGCGGGCTATTGCGACAGAATCGACGTTGCCATTCATATGGACGATTCGATAACGGTTGTCGACAACGGACGCGGCATTCCGACGGGAATTCATAAGGAAGAAGGGCGTTCGGCGGCAGAAGTCGTGATGACGATTCTGCACGCGGGCGGCAAATTCGATTCGAATTCCTATAAAGTTTCCGGCGGTCTGCACGGCGTCGGCGTTTCCTGCGTTAATTTTTTAAGCGAATGGCTGAAGCTCGAAATTTGGCGCGACGGCAAGACGCACGAAATGGAATTTCGCGCCGGTATTCCGGTTTCGCCGCTCAAACAGACGGGAAAGACCGATAAACAGGGAACAAAAATCACCTTTAAGCCGGACTCAACTATTTTCGACACAACGGTCTACAGTTTTGAAAAATTGTCGGAACGTCTCAGAGAAAAGGCGTTTTTGAACAAAGGCATTCGCATTTTTATCAAGGACGAGCGCGAAGAACCGGAAAAATCGCACGAATTTTATTACAAGGGCGGCATCGGCGAATTCGTCAAGCATTTAAATCGCAGCAAAGTCGTTCTGCACGATGAGCCGGTTTACGTCGAACACGTCTCCGACGCGCTGACGGTCGAGGTTGCGATGCAGTATAACGACAGCTACGACGAGAAAGTTTATTCGTTCGCCAACAACATCAACACGGTTGACGGCGGAACGCATCTGTCGGGTTTTCGCGGCGCGATTACCCGAACGATTAACGCTTACGCGCAAAGTTCAGGTTTGTCGAAAGACTTTAAAACCGCGCTTTCCGGCGACGACGTGCGCGAAGGCTTGGTTGCCGTAATTTCGGTCAAACTGCCTCAGCCGCAGTTTGAAGGACAGACGAAAGGAAAACTAAACTCTGACGTGAAAGGCGCTGTCGAATCGTTCTTAAACGAAAAACTCGGCGAATTTTTCGAGCAGAATCCGATTGTTGCCAAAAAAATCGTCGGCAAAGCCATCGACGCGGCGCGGGCGCGTGAAGCGGCGCGTAAGGCGCGTGAAATCGTGCGTAAAAGCGTTCTCGGCGTCTCCGCATTGCCCGGAAAACTCGCCGATTGTCAGGAAAAAGACCCGGCGCTTTCGGAACTTTATTTGGTGGAAGGCGACAGCGCGGGCGGAAGCGCGAAACAGGGACGCGACAGAAAAAATCAAGCCGTTTTGCCGCTCAAAGGTAAGATTTTGAACGTCGAAAAAGCGCGCTTTGACAAAATGTTAAGCAGCGGCGAAATCCGAACTTTGATTACGGCTTTGGGAACGGGAATCGGCAAAGAAGATTTTAATCTCGAAAAGCTCCGCTATCATAAAATCGCGATTATGACCGACGCCGACGTTGACGGCTCGCATATCAGAACGCTGTTACTTACGTTCTTTTATCGACAGATGCCGGAACTGGTCGAAAACGGGCATATTTATATTGCGCAGCCGCCGCTTTATAAAGTCAAACGCGGGCGCAAGGAAGAATATATCAAGGACGAAACCGCGATGCTCCGCTATATGATGCGCCAGGCGACGAGCGAAATCGTTTTGAAATCCGACGCAAACGGCAAAACTTATCAGGGACGCGAGCTGTCGAAACTGCTCGAACAGGTTACGCAGTTTGAAAGATACTGCGCCCGATTCGCGCGTCGTTTGAACAACGACACGAAGCTGCTGAAAACTTTGCTCGACGCGTTTAACGGCAAAGACGGCATTATGATGACGCAGAAAATCAAACTTCGACAAGTGTTTGAGAAGGAAGAACTGATGCTGCAAGTCGAAGCCAGATTAGCCGATGCCGGTTACAAAACCGAGATTCTCAACGACGAGGAACACGGACTTTCCGAAATCGAAATCACTTTCGCCAACGGCACACCGCTGCTTTTCGATTGGAATCTGGCAAATTATGTCGAGTTTCAAAAAGCTCTGGATTTGAAAGGAATTCTCGAAGAAGAATTACCGACGCCGTTCGTTCTTGGTGAAAACGGCACGTCCGAAAACATCGCCACGCGCGAGGAACTGCTCGAAAAAGTTCTGGCGACGGCGAAAAAGGAAATCGGCATCCAGCGCTACAAAGGTTTGGGCGAGATGAACCCGGAACAGCTTTGGGAAACCACGATGGACCCGGAAAAACGGACGCTTCTGCAAGTCCGTGTCGAAGACGCCATCGAAACCGACGAAGTTTTCACCGTCCTAATGGGCGACCAGGTTGAGCCGCGCCGCAAGTTTATCGAAGACAACGCGCTCGACGTAAAAAATTTGGACGTTTAGTTTTCAGTGGTAAATGCTAAAAGGTGATTGGTAAATTATTAGTTGTTTATCATTCACCTTTTTTATTTGAGGTAAAAAGTTATGAATTGGGCTGAAGTCGTCGCGCATCCGAGCTTAAAGGATTTGCCGTTTAAGATTGAAACGAATGAATACGGACAAATTGTTATGAATCCCGTAAAAATAAACCACTCATTTTATCAAGGACGAATCGGCAACATTATACAAAATATGCGCGCCGACGGCGTGGTTTTAGTCGAATGCGCAGTTTGGACGCGAAAGGGAACCAAATGCGCCGACGTTGCGTGGGTTTCTTTGGAACTATTTAAAGAAATTCAAAACAAAACCGAGGCGCAAATCGCGCCGGAAGTTTGCGTCGAAGTTCTCTCGACAAGTAATTCCGAAAAGGAGATGCGGCAAAAGCGCAAACTTTATATCGAGCAGGGCGCACGGGAAATCTGGATTTGCGACCAGTACGGTAAGATTCGGTTTTTCGACGAAACCGGCGAACTCGAAAGCTCGAAGATGTTCGCGGAATTTCCGAAAAGTGTCAGCCTTAATTAAAATTAGCAGCGACGAAAAACAGTCGGTAATTATGATAATTGCCGATTGTTTTTCGCTTTATTCCAGAGCGCGTCCATTTCTTCCAGATTCGATTCTTCCAAACTTTTTCCGTCGCTTTTCAAATTTTCCTCAATAAACTTAAACCGTTTGCGAAATTTGCGATTCATTTTCTTCAAAGCCGTTTCCGGTTCGACATCCAGTTTTCTGGCTAAATTGACGACGACGAACAGTAAATCGCCGATTTCTTCTTCGACGTTTTTCAAATCGCTGCGGGAAATCGCCGCTTTTAACTCGTCGGTTTCTTCCCGCAGTTTATCGAAAATCTGTTCGGTGTTTTCCCAGTCGAATTTAACTTTCGCGGCTTTTTTCGTCAGTTTGTTGGCTTCAATCAAAGCCGGAAATGCGACTGGAACTTCATCTAAAATGGATTCTTTCGGCTTTTCCGCAGTATTCGTAATCTCTCGTTCGACTCGTTTCAGCTCGTCCCAATTCTGCAAAACATCCGCCGCCGTGTCGAGTTGTTTGTCGCCGAAAACGTGCGGATGACGCAAAATCATTTTTCTCGTAATCGTGGCGCACACGTCTTCAATCGTAAAATCTCCGCGCTCTTCGCCGATTTGCGAGTGAAAAATAATCTGAAGAAGCAAATCGCCGAGTTCTTCGCGCAGATGTTCGGGTTTGCCCGCCGCCGCTTCCTGAATCGCGTCGAAGCTCTCGAAGGCTTCTTCCAAAAGATACGGCGCGAGCGATTCGTAAGTCTGCACTCTGTCCCACGGACAGCCGCCCGGCGCGCGCAGGCGCGTCATTACATTTATAAGTTCGTCGAAATTTTTTGACATAGTGTTTTAAGGAACGAGGGACAAGGTTATAAATTATTCAGTCTCTCGTCACTTGCTCCTGTTCCCTTGTCCCTGATTTTGAACTTTCTTTCGCCGAAATGCTACTATCGAATAAATTAAATCAACATATTTTCGGGAGTTAAACAATGATTGGACGAGACGAACACAACGAAGAAGAGCCGGTTTTGAAGGTGATGGACAAGCGCAAATTTAACGCGGACGGTAGCGTGCGCGACGGCGTAACCATCGAGGCGGAAAAACCGAAACCGCCAGCCGCGCCGGTCGGCGAGTCGCAGCCGGAAACTGCGCAATCGAGTGAAATCGCGTCGTTTGACGAAGAAGACGAAGGACAAAACTTCGGCGACGACGGCGAAGAAATTCCGGGCGCGGAAGACCCGGCGAGCTTTGTTAATTTTCTCTCGACTTTAGCTTCGCAAGCCGCCGCCGCTTTGGGCGCGATTCCGCATCCGGCGACCGGACAGCGCACTTTAGATTTGGAAACCGGCAAATACTGGCTCGAAGTTATGGCGATGCTCAAGGAAAAAACTACGGGCAATCTGCACCCGACCGAGCAGAAACTTTTCGACGGCATTTTGTCCGATTTGCGTATGCAGTATGTCCAAATCCAGCGCGTCGCCGAAGAAAAACTCAAACAGCAAGCCGCGCAGAAGTTTTCGGCGAATGATATTTTAGGTAAGAAATAAGTTCCGCCACAGGGGACACAGAGTTCACGGAGAGTTTTTTAAATTTTCTCTGTGAACTCTGTGTCCTCTGTCGCTACTCTCGAAATGAAACTGACTTTCCTCGGCACAGGCACATCGACCGGCGTTCCTTCGATTGCCTGCGACTGCGAAACCTGCCGCTCCGATAATCCGAAAGACAAGCGCCTGCGCGTCTCGATTTTGATTGAACACGCGGGCAAAAAGATTCTCGTCGATACTTCGATTGATTTTCGGCAGCAGGCATTAAGAGCGAAAATCGGCTATCTCGACGCGGTTTTAATTACGCATTGCCACGTCGACCACGTTTTCGGACTTGACGACATTCGCCCGCTGAATTTCCGTTACGGCGCGCTTCCCGTTTACGCTGACGCACTCGCGTGGACAGATTTGCGGCGCATTTATCAATATATTTTCCAGCCGACGCACACGGGCGGCGGTTTGCCGCAACTCGTTCCGCACACAATCGAAAAAAACGCGCCCTTTTGTTTCGGCAGCGATTTACTCGTTACGCCGCTCGAAGTCATCCACGGCAAACTGCCCGTCATCGCCTATCGCTTCAACGATTTTGCCTACGCGACCGATTTGAATTTCATCTCCGACGAATCGATGGACGCCCTTCGAGATTTGGACGTTCTGGTTTTGGACTGCGTTCGGATAAAATCGCACGCCACGCATTTGGGTTTATACGAAGCTCTCGAATACATCGAAAAGCTCAAACCGAAACGAGCGTTTTTAACGCATTTGAATCACGACATTTTATATGAACGCGATTCAAAGCTGCTGCCCGACAATGTGCGATTCGCTTACGATGAATTGGTTGTTGAATAAATAATTTTTGCACCACAGAGACACAAAGAACACAGGGAAAAATAAAAATCCTGCATTTTGTGTAATCGGACGGTTAAATTTTTCCATAAACCTTGTGTTCTCCGTGTCTCTGTGGTGAATATTTTAATTTTGATAATGAAAATTTTTCACGGAACGGAAAACGCCAATATTTCGCGCCCGACGGTTATAACCTTGGGCGTATTCGACGGTCTGCATCTCGGTCATCAGCGGATTATGCAAACGGTTATCGAGCGCGCCAAAGCAACAAAGAGTGTTCCGACGGCGATAACATTCGACCCGCATCCACGCTCGGTTCTTTATCCGGCGGACGCGCCGCCGCTGCTGCAAACGCTCGACCAACGGCTCGCGGCGTTTGAAGTTATGGGCATCGAACAGGCGATTGTAATTAGATTTAACAAAGATTTCGCCGCGCAGGACGCCGAAAAATTTCTGCGCGAAACGGTTCACGAGCGACTTCAGGCGCGGGAAGTTTATCTGGGAAAAGGCTTCGCGTTCGGCAAAAATCGCGGCGGAAACATCGAATCGCTGAAAAAATTAAGCCGCGAACTCGGATTCGTCGCCGACGAAGTTGACGAAGTTTGTTTGAGAAACCGGCGGATTTCGTCGTCGAAAATTAGACATTTACTTGCTGACGGGCGCGTCAATCTCGCCCGCCGAATGCTGGGCAGACCTTACGGCGTCGAAGGTCAAATCGTGCGCGGCTTCGAGCGCGGGCGGACAATCGGTTTTCCGACGGCGAACTTAAAGCCGGTAAATCGCGTCATTCCGCGCTTCGGCGTCTACGCGACGGCGACGCTGATTAAAAACCGGTGGCGGCGAAGCATTACAAACGTCGGCGTCCGTCCGACTTTTGCGGGCGACGACGAACCGTCAATCGAAACCTACATTTTCGATTTCGCAGGCGATTTATACGGCGACGTTCTGCGCGTCCGCTTTCTGCACAGAATAAGAGACGAGCGAAAATTTAACGGCATCGACGAACTCAAAACGCAGATTGCCGCCGATTCGCAAACGGCGCTCGACTATTTTTCGCGCGCGGGCGTCAAAAATATGCTGGAAATCGTTTGATGTTAAAATAGAAAGCAAGGTGAAATTTATGAGTATTACAATTTCAGTTTCGGAGCGAGCCGAACGAATCATCAGAGAAAAAGCCGAAGAAAACGGCAAAGACGTTGCCGATTTCGTCGGGGAATTTGTCGAAGAAAATTTTGCGGGCGAAAACGGCGGAGAACCAAAGCGCCAACACAATCTGCTGAAATTTGCGGGAATGTTTTCGAGCGGAAAAACCGACACGTCCGAACGAATGCACGAAATTTTATACGGCGAAGATTTAGACCCGGCGGAGGGCTTTAGTATCAAATGAAGCCTTGTTTAATGGATTCGGGTTTTCTTTACGCTTTGATTGACGACGCGGACAGGCACAGCAAATCGGTCAAAAACGCTTTGCGCGAAATTTACGAACGAGTGGTTTTGCCTGTTCCGGTCGTAACTGAAGCGGCGTATTTCGTGCGAAAAAATATGGGCGCGGCGGCGTTGGCGGATTTTGTCGAAAGCCTGCCTGAAATGAACGTTGTTTTTGAAACGCCGCTTGCCGAAGATTACCGGCGCGCCGCCGAAATTCTGCGTAAATACGACGACGCGAATATCGATTTTGTCGATGCCGTTATCGTTGCCATCGCCGAGAGATTAAACATCACGAAGATTTTAACCGTTGACCGGCGGCACTTCGGCGCGTTTAAGCCGCGACATTGTAAAGCGTTCGAGATTTTGCCGTAAATCGAAGACAAAGCGAAAATCCGGCGCGGCATCGAAAACCTTTTCCGAGTAATTTATAAAGATTTATTAAAATGAACGAATTAACGAACGAGCAGGGATTAAAGGTTCTGGAAAAGCCGCCCGCGCCGAATTTGGAAGACGAATCGAACGGCAATCGCGCTTTGATTGAAGCGAAACAACCGACGGTTTCAAAACAAATCGCAAATGATAAACTCGTCGCCGAAGAAAAGTTTCTGACCGAAAAGGAAACCGAGGTCGAGCGAAATTATCACGGCGTCGGCGGATATTTGCGGCTTTTTCAAGTGTCGAAAGTGATCGGAATGCTCGCGCTTTATTTGTATCTCGACCAATACGATTTGCATCACGCGCAAAGTTTGAAACAATCCGATTTGCGGCTTCAAACCGCGAGGCGTTTGACGTGGCTGGCGATTTTGGGCGAACGAGTTCACCAGACGAATCTAGCGTTTTTCCACGATTTTATACTTCTGCTTCGCAAGTTTTTCATCGGCAATGAAAAAAACAAACTCGCCAATCAGGAAAAGCAAGCGGTTTGGCTCAAGGATAATTTGATAACTTTGGGTCCGACGTTTATCAAAATCGGGCAGTCTTTGGGAACGCGCGCCGACCTTTTGCCGCTGCCGTTCGTCAAAGCGCTCGGCGAATTGCAGGACAATGTGCCGTCGTTTCCGAACGAAATCGCGTTTGCGCGAATCGAGAAGGAACTGGGCAAAAAAATCAATCAGGTCTACGCCGAATTTGACGTTGAACCGATTGCGGCGGCAAGTTTGGGACAAGTTTATCGCGCCAAACTTTTTACCGGCGAAGAAGTCGCCGTCAAAGTTCAGCGCCCGAATCTGAACGGAATTATTAAAGGCGACATCGAGATTTTGCGAAAAGTTACGCGCTTTGCGGAAAGATTTCCGAGTTTGAACGAAAACGCGGATTGGGCGGGAATGCTCAGGGAATTCGACGAAACGGTTCACGAAGAAATGGATTATTCGGCGGAAGGAAAGAACGCCGAGCGTTTCCGCGATAATTTCAAGGATTGGACGAACGTTCACGTACCGAAAATCTACTGGGACGCGACGACGACGAAAGTTTTGACGATGGAATTTATCAACGGCGATAAAGTTACCGAACTCGATAAGCTCAACGCGCGCAACGTGTCGCCGGAAAAAGTAAATCGTCTTTTGATTCGCACTTATCTAAAACAATTACTGGAAGACGGATTTTTCCACGCCGACCCGCATCCGGGAAATCTGCTGGTAATGCCCGACGGCAGATTGGCGTTTTTCGATTTCGGAATGGTCGGCAGAATTTCGCCGCAATTACAGTCGAAAATGATTGACGCGTTTTTCCACGTCGTCGCCAAAGACCCGGCGGGAATCGCTCAGGATTTGATTGATTTGGACTTTATGAAACCCGGCTCGGACGCCGAAATGGTTAAACCTGTCGTCGAAAAAATGTTCGAGTTTCATCTGAATTTGAAATTAAAGGATGTCAATTTCAAAGAATTAACTTACGATTTGGCGGACGTAATGTATGATTACCCGTTTCGCCTGCCGTCGAATTTCACGTATATTATGCGCGCGCTGATGACGCTCGAAGGTATCGGAATTATCACCGACCCGGAATTTAATTTCTTTGAAACGGCGAAACCTTACGCCAAAGAATTTATGTTCAAGCGCGAAGGCAAAGATTTGCGCAAACTTCTGACAGACAAACTTTTAGGGCGCGACGCCGACGGCAAAGTCGATTTGGACAGAACCTGGAAGCTGGCGAAACTGGCGTTTAAAACGGTTTGGAATTCGGGAAATAAAAATTAAATTTGTTGGATGAACGGCGAAAATCAAATTGAAATTGCCCGCGTCGAAAAAGATTTTTCGGTGAATGAATTTGAAAATAAGAATTGGCAAAAGGCGCGGGAAGTTTTAATCGAAAAATACTGGTCGGGCGAGATTGCACCGTTTGGCAGACATTTCAAAGCAAAACTTTTGTGGTCTGACGCGGCTTTGTATGTTCGCTTTTGTGCAAATCAAGCCGAACCTTTAATCGTTTCTGGCACGCCGAATTTAGAAAGCAAAACAATCGGACTTTGGGAGAGAGACGTTTGTGAAATTTTCGTCGCGCCGAATCGAGACGAACCGCAAAAATATTTTGAATTCGAGATTGCGCCGAGCGGCGAATGGATTGATTTGGCAATTCAACGAACGCCCGACGGACGCCGAACCGATTTCGATTACGATTCGGGAATGAAATCGGCGGCGCGAATCGGAAAAGATAAAGTCTTAATGTCGATAAAAATCGGTTGGAAAGCGTTCGGCAAAACTCCGAAAGCGGGCGACATCTGGCGCGGAAATTTATTTCGCTGCGTCGGAAAAGGCAATACGCGCGGTTATTTAGCGTGGCAGCCAACCAGAACCGCAGAGCCGAATTTTCACGTTCCCGAAGCGTTCGGCGAATTTCTGTTCGGGAAGTGAGAACGTAAATGTTTCAATTAAAACAACGCGGCTTTTACAAGTAATTTCAAAAATATTGATTCAGCGTAAAAAGCGCTTCGGTTTTTTCTTTGCAGCTTTGCGCCGTTTCGGGGCCTTTTTTTTTTTACCGCAAATGCGCCAAGCGCGCCAAGGAAAGAAAGAGTATTAGCCCTTTAAAAATACAAAGGGTTAT
>JBBPXZ010000038.1:0-6598 GCA_038200355.1 Pyrinomonadales bacterium | reverse complement strand
GACGCGGCGCGGGCGTTCACCATTGATTTCAAAAACGAACCGGCTGAAATAAAAGCCGGAACGCCGACGCTGCTTTCTTTTACCGTTAAAGACAAAGCGGGCGCGACGGTCAAAGATTTGCAAATCGTTCACGAAAAACCGATGCACCTGCTCATCGTGTCAAAGGATTTGGCGGAGTTTTATCACGTTCACCCGGAACAATCGGCGGACGGTTCGTATCGCGTTTCGCACGTTTTTCCGAACGGCGGCGAATATAAACTTTACGCCGATTTTACGCCGAAAGACGCGGCGCAGGTTGTCGAGCGGATTGATGTCAAAGTCGCGGGAGCGGAACGCGCCAAAGTCGCGCTTGTTCCCGACCAAAAACTCGAAAAAACGGTTGAAGGCTTGCGCGTCGTGATGAAACCGGGCGCGGAAATAAAAGCCGGACAGGAATTGACGCTCGATTTTCAGGCGTTTGACGCGGCAAGCGGAAAACCCGCGACGGATTTGCAAAATTATCTCGGCGAACTCGCGCACTTTGTCATCATCAGCGAGGATATGAAGGATTTTGTCCACGCGCACCCGATGGCGAAAGGCGAATCAATGGATTCGATGAAAACGGGCGATAAGCTAGCCGACAATCACGCGGGCGACGGACACGACCACGCGACGATGAAAGGCACTGTAACAAAACCGAGCGCGTCGGAAGTTTCGGCGCACACGACTTTTCCGCGTTCCGGTCTTTACAAACTCTGGGCGCAGTTTCAGCGCGGCGGCAAAGTTATCAGCGTGCCGTTTATCGTCAATGTTCCCGAAGGAAAAACCGAAGCGGTCAAAACCGCAGATGTTCCCGCCGGAGCAATTAAAATTACGGTCAGCGGCAGCGGATACGAGCCTTCGGAAATTAAAGTCGAAAAAGGCAAACCCGTCAAACTCGCGTTTTATCGCGCGGATGCGAATAACTGCGGCGGTGAAGTCGTTTTCTCGAAAATGAACATTACGCGCAAACTTCCCGTCGGCGAAACGGTTTTAGTCGAGTTCACGCCGACCGAAGCGGGCGAAATCTCGTTCGCCTGCGGAATGGGAATGATGAAGGGAAACATCGTAGTTCAGTAAAAATCAGGAAATACGCTTTCGGGCGTGGATGAAAACGTGATTTGTCGCCCGACTGCGTAATTCTTAAAAATATAAGACAGGAGAATTTAGAAAAATGAAAACAGGAATTTATTTAGGATTGGTTTTAACCGCCGCGATTGCGGTTTTGGGCGCGGCTTGTCAGCCGTCGTCAAACGTCAACACGAATTCGTCAATGAATCAAAATATGATGAACCGCAACCAGATGATGATGAACGGGAATATGATGAACGGCAATTCGATGTCAATGGACTCGAATTCCGCGATGTCGTCCGACCCAAATCACGGAATGTCGGAAATGATGGGCAAAATGAAAAGCGACCCGAACGCCGCCGCCGCTCCGTATGATTTACAGTTTATCGACACGATGATTCATCACCATCAGGGCGCGGTCGAGATGGCGAAAATGGTTGACGGGAAAACTCAGCGCGCGGAACTGAAAGCCTTCGCGCAGAAAATTATCGCCGACCAGAACAAGGAAATCGCGCGGATGAAAGACTGGCGCGAGAAATGGTATGCGGGAAAACCGCGGGCGATGAATATGGAAATGCCCGGAATGGCGGATTCGATGAAAATGGATATGAACAAACTGACGAATTCAAAAGACAAAGAGTTTGATTTGGCTTTTGTCGAAATGATGATTCCGCATCACGCGGGGGCGACGACGATGGCGAAGGAAGCCCTGACGAAAGCCGAGCATCAGGAACTCAAAACTCTCGCCGGCAATATTATCAAAGAGCAGGAAGCCGAGATTACGCAGATGAAAGTCTGGCAGTCGGAATGGGCGAAATAATTTTTGCCTGAGCTTATTGCCGAACGGAGGGAAGGAGAATGAAAGACAAAACGGAAGATGCAAACGAAATGAAATCAGGCGGATATTTGAAATTCGCTTTAATGATTGCGACCTCAACGGTCGTGATGTTCGGGTTGATGTATCTGAATACATATCAATTAGACCACGTTTTTTTTAGCGAAACGCGGTTTTATATGGCGTTTGTGATGGGCGCGTCGATGGCGGTCATAATGCTGCTGTTTATGCTCGGAATGTATAAAAACAGCAGAGTCAATATGGGAATTTTAATCGGCAGCATCGTCGTTTTCGCCGGCGCGCTGTGGCTTGTGCGGAGTCAGACGACGGTTGAAGATGTTTCGTGGATGAAGGCGATGATTCCGCATCATTCGATTGCGATTTTAACCAGCGAGCGCGCTAATATAACCGACCCGCGCGTGCGGAAACTTGCTGACGGCATCATCGAAGCTCAGCGCAGAGAGATTGACGAAATGAAGTCATTGATAAAAGACCTTGAAGACAAAAAATAAATCTTCGGAAACGGCATCGGAAACTATTTTAACCACAGGTTCACACCGATAACTACGAGGCAATAAAAGATGGAAATTATGATTTATTTTATCAAAAGTTATCTGAGTTTATCTGTGTAAATCTGCGGCAAAAAATCTCGTATCGATGGAATTGGCGCAAAAAGTATAAATGAACGCAATTATTAAATGGGCATTGCAGAATCGGCTGATTGTCGTCGCGCTCGCCGCGCTGCTTCTCGTCTGGGGCAGCTATGTCGCTTACAATCTGCCGGTTGACGTTTTTCCCGACCTCAACAAACCGACGATTACGATTTTAACCGAAGCCGAAGGTCTCGCGCCCGAAGAAGTCGAAACGCAGGTTTCGTATCCGATTGAAACGGTGATGAACGGTTTGCCGGGCGTTGAGCGCGTCCGCTCGCAAAGCGGCATCGGGCTTTCAATCGTTTATGTCGAATTCGGCTGGGGAACGGACGTTTATCGCAACCGTCAGCTCGTCGCCGAAAAAATCACCGAAGCCCGCGAGCAGCTGCCGCCCGGAACATCGCCGTTTCTCGCGCCGATTTCTTCGATTATGGGCGAGATTATGCTGATTTCCGTCGCTTCAAAAGACGGAAAAACAAATCCGCTCGACGTGCGGACGCTTGCCGATTGGACGGTTCGCCCGCGCCTTTTGACGATTGCCGGAATCTCGCAGGTCATCCCGATTGGCGGCGGCGTCAAACAATATCAGGCTCTCGTTTCGCCCGAAAAATTAAAGCAGTTCGGCGTAACGATTGAAGAAGTCGCAACCGCTCTGGAAAAATCGAACGTCAATTCGACCGGCGGTTTTGTTGACGCGCAGAGTCAGGAATATCTGGTTAGAAATCTTGGGCGTTTTTATTCGATTGACGAACTCAAACAAACCGTCGTCGCTTATCGAAACAACACGCCGATTCGCCTCGGAGATGTGGCGAACGTCGAATTCGGCGCGCGAATCAAACGCGGCGATGCCGGCTCGAACGGCAAGCCCGCCGTGATTATGTCGGTGCAGAAACAGCCCGGCGCACGCACGATTGAATTAACCGAAAAAGTTGACCAGGCTGTCAAGGAACTGCAGACGACTCTGCCGCCCGACATCGAAATCAACACGCGCCTTTTCCGGCAGGCGAATTTTATCGAGGCTTCCATCGGCAACGTCATCGAAGCTCTGCGCGACGGCGCGATTCTCGTCGCCATCGTTTTATTTTTGTTTCTCCTGAATTTCCGCACGACGTTTATTACATTAACGGCGATTCCGCTTTCATTCGCCGTGACGTTTTTGATTTTTTACGCCTTCGGCATTTCGATTAACACGATGACGCTCGGCGGTCTGGCGGTCGCTATCGGCGAGCTTGTTGACGACGCGATTGTGGACATCGAAAACATTTTCCGCCGTCTGCGCGAAAATAAAAACAGCCCGAATCCGCGCCCGTCATTGGAAGTCATTTATCACGCATCCTTAGAAATTCGTTCCTCGATTATTTACGCAACCATCATCGTCGCGCTCGTCTTTCTGCCGCTGTTTCTGCTGACCGGCGTGGAAGGCAGACTGCTCGCGCCTTTGGGTCTCGCCTATATCACGTCGCTCGTCGCTTCGCTTTTCGTCAGTCTGACGGTAACGCCCGTTTTAGCTTCCTATCTACTGCCGAAAATGAAGGCGATGCGCGAGGAAAAAGAAGGTTTCGTCGTCCGTTTTCTGAAAAAATGGGACGGCAAACTTCTGCACTGGACTTTGCGGCATCCGAATAAAGTCATCGCCGGAGCAATAATTTTATTTGTCCTGACGATGGCAACCCTGCCGTTTGTCGGAACGGCGTTTCTGCCGGATTTCAACGAGGGAACGCTGACGATAAATTTGCAGGCGAATCCGGGAACGTCGCTCGCCGAATCAAGCCGCATCGGGCAAATCGCCGAAAAACTTTTATTGGAAGTGCCGGAGGTTATCTCGACCGGCAGACGAACCGGACGCGCCGAACTCGACGAACACGCCGAGGGCGTTCACTACACGGAGATTGACGTGGATTTGAAAGAATCGAAGCGCTCGCGTGAAGAAATCTTAGCGGCTATCCGTGAAAAACTAGCCGTCGTGCCGGGCGTTTCGGTCAACGTCGGACAGCCGATTTCGCATCGTCTCGACCATCTTCAAAGCGGCGTTCGCGCTCAAATCGCCGTTAAACTTTTCGGCGACGATTTGGCGACTCTGCGCTCGAAGGCGGAAGAAATTCGCAACACGATGCAGACCGTCGAAGGCGCGACCGACGTGCTGATTGAAAAACAGGTTCTGATTCCGCAGGTGCGCTTTAATGTTGACCGCGTTCGCGCGGCGCAATACGGTTTGGCTCCGGGCGAAATTAGCGAAACTCTGGAGACCGCGCTCAACGGGCGGACGGTTTCGCAGGCGATTGACGGAGCGCGCCGTTACGATGTCGTCGTCAGATTTGATGACGCTTCACGCGCAAGCCTTGACGCGCTCAAAAACGTCACGGTTGATACTCCGCAGGGAACGCAGATTCCCGTCTCCGCCGTTGCGACAATCGAAAATCTGCCGGGACCAAATCAGATTTTAAGGGAAAACACCAAGCGCCGAATAGTCATTTCCGCCAACACCGGCGGGCGCGATTTAGGTTCGGTTGTTCAAGATATGCAGGCGCGGGTAGCTTCGCAGGTAACTTTGCCGCCGGGTTATTTCGTCGAATTCGGCGGACAGTTTCAGGCTTCGCAGGAAGCAACCCGAACACTTTCGGTGCTGACGATATTTTCGCTCATCGCCATTTTCTTTCTTCTGATAAAAGCGTTGGGCGATTGGCGGAGCGCGTTGCAGGTAATGATAAACATTCCGCTCGCTTTAATCGGCGCGGTGATTGCGATGCTGATTACGGGCGGCGTGTTTTCGATTGCAACTTTGGTCGGCTTTATCTCGCTCGTCGGCATCACCTCGCGCAACGGAATTATGATGATTTCGCATTATCTCCATTTAATGCGCGAGGAAGGCGAAGATTTCACCGAAGAAATGATTATTCGCGGCAGTTTGGAAAGATTAGTTCCGGTGATGATGACCGCGCTGACCGCCGGACTTTCCCTGATTCCGTTCGTGCTGGCGGCGGACGCGCCCGGCAAGGAAATTCTGCATCCGCTCGCCGTCGTCGTTTTGGGCGGTATTTTGACTTCGACTCTGCTTGACCAAATGGTAACGCCCGCCGTTTTTTATAAATTCGGCAAACACGCCGCCGATAAAATAATCGCCGAACGCGAAAACAGCGCGAGCGGCAAAAACGAATGGGGCGATGTGGAAACCGAAAACGAGCGCGATGAAGACGTGCCGCCGTTTTCCGAAAAAACGCCCAAATCGGTAACGGAGTAGAAGAGAGAAAATAAGAGAAAATAATGGACACGGCTTATTCAAACACAAATTCGATTGACATCGTGCTGTGGATTTGGTTTGCGCTGACCGCCGTTTCCGTCGCCTTCGTCGCGTGGGATGCGCAAAATGCAAATGGAAAATATGCGGCATTGAGAAATTGCTGAATTTAGAAAGAGAGCGGGAGAAATTATGAAAATTCCTGGAATCATTGTCGGCATCACCGGCGCAGTTTTATTCGTCCGCGCAACATCTAAAAACGGATTAAAAACATTTTGGGCGATTTTATGAAAGATACGACCAAGTATTTTTACGGCGTTTTAGCGTCGGTTGCTTTTGGTTTGAACTTGATTTGGGAAGTTGCGCAAATGTTCGCCTACGAAATCAAGCCTGGCAAGACCTTCGCGGGTATGTTGATATTTTGCGCGGCAGCGGCGGTGATTGACGCGCTCGTGACGATTTTAATTTACGCATTGTTGGCGCAAATTCTGAAACGAACCAACCGATTTGAATTTTATTTTGCCGCCGCATTTTTGGGAGCGTGGTGCGCGGTGTTTTTTGAATGGCTCGCTCGTTTTTCCAATCTCTGGTCTTACAACAAGGAGATGTTTGTGATATCGCTTCTGGAAACGGGACTTTTGCCTTTCGCGCAGTTGACCACGCTTGTTCCAATGGCGATTTGGCTAACCGAAAAACTAAGGAGCGGGCGACGAATGCGGGGCGAGTAATTTATGTGAATCATTAATAAAAAAAAGAAACAAAAACTATGATTTGCAAGAAATGAGG
>JBBPXZ010000037.1:0-12950 GCA_038200355.1 Pyrinomonadales bacterium | reverse complement strand
CGCGGTCAATCTACTTTTTGTATGCGAGCCTTTTCGGTTCTCTTTCATCTTTCGCTAGCCTCGAATAGATTTTAGCGGAAATTACTGAAAGTCTTGCACTAAAAGTGCAAGGTTTTGACCTGCGTGTTTCAAAGAATAAAACCGCAGCCGGCGGCAAAAGCATTTAGTTTTATTGTTTTGAAGCCCTGAAAAAAATTATCCGCGAAGAGGCGCGAAGCGTTTTAACTTTAAGAAAGTTATATCTTCGTGTTTCTTCGCGGATAAAATTTATTCCGCATAAGTAAATATAGTGGAAATGAATTACCTCCGCCGCGCGGCAGCGTGAACGTTTTGAAAACTCGCAGAGAGAGCAAAAAACGGGCGGTTCACGCTTTCGGCAATAAATTAACAACAAAAGAGGAGAAAACCATAAATTTCACAATAAGCAGTTGTTGTTGGTTATTACGGCAAAAGTTTTACTGTCTTAGGAGTTACGCAGTTGAGTGCAGAAGCCCACGCGCGTAAGGGCGCAAGGCGAATAGAAGCACACTTACGCGCGTGCGTGTTTCTGCATTTTCGTTCCAACTGCGTAACTCCTATTGTAATTAAAAACGCTGATTCCGATTCGACTGCTCGCCGCCGACGGTCGGTCGGACGAAATTTTGGAATGACCGGTATTTCCGCCTGTCGCCCGATTGCTCGACTAAGACGTTAATCATCTGCTCGAAAAATCCAATTTCGGACTTTTTGCCGCGCGCCCGTCTTTCCCGTCGGCACGCAAAAGCGCCGAACGCGCCCTGGAACTCAATCCCGATTCAGACGAAGCATTGACCGCCCTCGCTTTCCTCGACTACCGCTTTAAATACGACCGACAAACGCCGAAAAAATTTTAAGCGAACCGTCGAAATCAATCCGAATGATATTCCGGCGCGGCATTGGTATGGAGAATTTCTGCATAAAGTCTGACGTTTCTGAGGAAGGATTCGCCGAACAGAAACGCGCTCGCGCTCGAACCGCATTCGCCGCGAATTTTACACGAAATCGCTCAGGGGTATTATTACGCGCACCGCTTCAACGAAGCGGGTCGGCTACGCCGAAGACGCGCTTTATATCGAGTGTGAAAATGCCGCTTTTCTTTACAACATCAGCGAGATATTACGAGTTCAAAGGCGATTACGACGAAGCCGCCGCTGTTTGGAAGCAGGCAATGATGATTGAAGAAACCAACCCGAAATGGGTCGCGATTCTGAAGCAATCATTTCAAAAAGAAGGCTATCGCAGCTTTGTCCGGGCAAAAGCCGGTTGGCTCGAAAGTCTGATTGAAAGAGATTATGTTTATCAGTCGGAGCGCGGGCAGCCTGCCCGCAATGAACGCTTCGAGCGCGAAAACTTTATTTAGTGAAAGTTGATTTAACTAAACTTTTCTTTGCCGCCTGCGCGCCGCTTGCGGGTTCAGGATGCCCGCGCTCCCGGCGGCGCGACAATTAATTTAATCTTTTTTCTACTCTCGATTGACATTCATAAACGTGTGATTTATTCAGTTCCCATTCGCTGACGGTCGTCTCCGCACCGCGAAATATTCGCACAGAAATTCGGCGCAGAGTTAAAACGGTTGATATTCGCCTGTACGGCGCTTGATTACTCTAAGTAACCCTTGGGTATAAGGTTTTCGTTCTAATGTCCTTCATACCGCCTCTGGGGTGAATTAACGCGGTAGTCTCCGCGGATACTGAACTAAATATTGTCAGTTAAGTCCCGGACAGAATGGAATTGCTCGAATCGACCGAAGCGGACGAGCCGGTAATAATAATTATGAATGATTTCCAAATTACCGGCTTTTATTAAATGCATTTAATCGTTTATTCCCATCTCTTTTATCAGCCATAACCAATCGTTCTCGGTATACCAGCGTTTGAAGTCTTCAAGAAAATCATCGGCGGCAAATTCACGAAGCTGATCGAGTGCGTCTTCCCTGCCTTTCTCGTCAAGCGGTTTTATTTCATACGACTCCGGTTCGCCTTTCCCTACGTTATCGACTTTAACTTTTGTCTTCGGCGGTTTGGAAGATTCGACGTTGAAGAGTTTGCGGCGGAGAACTTCAGTTAAAAAAGCAGGGACACTTGAAATATCACTCGTTTTTCGGGCTGCCGCGTCGAGCTGCAAAATCAGTAAGTCGGCAAGATCTCCCAATTTATCGGCATCGCGTTTTGACAGTTTTCTGCCGTTCAGTCGAATCGCGGCTTTGTTTAATTTCTCGGAAAAAACGGAAAACGCTTCATCATCATTCTTTAAAGTCTTTGTATTAAGTCTTAGGACATCTGTAACTTCTTTGTTTTCAGTAACTAAACCCACCCCACCCACGCCACTTTCTGCGGGGGGTACCCACACCACTTTCTGCGGTGAGTGACGTGGGTGGGGTGGGGTGAGTGGCGTGGGTGGGGTGGGGTGGGTTTCTTCCGGTAAAAATGTCTCGTATTCGTTGCCGCCGTGCTGCCCTTCAAATTCGATTATTTTAATCAGTCCGATTAATTTGAGGTGGTTTAAATTTTTAAGCAGCGTTCTTTCAGACCCGATGCCGGAGCCGCGCATTAAATTTAATTTTGTAATTCTGACCGAACGCTTCGGAGATACGGCGCCGCGCGTCTGCAAATACAGAAAATCGTAAATTTGCTTTGATTTGCCGATAAATAAGCCTTGGGATACGGCGTCGCGAACAATTGAATTTGCAACTTTTGCAAAATCCCTTTCAGGTGAAATCGGTTGTTGGGTGGGTGGCGTGGCTTTGGTGAGTGGCGTGGGTAGGGTGAGTGGCGTGGGTGGCGTGGGTGGCGTGGGTTCGACATCCGTATTTGTGGGGACAATCTCAAGATGCGGCTTTTCAGCCTGCTCTTTTGCTTCGGCTTTTTTCAACAGGTCGGCAAATGTTACGCGTCCACTCATCATTATTTACCTCGTTTTGCCGTTTTAGCTTTTGCGGGTCTGCGACTGCGCGGTTTTGCCTCTGATACGTTTGACGGTATTAAAACTTCCGGCTGCGATATTTCTACAAATGCGGGCGAAATCTCGGTTAGTCCTTCGAGTTCTTTAACGTGATAAGCGAACGCGCACAGTTTGAAAACCGAGCGGGGAACGCCGCCGGACACTTCATAAATCTTTTCAACCGCGTCGGGTGTAAATGGATTTTCGATAGCCTCGAATTTACAGCGGTGAGAAATCATTTCGTTTGTTTCGCCGGGCGTCAGCGGCGAAAGAATAGAATAAGTCGAAACGCGGGAAGCGACCGCGCGATTGCGCTTATCCGAAAGACGCTCTTTGAGTTCGAGCTGACCGGACAGGACAATCTGAATAAGTTTCTGCGTGTTTGTTTCGTAGTTCAAAAGAGAGCGAACAAGTTCCAACTGCTTATTATTGAGGTTCTGCGCTTCGTCGATAAAGATAACCACGTTTTTGCCGTCGACAAATTTTTCCTGCAAAAATGATTCGAGCGCTTCCTGTTGTTTTTGAAAAGAGCGTTCCGGCTCCAGCTTGAAGTCCATACAGATGCTTTTGAGCATCGCGAACGGAGAAGGAAAGGACGGCGTTGGGATAAGTGTGGTTACGGTATCTTCTTTCGCGGAATATTCACCGTGCAGATAACGCAGAATAGTCGATTTTCCCAGTCCGATGTCGCCCAGAACACAGGTCAAACCCTGCCTTTTATCAATAGTGAACCGGCATTTGTGCAGCACTGCCCGAAGCGAATCGGTTAAATACAGGCTATTCGGGTTAGGACTGATTGAAAATGGCGTGTAATTGTTGTTATCCATACTGGATAAGAGTTTTAACACACCTTTGAAACAATATCAATGTTAATTTTAATGGAAAGTAATCAAAAGTGTGCTAACTTTTACGTATTTAATGCGCCCTTGTGTTTTCTGGTGGTAAAATGCCCGGAAGCGCATATCGGCGCTTTCAGGTCTGACTTCCGGGTGAAGTAAAATCGTTCCCCGCAAAACCAGACAAAACATTGCGTTTTCTATTAGGTTCAGGCTGAAAACTTCATTAAAATGCTTATTCAAAGATAGAGAGCAAAAATAAATGAGCGAGAGTAAAGAGAAACCTGCCGGAGATAGCGGCGCTGACCGCAATAAGTCGGAAGAAGCCGGATACTTTCCGGCTTTGATTATCGAATCGCTGGCGGATTCGGTCGTCGGCGTTGACCTCAATACCGTTATTACCATTTGGAACAAAAGCGCGGAACAGCTTTACGGCTTTGCGGCTTCTGAAGTCATCGGCAAGCCTTTAACTATGCTGACGCTTTCGGGAGACCTCGGAGAGCTGACGGCTAACATCGAAAGCGTCAGAGACAGCGGAACGGTTAAAGTCTACGAGACGGAAAGAGTTGATAAAGACGGGCATCGCACAAATTTGCTGGTAACGCTTTCGCCCGTCAGAGATAATTCGGGACAAATCATCGGTGTTTCAACCGTTGCGCGGGACATCACCGAAAATAAAAAAACCGCTGAGGAATTATATGCGAGCGATTACCGCTACCGGACTTTATTCAATTCAATCGACCAGGGCTTTTGCATAATTGAAATGCTTTTCGACGCGAACGAAAAAGCGGTTGACTACCGTTTTACGGAGGTCAATCCGGTTTTCGAGAAGATGAGCGGAATTCCGAACAATAAGGCGTTAAGTGAAAAGACGGCGCGTGAACTTATTCCGAATCTTGAAGACAAATGGATTGAAATATACGGAAAAGTCGCGCTGACCGGCGAATCCGTCAGGTTTGAAGAAAATTCGGCGGCGCTGAATCGCTGGTTCGATGTCTACAGCTTCCGTATCGGCGGAAAAGAAAGCCGCAAAGTGGCGCTCCTTTTCAACGACATCTCTCAGCACAGGCTGACGAAAGGGCAATTACAGCGGCAGCGCGATTTTACGAGCGCGATTACTACCAGCGTGGGCGAGGGCATTTACGCGCTCGACGGCGATGGACTGCTGGCTTTTATGAATCCGGCGGCTGAAAAGATTTTAGGCTGGAAGGAATCCGAACTGCTCGGCAGGGATATGCACGAGGTCATTCATTTTCAGAAAGCCGACGGAGCGCATCTTTCGGAAGACGACTGCACGCTGATGGAAGTTTTGAAATCGGAAAGGAGTGTCCGCCGGGAAGACGACGTTTTCACGCTTCGCGACGGCAGTGTTATTCCTGTCGCCTACACGTCGTCGCCGATTGTTACGGACGGGAAAATTGCGGGCGCGGTAATTACTTTTCGCGACATTACCGAACGTAAACAGGCTGAACAGGAGCGCGAGCAGCTGTTGAAACAATTAGAGACTGAACGTTCGAGGCTGGCTTTTCTATTTGCCAGTGCGCCGGCTTTTGTCGCCACCGTGCGCGGACCCGAACATATTTTCGAGCTGACCAATCCGGCATATTTGCAGCTCATCGGTCATCGCGACGTTATCGGTAAATCAGTCCGCGAAGCTCTGCCGGAAGTCGAAGGTCAGGGCTTCTTTGAAATACTCGATAACGTCTTCCGAACGGGCGAGGCTTTTATCGGCAAAGAACTGCCGATTGAAATTCAGCGCGAGCCGAACGGCGCGCCGGAAAAAAGATTCGTGGATTTTGTTTATCAGCCGATTTTTGAAGCCGATAAATCGGTTTCGGGTATTTTCGCTCACGGAATAGATATTACCGAACAGGTCGAAGCCCGGCGGCAGGCGGAATTTGCCAATCGCTTAAAAGACGAATTTCTGGCGACGCTTTCGCACGAATTGAGAACGCCGCTGAATGCCGTCCTGGGCTGGTCGCAGGTGCTGCAAACCCGTAATCTCGGCGAAGTCGAGACAAGAAAAGCGCTGGCAACCATCGAACGCAGCGCGCGCGCGCAAAATCAATTGATTGACGATTTGCTCGACGTTTCACGAATCATTACCGGCAAACTCCGGCTCGACGTGCGCGCCGTCGATTTGTCCGGTGTTATAACGACGGCGGTCGATGCGGCGCGTCCCGGAGCGGAAGCGAAAAATATTCGTCTGCAAACTCTGCTCGACCCGCAGGCGGGACCGATTTCGGGCGACCCCGACCGCCTGCAGCAGGTAGTTTGGAATCTACTGTCGAACGCCGTTAAATTTACGCCGAAAGGCGGACGCGTGCAGATACGGCTCGAAAGAGTTAATTCGCACATCGAAATAGTCGTCAGCGACACGGGAAAAGGCATCGAGGCGGAATTTCTTCCCTTTGTATTTGACCGGTTCAGGCAGTCGGACGGCTCGATGACACGGCGTCACGGCGGATTGGGATTAGGCTTGGCAATAGTCCGGCAGCTCGTCGAACTGCACGGCGGCAGCGTCTCGGTGAGCAGCGACGGGAACGAACAGGGCGCGACGTTCACGGTTAATCTTCCGCTGCTTCCGGTGCGAACGAAACCTCCGGGCGACGTGCCGCGCGCGCATCCGGCGGCTGAAACCGGCGCGCTCCGGGATTGCCCGCCGGAATTGTCCGATTTGCGCGTTCTGCTGGTTGACGACGAAGCGGATTCGCGTGATTTGCTGACTCTGATGCTTGATTCGTGCGGCGCTCAGGTTACAGCCGCGGATTCCGCCGCCGAAGCATTCGGGTTAATTCAAAGCGAAAGATTCGATGTCGTCATCAGCGACATCGGAATGCCGGAAGAAGACGGTTTTTCGTTAATCGGGAAAATCAGAGAATTATCAAATGAGAAAGGCGGCGATGTGCCGGCAATCGCGCTGACGGCTTATGCCAGAGCCGAAGACCGTGTAAAGGCACTGCGTTCCGGCTTTCAAATGCACATCACCAAACCCGTCGAACCGTCGGAACTCGTCGCGGTAGTGGCGAATCTCGCCGGGCGAATGAGAAACCCGAAGCGGAACGAATCCGAATAAATTCGCGCGGGCGTTTTGAGTTCAAATCAAGGTTTGAACTCAAAACACTATTTACCGGCATTTTCTTCTTCCATAATCGGGTCGTCAAGCACGTCTTCGACATAAAGCATCTTGACGAGAATCATCGCCATCGCCGTTATAGGCGAAGCGAGCAGAATGCCCATAAAGCCGAACGCGATGCCGAGCAGAACCTGCGCCGTAATGGTCAGCACCGGCGGCAGTTCGACGCTTTTGCGGTCAACGAGCGGCGTGAAAACGTAGCCGTCGAGCGATTGCAGCACCAGATAGAGCAGAGCGACGTAGAGAGCCTGCTGCGGCGATTGGACGAAAGCGATGAGAATAGCGGGTATCGCGGCAATCCACGGTCCGAAATTCGGGATAAAATTCAGCACTCCGGCGAGCAGTCCGAGCGTCAGCGCCAGCGGCATTCCCAAAAGCCACAATCCGAGTCCGGTCAGCGCGCCGTTGACAATCATCAGGGCAAAACGCCCGACAAGCCAGCGCCACAGCGCTTCGTCCATTTCGTCGAAGACTTCACCGGCGCGTTTCCGAAACCGAAACGGAATCAGATGCTTGATGCCGTCTGAATAAAGACTTGGCTGCGAAGCGAGATAAACGCCGATGATGACGACCACGACGAGATTTAAGACCGCGCCGAGCGTCGTCGAAGCCAAACCGGAAATGCGCGAGACGATTGTGCCGCCCCGTTCGGCGAACCAGTCGGAAAAATTCGGCAGACTGTCAATCGCCCGGCGCGCCCACTCGTTTTGCCCGATAAGGCTGTTGACGCTCTCGACGGCTTGCGGAAGCGTCTGCTGCAATTCTCCGATTTGCGAGCCGATGCGCGCCGCCGCCAGCCACACTATCGCGGCAATGAAAACAAGCAGCGCGAGCGCCACCAGAGCGAGCGAGAAACCGCGCCCGATGCCGGTTTTTTCGCTGACAAAACGGCTGAAGCCGCGCAGCAGAATCGAGATGAGAACGCCCGCAAAAACGAGCAGCAGCAAATCCGCCGCATACCAGACGAACAGCAGCAAAAGCGTTACGCCCGCCACGACCAGCGTCGCAATCAGCATATACCGCGCGAACGCGAAATACTTATTTTCCGCCGCGCTTTCTTCGTCGCGGCGTATCGGCTTCTGTTCCGAAGCAGGTTTTATTTCCATAGCTTTATTTCCACAATCCGGTTTTTCGGGCGCTGCGGATGAACCGCTTGCGATTAATTACCGTCTCAGTATTCTCCCGTCAACTAACGTTTATAAACACTTTCGTTCCGTGCGGTTTCCGAAACTTATTGTCGGAATGCCTGCATTATACGAATTCGGCGGAGATTGTGAAATAAAGTCGCCGCGAAAAGTGAAATCGGCGCGGAGACACTCGTTTGATTCGGGTGTTCTCACTGTTTTTCGGGGCTGCTCATTTCCTTATAAAACATAAAACGGCAGCTGTTTGGATTAATCGCTTTTTTCGGCGTTTTGCTCGGACATTTGTGTTCCGCCGCTTAGCCTTTTACTCGAAAATCCGCGACGAGCGGCAGATGGTCTGAGGCGACGAGCGCCAGACGGCTGCGATGCGGAAAAGCGTTCGTCATTTCCAGTTGGCTGTCGTAATAAATGTGGTCGAGGTGCAGAAACGGCAGAAAGCCCGGATATGTGCGGCGGCGATTCATCACCTCGCGCAAATCGTGCGAGCGAAAATGCGCTTTTAAAAGCCGTGAAGTCAAACCGTTTGTCCATTCGTTGAAATCGCCGAGAACAATGCGCGGCGCAAAATGCCGGCGGCTCAAAATCTCCGCGTCGAGCAATCTTTTTACCTGTGCGCGGCGTTCAAAAAAAGCCGTGCCGAGATGAATGTTATAAAGATGCAGATGATTACCGGCGTCCAGTTTAACGCCCGCGTGAAGACAGCCGCGCGGTTCGCGCCCGGCGACTGTGATGTCGAAATTTTTCGTTTCCGTTATCGGAAAACGCGCCAGAACAACGTTGCCGTAAGCGCCGCCGCGAATTTTGCGATTTTCACCGATTGAGAATTCGCAGCCGAGTTCTCCGGCGATAAAGCCTGCTTGATTTTCTTCATTTTCCGCGTCTTTCACCGAAACGACTTCCTGCAAAGCGATAATGTCCGCGTCAATTTCGCGCAAAACGTCGGCAATCCGCGCCGGACTCGTGCGGAGGTCTAAGCCTTTGCATTTGTGGATGTTGTAGGTAACAACACGGAATTTTTCTCTCATCGGCAAAAACGATAATCAATTTCCTTCGCGCTCATCTGTCGGAATTTCTTTAAGGTTTTGCTTTTCTTTCCTTTGCTGCGCCTGTCGAAATGCCTGATACGAATTAATAAACAGGGACGCGGCAAACCAGAGGGCAAGGATTCCGAGCGGTACGGCAATTATTTTCGATCGGAAAAGCGCGACGATTCCGAAGGCGAGCAGCAAGGCGCCGGCGAAAAGATTGATTTTCGCTTCGAGTCTGCCGAGCGGAAGTTTTTTGCTGGCGGAAGTTTTGCCGCCGGAAATTGACGAACCCAATGCGCTGCCGATGGCGATTGCCGACGGCGCGAACCGCGCCGAGCTTGACGAACTTGCGCCGCCCGCTTTTCGTCCGGGTTTCGCCGGGCGCGGTTTGCGTTTTTCATCAAGGAGAATTTCCGTCGCGTTTTCCAAATCGGCGAGATACATCGCCTGCATCTCGCGCCCGAACTCGCGGCTGTCAATCAAGACGTCCATTTCGCAGTTGGAAAACCAGCTCGCGATATTCAAATTCGACGAACCGACGCGCGACCAAAAGCCGTCAATGACCGCCGTTTTCGAGTGAATCATCGAACCGTTCCACTCGTAAATCCGCACGCCCGCTTCGAGCAGAGCGCGGTAGCCCGCCCGCGAAATCGTCTGCATTACCGCAATATCCGTCGATGCCGGAACAAGCAGCCGCACGTCAACTCCGTCAAGCGCGGCGGCGCGCAAAGTCGCGACGTAAGAATTTGTTCCCGCAAAATAAGCGTCGGTCAGCCACAGGGTTTCCTTCGCCAGCGCGCCGACCAGCTGGTCGAGCTTGTATGTTTTGACATCGCCGGGTTTTTTCGCCACGACGCGCAAATCCGTCGCGCCCGCGTCCGTCAAAAATTGATAATCGGCGATTTCCGTTTTCGGAATGGGCGAACCCAAATCATCCCAAACGTCGGCAAACCCGCGGTCAACGTCGGCGACGGATTTCCCGCGCAGCTCGATGCCCGTATCGCGCCACGGCTCGACTCCTTTCTCCGGCTCGCCGACCCAATCCTGCCCGACGCACAAACCCGTTACAAAAGCGATTTTCCCGTCAACCGTCATAGTTTTGCGGTGGTCGCGGCTTATCCAGCCCAAGGGATGAGCGAAACTAAACGGATTGTAACAGCGAACCTCAACGCCGTTCGCCCGCAAATCGTTCCAGAATTTGGCGCTCGTTTTGCCGAAACCGCCCATCCAATCGTAAATCAGACGAACCTTCACGCCTTCCCGCGCCTTTTTAATCAGCGCGTCGGCAAACAGATGTCCCTGCGCGTCTTCGTGAATAATGTAGCTTTCAAAGTGAATCGTTTTTTCGGCTTTCCCAATCGCGTCGAGCCACGCCGGATAATTTTCGGCGGCATCCTTTAGAAGCCGAGCCAGATTGCCGCCGATTAAAGGCGCGTCGGCGATGCGCGAAAACGCTTCTTCGGGCAGCAGATTTCTGAGCGATTCTTCGCGCGCCGTCAGCGACTCGTGAACCGTTTCGTCAACAGATTCTTTTTTGATTATCGGCTTGAGCATAAAAAGTCCGGTGAAATTAAAACTAAACCACTCTGCACTGGAAGTGCAGAGGTTGCGCTTGGACTGAAAGTCCGATAACACTATTCAAGGATAAACGGATTGTTATCCTTGTTCGATAGATTTCGGTGATGCTCCAAATATTGTTTGACCATTTCATCGGTGATATTGCCCGTCGACCACGCGCCATATCCGATTGCCCAAAAATGATTGCCCCAATATCGCTTCTTCAAATTTGGAAACTCCGCCTGAAGCAGGCGCGAGGTGCGACCTTTCAGTCGTTTGACTAAATCAGAGAGCGCAATTTTCGGCGGATATTCGATGTGCATATGAACGTGGTCTTTGGACACTACGCCCGAAAGAATGCGAATATCTTCGGCATCGCAGATTTGCGCCAGCAAATCACGGCATCGAACTTTTATATCGCCTTCAAGGACGTGATAACGATATTTTGTTGCCCAGACAAGATGAACGGTCAGCCGCGTAACTGTGTGATGTCCGTGCCTGTTATCTTTCATCTTCCGCAATTTTCACATAGATTTTAGCGGAAGCAAACTAAAGTCTTGCGCTGAAAGCGCATAGCTTTTGCTAGCGTGCTGTAACAGTAAAGGAATGAAACACCCGCCCGAACACGGCGCGCTCGCCGCCGTTACCCCCGGAACGCCGGGCGGTCTTCTGGTAATGCTCGCCGAATACGGGAAACTCAGTTTAAAGGACGTTTTAGAGCCTTCGATTCAAATGGCGGACGGTTATCCGATTGAAGCGCAGCTGGCAAATACCATCGAGCGCGAGAAAAAGCGTTTGAAAGAGTGGAAATATTCGCGGCAGGTTCTGCTGCCGCACGCGGGCGAAACTCGCGAATCGCCGTCGGCGGGTGAAATTTTTCGCCAGCCGGATTTGGCGGCGATGCTCCGTAAATTAGTCGAAGCCGAACAGCAAGCCTTATCTCAGGGAAAAAACCGAAAAGAAGCGATTTACGCCGCTTACGACCGCTTTTACAAAGGCGACATCGCCCGCGAATTTGTCAGAGGTACGCGGGAAGAAGGCGGTTTAATCACGCTCGAAGATTTGGCGAAATGGAAAGTTCAAACCGAAGAACCGCTCAAGACGACTTACAAAGGAATTGAAGTTTATAAACTTTCGCAGTGGACGCAAGGTCCGGCGATGCTGCAAGCGCTCAACATTCTGGAAAATTTCGATTTGAAAGCGATGGGATATAACAGCTCAAGATATATTCACACCGTTTATCAAGCGATGAATCTAGCGTTTGCCGACCGCGATTTTTATTACGGCGACCCGTATTTCGCGCCCGCCGAGCCAATCGAAGGGCTTTTGTCGAAGGCTTACGCTAAAGAGAGAACCAGGCTGATAAACGCCGAACGAAATGACCCGACAATCAAGCCCGGCGACCCGTATCCGTTTCAGGGGCAAACGCCGAACCCGTTTCTCAAACTTCTGGAAAAGTGGACGCCGACGCCCGAAGGCAGCGGCGCGAGATTTAATCAGGACGCTGTTTCAAGCGCTTCGTGGAAGCAGTTTAAGAAATCGTTTTATGCGGGAACAACGTCGGTCGAAACGGCGGACGCCGAAGGCTGGGTCGTTTCCATTACGCCGAGCGGCGGCTGGGTTCCCGCCGTCATCGCGGGGAAAACCGGCGTCGGTTTGAGCCAAAGGGCGCAGAGTTTCGGACTCGACGCGGCGGAAAATCCGTTTAATGTGATTGAACCGGGCAAACACCCGCGCGTTACTTTGACGCCGACTCTGGCGTTAAAAGACGGAAAACCGTTTCTCTCGTTTGCCGTTCAGGGCGGCGACAGCCAGGATCAGAATCTTTTGCAGTTTTTCCTGAATGTCGTCGAATTCGGAATGAACGTTCAGGAAGCGACCGAAGCGCCGAACATCAACAGCTTTCAAATGCGCAGCTCATTCGGCGCGCACGAATCGCGTCCGGGCAGAATTCTGCTGGCGGATTCGACGCCGCAATGGACGCGCGGCGAGCTAAAGAAAATGGGTTACGATTTGACGTTTGAAGAACGCACGTCAGGTCCGATTAACGCCATCTTTTTTGACCGCAAGCATAATACGATGCAGGGCGGCTCCAGCAACCACGGCGAAGATGAGATGGTCAAGTTTAGCGATACACAAAACTCTCGCTGCTCCTTTGTTTTTTGATTTTATCTCTGGTTTTCAATTCTTTTTCAAATTCCATCGTACTTTTGTAGACTAAACTTGAATGCAATCGCACTCGATTGTAATAACCTTCAATGTACGCGACAGATTTCTGATCGGGCTTGTT
>JBBPXZ010000036.1:0-10656 GCA_038200355.1 Pyrinomonadales bacterium | reverse complement strand
TTTGCCTTCGAGATGTTCGACGTTCTGATAACGCCCGGTTGATAAATCGTCGATAACCGTAATTTCGTGTCCTTCGCCGATGAGTTTGTCCGCCAAGTGCGAGCCGACAAAGCCCGCGCCGCCTGTTATTAAAATTTTCATATATTATTTGTTTTCTAAATTTTCAATTCGTTCAAGTTGTGATTTCGATGCTTCCGCAAGTCCGATAATCGAAACTCTAACTTCAGTCATCGAATCTTTAAGTTCGACAATCGAATCTTTAATTCCCCGGATGTCGGTTTCATTTTGCATTTGCGCGTCGATGACGGCATTCATCTTAAAATCGAAATCTTCGCGCGACTCCTTATAATGCTCTGAAATAATCGTCGAGCCGTTCGCTGTGATTGATATTCAAATCTCTCAGCATTAAAATCGCTTCTTCGACGCGTCCGACTCTTTCTTCGACGTTTATAATTAAATCTCCTGAGTTTCGCGTAAAACATTTTCCCGCTTATCGACGCGTCCGGCAAAGTAAGCGACGGTTTTCCGCAAGCCTTCGGCAAGCGGAATCGTCGGCTGCCAGCCGAGCAGGGAAGTCGCCTTTGAAATATCGGGTTGGCGCTGTTTCGGGTCGTCCTGCGGCAGCGGCATATTTTTGATTTTTATATTCTGTCCGACCGCTTTTGCGACTTCCTGCGCCAGCTCGTTCATCGTAAATTCGCCGGGATTTCCCAAGTTGACGGGCAGATGAATGTCTTCGGCTTCGGCGTTCATCAGTCGGATAATGCCCTCGACCAAATCGTCTACGTAGCAGAACGAGCGCGTCTGCTCGCCTGTTCCGTAAATGGTTAAATCGTCGCCGCGCAAGGCTTGCACGATAAAATTCGAGACGACGCGCCCGTCATTTTCCAGCATTCTTGGTCCGTATGTGTTGAAAATACGGACGATGCGCGTATCGACGCGGTTCTGCCGGTGATAATCCATAAACAAAGTTTCGGCGACGCGCTTGCCTTCGTCGTAGCACGAACGCAGACCGATTGGGTTGACGTTGCCGAAATAATCTTCGGTCTGCGGGTGAATGTGCGGGTCGCCGTAGACTTCCGAAGTCGAAGCCTGAAGAATGCGCGCGCCGACGCGTTTCGCCATACCGAGCATATTTATCGCGCCCATCACGTTGGTTTTAACGGTTTTGACCGGATTAAACTGGTAATGAACCGGCGACGCCGGACACGCCATATTATAAATCTGGTCAACTTCCAGCAAAATCGGCTCGGTTACGTCGTGCCGGACAAGCTCGAAACGATGATTGTCGAGCAGATGCGCCACATTTGCCTTGCGTCCGGTAAAAAAATTATCGAGACAGATGACTTCGTGGTTTTCGGCAAGCAGTCTTTCGCACAGGTGAGAGCCGATAAAGCCCGCGCCGCCGGTAATTAAAATTCGCATCTTTTATAAGTATCGGTGATAAAGCAGTGGATTTCAGTCGAGTCTAAAGTCGGTTAAATTCCCTGTATTATCCGATAAAGCGGTTTAATTATCAATTGCCTGCGGATTTTGTTTTCGCCGCGAGCTGCCCGAACCGCGCCGACACTCGTCTAAATGCTGCTGCCGTCAAAGAAAACGCCGCCGCAGCTTGTCTAAACATCGCCGCAACTCATCTGAACATCACCGCAGCTGAAAAAACGTCATCGCAGATTATCTAAACGCCGTCGCAGCTGAAAAAACGTCATCGCAGATTATCTAAACGCCGTCGCAGGTTTGCTGAACGTTATCGCAGCTTGTCTAAACGTCGCCGCAAACTCGCTCAACCGCTTTGCAAACCTGCCGAACGCCGCCGCGAGACTTTTAATACGGATTGTCGAACCGGCTTTCGGCTTGACAGTCAGACGCTTTAAATCGAACATTTCAAGCAGTCGTGAGTGAAAAAAAAATTCCAATCGTGATGAAATTCGGCGGCACGAGCGTGCGCGACGCGGCGGCGTTTGCTCGTGCGACGGCAATCGTTTCCGGCGAGCGCCGAAATTCGCCCGTCGTCGTAACCTCGGCGATGGCGCGAGTAACCGACGCGCTTCTGGCGGCTTTCGAGACGGCGAAAAAAGGTGATTTCCAGGCGGCGCTTCGTTTGCTCGAACCGCATTTCGAGCGTTATTTTCAAGTCTCGCGCGAGCTGGCAAACACAGAACAGCAGAAAACTTTTGAACACGAACTGGAGCTTTCAAAAAGGGAACTCGGCGATTTGCTGGAGCGCGTTTCGCGGCGAAGTCTGCCGCTGCAAATGCTCAAAGACGCGATTGTTTCTTACGGCGAGCAGTTGTCTTCGCGTCTTCTGGCTGAGGTTTGCCGGGCAAGTGGTTTGAACGCCCGACACGTTGACGCGCGGCGTTTGATTGTTACCGACGACGAATACGGCGCGGCGACGCCGGTTTGGAACGAAACCGAAAAGCTCGTCCGAATCGAATTGCAGCCGTTTATCGACGCGGGCGAAATTCCGGTTCTGGGCGGTTTTATCGCGGCAAGTTACGGCGGCGAAACCACAACATTAGGGCGCGGCGGTTCGGATTATTCGGCGGCGCTCATCGGCGCGGCGCTGCGGGCGCGTGAAATTCAAATCTGGACGGACGTAACCGGCGTTCTGACGTGCGACCCGCGAATCGTTCCCGAAGCCCGAACTTTGGAAACTCTGTCGTATGAAGAAGCGGCGGAGCTTGCCTATTTCGGCGCGAAGGTGCTGCACCCGAAAACGATTCAGCCGGCGGTCGATTTTTCGATTCCGGTGCGCGTCTGCAATTCAAACGAACCTGAAAAGCGCGGCACGATGATTTTGCGCGATGCCGAAGTCGGACAAAGCCGCATAAAATCAATCGCGCACAAAACCGGCATCACGATTCTGCGCGTTACGTCGGCGCGAATGCTCGGCGCTTACGGTTTTATGTCGGCGCTGTTCCAGATTTTCGAGCGCTACCGAACCGTTATCGACGTTATTTCAACTTCGGAAGTCGCCGTTTCTCTGACGCTTGACGACACGACATCGCTCGAGGCGATTATCAAAGAATTAAAACGTCTCGGAGACGTAGAAATTGAGCCGCATCAAGCCGTCGTCTGCGTCGTCGGCGAAGGCTTGCGCGGCACGTCAGGCGTCGCCGCGCTGATTTTTTCGACCATCGCCGACATCAATATTTCACTCATCTCGCAGGGCGCATCGAGCGTCAACATTACGTTTGTCGTCAAAGAAGAACGCGTCAAAGAAGTTATCAAACGACTGCACGAAACGTTTTTCGATTAGTTTTCAGTTTGAACCGCTATGAATCTTTTTGAATTAACAAGGAATTTAATCGACATTCCGTCCGTTTCCGACGACGAGCAAGCCGTCGGATTTTTCCTGCGCGATTATTTAGAATCTTTAGGCTGGACGGTCGAACTGCAAGCCGTCTCAAACAATCAAAACAACGTCATCGCGTATTTGAATGAAGCGCCGCGCGTCTTTTTATCGACGCATCTGGACACAGTGCCGCCGTTTATCGCGTCGAGCGAGGACGCGGAAAAAATCTACGGGCGCGGCGCGTGCGACGCTAAAGGAATTATCGCGTCGCAGATTTTCGCGGCGGAACAGTTGAGAAAACAGGGAATCGAAGACATCGGTTTGCTCTATACGGTTGACGAAGAACAGGGAAGCACGGGCGCGCGCGAAGCAAATAAACACGAAATCGCGGCAAAATGCGAGTTTATGATAAACGGCGAGCCGACCGACAACGATTTGGGCGTCGGCTCGAAAGGTTCTTTGCGATTGTTCGTCAAAACGGAAGGCAAAGCCGCGCATTCCGCCTATCCTGAAATGGGCGAATCGGCGATTGAAAAACTGCTCGATATTTTAAACGACATTCGGAAAATCAAATTTCCGGCAGACGAATTTTTCGGTGAAACGACTTTGAACATCGGACTTATCGGCGGCGGTTTGAAAACAAACGTCATTCCGCCTGACGCCTTTGCCGGTCTGCACATTCGCCTGACGACGGACGACAAACCGATTCTGGAAATTTTAGAAAAATCGATTGACGGACGCGGCTCGATTGAAATTTCCAGCGTCGCGCTGCCGGTGAAACTGCTTGCCGTTGAAGGCTTTAATCAAAAAGTCGTCCGTTTTACAACCGACATTCCGCATCTTTCAAACTGGGGAACGCCGCTGCTTTTAGGCGCAGGCTCGATTCTCGTCGCGCACACGTCGGGCGAATTCGTGCCGAAACGCGAATTAACCGAAGCGGTCGGGCTTTACACGAATCTGGTAAAAAAACTTTTAGAAATATGAAATTAGCTTTAATCGGATACGGCGCGATGGGCAGACTTATCGAGACTTTAGCCGCGAATAAAAATCACGAAATCGCGGTTGTCATCAACGAATCAGACGCGAAACTTTCAGCCGAAGAATTAGCTGAAAAGTTGAGAGGCGTTAACGCGGCGATTGATTTTTCGATTGCCGAAGCCGTTAAAAGAAACGTCGAAGCGTGTTTGGTTGCGGACGTTCCGCTAATCGAAGGCACGACGGGCTGGAGCGGCGAAATAGAAAATATAAAAAAACTCGTCGCCGACAAAAACGGCACGTTTTGTTTCGGCGCGAATTTTTCAATCGGCGTTAATTTGTTTTATAAAATCACCGATTACGCGTCGGAGCTTTTCGCTAAATTTGAAGATTACGAAGCGTTTATCGAAGAGCAGCACCACTCGCGCAAACGGGACTCGCCTTCGGGAACGGCTTTGAAGTTAAAGGAAATTGTTTCTAAAAATATCGAAAAAGATTTTTCGATTTCTTCGACTCGCGCCGGAAATATTCCGGGAACGCACCGCGTCGGTTTCGACGGCGCGGCTGACCAGATTCTGCTCGAACATTTCGCTCGCTCGCGCGAAGGTTTCGCTTCGGGCGCGATTCTCGCGGCGCAATGGATTCGCGGGCGCAAAGGTTTTTATGAATTTACGGACGTGATGGAAGAAATTTTAAGCTAAATATATGAAAAATGATTATTTTCAAATCTTTATGGTATTTTGGCTTACACTTGGCTTAGTAAGTTTTTTGTTTTTTCACTTCAATAGAAATGTGAAAGTTAAAAAAATTATTTTTCCAGTATTTGTGGTAATTGTGGGAATAATCTTTGGTTCTTTTGTGGGATTTATGTCTGATTTTTCACCTCAGACATTATTATTTATGATTCCAGCGGTCGTAGTTATAACCATTCTCAATATTAGGAATACCCAATTTTGCAACAATTGTGGGAAGACGAATTATAGCAAATCGGCATATTCAAAACCGAAATTCTGCTCAAGTTGTGGAGCGAATTTATAAAACTATGATAATGAAAATTGATTGGCTTGGAGGCTGCGGAACTGCTCTGGTTACGCCGTTTAAAGCAGACGGCTCGATTGACGACGACTGCTTTAAATCGCTGGTCGAGCGGCAAATTAAGAACGGCGTTAAGATTTTAGTTCCGTGCGGGACGACGGGCGAAGCGGTTACGATGTCGGACGAAGAAAAAATTCACGTCATAAAAATGACGGTTGATGTCGCGCATAAATTGGGCGCGAAAGTCGTCGCCGGAACGGGAAGCAACAACACCGCCGCGACAATTGATTTCACCGGAAAAGTAAAAGAATTGGGCGCGGACGCGGCTTTAATCGTTGCGCCGTATTACAACAAACCGACGCAGGACGGCTTGTTCGCGCATTTCGCCGCCGTCGCCGAATCGGTCGAAAAACTTCCGATAATGCTCTACAACGTGCCGGGCAGAACGTGTTCCAATATTTCCGCCGAAACCGCTTTGAGATTGGCAAACGAATTTGAAAACATCGCCGCGATAAAAGAAGCGTCGGGGAATTTCTCGCAAATAATGGAAATAATCGCTAAACGTCCGCAAAATTTCCGCGTTTTTTCCGGCGACGACGCGACGACCTTGCCGCTTATTTCAGTCGGCGCGGACGGTCTGGTTTCGGTCGTCTCGAACGAATTGCCGAAGGAAACTTCTGAAATGGTCGAAAACGCTTTGCGCGGCGATTGGTCGGCGGCGCGTGAGATTCATTACAAAATTCTGGCGTTGATGGAAGCCAATTTCATCGAATCATCGCCCGCGCCGTGCAAATTCGTGATGCGGGAAATGAATCTTCTCGAAGAAAATTTACGATTGCCGCTTGTGCCGGTTACAGAGCCGACGCGAAAAAAGTTAAAAGAGATTTTGAATCAATTGAAACAATAAAAATCAAGATGAATTTACAGGAAAAAATCGAACAATTATTTACAAAATCTGAATTCGACGCCGCCGACCGCGCCATTTTTGATGACTTTAAAACCGCTCTGCGCGAAGGTGCGATTCGTTCGGCGGAGCGCGACGAAAACGGCGATTGGCACGCGAACGCTTGGGTTAAACGCGGAATTCTGCTCGGATTCAAAATGGGCGAGATGGTTACGATGTCGTTCAGCGGCGAGAGCTTTCAGTTTTTCGATAAAAATACTTATCCGCTTCGTCCGATGAATCTTGACGATAAGATTCGCATCGTTCCGGGCGGCACGACGATTCGGGACGGCTCGTTTGTCGGCGCGGGCGTCGTTTTGATGCCGCCGTGTTACGTCAATGTCGGCGCTTATGTTGACGAAGGCACGATGATTGATTCGCACGCGCTTGTCGGTTCGTGCGCGCAAATCGGAAAACGCGTTCATTTGTCGGCGGCGGCGCAAATCGGCGGCGTGCTTGAACCCGTCAACGCGAATCCGGTTGTTATCGAAGACGATTGTTTAATCGGCGGCAACACGGGCGTCTATGAAGGCACGATTGTTCGGGAACGAGCCGTTTTAGCTTCGGGCGTGATTTTGACGCGCTCGACGCCGGTTTTCGATTTGGTCAACGAGACGATTATCAAAGCGGAAAACAGGAAATCGCTTGAAATTCCGGCAGGTGCGGTCGTCGTGCAGGGCGCAAGAGCGATTACGAGCGGCTTCGGCAGGGAGAACGGTTTGTCGATTTACGCGCCCGTTATCGTTAAATACCGAGATGAAAAAACCGACGCTTCGACTAAGTTGGAAGATTATTTAAGATAAGATTTTCACCGCAGAGAACACAGAGGACATCGAGAATGAAAATGTAAAATGCGAAGCGGAAACGAATAATAATTGATTGGAATTTTGCGTTAGATTATTCTTAGTTAAGTTGTTTTAGTTTTCTCAAACTCTGTGTTCTCCGTGTTCTCTGTGATAAATTCCTAAAATATGACAGCACCAATCGAAATTGTCGTCAACGAAGGCTCAGGCGCGGCGAGCGGCGAAAGCGATATTAAAAGCGAGGTCGAGAAAGCCTTTGCCGCCAATGATTTGCAGGCGAATATTTCGGTCGCGGCAAGCGGCGAAGATATGATGAATCTTGCCGGAAAAGCCGCCGAAAGCGATGCGCGAATCGTCGTCGCGGGCGGCGGCGACGGAACGATTAGCGGCGTGGCGTCGAAGATAATCGGGACGGACAAGATTTTCGGCATTCTGCCTTTGGGAACGCTCAACCATTTCTCGAAAGACTTAAATATTCCGCCGGATTTAACCGAAGCCGCTCGCGTTATCGCCGCGGGACACACGAAACAAATCGATGTCGGCGAGGTGAACGGGCAGATTTTTATTAATAATTCGAGCATCGGTCTTTATCCGAATATCGTCCGGCGGCGCGAAAAACAGCAGCGTCTCGGGCGCGGCAAATGGTCGGCGGCGTTCTGGGCGGCGGCGAATGTTTTGCGGCGCTATCCGTTTTTGAATATCAAATTGATAATTGACGGCAAAGAAATAACGCGTAAAACACCGTTTCTGTTTGTCGGCAATAACGAATACGAAATGGATTTTCTCAATATCGGCACGCGCAAATGCCTGGACGACGGGAAGCTGAGCGTCTATTTGCTGCACAAAACCGGACGCGCCGGTTTGCTGATGCTCGCCGCGCGTTCGCTGTTCGGCGTGATGCACCGCGCGAAGGATTTTGAATCGCTATCGGTCGAAAATTTCCAAATCGAAACGCGGCGCAAAAAAACTCTGCTCGTCGCCTACGACGGCGAAGTCAGCCAGATGCAGTCGCCGCTTTGTTATAAAATTCACCCGAAAGCCTTAACTGTGCTTGTGCCGGAATAAGTTCAAGGTTCAAAGTTAAGAAACCGCAACAAACTTTGAACTTTGGACTTTGGACTTTGGACTTTTTTATGCGAACTCTCGTTCATATTTCCGACATTCATTTCGGGCGCGTCGATTACGCGATTGTCGAAAGTCTGATTGTTAAAATAAATGAAATCGCGCCTGATATTGTCGTCGTCTCCGGCGATTTGACGCAGCGCGCTCGCTCGGTGCAGTTTATCGAAGCGAAAGAATTTCTCGACAAACTTCCTAAACCGCAAATCATCGTTCCGGGCAATCACGACATTCCGCTGCACAATGTTTTCGACCGTTTCGCCCATCCGCTCGATAAATATAAAAAATATATAACCGACGATTTAGAACCGTTTTATAAAGACGACGAAATCGCCGTTCTCGGCATCAACACGGCGCGTTCGCTGACGATAAAAGACGGGCGCGTCAACGAAAAACAGGTTGCCGTTATCCGCGAAAGATTGTGCAATCTGCCGGACGAAACTTTGAAAATTCTCGTTACGCATCACCCGTTCGATTTGCCCGCAGGCTACAACGACGACCAGATTGTCGGGCGCGCGGAGATGGCGATGCGCGAAATTACCGACTGCGGCGCGGACATCTTTTTAGCCGGACACATACACGTTTCGCACATCGGACACACGGCGACGCGCTACAAACTCGGCGCGGGACGCAACGCGCTCGTCGTTCAGGCGGGAACGGCGACTTCGACACGCGGGCGCGGCGAAGCCAATTCCTTTAATTTAATCGAGTTCGAGCATCCGCGATTAACTGTTAAAAGATTGGAGTGTTTGTCGGCTGAAACGGGTTTCGTATTAGCGGAAACGCAGGAATTTCTTCAGGGAGAAAAAGGTTGGGCTGGGATTTCTGAAAACAGTTGAAAAATTAAATGTTGGAAGGATTCAAAATCATTGGTAAAATCGAGCAGATTGAAATTATCGCCGTCGGCGGTTCGATTCGTATCTTACCGTTTTTGAATAAACAGTTCGGCAATGGACGGTGGCGAAAATTAAAAGGCATTGCAAGTGTCCAAAGAATTTCAAACGGACGCATAAGACTGGCTGAAATTCATTGGTATGAAGCGCACGGAATCGGAAAGCGGAACGGAAAAATAAAGCGTTGGCTTGAATAATTATGAATACGAAATTTGCGGTCTGCGTTAAAAATAAAGGTTTTGAAGCGTCGCTCGAAATCGGCAAATTATACGAAGTTGTCGCGGATGCGGCGGCTGAAAGTGACGGAATGCTGCGCGTCATCGACGAGGACGGCGAAGATTATTTATTTGAAGCCGAAATTTTTTATCCGCTTGTTATACCGGCGGATTTAGCAATCGCTTTGCACGATGGTATTTAAATATTATGAATGCTGCAAAAGAAAAAATGCAATTGAAATTACCGCGCCGTCTGCAGGGCGTCCAACCGACTTTAATCAGACAAATATTTGAACGCGCTTTGCCCGACAGTATAAATTTCGGGCTGGGCGAGCCGGATTTGCCGACGCCGCAGTTTATCCGCGAAGAAGCGGCGCGTGTAACTCTTGACGAACAAAACGGTTACACGAATCATTCGGGACTTCTTCCGCTTCGTGAATTGATTGCGGCGAGTTATCCGCATTTGAATTTGTCGGCGAATCAGGTTTGCGTAACCGTCGGTTCGCAGGAAGCGATGACCGCCGCTTTCCTGGCGATTGTGGACGCCGGCGACGAAGTTCTGATACCGAACCCGGCGTTTCCGGCTTACGAAAACTGTGTGAAAATTTCCGAAGGCACGCCGGTTTTTTATCGTCTGCCGGCGGAAAAAGATTTCGCGTTCGACATTGAAGAATTCAAATCGAAAATTACTCCGAAAACAAAAGCCGCCGTCATTATTTCGCCGTCGAATCCGACCGGAAAGATTTTTACGGAAAACGATTTGCGGCAAATCAGCGACGTGTTAAAAGACACGGGAATTTATTTGATTTCCGACGAAATCTACAGCGATTTATATTTTACGCCGGAGAAACCGCGCTCGGCTTCTGAATTTTACGATGAAACAATTATCGTTTCGGGTTTGTCGAAATCTTTGAGTATGACCGGCTGGCGCGTCGGTTGGGTGGCAAGCTCGCAAACCGATGTCGTCAAAGCCGCGATGACTTTGCACGGATTTCTTACAGTCTGCACTTCAACGATTTCGCAAAAAGCGTCGCTGCTCGGCTGGACGCCGGAAGCTGAAGCCGCCAAAGCGGACGCGCGCGAGATTTACAAACGGCGCGGCGAATTTCTGATTGATACGCTGCAAAAGGAATTAGGTTTGCGCGGAACTCTGCCCGAAGGCGCGTTCTACACGATGCTCGACGTGCGTTCAATTGGCGACGATTTGGAAATCGCCGAAAAGTTTCTGCAAAACCGCGTGATTACAGTTCCGGGAATCGCGTTCGGCTCGGAAGCGAAAGGTTTTCTGCGGCTGTCTTTCTGCAATTCGGAAGAACGAATGGCGGAAGGCGTGCGGCGTATGAAAGAAGCCTTGAATGATTTCTAGAAACAGTTC
>JBBPXZ010000035.1:0-7524 GCA_038200355.1 Pyrinomonadales bacterium | reverse complement strand
TTCGCCGAAGCGCACGATTTCGCCGGATTAATTACGGTTCTCGGATTTCTGGCGGCATTCGTGCTGACCAAAATCGGCGAATAATCGATGTCGCCGCTTAAGTTAAACAAATCCGGGCATTTTACACTTCAGATACAAAAAAAATGGATATTATCTGGGAAGAATTAACCGCCGGTCTGCCGGACACGAAACAGCTGCTGCACGTTATTATCAGATTAACCGCCGCGGCGATTTTAGGCGCGGTTATCGGAATGCAGCGCGAGCGAGCGGGCAAACCGGCGGGCGTCCGAACGCATATGCTGGTTACGCTCGGCACGTGCGTTTTCGTGCTTGCCTGCTCCGGCTACGGAATGTCTTCGGACGGTTTATCGCGCGTCGTTCAGGGCATAATTACCGGCATCGGATTTATCGGCGCGGGTTCGATTTTAAAGTTGAACGAAGAACGCGATATTCAGGGCTTGACTACTTCGGCGGGCATCTGGATGACGGCAGCTGTCGGCGTTGCCGTCGGTTTAGGCGCGCTCGGTCTGGCGCTTCTCGCCGCCTTTACGACGCTGGTTATTCTGGCATTTGCCGGACGAATCGACTCGGCGGCGGACTCAAAACCGGCGGACGATAAATGAAGTCGTTACTTAAAATTATCAAAACAAAATCGAAAAAGCGGAGATTCATTAATATCAATAAATCTCCGCTTTTTCGATTTTGTTTTCTATTTTGTAAATTACGGTTTCGGCTTATCTTCCGGCTTGGGCGCTTCGTCGTCGTCGAGAATTTTTACTTCCGAGCCGTATTTCTGATATTCCTTAAAGCGAATTACGTTTCGCGTTTCATAGACTTCCCTTTTTTCGCGGAAAGTTAAACGAACGTCAGAGAGCGCGGGCAGCAGATATTTTTCGTCGCTGATAGTTACCCAATCGTAATCAATCGTGCGGTTTGCCGTGCGAATCGGAAAATCTTCGGGAATCTCGGTCGCCTGGCTTTCGACGCGCAGAACACGAAAGTTTTCGCGGTCAATCCAGATTCTGCCTTTCATTCCGGTAATCGCCGTATCGTTTGCATAACCCGAAGCCGTAACGCGCTGTAAGGCTTTGTCGCGCTCAATCGAATAATTAAAAACGACGGCGCGCCGCCCGCGAATCGTGTCCGTATCGGAAATTTCAAATTTCGTTTCGCTGTCCGGTTTGAAAATCTTTGCCAGAACCGTTACGAATTCGCCGGTCGAACTCGTTCCGCCGGCTTCTTCATAACTTCCCTTCGAGGTCGGATTGTTCTCGACTATTCCGTTTTTCGACAGCACCTTATAATCTTCCTGCCCGCTTGCGCGGTAATTTACGGCGACGACCAGACGGTCGAGGCTGCGGAAATTATTTGTTCCGACGTAAGCGGCGAAACGCGCAATCTGCTGTTTGACGACGAAATCCGGCATCTCTTCGACTGCCGCCAGAGTCGCTTCACGCGCTTTAGCTAAAATTTCGTTTGATTCTTTTTGCGTCGGAAGTTTCGCGGCTGTCGGATTCCGGCGGCGGCGTTCGGCTTCTTCGAGGGAGCGTTTCAGCTCGGCGTTGCTGCGGCTTTTCGATGTCGTCAAACCGCGCAAACCGTCCGTCAGCTCGAAACCGATGCCGCGCGCGCGAATCGCTTCGACAAGCTCATCTTTTTTGGCTGGCGATTTTTGAAAATCATACAGCATTTTGACGTATTCGGCTTGCGTTAAAGGTTTTTGCGGCGCAGCCTGCGCGAGGGCGAAACTTGAAGCAAATAAAATTAAAACGGCGGAAAATATCTTTTTCATCGGTTCAATACAGATGCCCGCAAAGTTTAGGGCGTTGGCTGACGACAGGAAAATTGTAAGCTAAAGCAAAGGCGGAGAAAAGCAATAACGCCTTTCTCCGCCCGTCGATTACAAAAAATTACAAAACCGTAAAAAACGAAATTAATTAATCCATTCTTCTTCGTAATTCAGCCGCCAGTGTCTCGTTACCCATTCTTCGGCAGCGGACAGCGCGCTTTCCCGCCATTTTTTCAGATTGTCGGTTATCGAAAGAGACGCCAGCATTTTGCTTGGGTCTCTCTGAACCCGTATAACGTGCGTCGGAACTTCGACGATGGTTTTTTCTTCATCGAAAATCCGTAAATTAACTTCGCTTCCGACCGGCGGCAGAACTTCCAGATTTACCAGCGCGCTGTTTTCACCCAGATTTTCCGTCATACCGCTGACAAAAATTGTTTCACCGCTTTCGGCATCGACCCAGCTTGCCTGCACGGTCAAACTCGCCGTAATTCGTTGATGCAGATGCCCTCTGCCCGTAATCTGTGAATTTGCTAACTGCGACATAAAAACCCTCCCTTATTCGTCCGAATTGTTGTGTTTGCTCTAAACCTCTGCGCTTATTGCCCGACTAATCTAAACCACTATCATCCGAAAGTCAAGCGTTCCCAAACCGCTCAAACCGCTCATCTTTCAGATTTTCTTCAAAAGCTCTTTTGCGCAAACCGCCGAAAACCGGAAAACAGTTTCCCGGTTTTCAAAACCGGTTCCGCAACCTTGTATTGACGTTTGAATCTGTCGAATAGTTGCAGTATTTATTCGGCAGAAACGAACCGATTTTCAAACATCTCCAGACAAATATTTTCAGTCGATGCGCAAAAGTGAAGACGCAAAGTAACGCCAAGGAGCGATTGATTTTCAAAGGTTCGCGTATTTAACATAAAAATGCGGAAACACGCACGTAAGGTAAGTGTGTCTTCTTCATCATTGCGCCGAACTATCGTGCGGGCTTCTGCAAAAATGAGAAAGTCATAACAAAGTTAATTTCCGCGGGCAATAATTCTACAGAAGCCGAAGAAACGTAAAGTTTCACGGCTAAGACGGAACTTAATTTGCATTGGTTTCCGCGTAAGATTTTATTACCCGTAAAAATGCGGCAATTTTACGCCGGAGTTTTAATCTTTGGAACACCTAAAGACTGAACAATTAAATACTTAAACAATTTTGAATAAGAAAATCGATTTTATTTCCGGCATATAAAATCGCGGCAAACGACGCGATTAAAATCCAAAAAGTAAGATAAAAATTCAAAATTCAAAATATTCTTTTTTTTATAACCAACAGCAATTTTTCAACAGACTTCTATCACTATTAAGAGGTTAACCAAATTAAATGATTACAAAAAATTCGATTAAATTATTAGCGGCGGCGATGTTCTGCCTGGTCTTGGGCATCGGACAGACGTTCGCTCAATCGACCGTAACCGGCGGTATTCGCGGTAAGATTACCGACCAGCAAAACGCCACGCTGCCGAACGCGACCATAACCGTTACCAACGCGGGAACGAATCAGACGCAGACGACGACGACGGACGACGACGGCGGTTACAGATTCAGCAACCTTCAGCCGGGAACATACACAATCGGCGTTACCGCGTCGGGCTTTGCAAACTTTTCTCAGGAAAGAGTCGTCGTCGAAGTCGGTCAGGTTACGTCAATCGACGTTCCGTTAGGCGTCGCCGGAACCAGCAATACAGTCGAAGTTACGGCGGAAGCGCCCGTCATCAACACTAACTCGCAGGATTTTGCGACCAACATCAACCAAACTTCAATCAACGAGCTGCCGATTAACGGTCGCCGCGCTTCAAACTTTGTTATTTTGACGCCCGCGACCGTTCCCGACGGAAATTTCGGTTTAATCAGCTTTCGCGGCATTTCCGGTCTTTTGAACAACTCGACGGTTGACGGCGGCGATAATAACCAGGCGTTTTTCTCCGAAGAACGCGGACGCTCGCGCATCAATTACGTTATCAGTCAGGCGTCGGTCAGAGAGTTTCAGGTCAATACCTCGAACTACTCGGCGGAATACGGACGTTCGGCGGGCGGCGTTATCAACACGGTTACCAAGTCGGGAACGAACGAATTTCACGGCGAGCTTTTCTACTATAATCGCAACAACCGCAACGGCGCCCGTAATCCGCTTGCTACCCAAACGCTGCTCGTAAACGGTTCTCCGATAACCGTCGGCATCAAACCGATAGACGTTCGCCAGCAATTCGGCGGCGCAATCGGCGGTCCGGTTCTCAAAGACCGTTTGTTTTTCTTTTTCAGCTACGACCAGCAAAAACGTAACTTTCCGGGACTTGCCAGATTTACGAGTCCGACTTTTTTGAATACGGTAAACCGCACGACATTGTTGAGCAAAGGTTTGACCAACGCTCAGATTGACAATTCGGTGAATTTTCTGGTTTCTTTGACCGGCGAAACGCCGCGCAGAGGCGACCAGACGATTTATTTACCGAAAATCGACTGGCAAATCAACAATAATAATTTACTCAGCACGACCTATAACCGTCTGCGCTGGAAATCTCCGTCAGGTGTGCAGACGCAGGCGACCAACACGCTCGGACGACAAAGTTTCGGTGATGATTTCGTCAGCGTCGATTCGTTAAACATACGGCTTCAATCGACGCTTTCGGCAACTACTCTGAACGAAGCGCGTTTTCAATACGGACGGGATTTTGAACGCCAGTTCAGCCAAACGCCATTTGCGGGCGAACCGCTTACTTCCCAAACCGTCGCCAGCGGACGGCGCGCGCCGAATGTATTTATCAGCAACGGTTTAGCTTTCGGAACGCCGACTTTCTTAGACCGCCCGTCATACCCGGACGAGCGTCGTATTCAATTTGCCGATACTGTAACAGTGTCCAGAGGCAGACATACATTCAAATTCGGCGGCGACATCAATCGCGTTACCGACGACATTCAAAATCTGCGTAACGAAGCCGGCGCTTTTTCGTATAACAACGTCAACGATTTTATTATCGATTACACTAATCTCAACACTCCTCTGACAACCGGAGGACAATGCGTCGCAAATACTTCCAATACGGCAGGACGCTGTTATACGAGCAGTTTCACGCAAGGTTTGGGTTCGCCGGGACTCAAGTTCGCGACCTACGATTACAACTTTTTCGCGCAGGATGATTTTCGCATTACGCCGCGTTTAACACTTAATCTCGGTTTGCGCTACGAATACCAGAAAATGCCCGAAACGGTTTTTGCAAATACCGGCACGGCTATCAGCAACACTGTAATACCGAATTCCGGTTTAACCGTTGCGGAAGCGACATCGCAGCTGCCGAGCGACAAAGACAATTTCGGTCCGCGCATCGGTTTCGCTTATGACCTTTTCGGCAACGGCAAAACTTCTCTGCGCGGCGGTTACGGAATTTATTACGGTCGCATCATTAACGCCACGATTTACAACGCGCTTATCAATACCGGCGCGCCCGGCGGACAAGCGCAAATCAGCATCGCGCCGACTCTGAGAGTTCCTAATCCGACCAATCCGAGCCAAACGATTACGATACAAAATCCTAACGCTCCGACTTTCGCCAGTGTTTTACCGGCTAATACGCCGTTTACGGCAGCCGGTTCGATTCAGTATTTCAACCGGAATTTTCAAGCTCCGCTTATCAATCAATACGATTTTATTGTCGAGCATCAGATTGCTAAAAACACGGTCGTCTCGGCTTCGTATATCGGAAGTTTAGGGCGCAGTCTGCCGACTTTCGTTGACCAGAACTTAGTAAGAACCGGCGCTTCGACTACTTTTAATATTGTCGGCGGTCCGAATGACGGTCAAACCTTCTCCCTGCCGACTGCCGTTCGCACCAGTTTCGGCAGTCAAGCCGTTACCGAAATTCAAAGTTCTGTCAAATCCGAATACAACGCTCTTGTTTTGCAGGCAAATCGACGCCTTACCGCCGGTTTGCAGTTTCAGACGAGCTACACGCTGGCGAGAGCAACCGACACCGGACAAACGTCGGCGGCATTTCCGGCAAACAATTCGCCGCTTGATGTTTTCGACCGCAGCTTTGAGAGAGGAATAAGCAATTTTGACGTGCGCCACAAATTTATCGTCAGCGCGGTTTACGCGCCGACGTTTTATAAAGGAAACAGCAAATCGATTTACAATTATCTGTTAAACGGTTATTCGATTGCACCGATTTACGCTTTTTATTCGGGCAAACCTTATGACGGCAATGTTTCCGGCGGAACTTTGAACGGAACGTTCGGCGACACGCGGCTTCCGATTAATCAGCGAAATGCTTTCCGTCAGCCGAACGTTCAAAACTTGGACGTTCGACTTTCCAAACGATTCAGATTTACCGAAAGATACAATCTTGAATTGCTTGCCGAAGGTTTTAACGTCTTAAATCGCACGAACGTTTTCGGCGTCAACAGCACACTCTACACGAGAAGCGGAAACACCTTAAATTTTAACCAAACCAATGGGGTTGCCAATTTCGGACAGGCTACCAGCGCCGACAGCACTTTATATCGTGAACGCCAGATTCAGTTTGCGGCGCGATTCCAATTTTAGTTTTTCAGATTTATAAATTTGAAAAACCTTTATGGTGCGCTTCCTTCGGGAAGCGCGCCGTTTTTATTTTCAATCGTTTAACGTCTATCATTTGATTGATGCGAATACTGCAAATCAGTTCGGCGACAAATTTCGGCGGCGGCGAGCGGCATTTTGTTGATTTATGCAAGGGTTTGTCGGTAAATGGACACGACGTTTTTGCTGCTTTGCGCGTCGAAAATGATTGGCGCGAGAAACTTTCTTTTTTGCCGGAGAGAAATTTTATAAAGCTGCGGCTGAAGAATTCTTTCGATATTTTCAGCGCCCGAAAGCTGGCTGAATTTATACGCTCGAATAATATTGAAATCGTTCACGCGCATCTTGCCAGAGATTATCCGGCGGCGAGTTTGGCGGTTAGATTCGCTCCCGCTGCAAAATTGGTTTTGACGCGGCACGTTCTTTTTCCGGTGAATTTTCTGCAGAAGTTTGTTTTAAGCAATGTGTCGAAAGTCATAGCAGTTTCGGGCGCGGTCGAAATTAATCTGCAAAAGACTTTTCCGGCTGAAAAGATTGCCGTAATTTATAACGGCATCAACACGGAAAAATGGGCAAAAACGAATCAAAAAAAAATTCGTGAATCGTTTCGGCTGGCTCACGATATTCCTTTCGACTCATTGCTAATCGGAATCGTCGGCGAACTCAAACCGCTCAAAGGACAGGAAGATTTCGTTTTGGCGGCGCAGATTACCGCCGAGAAATTTCCCGACGCGCATTTTGTCGTTGTCGGCAAGGACAATTCGCGCAGTCGGGACTTTCGGCAGAAACTCAAACGGCTTGTAAAGGTTTTCGGACTTGAAGCACGTTTTTTGTGGCTCGATTGGGTTGAAGAAACAATTGAACTGCTCGGCGCGCTCGACGTTTTCGTCTCCGCGTCTCATTCGGAAAGTTTCGGCTTGGCGATTGTCGAAGCGATGGCGAGTTCACGCTCCGTCGTCGTAACCGAAACGGCGGGCGCGCTGGAGATAATCGAAGATAATAAAACGGGAAAGCTCGTCTCGATTGGAAATCCGGTCGAATTAGCCGAAGCCGTCGGCGCGCTTTTAGCGGACGAAAACCTTCGGCGCGAATTGGGCGAAAACGCTCGTAAAGCGGCTTTGAGTAAATTCGGC
>JBBPXZ010000034.1:0-52979 GCA_038200355.1 Pyrinomonadales bacterium | reverse complement strand
GATAGTGCTTGCTTTATTTTCAACTCCGCCTCTCATCGTGTGATCGGCTTTTTTCAGTTTCCAATCAGCATCTTTTACTGTGACTTTATCAAGGAAAATACCAGCCATCACGCTTTTAGCTACTGCCTGCCGCGCCTCTCTCTCTTGTTCGGCTTGTTCGGCTGCGTCCGGCGATTTGGATTTTTCCTGAGCGTAACTTGTCAGAAAAGAAACTGTTAACAGTAATAAACCGAATACTAATTTTCCGGCTGAGAGTAACTGCTTTCTTTTTCTCTGCATTCTAATTCTCCTTGATTTTGTGATGCCTATCTTGAAAGATTACCAATGATTACTGACAACTAAAATTTTTATAAAAATATACTATCAGGATATTACTAAATTTCGCACCGCTTGTAATTTTCAATATTTCTAATCTACACTGTTTGTTTTCACAATATACGGAAATTTACATAAGCTATCTTAAACAAATATATAAAAAGGAATTAAATAAAACAGTTATGAAAACGGTTGGAATTTTAACGGGACGCGAGCTGTCGTTTCCCGAATCGATTATCAGAAGCATTAACGAGCGCGGCGGCGGCGAAGTCGTCGCGGAAATGGTTAAAGTCGGCGGCATTCGTCTGGACGAGCCGAAGAAATACGACGTAATTATTGACCGCATTTCGCACGAAGTTCCGTATTATCGGGCGACTTTAAAACGAATGGCGCTCGAAGGAACTTTCGTTATCAACAATCCGTTCTGGTGGTCGGCGGACGATAAATTTTTTAATTATTGTATGGCGGCGAAAATCGGCATTGCGATTCCGAAAACCGTTCTGCTGCCGCAGCGGGATTATATCCCCGACATTACGGCGGAAAGTTTGCGAAATCTCGAATTTCCGCTTGATTGGGAAGGCATCTGCGAGTATGTCGGCTTTCCCGCTTTTCTCAAACCGTTCGACGGCGGCGGCTGGAAAAACGTCTCGAAAATCTGGTCGCTCGAAGAATTATGGCGCGAATATAATCAATCGGGCAAGTTGTGTATGACTCTGCAGGAAGGCATCGAGTTCGACCAGTTTGTGCGCTGTTACTGCGTCGGGCAGGAAAAGGTTTTGATTATGCCGTATGACCCGTCGAAGCCTTACTTGTCGGGAATGCAGTATGTCAGCGTCGATGATTACCTGTCGCCGGAACTGCACGCGCGCGTCGAGCGCGACGTTATCACGATTTGCAAAGCGCTCGGCTATAACTTAAATACGGTTGAGTTTGCTATTAAAGACGGCATTCCGTATGCGATTGATTTTATGAATCCCGCGCCGGACGCCGAACTCGCGTCGGTCGGCGAAGCGAATCATAATTGGATTGTCAGCGCGATGACCGATTTTATTTTCAAAAAATTGGAAGAAGGTTTTGAAGCGCCCGAATACACCTGGACGGCAATGCTGAATCAGTCGCAAAAAGCTGAAACCGCACCGGCAATGAAAACGAAAACGCCTAAAACCGCGCAGCCGAAACCGATTAAAACGGTTGCGGAAAAGAAACCGAGAGCAAAGAAATAGCGGAATAAGATAACTGCGAAAAGGCGAAGTTGAAATTTCAACTTCGCCTTTTTTTATTACGTCTGAATTTAAATTTCCTTCCGAAAACAAAAATTAAATTTTCTGCCATTCGTTAGCCTTAAACGAATGCTCGCCCCATTTAAAAGCGGCTGTGTCGTTCGGCGTCGTGAAAATGCGAACGGCGCGAAGTCCGCCGTAGCCGCCGAATTGACGCGGATTTATCCACCACGCCGCGCTCGCATCCCAGAGTTTTATTTCATTATTTTTGCCGGTTGCGACCGCGCAGCCTTCGTGGTAAATCAAATCGTCGTCAATCCAGAAAACGCTCGTTTCCGCGCCGTTCCAACGCTCAGACCATTGTTCAGTCGCTTCTTTTGAATACTGCTGAACCAGCTGACACTGATAGCTTTCGACGCCTCGCGCCTCGAAAGCTTCCTGCGCTAAAGCGGCTTGCGCGCCGCAGTCGAGCGCTCTCTGGCGAACGGCTTCGCACCAGTGAATCTGCCACGTCGTCGGACCCCAGTTATATTTCTGGCGAATCCAGCGCGGTCCGGTTAAATCGCTGCCCGCGTTTAATTGCGAAAAATCCATCGCCGCGAGCCATTCGCGCGCCGCCTCGCAGCACATCTGACCGTGATGCGAGATTCTGGAAATAGGAAAATCCCGCCATTTATCGAAAGCGGTTTTTGCCGAAGCCGTCGCCGTTCCGATTCCGCTGCCGTTTTCAAAATTATTTGTTGCGTTTTTAACCGCGTCCAAAGACATAACTCATACTCCTGTCGTAAGCTCCAGCATCACAAAAAACCAGTAAATCGCCGGGTTTGGCGTCGTCCGGCAAGCCGACGTTCGAGGCGACGACATCGTGTTCCATACAAAGTCTGCCCAAAAGATAAGCTCTGCCGCGTCCCAAAGTTTTCCACGCGCCGGTTTCGGAATTCTGATGCAGAATCCGGTGCGGGTAGAAAAAATACATCGGCAGTTCGGCAATCGAGCCGTCAACGACGACATCGGTTGCCGCGCCGGGGAAATCCTGAATCTCTAAAATACGCATCGCCAGCGCCATCGACGGCTGTGCCAATGCTTTTCCGGGTTCGGAGACGATTTGGCGGACGTGCGGCAGATATTCACGAACTTTTTCGATTGCTTTTGCGAAATGCGTGTCCGAATCTTCGTGCCAGTCGTCGGGAAACCAACCGCCGCCGACATCGAGAAGTTCGATTGTTCGCCCCGACAACGCTTCGATTGAGCCGCACCATTTCAAAATTGATTCAAATAAATGCCACCATTGCCCGACGCCGACATTGCTGCTCGCCATATGGAAATGAACGCCGAAACCGCATTCGCGCGGCAGCAGTTTGATTGATTCAATCAATGTATTGAAAACTTCCGGCGTGTCAATCGGAATGCCGAAACGCGAAGGAATATTCGGCGTGCGCAGACGAACGCCCGCGATTTTCGATTTCAATTCGCCGGTTTCGAGCGCGGCGACGACGCGCTTTAAATCCGCTACCGAATCGCAGAAAACAGCGTGAATCGGTTCTTTCGGCAAAAATTCTTTGTGCCACCATTTGCCTGGACCGTTTAAGATTATCTGTTCCGGTTTGAAACCGTTTTTCAATGCTTTATCGACTTCGAGCGGGCTGATGCCTTCGGCAAGAAATCCGGCTTTATAAGCAAGCTGAACCAATCGCTTGTCTGGGTTGGTTTTCATACTATAAGCATTCGTTACCTGTATGTCGTCGGTGCTTAATTTTTTAGAGAGACGAGCGGCGCGTTCAAAAAGCGCGGACGCGGTTTTTTCGAGAAACAAAAACGAAGGCGTCTGCACGTTGTCGAACTCGACGCCTTTGATATCTTCGATAAATGACGCGGGAACGTTTGCTAATTCTTCTTTAACTTTGCTGTTGCCGTTGCCGTTCGCTTCCGCCGCGTGCAGGCGATTTGCAAATCCGAGCAGTCCCGACGGATGCTTTAACGAATGCCCGATGCCGCCCGCGAACGGTTCGGGCAGCGGCGGCAACGGAAATTCATTTCTCACCGGAACTTCCAAGACAACACGCGTAAATTCTTCGGTAATTTCCGTAATTGCCTGAGCTTTAACGCCCGTCGCCCCTTCGATGAGTTTTCCGGGCAGATTATATCCGGCGATTGTCCCGCCGTGAATCCAGGCAGGAAAACGCGGGTTCATTTCCAGTAGCCATAACTGTTCGTTCGGGTCGCGCACCATCTCCAACTCCGCGCCGCCCGTCCAATTTAAATCCCTAACAACTTTACGAAGCGCGGCGGCGTATTCTGCCGGAACTTCCGTAACGTCGCCCGCCCACGTTTTGCTCATTTCGGTCAAATCGCGCTTCCGCATCTGCACCGCGCCCAAAAGCTCACCGCGATACGCGCAGAAACAAACCGATTCTTCGTAGCCGGTAACGTGCGATTGTAAAAAAAGTTTTTGAGTTGACCACGCGCTCGAAAGACGGTGGTGCATATCCTGAAATTCCGCCCAGCTTCTGGTTCTAACGGCGTCGTAATACGGACCTTTGAGCCAGACTTTCCAATCATTTTGACGGCAAAAAGCGTGTAAATCCCAATCGGATAATTCGGTCGAGACGTAGACCGGAATCTTTACGGGCAAGCCTTTGTGCGCCGAAACTTCCGGCTTGGCGACTTGTTTTAACGCGCCCGCCGGCGGCGTCAACAGATTCGGATGTCCGTCGGGAAAGATGTCGCCGAACCACATAATTTCCAAATCGATACCGGAAATCCAAAGTCCGCCCGCGTCGAGAACTTTTTTAACCGCTTCGGCGTGAGAATCGAGATTTAATTCTTCCCACGGTCTCTGCAGCCAGATGTCGTCGAAATCCTGCCAGTGAATGCCGGAACAGCGATTGGAATATTCGACGCCGACAATCGTTGCGTCAGGATAAGCCTGCCGCACCGAACGCGCAATGCCGACGCCGGGCTGCGGATTTGTGCCGCAATAAAGTCCGCTAACGTAAATTTTCATAAATTCCCTTGCTCGATATTTTTTTAACTCTTAACCGGAAACGCACGCCCAAAACGAAGGCGTCGAAGCTAAGTTATAGTCGGGTTTCGGAATTTTCGCCTTAAATTCGTCGGTAAAAATGCCGTCAACTCGAATGCTGAACGACAAACCTTCAAACGGGTCGCTGCCGTGAAACTGATTGACCGAATCGAACCAAGCCGTGTAGCCTTCGACGTATTTTTTCTCGCCCGTTTTATGGTTCAACATATAAAACGGCTTTTTCAAACTCGTCCGAAACCATAGAAAATCGTGGCACAATTCGGTTTCGATATGGTCACGGTGCGCCGGAACTTCGCGCGCAACGTCGTCATACATTATCAGCATTCTGCCCGTCGATTTGAACGGCAGCGTCTTTATAAAATCCATCAGCAGCGCGAATTCGTTCGCCGCTTCGGTCGGATGCCACAATTCGGTTCGGTCTAAATCGAAATAGCTGTCCGGTTGTTCCGAATAAGCCAGATAAATCATTCGCGAACCCGGACGGTCTGGATTCGAGTTATCCAATTTATACGGTCCGGTATAAAACTGTAAATCCTTTTTCGCGTTCAGCCGTTTTTTAACTCGCTGCGTAATATAGCTGTCTAAAGACTTTAACCGCTCGACATCGATAAATTCGTCGAACGATTTGTAACTCGGATACAAAATGCTCGGGTCAACTCTGACATCTCCCGGCATCTCGCCTGCGTCTTCGGCGCTCATCGGCGGCGGCGCGTTTTGGGTTGCAGTGTCTTCGATTTCCTGTTCTTTGCTCATTATATTTTGTTCTGTTTTCAAAAATCCTCTTTCCTTGTTAAATGCCTGCCCATAAAGAAGGCGTCGAAGCACGATTAAATTCGGGAACGGGAATCAGGCGTCTGAATTCGTCGCTGAAAACGCCGTCAACTCTGATACTGAACGACAAACCGTCCACCGGGTCTGTTCCGTGAAACTGATTTACCGCGTCGAACCAGGCAGTATAGCCTTTGACGTATTTTTTGACGCCCGTTTTATGGTTGAGCATATAAAACGGCTTTCTCAGATTCGTCCGAAACCAGATAAATTCGTGGCAGATGTCCGCGTCCAGATGGTCGCGGTGCGCCGGAACGTTCGTTGCCGCGTCGTCGTAGATAATCAACATTCTGCCGGTCGCCTTAAACGGCAGCGTTTTGATGAAATTCATCAGAAGCGAATAATTCGCCGCCTCTTCGGTCGCCTCCCAAAGTTCGGTTTTATCGAGCGCATCGTAAATCGAAATTTCCGCGTCCGTCGATTCAACCGATTTCGGACGCGAAAGCCAGATTTCGCGCGCCCCTGGCTGGTGCGGACTGTCGGCGTCGAGACGATACGCGTTTAGAAAATACTCCTCGTTTTTCGACGCGATTCGCTGCCGGATTCTTTCGGTCATAAACTCGTCGAGCGATTTCAAGCGTTCGACATCGATAAATTCGTCGAGCGATTTGTAACTCGGATATTCGATACGAGCGTCGGTTTTCGCGTCTAAATCCGGGACGGGCTTGAAAAAGCTTTCGCTTCCCGTCGTGCTTTGCTCCATATTTCGAGACATAGATTTGAGCTTTCAAATATCGGCGCGCGCGGATTTTCTGTCGCAGCGGCAGCAAACGAGTCGTTTTGCCGCAATTATTTATAAAATCTTCTGCGCGAATACCAGAAAGCTATCACCTCCATAATAAATTTGTTTCTCTGCTAAATAACATTAATAAAAATTTATTAAGGCTTCATATCCGGATTATAAAAAAAGCGGCATAATTTTCAGTAAAATTGCAAGCCGCTTTAACAGGTTGAATCCGCCGTCTTTTCTTCATATTATCATTATAATTGCAGACAAAATATCATAACTTTTAAATTATTTAATACCACACGGAGCGCGGCGAAAAAAAATGAGAACGAGCTTTATAAACGAACAAAAAACTCCGCTTCTTATCGAACCTTCGGACAGCGCGGCGGACAATAAAAATCTCGAAACCTTGCGGCGCGAAACAATCGAAGACAAAAAGTTTCTGCGCGAGAAACTTCTCGAACACGGCGCACTGCTTTTTCGCGAGTTCGACATCGAAAATGCGGCTGATTTTGAAAGTTTCGTCCGTGCTTTTTCCGGCAAAGAATTATTAAATTACGCGGGCGGCGTCTCGCCGCGCGTCAAACTCGGCGGCGGCGTCTATACTTCGACCGAATATCCGCCGCAGTTTATGCTCGCTCTGCACAACGAATTATCGTATTCGGACAAATACCCGGAAACGGTTTATTTCTGCTGTTTCATCGCGCCCGAAAACGGCGGTGAAACGCCGATTGGCGACAGCCGGAAAATATTAAAAAGAATCGCGCCGGAAATCGTCAGGGAATTTAAGGAAAAGCAAATCCGTTACGACCGCAATCTTTTCGGCGATTCCGGTTCGGGCTTTTCGTGGCAGGACGCGTTTGAAACGAGCGACAAATCAATCGTTGAAAATTACTGCCGCGCCTCAAACATCGATTTCAAATGGAAAACGGACGGCAAACTGCGGTTGAGCCAGACGCGCCCGGCAACGGCGATTCACCCGCGAACCGGCGAAGAAGTCTGGTTTAATCAAGCCGACGGTTTTCATCCGTCGAATCTCGACCGCGAAACCTACAATTATTTAATTTCGCTGATGCCGGAAGAAGAATTTCGCTTAAACGCCCGTTTCGGCGATAATTCGCCGCTCGATGTTTCCGCGCTTGCGGAAATCCGAGCCGCGCTCGAAAGGGAAACGGTTATTTTCCAGTGGCGAAAGGGCGACGTTCTGGTTCTCGACAATCTTTTGACCGCACACGGACGAATGCCGTTTTCGGGCGCGCGAAAAATCGTTCTGGCAATGAGCTGAGTAGTGAATAGTGAATAGCTGAGGCGAGAAATAAGCTAATAAGAATCAAAAGGTTTCCTCACTTTTAGTTTTTCGCTATTCACCATTAACTACTGCTTCTCTCTCTCCAAAATCTTGGATATAAGGCGAAAAACTGAATAAAAACCTTTTATTAACAGCGGTTTAATAAAACAAAAAGTTTTTCCGCGGCTGAAAATCAAAACAATTTTAACGAAGCGGGCGCTGAAAGATATTGGAACGTGTTTTGCGTTGCGAAAAGTCGGCGAAAGGTATTCCCTGAACAATGAAAGGTAAAGTGCTGACAAGTTGGAGTTTGATTTGGCTTCTGGCGACAGTTTTATTTGTCGTCGGCGGCGCGCTTAATCTTTCGCAGAGAACTTCTCACAGCCTGCCGCCGACCGACGGCGTAGATTGGGCGCAGAAAGGCGACGGCGGAATCTATGCCGAAAAAGTTCTGCCCGGACTTGCCGCTTCGCGCGCCGGAATCGCCGCCGGCGACAAACTTGTCGGAATCGGGCTGGAAGACGATAAAATCGAAGAAAATGTTTCGGTCTCCGATATTCAGCTTTATCTCGACGCCGCCGGCGTTGACGGAAACCTGACATACTTTTACCAGCGACCTTCGTATTCATTCGCCAACAATTTTTACTACGCCGACCTGAAACATCTTGATACGATGACGCGCTGGACGGCTTCAATCGTGTTTTTGATAATTGTCGGCGTCGTCTGGCTCGGCGTCGGTTTGTTCGTGCTGTTCAAACAGGGCGGCAATTCGCCGTTCGTGCTTCATTTCGCCATCGTCTGCCTGGCGGCGTTCGTTTTTCACGTTTATAAACCGCTCGGCTTGGGCGCGGATTTCGATTTGGCGGTCGCTCTTTTAGACAATATCGCGTTCGCTTTTTTCGTGCCGCTTTTCCTGCATTTCTGCCTGCGCTATCCGGTGCGAAGTCAGGTTTTCGACCGCTCGCGCTGGAAAACATACGCGCTCTATGTCCCGGCGGCAATTATATCTTTAGCCAACGTCTTTTTTTCGATAATTTTAATTCTCCCGATTGGCGAAAAAAATCTGACCGCTTTAGCTGCGTTTGTCGATAGAACCGACCTTTTTATAAATCTCGATTGGGCGAATTTAATTCAATTCGTCGCCGGAACATCGCTCGGCGCGGCGGTTTTATTGTGGCGGTTTTCCAAAAATCGCCAGCCGATGGTGCGCCAGCGCTTAAAATGGGCGATGTGGGGAACGATTGCGGCGATTTTTCCGATTGTCGTTTTTGAACTCGTCAAACGCTTCATATATCTGCCCGACGACAGCTTTTCATCGGCGATAACCACTTTGCCGCTTGCTCTGATTCCGCTCAGTTTCGGTCATTCGGTTGTGCGTTATCGTCTGATGGACGTTGATGTTGTCGTGCGCCGCGCGCTCGTCTACGCGATGACAACCGTGGCGATTGCGATGATGATTGGCGCGGTCGCGCTGCTGCTGGTTTATCTCGTTACAGGAAAAAATCTTTCAAACACGGAAATCACCCTGCGCGCCTTGATTGCGGTTGTCGCAATGGCTGGAATCATTCTTTTGAGCGAGCCGCTCAAGAAATTCTTACAGGAGCGCGCCGACCGATTTTTCTACGGCGAGCGTTACGATTTACGGCTCGAACTGCTCGATTTCGGCAGAACCCTTTCGGCAACAACCGCGCTCGAACCGCTTTTAAACGCGCTTATCAGCCGCCTTCAGCAGGTTCTCGACGTTGAAAAAGTCGCGGTTTTTATTCAGGCGGAAAATCTGCCGGAGCATTTCAAAGTCGCGCAGTCGGTCGGCATCAGCAGGAATTACCGGATACCGAACGACTTCCGGCAGATGATTCGGCAAAAATCGGCGACCAGCGGCATCGTCCGCGCCGACGAACTCGATTTGCCGGAAGCGGAATTTATTGACGAAACCGCATACGAAAAAGCGGAAGCGCACGGCATTCGCGGAAAAATCGAAGGCAAAATCGAAAAACTCGGCATCGCGCCGAAACATATCGCCCGTCAGGAACTTCACTATTTCGTGCCGTGCGTCGTGCGCGGAAAAATGGTCGCGGTCATCGGTTTGGGACGCGCTAAGGACGGCTCGCTTTTATCGTCGGAAGATTTGGAAATTCTCCAGATGGTTTCCGGCTACGTCGCCGTCGCCGTCGAAAACAGCCTGCTTTATGAAGAACAGGAAAAACGTGCCGAAGAACTCGCACTGCTCAAGGAATTTAACGAATCGATTGTCGAATCGGTCAACGTTGGTCTGCTTGCCGTCGATGAAAACGGAATGATTACGCGCTCGAATTCGCCGTTCGAGGAAATGTTGAATTTAAGACGCGAAGAAATAACCGGAAAATCGGTCGATGAAATTTTCGACGAAGGCTTTACGCTGAATCTGGAAAATATTTTGGGCAAATCGCGCTGGCATCTGACCGAAATTCGCAATGCTTATAAACTTCACACGACTAATTTTCAAGGGAAATCGCTGATATTAAACGTCGCCATCGCGCCGCTTCGTTCCGTTTCAAACAATCAAACCGGCGCGATTATCGTTTTTGAAAACGTAACGTCGCGCGTCAAACTCGAAGAATCTTTACAGCAGAGCGAAAAACTTTCGAGCATCGGACTGCTCGCCGCCGGCGTCGCGCACGAAGTCAACACGCCTTTGACCGGCGTTTCGAGTTACACGCAAATACTGCTCGGAATGATTCCCGAAACCGACCCGAAACACGCGCTGCTGCAAAAAGTTCAAAAGCAAACCGACCGCGCTTCCAACATCGTCGGCAATCTGCTGAATTTTTCGCGCACCGGAAGTGCTTCGGAATTTACGGAAATCGACATCAACAAACTGCTCGACGACACGCTTCAGCTGCTTGAGCCGCAATTACGCAAATCGCAAATCGAAATCGTTAAAAATTACGCCGATATGCCGCCGAAAATGTTCGGCAGTGCCGGAAAATTACAGCAGGTTTTCACCAATCTGATTATCAACGCCCGCGACGCGATACTCGGCGGCGGCAAAATCACGCTTAAGACCGAAATCGGAGAAGTCGATTCGATTGTTATCGAGGTCGGCGACACCGGAAGCGGCATCGAGCCGGAGAATTTAATCAAAATCTACGACCCGTTTTTTACGACCAAAGCCGTCGGCAGCGGCACGGGTTTGGGTTTGGCGGTTTCCTACGGTATTGTGCAGGAACACGCCGGAACAATTGAAGTGCGCAGTCAAACCGGAGAAGGCACGACGTTTCGTCTCGTTTTTCCAATCGCGCAGCAACACCGTCAACAACGAATTGCCGGTTAATAAACGACAAACAGATAAAAACCGAATGCCGTTATTTCGACGGCGTTTTTTATTCGGAATACGAGTTCGTCATTCGCCCTTGTCGGAGCGCGGGCGTCCTGCCCGCACCGAGCGCCTAAGCGCAAAAATTCCAGTTTAATGAAAAGTCGGCTTCAGCTGAACTTTTCTACGTCGCTTACGCGCCGTTTGCGGACAGGATGCCCGCGCTCCCGGCACGAAACTCCTGTTTGATTACCGAAAATAAAAAAGGCGGAAAATGATTTGAATCAATTTCCGCCCAAAATAGTTTTTTAATCCGCGTCTTATTTGTTGGTGTTTCGCCTCATCGAATTCGGGTCGCCGATGTCGGGAGCGCGGTTTGCGCCCTCGTCGGCTTTGAAGAACGGTTCTTCCTTAAAGCCTAAAAGACTTGCCGTTAAAACCGCCGGGAACGAATTGCGCGTCGTGTTGTAATCCGTAACGGCTTTACCGTAATCAATTCTGGCGACGGCAATGCGGTTTTCCGTCGATGAAAGCTCGTCCTGAACTTTCAAAAACGCGTCGCTCGAACGAAGCTGCGGATAGTTTTCCTGCAAACTCAATAATCTTCCGACCGTGCCGCCGAAACTGTTGTTCGCTTCCAGAACGGCTTGCTTCTGCTCCGGCGTCTTATCGCCGTCCGCGCCCTGCGGCGCGGCTTGCGTCGCGTTCAAAAGACGCGAGCGAGCGTCGGCAATCTGCCCGAAAACTTCCTGTTCCTGAACGCCGAGCATCTGCGCGGTTTTCACCAGATTCGGAATCAAATCGGCGCGCCGCTGCAAGGTAGTTTCCACATTCGACCAACTTCCTTTGACATTCTGCTGCTTTCCGGTTAAATCGTTGTAACTACAGCCGTTTAAACCGAAAGTCGCGAATAATACAAATGCTAATAAAAATATTTTTTTCATTGTTTTCTCCCTCATAAAAAGTTAATTGTTAATTGTGCGCGTTAATGGCAATCGCTTTGTCTTTCAATCAACCATTAACAATTTACGATTTTCGCAATTTATCGACCGCTTCGACAACGCGCTCGATTTCTCGCAAATAATCGGCAAACAAAGCGTCAGCCGAAACCTCATCAAAGCTCCCGTACGAATTATTTTCACCAATATCCAGAATTTTTTCAAACGAATCGCCGCTGACATTCAATCTTTTGGCGGTTGCCGCGACGACTTCGCGCTTGGCGACCGGCGGCTCGAAACCGTGAATCAGTAAAACGGCGCGAAACAAATCCGTAAAGCTCGAAAGACTTTCCGTCATTAAGCCGACCAGACCTTCGACCGACATCGAAGCCGGAATATAAGCGCGGCGCAATTGAATCAGTTTGCTGCGAAGCTCATATTCGGTTTGATGACGCAGATTTTCGTCGGAAATATTCAGATTCCCAAGCACGTCCGCGCCGTATAGAACTTTGCGGGCGCGCTCCATCCGGTGAAACTCGACGGGGAAAACATCCGCCGCGTCCTGCAATTCCGAAACCGTAAAATAAACCGGCAGCGGATTTCCCATTTTGCTCCATTCGCGAATCGGCGCCTGCGACGCGCGTAAATCCTTCGGCGTAATGCGCTGCAAAGCAATCAGCACGGTATAATCCGATTGCCGCCGCGCAAAATCGCCGGTTGCCGCCGAGCCGTATAAAATCACGGACACAAGATTTCTCCCGTGCGTCGTCTTCAAATCGTCAACAAATGCGTCGAACTGATGTTTCATTATTTATCCGTAATCAAAATCTAATTTTCCAGACGGTCAATTCTTGAATGCGCCTTATTAACTAATCGAGTTAATTTATCAAGCGCCGAATTAATATTCATTATTCTTTCTTCACTCCTAACTCGAACATCGACCAAAGCTGAAAGTTTGACATTAAGTTCATCACTAGGTCTTTAAAGATTTTCCAAAGTTTTTATCGTGTCCCGCAACCAGTTCTCTTAGTATTTGAACGGCTTCTTCAATTGTCTTAACTTTTCCAGAGCGGTTTTCGATGCTCATAAAATTATTTTCTCTAACCGAAATTGCCAATCGAATTACCAATCGCCGCCCGCGCCGCCGCCGCCGAAATCGCCGCCGCCGCCGAATCCGCCGAATCCGCCGCCGCCCGAAGACGAACCGCCGCCGCCCCAACCGCCCGACGAACCGCCGCCGCTTCCCATTCCGTTGATAGCTCCGGCGACAATCCACGGCAGAGCGCCGCCGAACCCGCCGCCGAATCCGCCGCGCCGACCTCTGCCGCCGCCGCCGCCGCCGCGACTAAAGATGATTATCATAATAATAAAAAGAATTATTAAACAAGTCATACAATTACCGAAAGGCAAGCCGCCCGTCGCTCCGCTTCCTGCCCTCGCCGGAGTCTTTTCGACCGCCGCCGGAACGCCCGATTGTTTCGACTCAATCGTCTTTATATACGCGTCAATCGTATCCGAAACGCCTTTGCCGTAATTCGCCTGCCGGAGAGCCGGGACAAGATTTTGTCTGTTCAGCTGTCCGACAACGCCGTCGGGCAATTCGTCTTCGAGGTTGCGGCTGACCTGCGTAAAATATTTTCTGTCGTCAACCGCGATGAAAAGCAGCGCGCCCGGATTGTCGTCTTCTTTTGAACCAATTTTCCAGCCGCGCGCGACTGCCATCGAATAATCGAAAATCGGTCGGTCGCCGGTCGTTTTGACAATGGCGACGGCAAGCTCGACCTGCGGAACGGTGTTCTCCCTAAAGGCTTTAATCCGCGCTTCGAGTTGCTGCTTCGTCGCGGCGTCGATAACGCCCGCGTAATCATTGACAAAGCCGGTCGGCGCAGGCAGCGGCGATTCGTCGAGCGTGAACGGCTTGGTTTCCTGCGAAAAGACGATTTGCGCCGTCAAGCATAAAAACAAAATCAGCCGGAGAGCTTTCGTATCTAATAAAAATCGATTTCCTTTCATTTATTCAGCCAAAGCCTTGTCTGCGGTTAATCAGCAGATAATACGAATCATTATTCCCGAAGTTCCTTATTTTTCCAAAACCGTGTGCAGCGTAAAGTGTATCAGGAAAAAAAGCGCGACGCCCGCGAAAACCGACAGAGACACGAGCGGGCGCTTCCCGCCGTGATGATTTACTTCGGGAATCAAATCGCTCGCCGCGACATAGAGCGTTACGCCGCTCGCTACGGGAAGCGCGTAGGCGACGGTAAAGCCTATTTTCGCGCCGACGAAATAATAAAGCAGAACGCCGAGAACGGTTGTTAAACCGACCAGCGAGTTCGCAAATAAAACTTCTTTTAAGCCTTTGCCCGCCGCCAAAATCATCGACGCGATTGTGAAGCCTTCGGGAAACTTATGCAGAAAAACGGCGAGGAAAACCAGAATCCCGACGCGATAATCAACCTGGGCAGCGGCGGCAATCGAAACGCCGTCGAAAAAAGTGTGAATCAGCAGCCCGCCGATTGCCGTGTAAGCCGAAGAAGTCGAAATCAAATGCTCGCTGTCCATTTCCTCGCCGAGATGAAAATGCGGCGCAATCGTGTGTTCAAAAAACTGCGTTATCAAATAGCCGACCAGAACCAGCGCCATCGGTATATACAAGGTTTCACTGGATTTACCGGCATATTCCGGCGTCTGCCAGAGTTCGATGGTTTCCGGCAGAATATCGATAAAAATCACCGCCAGCATAAAGCCCGCGCCCAATGCCAGAATATACTTAAGAAGTTTTTTATAATTTTTCTGAATTCCCGGCGGAAATAGAATCAGCCCGCCCAGGACGTTTGCCAGAGCCGCGAAAACGCCGAAAACAAGAAGCTGAACAAAGCTGGTATTCATACAATGAATGACGAAAATCGGACGGAAAAATAATCGAATTATAGACTTTAACGCAAACCCTGCGGAAAAGAAAATATTCGTTAAAACAAATTACGGAAAATCGCCTGTGGAAAACTCAATATTTTTTTTAAGCAGTTGATTAAAACAAATGTAGAAATATTCCTTGACAGAAGTTAAAATATAACTGTAAGATGCTTCTTAATAAGTAGGAGACAGCCTGAAACGAAATTTGGGCGTTGGACGAATCCACAAAAATAGTGTTTAAGATTTTGGAGATTTTTAAGCACTTTCCCCAAAAATTTCTGAACGGATGTTGCGCGGAAAACACAAAACGGCGGTTGTCTGAAATCGGGACGGTCGATAGATTCAATTTTCCGCGAAACGTCTAAATTTACGATAAAGAGCATTGCTGCGGTTTTTTGAAAAATTAACCTCGAAGCCGTGTTGCGCTGAAAGTCCGCGCCGACTTTATATATTGGTTCGCTCTTTGAATTAAGTGCCGGAAAACAAAGCCGAAAATCTACATAAACCTGTTCTGCTCGCGGAAACTTTAAGCGCGCTTAAGCCGCGGGACGGTGAAACTTTCGTCGATGCCACGCTCGGATTAGGCGGACACGCCGAAGCGATTTTAGCCGCCGCGGAGGAAATCGCGGTTATCGGAATCGACCAGGACGCCGAAGCGATTGAGTCGGCGCGGGAAAGACTGAAAAGATTCGGCGGGCGGATAAAGATTTTCCACGCAAATTTCTCGGCAGTCAGAGAGGTTTTAGCCGAAGCAAAAGTCGAAAAGGTTGACGGCGTTTTAGCCGATTTGGGCGTTTCGTCCTTACAGTTCGACAGCGCGGAACGCGGTTTCAGTTTCCGGTTCGATGCGCCGCTCGATATGCGAATGAACGCTGACTCGGACTCGGAAACGGCGGCGGAACTGCTCGAAAGGCTTTCGGAATTCGAGATTGCGCGCATTATTTACGAATACGGCGAAGAAAAATTATCACGGAAGATTGCGCGGCGGATTGTCTGGAAAAGAGAGTTGGGCGAAGCGGTCAGGACGACGAAAGAGTTAGCTGAAGCTGTCGAAAAAGCGGTCGGGCGCGGTAAAAAAGATAAGATTCATCCGGCGACGCGCACGTTTCAGGCTTTGCGTATCGCGGTCAACGGCGAGCTTGAAATTTTAGAGCAGTTTATCGGCGACGCGATTGATGTTTTGAAAACCGGCGGGCGGCTTGCGGTTATAACTTTTCATTCGCTCGAAGACCGCATCGTCAAACAGACTTTGCAGAAATTGTCCGGCAAATGTTTCTGCCCGCCGCGAATGCCGCAATGCGTGTGCAGCGCGGACAGACAAATCGAAATTCTGACGAGAAAACCGATTATATCCGGGATTGCGGAACTCGAAGAAAATCCGCGCGCCCGCAGCGCGAAACTCCGCGCCTGTCTGAAACTTTAAGCCGAACGAATCCGATTTCTGGAGTCGAAATTTATGAGCCGAAAAGAAATCTCCGCGAACAGTCAAACGAAAAACGCGCGCCGGAAAACAAAATCGCCGCGCGGCGCTTCGCTTTCCTATCGATACCGGCTGCTGATGTTCGGCTGCGGATTGTGTTTGATTGCCGGCTTTTTTTTCGCCGCGCGCCAGCATTTTTCGTCAATCGATTTCAGCATCAAAAATTCAAGACTCCGCAAGCTGAGCGAGGAACTCGAATCGGACAAACGCCGCCTTCTTCTAACAAAAGAAATCGCTCTCTCGCCGTCGGAGATTAAAAAAGCCGCTCAGAAAATCGGCTTTAAGGCAATGACGGCGGGTAGCGCCGGAATTGTTCGCCCAGCCGCCGCAAAACCGGCAAAACCGCGCGCGGAAAAACCGGACGCGCCGAAATCCAAACAATCGGAAGCGATCAAAGCCGCCGAAGCCGCGACGGAAAAAGTTCCCGCGAAAAAGACCAGGGAAGAAAAACCGGCGGAAGCGAAAATCAAAAGAGAAACGTCCCAGCCCGCGAAATAGTTTTTTTCATTTTTTTTCAAAAGAAGCGACGTGAATCGTTTTCCCGATAAATCAAAAGATGCAGAAGCGCACGGTAAAAATCAGTCGAAACAAAGATTCAACGCAGACGATTTTTACGCGTTTTATGCTGATTGTCGCTTTTTTTATTCTCTGGATTGGCGGAATCGGCGTGCGTCTGGTTCATCTTCAGATAAATCAGCACGAATGGCTGCTCTCCGAAGCGCAGGACCAGCGGCGCAACCAGGTTAAAAGCAAACAGCTGCGCGGCACGATTTACGACCGCACCGAGCGAGCGCTGGCGATGAGCGTCAACGCCAAATCGCTGTTTGCCGACCCGTCGGAAATCGAAGATGTCGAGACGACCGCAAGACGCGTTGCCGCCGCGCTGAAAGTCAAACCGAACGAAATTTATAAAAGTTTAAGCGACGCCAAACAGAGCGGAAAAAGATTCGTTTTTCTCGCCCGCCGTCTTGACGAAGACGCGGCGCAGCGAATAAACGACGCGCTTAAAGATACAGACCTCAAAAAATTCGACGAGCCGCGCTTTGCCGGACTGCACTGGAAGGAAGAACAGAAACGCAGTTACCCGTATAAAACGCTGGCGGCGCAGGTTGTCGGCTTCAGCAACTCCGAAGATGTCGGTTCAGCCGGCGTCGAGCAGTCGCAGGAAGAACTGCTGAACGGCGCGGTTATCAGAAAATGGCAGGACAGAGACCGTTTGGGAAGAGTCTACGAAGAATACGCTCCCGAAGACGAACGCGAGCCGCCGAAAGATATTGTTTTGACCATCAGCAATTCGATTCAGTATAAAACCGAACAGGCGCTCGAAGAAGGCGTTAAATCGGCGAATGCCAAATCGGGAATCGCAATCGTTTTAGACCCGAAGACCGGCGAGATTCTGGCGATGGCGAATTACCCGACCTTCGACCCGAATAAATTTAACGAAGCCGCGCCCGAATCGCTGACCAATCGCGCCGTTCAAAGTATGTATTCGCCCGGCTCGGTTTTCAAACTCGTTACATACGCGGCGGCTTTGCAGGAAAATATGATTCAGCCGAACGGTTTAATCGATTGCAGCCGGGGCTTTATCGAAGTCGGCGGGCATCGTTTCAACGACCCGCACGCGACCAAAACAATGTCCTACACCGAAGCTCTGGCGGTTTCGAGCAATTACGCGGCGATAAAAACCGCGCTCGGCTTGGGCAGGGAAAGATTTTATAATTACGCTCTGCAGTTCGGTTTCGGCAAACCGACCGGCATCGAGCTTCCCGCCGAAGCGCGCGGACAGATTCGCCCGCCGGAAAACTGGTACGGCGACAGTTTAGCGTCGATGTCAATCGGCTATGAATTAAATATCACGGCATTGCAGGCGGTGAGCGCTTACGCGACGATTGCTAACGGCGGCGTTCGTATAAAACCGCACATCATCAAGGAAATCCGCTACGCCGACGGGAAAGTTTTCCCCAATCGGGAAATTGAAAAAACGCGGGTCGTCGGCGAGGAAACGGCGGACAAATTAAAACAAATGCTCCGGCAGGTCGTCTTAAAGGGAACGGCGAAAAGAGCGCAGCTGAACGGCTACACGTCGGCGGGGAAAACCGGAACAGCCTGGAAATACAACGCGAAGCTCAAAAAGGTTGACGCCGGAAAATACGTTTCGTCGTTTATCGGTTTCGCTCCGGCGGAAAATCCGTCGCTCGTCATCGCCGTCGTGATGGACGAACCGCGAGGCGGCGCGCGCGACGGCGGACAGGTTTCCGCGCCGGTTTTCCGGCAAATTGCCGAACAAGTACTGCCCGAATTAAACGTCGCGCCTGACGGCAGCGTTGAGCAGGAAACTTTAACCGCGCAAACAGACGACGTTCCGAGCGAACTCGAACCCGCGCCGGAAGAAGCGCCGGCGATGTCCGAACCGGAGAAAATCGCGGAAACCGCTTCGGCGAAAAAGAACGGGAAAACAGCTTTGACCGAAAAGTCCAAAGAACCGAAAAATGAGCCGAAACCGGCAAATGAAGAAAAAATTCCGCTGAAACGGAAAACGGCAGATGTAACGGCGGAAAAACCGAAAGCGGCTGTAAAAAGTAAATCGCCGGGCGAAAAGTCGAAACAAAAAACTTGAAACTTGAAACCGTCATAAAATATATGGACGCGGACGCGTCCGAATTCAATCCCGCTCTGCTCGGCGCGGCTGTCGAACGTTTCTCGATTGACTCGCGCGAAGAACAGGCGGGACAAGTGTTTTTCGCGCTTTCGCAGCCCGACTATCAAAACAACTGCTTCAACGGCGATTTCGCCGACTCGCACAAATACATTCCTTCGGCATTTGAAAAAGGCGCGGTTGCCTGTGTTGCGCGCCGCGACAGGTTTGCCGAGCATCGCGCCTGTTTGGAACGATTTAAAGACCGCTTGATTTTTGTCGAAGACGCGATTGTCGCCTTCCAGAAACTCGCTCACGGCGTTTATCTCGAATGGAATAAACCCGTCGTTGCCATTACGGGCAGCGCCGGAAAAACGACGGCTAAAGAATTGACGGCGCACGTTTTACAGGCGAGCGGCAGAAAAGCTCTGCGAAATATAAAAAATTATAATAACGGTTTGGGACATCCGCTGACGGTTTTGCGGCTTGCCGCCGACAAAACTTTCGATGTCGCGGTTCTGGAAATGGGAATGTCCACGCCGAACAACGAAATCGCGCGACTTTGCCGAATCACGCCGCCGGATGTCGCTGTTGAATTGAATGTTTTGCCGGTTCACGTCGAGCATTTAGGCTCGATTGAAAATGTCGCCCGCGCCAAAGCCGAGCTGGTCGAAGGAATGAAGGAAGGCGGCACGGCGATTCTAAATGCCGACGACAAGCGTGTTTTAGCGATGCGCGAGCTTTCAAAAGGCAAAATCATTACTTATGCGATTGAAAGCGAAGCCGATATAAAAGCGGACAATATCGAAATGAAACGCTTCGGCGAAACCCATTTTGATTTGAAAACGCCCGGCGGCGAAGCAAAAGTTTCGATGCGGCTTTCCGGCAGGCACAATATTTTGAACGCGCTCGCGGCGTCCGCCGTCGGTTTCAGTTTCGGAATGCCGGCGCGTGAAATCGCGGCGGCGCTGCGGACAATCGCACCGCCGCCGCAGCGCGGCGAAGTCCTGCATTTTGCCGAAGATTTTACGGTTATCGACGATTCGTATAACTCGAATCCCGCCGCGCTTCTGGGAATGGTCGAAACTTTGACCGACGGCGGAAAATCGGCAAAGCGGAAAATCGTCGTCGCGGGCGAAATGCTCGAACTCGGCAAATCGGAACGAGAAATTCACCGCGAAACCGGCGAAAAGCTCGCCGCGAGCGGCATCGATTTTTTAATCGGCGTGCGCGGCTTGGCGCGTGAAATGATTGAAGCGGCAAAAAAAGACGGTTTGAGCGAAACGAGGTTTTTTGATAGTTCCGACGAAGCGGGCGAATTTCTGAAAAGCGAAATAAAAGCGGGCGATTTAATTTTGATAAAAGGTTCGCGCGGCGTGCGCACCGAGCGCGTGGTTGAAAAACTGACGGAAAAATTTAATTTGGAAAAATAGAAAACGCGAGATGCGAAAAGGCAGAGGCAGATGGTAATTTTGATTGCAGATTTTAATTTTCAAACGGAGAAACCAGAAACGGACGAACCCAAAATCCGAAAGCCGAAATCCGAAATTTAACCGATGCTTTATTACCTTTTATATCAAATCATTTACAGACAATACGGCGCGGGCAGCGAGTCCTATTACGTTTTTAAAGGCTTAAACGTCATTCAATACCTGACGTTCCGCACGGCTTGGGCGACGATTACGGCGCTGCTTATTTCGCTGATTTTCGGCGGAAAAGTTATCAAAAAGCTGGCGGCGCTCAAGGTCGGACAGGAAATCCGCGAGGAATTATCAGAAGAACATCACGCCAAAAAAGGCACGCCGACGATGGGCGGAGTTTTGATTTTGGGCGCGGTTTTTCTCTCAACCTTGCTCTGGGCGCGGCTCGACAGCCTTTATTTGTGGCTTGCTCTGGGAGCGACGATGTGTTTCGGAGCGGTCGGATTCGTTGACGATTACATAAAAATCGTTAAGAAACGCAGCGAAGGTCTGACCGAGACACAGAAAATACTCGGACAGCTCGTTATAGCAATCGGCGTTTGGACGGTTCTCTGGTATTTCGCCAATTATCCGTGGAATATCAGTATCCCGTTTTTCAAGGCGACGGCGGAAACAAACGGCATAACTTACGTTTATCCGGTTATTTACCTGTTTTTTATTATTTTCGTTCTTTTGGGTTCGTCGAACGCCGTGAATCTGACCGACGGAATGGACGGTTTGGCGACGAGTATCGCGTTTATAGCGCTATCGACTTTGACTGCTTTAACTTATGTTTCCGCCGACAACCGCTGGGCGACATATCTCGACATCACGCATAAGCCGGAAGCGGCGGAATTGACGGTTTTCTGCGGCGCGATGGTCGGCGCATCGCTCGGATTTTTGTGGTATAACGCGCCGCCCGCGCAGGTTTTTATGGGCGATGTCGGCTCGCTCGCCATCGGCGGCGCTTTGGGAACGGTGGCGATTTTAACGAAACAGGAATTTCTGCTGCCGTTTATCGGCGGCGTGTTTATCCTTGAAGCGCTTTCGGTAATGCTGCAGGTCGGTTATTTCAAATTTACGAAGCGCCGCAGCGGTATCGGCAAGCGCATTTTCAGACAAGCGCCGCTTCATCACCATTTCGAGTGGTCGGGCTGGAAAGAGCCGAAAATCGTTTTCCGGTTCATAATCGTCGCTATCTTGTTTGCGCTGCTTAGTTTATCGACTTTGAAACTGCGGTAGGAAATTCGCCACAGGGACACAAAGGACACAGAGTTTTTTAAGTTAAACACAACTGATTTCGATTTTCTCTGTGTCTCTGTGGTGAAAATAAAAATGAAACTTGAAGGGCGAAAAACTTTAGTTCTCGGCGCTGGAAAATCCGGCGCGTCGTCTGCTCGATTTCTGGCGCGGCGCGGCGCGGTTGTTGCGCTTCACGACAAAAAGCCGGTTGAAGACTGGACGGACGAAGCAAAAAGTTTGAAAAGCGAAAAAGTCGGATTGCTCGACGGGCAAATTCCCTCCTGGTTATTAGACCAGATTGATTTAGTCGTTATTTCGCCGGGCGTTCCGACAAATTCAGTTCCGGCGCGTTACGTTGACCGCAAAGACGGCGAAGTCATCGGCGAAGTCGAGCTGGCACATAGATTTTTGAAAGGTCGAATCGTCGGAATTACAGGCAGCAACGGAAAGACGACGACGACTACTTTAATCGGCGAGATTTTGAAAAACGCCGGAATCGAAACGCAGGTCGGCGGAAACATCGGAACGCCGCTCGTCGATTTGGTTGAAACTTCGACTGATGAAACGTGGACGATTTGCGAGCTTTCGAGTTTTCAATTGGAAACGATTAAAGATTTTCGCCCCAATGTCGCCGTTTGTCTGAATGTTACGCCGAATCATCTCGACCGATACGATTTATTCAGCGATTACGCCGCCGCCAAACGCCGGATTTTTATGAATCAGACGGCGGAAGATTTGGCGATTCTGAACGCCGACGACGAAATAACGGCAGGATGGGCGAATAATTTAAGGGCAAACGTCGTTTTATTTTCGGTCAAAAAAGAACTGGACGAAGGTTTATTCCTGCGCGGACGCGATTTGATTTGCCGCGCAGACGGCAGGGAAAAGATTTTAACGACGCGCGACGAGATTTTTCTGCGCGGCTTACATAATGTCGAAAATGTTCTGGCGGCTTTTGCGGCTGGTTTAGCTTGCGGCGCGTCGCCCGATTCGATGCGCGAGACGGTGCGGGACTTTAAGGGCGTCGAGCATCGCATCGAGTTTGTCGCCGAAATCGACGGCGTGAAGTTCTACAACGATTCAAAAGCAACGAGCGTTGACGCGACGTTAAAAGCGCTTGAAGCAATGTCTGAGACGGACGGCAAAACCGTTTTGATTTTAGGCGGACGCGGCAAAAACGCGCCATACGCGCCGCTTGCAAATTTAATTGAAAAATCGGTCGGAAAATTAATTTTAATCGGCGAAGACGCGGCGAATATTGAAAATCAATTGAAAAACTACGCTTCAATCGCTCGCGCCGACGATGTGAAAGACGCCGTTCGCAAAAGTTTTGAATCCGCTGAACGCGGCGATGTCGTTTTACTCGCGCCCGCGTGCGCCAGCTTTGATATGTTCAAAAGCTATGAAGAACGCGGAAGGGCTTTTAAGTCGGAAGTTATGGAAATCGGTTCAAAGTTCAAAGTCAAAAATTGAATTTACAACTTTGAACCCCGGACTCAAAGAAAATGGTAAAAAACCTTCGCACAGATTGGTTGATGTTCGCGGTTGCCGCCGGTCTTGCCGTGTTCGGCTCGATTATGGTCTACAGCGCGTCGGCGATGATTTCCCTGAAAGAAACGGGCGGCGAAACTCAATTTACTTATTTTTACAAGCAGTTCGGCTTTACCGTTCTGGGTCTGGCGGCGATGTTCGTAACGAGCCGGATAAATTATCACCGATACGAAAATAAAACGGTCGCTTACGGAATTTTGGCGATTACGGCACTGCTGCTGCTGGCGGTTTTCGGTTTTCCGCCGATAAACGGCGCCAGGCGATGGATTCGATTTCCCGGCGCGTCGTTTCAGCCCTCGGAGATTGCCAAAATCGCGCTTCCCGTTTTTCTCGCCTTTTATCTGACGAAAAACGAAAGTTCGGTCGGCGATTTGAAACAAACTGTTTTGCCGTGCGCGGCGGCTTTGATAATGCTGGGCGCGCTGATATTGGGCGAGCCGGATTTGGGAACGACGATGGTTTTGTGCGCCGTTTTCGTAACGGTTTATTTCGCGGCGGGCGCGAAATGGCTGCATATTATCTCGACCGTCGGCGCGCTTCTGGCGGTCGGCGCGTCGTTTCTGATTTTTTCGCCGTGGCGAATGAAGCGTCTGTTCGCGTTTATGAATCCGTGGGAAAATTCGAGCGACGGCAGTTATCAAGTCGTTCAGGGCTTATACGCCATCGGTTCGGGCGGAATTCTGGGCGAAGGTTTCGCCAAAGGTCAGGCTAAACTTTTTTATTTGCCGTATCCGTATTCGGATTTTATTTTCGCGGTCGTCGGCGAAGAACTCGGTTTGGTCGGCACTTTAGCCGTCGTCGCGGCTTTCGCGGTTCTGTTGTGGCGCGGCGCTCGCGCGGCTTTGAGCGCGCCGGATAGATTCGGAATGCTTTTGGGAATCGGCATTATCACGGGAATCATCGTGCAGGCGCTTTTCAATATCAGCGTCGTCGTCTCGATTCTGCCCGCCAAAGGCATTCCACTTCCCTTTATTTCCTACGGCGGCTCGTCGGTCGTCGTAACGCTGCTTGCCGTCGGAATTTTGCTGAATATTTCGCAATACGCCGGAACAGCCGAAAGTAAAACGAATTTTCAAAGCGATGATTACGAACCGCCGCGACGCAAAAAGCGCGGCAATACAGGTTTGAGGTAGAGAAGTCAGCCGCGAATAACACGAATGTTTTAAATTGATATTTGAATTTGAGTTTTACATTAAAAGTTTTGATTTTTCGTAAAGTAATTTGTTTTTTATTCGTGATATTCGTGTTATTCGCGGCTAAAACTTTTCTTAAAAGAACAAGATGAAGGTTTTAATCGCCGCCGGCGGAACGGGCGGACATATTTATCCGGGAATCGCGGTTGCGAAAGAAATTTTGCGGCGCGATGCGAGTTCACAAATTAAATTCGTCGGGACGGCGCGAGGTTTGGAGACGAAAATCGTTCCCGAAAACGGTTTTGAATTATTGACAATCGAAAGCGCCGGACTTAAAAACGTCGGTTTTGCCGGAACGATTAAAAGTCTTTTATTGATGCCGAAAAGTTTTCTGGCGGCGCGTCGCCTTATAAAGGAATTTGCGCCCGATGTCGTTGTCGGCGCGGGCGGTTACGTTACGGGCAGCGTTTTGCTGACGGCGAGTTTTATGCGCGTTCCGACGCTCGTGATGGAGTCGAACGCGCTGCCCGGCTTTACGAATCGGAGGCTCGCGCCGTTCATAACGAAAGCCGCTTTAACGTTTCCCGAAGCCGCAAAATTTTTCGGCAAAAAAGCGGTCGTTACCGGAAATCCGGTGCGCCGCGAGTTCTTTGACATCGCGCCGAAAGCCGGAGACAATAACATTTTTTCGATTCTTGTTTTCGGCGGCTCGCAGGGCGCGCGCGCCATTAACGCGGCGATGATTGAGGCTTTGAAGGATTTGCAGCCGTTCAGAAATCGCGTGAAAATTACGCATCAGACGGGCGAAGCGGATTTTGAAACCATTGAAAAAGGTTATGCCGAAAACGATTGGAAAACGGCGGACGTGCGCCGTTATATTTCTGATATGGTTTCCGAATTTGCCGAAACGGATTTAATAATTTCCAGAGCCGGCGCGACGACCTGCGCCGAAGTTGCCGCCGCCGGACGCGCCGCGATTATGATTCCTCTGCCGACCGCCGCCGACGACCATCAGCGCAAAAACGCCGAAGCGCTCGTTAATCAGGGCGCGGCGCGAATGATTTTGCAGAAAGATTTAAGCGGCGAAATTTTAGCAAAAGAAATTATTGAATTGATAGGAAAGCCGGAGACGATTTCGTTAATGGAAACGGCGGCGCGGAAAATGGCGCGGCGCGACGCGGCGGCGGTTACGGTGGATTTGATTGAAGATTTGGCAAAGGTAAATTACGAATTAAGAGAAAATACAATTTCGTAATTTGTAATTCGTAATTCGTAATTGAGTTTATGTTCAGACACGTTAAAAAAATACATTTCATCGGCATCGGCGGCATCGGGATGAGCGGCATCGCGGAAGTTTTGTGCAATCTCGAATTCAAAATTTCCGGCTCGGACGCCAAAAAATCGAAAAATACCGAGCGATTGGAAAAAGCCGGCGCGACGGTTTTTGAAGGACACGCGGCGGAAAACGTCGGCGACGCGCAGGTCGTCGTTCGTTCTTCGGCGGTCAGAGACGATAACCCGGAAGTCGTCTTTGCCAGAGAAAATCAAATTCCGGTTATTCCGCGCGCCGAAATGCTCGCCGAATTGATGACATTGAAACCGTATTCGGTTGCCGTTGCCGGCACGCACGGAAAAACTTCGACGACGACGATGATTGCGACGATTCTCGGACACGCCGGACTTGAGCCGACGACGGTTGTCGGCGGCGTCGTCGATACTTTGGGTTCAAATGCGAAACTCGGCACGAGCGATTGGTTCGTTACCGAAGCGGACGAGAGCGACCGTTCTTTTTTGATGTTAAATCCTACGCTGTCGGTAGTTACGAATATCGACAAGGAACATATGGAATCTTACAAAGGAATGGACGACGTTGTGCAGTGTTTCACGGATTTCATCAACAAAGTTCCGTTTTACGGCGCGGCTGTCATTTGTCTGGACGACCCGAACGTGCAGCTTATAATTCCGCGCATAAAACGCCGCCGCGTAACTTACGGAATGACGGCGCAGGCGGACGTTTCCGGTCATAATATCGTTTATAACGATAATTTCGGCTCGACTTTTACGGTTTGGAAAGGAATGGAGATTTTAGGTGATATAAATTTGCCCGTTCCCGGAAATCATAATGTTTATAACGCTTTAGCTGCAACCGCCGTCGCTTTGGAAATGGATGTTCCGTTTGAAAAAATCGCCAGAGCGTTTGCGACCTTTAAAAATGCGAACCGGCGTTTTCAGTTCAAAGGCGAGGCGAGCGGAATCACTGTCGTTGACGATTACGGACATCATCCGACGGAGATTGTCGCAACTTTGTCGGCGGCGAAAAACGGTTCGGGCGGGCGGCGAACGGTCGTCGTTTTTCAGCCGCACAGATATACGCGAACCGAAGAATTGATGGACGAATTCGCGCTCGCTTTTAATAACGCCGACGTGCTTTACGTCTCGGACATTTACGCGGCGAGTGAATCGCCGATTCCAGGCATCACGGCAGAGGTTTTAACCGAAAACATTCGTCAATACGGACATAAAAACGCCAATTATATCGGCGACATCGAAACGGCAGCCGAAAAAGTCTGCGAAAGTCTACAGGAAAACGATTTGGTTATAACTTTAGGCGCGGGAAGCATTACGCGGCTTTCCGACGAGATTTTGGAAGTTTTGAAAAAGCGAACAACTAAAAGTGAATAGTGAATAGTGAAATTTCGTATTCACTAACAAAAATATGGCGATGACACAAACAGGAAAAAGACCGGCGGCGGCGAGGCGAAACACAACGGCGAAGAGGCGGCGCGGAACTACTTCGCGCGGCAGGAATCCGGCGATTTTGACGAATTTTTTCATTCCGCTGTTTTTTGTCGTTACTATTTTATTCTGTCTCGGTTTCTTAATGTTTATCGGCTATCGAACCGTAACGGCATCGGCTTTTTTCGATGTTAAAACAATCGAAGTCGACGGCATAACACGGCTTCAGAAAAACGACATCGAAAAAATAGTCAGCCGTCATTCGGAAAAAGCGGGCGTCTGGAACGCCGATTTAAGACAGATACGCGAAGACATCGAAAAGATGACGCTCGTTAAATCGGCTGTCGTTTCGCGCCGTCTGCCGGACGGCTTGCGCGTCATTATTAACGAACGCGTTCCGCGCGCCGTCGTGCGCGTAAATTCCGGCGATTACTGGGCGGACGACGATGCCGTAATTCTCGGCGCGGTTCAGAAAAACGAAGAACGCCCGCCGTTTTTTATGCAGGGCTGGAACGAAGACCGAAACGAAAAGGCGGCGAAAGACAATCAGGAACGCGTTAAAATTTACACGAAAATGCTCGCCGACTGGCAGAGCTTTGAGCTGGCGAAACGCGTTTCGGCTGTTAATCTAGCCGATTTGCAGACGCCGCAGGCGCTTGTGCCGGATTCAGGCGAAACGGTTACGATTTCCCTGCCGCGCGAAAATTTCGGCAAGCGCCTGCAAAAAGGCTTGGAAATCGTCGCCGGTCGCGGCAAAGACATCGCGGGCGTAAATTTAAGCAGCCAGAAAGAAACTTTGGATTTTCGCGTTAAGTAAAATTACGAATTACGAATTACGAATTACGAAATTGAGGAAAATCGTTTTTCACCAATTAATTCATAATTCAAGACTTGTAAATTCGGTCAATAGAAATTGATTGTCAGCTGATAATTTGAAATTCGTAATTGTTAATTCGTAATTGAAAAAAGATGAATCGTGAAATACACGCAATCGGTCTCGACATCGGCACAAGCCGCGTTCGCTGCGTCGTCGGCGAGCCGTCGGACGGGGGCGCGATGAATATTGTCGGTTTCGGCGCGGCGGAATCGCGCGGGCTTCGGCGCGGCATCGTTACGACGACCGACGCCGTTGCCGATTCAATCCGGCGCGCCGTCGAAGACGCCGAGCGTATGAGCGGTCTGGAAATTCACTCTGTAACCGTCAATCTTTCGGGCGAACATCTGCGCGGCGAAAATAAAAGCGGCGTCGTCGCCGTCGCGGGCGCGGGGCGCGAGATTATGCCTGAAGACGTTGAGCGCGCCGTCGAATCGGCGAGTGCGATGCAGCTGCCCGCCGGTTGGGAAATCGTCGATAGATTGCCGCAGGAATTCATTATCGACGGGCAGGACGGAATTACAGAGCCGATTGGAATGCGCGGCGCGCGTCTCGAAAGCCGGATTCACGTCATTTCGAGTCCGAGCGCGGGCAAGCAAAACGTCTTTAAGGCAATCGACCGCGCCGGATTGGATGTTGAAACGATGATGCTCGAACCGCTGGCGGCGGCAACCAGCACCCTGAGCGACGACGACAAGGAATACGGCTGCGCGCTCGTCAATATCGGCGCGGAAGTAACGAGTTTAATGATTTTCCGGCGCGGCGCGGTTCAGCACACGGCGGTTTTCCCGTTCGGCGGAATGCATTTTACAAAAGACATCGCCGTCGGGCTTCGCGTTTCGATTCCCGAAGCCAACAAAATCAAACATTTTTACGGCTGCGTCGCCGGATTTTTAATGAACGCAGATGAAAAACGGGAAGTTATTGAAATAACCCCGGTCGGACGACAGGAAACCAGAGAGCTTTCGAAAGAAATTTTGTGCGACATAATGCAGCCGCGCGCCATTGAACTTCTGCACCACATCTCGCAGGAAGTTCTCCGGGCGGGCGGGCAGATTTCGAGCGGCGTAGTTTTGACCGGCGGCGGCTCGCTCAATCGCGGAATGGTCGAGATTGCCGAACAGGTTTTCGACGCGCCGACCAGACTTGGATTTATCGAGCGAAAACACTTCAGCGGGCTGGTCGATGAAGTGCAGAGTCCCGAATGGGCGACCGCGTGCGGACTGGCATTATCGTCGATGCGAATGCAGATTCGACGGCACAATTCGGGCGGCAAATCGCCAACCCGAAAAGTCGCCGAATGGTTTGAAAATTTTCGTGAGAAATTTAGATAAATTTAATATGCGGACTGGATTTTTTATCGCAAATCGTTGTATGCTGATTCGCCTAAGGCACAATATATTGTTGAATTCAAAAATCTCACGAGCAGTTCACCGCAAATGATTTTGGAGCTTATAATTCTTGGAAAGGTATCATAAAACAAACGGGACGGACGGTCATAATATGAAAAATAACGGAATCACAATGTTTATCGACGAGCCGCCGATTACGGGCGCGAAAATCATCGTCATCGGCGTCGGCGGCGGCGGCAGCAACGCCGTCAATCGAATGATTGAAGCGGGAATCGTCGGCGTCCAGTTTATCGTCGTCAACACGGACGTGCAGGCGCTCAACGACTCGAAAGCGCCGATAAAAATCCAACTCGGCAGCGAGCTGACGCGCGGCTTGGGCGCGGGCGCGAATCCCGACATCGGACGGCAGGCGGCAATCGAAGACACCGAAAAAATTATGGACGTGCTTGAAGGCGCGGATATGGTTTTCGTAACGACCGGCTTGGGCGGCGGAACGGGAACAGGAGCAGCGCCCGTTATCGCCGCTCTCGCCATCGAACTCGGCGCTCTGACCGTCGCCGTCGTTACCAAACCGTTCACCGTCGAAGGCAAAAAACGTATGCGGCAGGCTGAAGAAGGTCTGGCGGAGCTGCGCGGCTGCGTCGATACGATTATCACGATTCCGAACTCGAAGCTCAAAGAAGTCGAAGAAAAAATATCGATTATGGAAGCGTTCCGCCGCGCCGACGACATTCTGCTGCAAGCCGTTCAGGGAATTTCAAATTTGATTACCGTTCCCGGAATAATAAATCTCGATTTCGCCGACGTAAAATCCGTTATGCAGGGAATGGGCGTAGCTCTTATGGGCATCGGACACGGAACGGGCGACGGCGCGGCGGTCAAAGCGATGAAGGCGGCGATTGACTCGAAACTGCTCGAAGAAAATTCAATCAAAGGCGCGCGCGGCGCACTTATCAACATTACCGGCTCGAAAGATATGCCGCTCGACGAGATTGAAGCGGCAATCGACTTAATTTTCCAGGAAGCCGACGAGGACGCCAACATCATTTTCGGAACGGTTTTCGACGAAAATATGGAAGGCGGCGTAAAAATTACCGTTATCGCCACCGGCTTCGACAATCACAAGGAAGTTCCGATGCCGATTAACAAACCGGCTGAAACCGTTTCGGACGTGCCGTATCGAACCGCTCCGGCTTACAGTTCGTCGGATGTGAAAAAAGACGAAGACATCAACGTTCCGACTTTTATTCGCCGCCAAGCCGACTAGAGAGCGATTTCATTTTTTTAGGTAAAGAGCGCAGACTTTAGTCCGTTCTTAAGCGATGCGGACTAAAGTTCGCGCTCCTTATCCGCGAGAAACATTGGAGTTATGAAAGACAGATACGATGCGCCGCGCCAGGCTGAAACGACCGAAGCGCGTAAAAAGACGCCGCCGCCGGTCGAAACCAACGCCGAGACTTTTTACTACAAAAAGCAGATAGACGCGCGGACGCCGATGGTCATAGTTTTGCAGGACGGCGAGCAAATCGAAGGCACAATCGAGTGGTATGACCTCGACGCCATAAAGGTAAATCGCCACGCCGCGCCGAATATTATGCTGCTCAAACACAGCATTAAATATATGTTCAAGGCGGAAGACAAATAACTGATAAGTGATAAGTAGAAAAGGAAAATTATTAATGAACAAATAATTTTCCTTTTCTACTTATCACTTTTTTTCATTTGCGCCGATTCGATATAAGATAAATCCTGTGAACGAAGAATCCGACGAATCAACTTCCCCGAAATCAAACCCGAATTTATCTCTGCCGCGCATCGGAATAACGATGGGCGACGCCGCCGGAATCGGCGCGGAGATAATTCTCAAAGCGCTTGCCGACGATAAAATAAACGAATTTTGCGTTCCCGTAATTATCGGCGATGAATCTTTTCTGCGGAAAACGGCGCGCGATTTGGAACTCGAATTCGATTTTGCCGACGCGAGCGTAAATTCCGCGCCGGATTCCAATCAAACGCTCGTCTATAATCTGAATAATCTCGCGGGTGAAATCGTCGCGGGCGAAGAATCGGCTGTAACCGGAAAAGCGTGCGGCGAATATATCGAAAAAGCGGTTGAATTGTGGCGCGCGAAAAAAATCGACGCGATTTCGACCGCGCCGATAAGTAAAAGGGCGCTCGCGCTCGGCGGTTACGATTTTCCCGGACACACCGAATTTCTTGCTTATTTAACTGAAACTAAAGAATTTGCAATGAGTTTTTTTGCCGGAGATTTGCGCGTCGTTCTGCTTTCGACGCACGTTTCGCTGCGCGACGCGATTGAGTTGGTAAAAAAGGAAAAGCTCGTCGAGCTGATAAGATTTTCGCACCGCGAGATTTCCGGACTTTTGAAAAAAGACGCACGCATCGCCGTTGCCGGACTTAATCCGCACGCGTCCGAAGGCGGAATGTTCGGCGCTGAGGAAAAAAACGAAATCGAACCGGCGATAAAAGAATGTCGGGAAAATTTCGGCATCGACGCGTCCGGCGCTTTTTCGCCCGATACGATTTTTCTGCGCGGCTACAAAGGCGAATTCGACGCGGTGATTTCCTGTTATCACGACCAGGCGACGATTGCCGTCAAATGTCTGTCGTTCGGCGCGTCGGTCAACGTAACGCTCGGACTTCCGCTGATAAGAACGTCGGTTGACCACGGAACGGCGCTCGATATTGCCGGGCGAAACAAAGCCGACGCGTCGAGTATGAAAACGGCAATCGAACTGGCGGCAAAGCTGCTGAATGTTTAATTAGTTTATTTTGCAATTCGTAAAATCAATATTTGTTTTGTTAGAATAAGCGACAGCACGACAGGTAAAGGAAATTTTAATGAACGAACAGAGAAGCGACGCCACAAAACAAATATTAGTCGCCGACGACGACCCGGCGATTCTCCGTCTGGTCAAAGTAATTGTTGAAAAGGAAGGCTTTGCGGTTATCGCCGCGCGCGACGGCAAGGAAGCGTATAAACTACTTCAATCGGGCGAAAATTTTACGGCGGCGATTTTCGATGTCGTGATGCCGTATATTCAAGGCACGGAACTGGTGCGCTATATGCAGTCGGAAAAACGGCTGCTGAAAATTCCCGTTATAATGATGACGGCTGAGCAGAATCCGCGTCTTTCCTCGGAAAGTTTTTCAGCCGGCGCAATCGCTTTTCTGCCGAAACCTTTTACGACATCACAGCTTCAGACGATGCTTCGGATGTTTGTCCAGAACGGCTGAAAACGCCCGAATCGCCCGCGAACTTTTTCTTGACGCAAACTTCCGTAAGTGTTAGTTTTCAAAACAAATAAATTTTATCCCGGACGGTAATTTCAAGCGGTTCGGGCAAGGAGCGAAATCACCCGTGTCAAAACGAAAACTGCTGTTAGCCGACGATTCGGTAACGATTCAAAAAGTCGTCAATTTAACGTTTGCCGATGAAGGAATCGAAGTGGTCGCGGTCGGTGACGGAAACGCGGCGATGGAAAAATTTGTCGAAAACGTTCCCGATTTGGTAATGGTCGACGTTAATATGCCGGGTTTCGATGGCTATAAAATCTGCGAAATAATCAAGCAGGACGAAGAAACAAAGCATATTCCGGTGATTCTGCTGGTCGGCTCTTTCGAGCCGTTCGACGAGGAAGAAGCACGGCGCGTCGGCGCGGACGATTACCTGACAAAACCTTTTCAGTCGATTCGTCAACTGGTCGCGAAAGTTACGGGTTTGCTCGATTCCGCCGGCGGCAAAACCGCTCTTGACGGCGAAACACAACAGGCGGCGACGAATGAAACGGCGGAAACGTCTTCGTTCGATAATTTCGATAATTACAAAACATTTCCGCAAACAGCTTCGACGGCAGATGAAACCGCGCGTTATAGCCGCGCGCCGACCGATGAAGAAACCGCTCGAATCAATCAAATCGGAAGCCTGCCGGTCGATGAAACACAAAAATTTTCTCCCGCTTTTTCCGGCGACGAAAAGGTTTTCGATTTTGCCGACAATGACGATTCCGCGACGGAAAGCGCCGCCGGAGATTCGGAAACTTTCGCGCCGAACGATTCCGGCGAGCAGCCTTTTCGAGCCGCTCAGAATTTCGGCGATGACGATTTTTCCGAACAAACCCGCACGAAAAGCCTGGTAATCGGCTCGGACGGCGAAAACGAAATCAAATCGACAAACGGCGCATCTGCGACGGTTGAGCTTGACGAAATGGATTTGCTCGAACTTCCCTTCTCGGACGACGACGAATTTTACGATTTTGAAGACGAAACCATCGACGAAGTTAAGCTGGTTGAGAACGACCGAGCCGAAGAAGCCGAACAGCCGGAAACGGAAACTCAATATGCAGTTCAGGCGGCTGAACCGGAAACCGAATATGAAATTCAGAAACCCGAACCGGAATTGCAAAGCGAAATTTCGGCTCAGGCAGGCGAACAGCGGCAAAACGATGCGCCGGAAATAACGGCGACGCCGGAAAATCAGGCGACGGCAAACTTCCCGCCTGAGCTGATTGACGCAATCGCGGCGAAAGTGGTGGAAAAATTATCCGACAAAGTTATACGGGAAATCGCCTGGGAAGTGGTTCCGCAGATGGCTGATTTGATTATTCAAAAAATGGCGCGGGAAAAGTTAAGTTAAATAACCGGCAGTCGTTCTCGCGTTCAAACGCGGAACGCACTTTGTCTCTTTGTCGGAACGGTTATTGAGCGACGGGAATTTCGATAATAAATTTCGCGCCCGACGGCTTGTTCAAAACCGCTTTGATGCGCCCGCGATGCTCGCCGACGATTCTCTGGACGATTGCCAGACCCAAACCCGTGCCGCGCCCTTTGGTTGAAAAATAAGGCTGAAAAAGTTTCTGGAAATCGGCGGGCGCGATGCCGCTTCCGTTGTCGGCGACTTCGGCGACGATTAAATCGCGCGCCGCGTCGTGATAAGTTTTTATAAAAATCCGCTTGTCGGTTTGAGATTCGTCGAACGCTTCAAACGAATTTTCGAGCAGATTGACGAACACGCGCCGCATCTGCTCCGCATCGAGCATCACGTCCGGCTGATTTTCCGCCAGATTCAAATCGATTGTTATATCCGAAAAACGGTCTTCATAAAGCGCCGCCGTCCAGCTGACAATATCGTTTAATTTTCCGCTTTCAAGTTTGGCGTCAGGCAAACGGGCAAACCGAGAAAATTCGTCAACCATCAATTTAAGAGAATTAACTTCGCGCAGAATAGTTTCCGTGCCTTCTTTAACGACTTTCGTTAATTGCGGGTTGCCATTTGCCGGCTGCCGCTCGCCGTTTGCGTCCGAACTTTCACCGACTCCCGCGACTGGCGAAGGATAAGGGACAAAGGACAAATGACTTTTATCGAAATTCCTGGCGATTCTCTCGGCTGACAATTGAATCGGCGTCAACGGATTTTTTATTTCGTGCGCCATTCGACGGGCGACTTCCTGCCACGCCGAAGCGCGCTGAGCGGCGATTAGCTCGGACAAATCTTCGATGACCAGAACCGCGCCGCTCGTTTCGTTTTCAAAGGTTTTCGGCAGAACGGTTGCCGAGAGCGCGACGGCTAAATCCGCGCTTATTTCCGAGCTTCCGTCCGCGTATTCGCGGCGCAAAACCGTTTGCTCGCCTGCCTGCCCGATGCGGCGCGCGCGCGCCAGAAGCCGTTCCAGAATCCGTCGGTTTTCTTCGCTGACCAGCTGATTTAAATAAAAATCAGTGAAATTCGCGCTTTCCAGTTTCAGCATCTGAACGGCGGCTTTGTTAATTGTCGTTACGCGATTTTCGCCGTCGAACGAGACGACGCCGGTCGAGAGCGACTGCAAAACGGTTTCGATGTATTTGCGCCGCTCGCCGAGTTCGGCGGAATTTTCTTCGAGCTTTGCCGACATCTGATTAAAGGTCGAAACGAGCAGCGCCAGCTCGTCTTCGGCTAAAACTTCGACGCGGTGCGCCAGGTTGCCGCGCGCGATTTCGTCCGCGCCTTCGGCAAGCGCCCGAATTGGCGCGGTCAAACCGCGGGCAATGTAAAACGCCGTCCAACTCGACGCGAAAATCAGCAGAAATGTTAAAACGCCAAGCGTTAAAAGCCCGATTTGCCTGACCGTAATTTGTTTCTGTTTGAGATTTTCAAATTCGACGAGCGAGTTTTCGACCATCTGCGAAACGTTTTCTGCCGGGCGCAAATCCGGCACGACGACCAGCATTCGTCCGCCGGAAAGCGGCGCGACGGCAGCGTCGAAATCGCGCCCGTCGCTTAAAATCTGTTCGTCGAGCTTGTTTTGGCGAATAAGTCGGAGCGTTTTATCAAGTTCCGCCTTTTGCGCCGCGTCGAGATTTTTTTCGCTCGCCGCCAGAACGTCGCCCGATTTTGAGAGAATCGCGAGATGCGTCAGATTTCCCGCCCGCATAATCGCCTGCAAATCCCGCTCGTCAAAATCCCGTTTTTCCAGCGCCGTCGCCAGCATTTCAGCGTTCTGCCGCAGCTTCAGGCTTTGTTCTTCGATAGATTGATTCTGCACGCGGCGCGCTTCGCGGATGACATTTTCGGGAATCTGCGAAAACCAACGCTCCAGCGCGCGGTTCATAAACAAATACGAAAAAATCGCCATCGCCATAATCGGCATCAGGCTGACAGCGAAAAAATATACGAGAAGTTTTGTTTTTATCTTCGAGCCGAGTTGAAAAGCGCGGCGCTCGCGCATCAGTTTGACGAGACTGCGAATGAAAATAAATCCGAATATGACGAACGCGAAAAAATTCAGCGACGAGAGCGCGTAGAGCAGAAGCGTGTCGCTCGCCGACTGAACTTCCAGTTCCTTCCACAGATTCGACGACTGCAAAAGGACGAGCAGCAGCAGCAGCACAAAAACGAACGCGCCGAGAAACCACGGCGGCGAGCGCTTTTTTAAGTTTATAGAGTTTCGAGAGTCTTTAGAGTTTGTAGGGTTTTCGCGGTTCATAGAGTTTGCATTTTACTCCAAATAATCTATAAACTCTATAAACTTTTATGAACGCGGCAAACTCCGAAAATTCTGAAAATTCCACGAACTCTCCAAACTCCAAAAACTCTATAAACTTTCTGTTTAACGACGCCGGACGACTCAGAAGCGGCTGGCGATTCGTAATTTTCCAGCTTTCGTTTGTCTTTTTCAGCACGGCTTTCGGCGCGGGAATCTTTTTACTGCTCGAAAAGCTGCCGGTGTTTTACGATAGAGGAAGCGTGCTTTCCTTCGTCGTGCCGAACATAATTTTGCTTGTGCCGTCGGTTTTGTGCGGCTGGCTGTGCGGCAGATTTCTCGAAAATCTGCCGTTTCGGGCGCTCGGACTATGGCTGACGAAAAACTGGTTTAAGGATTTGGCGTTCGGGTTAATAATCGGCGCGGCTTCGATTGCTTTCGCTGTTTTGATTGCCGTATCGTTCGGCGGAATGCGACTGGAAATCAATCGTTCGGCGGGAAGTTCCGCAGTTTTTTTAACTTTGTCCGTGTCTTTCGTCGTTTTCGTCATTGGCGCGCTTGCCGAAGAAGCGTATTTTCGCGGCTATATTCTACAGACTTTCGCGCGTGCGCGTCTGGCGTGGCTGGCAATCGCTTTTACTTCGCTCTTTTTCGCTTCGGCGCATTTGGGAAATCAAAACGCGGATTGGATTTCGACTGTAAATACTGCTCTGGCGGGCGTCTGGTTCGGCATCGCTTATTTGAAAACGCGCAATCTGTGGTTTCCTTTCGGCATTCATTTGATGTGGAACTGGATGCAGGGCGCGTTTTTCGGCATTCCCGTCAGCGGCATCACGAGTTTGACGACCGCACCGTTTATGAATGAAACCGACAAAGGCGTTCAGTTATTAACGGGCGGCGATTACGGCATCGAAGGCGGCGTCGCCTGCACGATTGCCATCGTCGCGTCGGGAATTTTGATTTGGTTCGCGCCTTTTATCAAACCGTCTGAAGAAATGTTCGCGCTGACGAACGATGAAAATCCGAAGCGGCAAGATGTTTAAACTTTTCCGCGCCGATTTATAAAGTTTGAATCTTAAAGGAAATATCGACTGCCCGCGCCGAATGCGTGAGGCGTCCGACCGATATTAAATCTACTCCGGCTTCGGCGAAACCTCTTACCTTGTCCAAATCCATTCCGCCGGACGCTTCGATAAGCACGTTCGGGTTCATCTGTCTCGACATCTCGACGAGCTTTTCGGCTTCTTCCGGCGTCTGGTTGTCGAGCATCACGATGTCCGCGCCCGCTTCGATTGCTTCTCTCAACTGCGCCCAGTTCGAGATTTCGACTTCGATTTTGTGCAGATGTCCGACTTTGATTTTCGCCGCCGTAATCGCTTCGGTAATGCCGCCGGCGAGCGCGATGTGATTATCCTTAATCAAAACGCCGTCGTCCAAACCCATTCGATGATTTTTCGCGCCGCCGACGGTTACAGCGTATTTTTCGAGAATACGCAAGCCCGGCGTCGTCTTGCGCGTATCGACAATCGTCGCGTTCGTCCCTTCGATTGCTTCGACATAGCGCCGCGTCAGTGTCGCCACGCCGCTCATCCGCTGAATCAAATTCAAAGCGACGCGCTCGCCCGCCAGCAAAACATCGGCAAAGCCCATCAAGGTTGCGAAAACCATTCCCGCTTTAATCTCGTCGCCGTCCGCCGCCGTCGTTTCGATTTCCGGGCTTTCCGGGTCGAGGTGCGCGAAAACCGCTTCCGCCACTTCGAGACCGCACAAAACCAAATCTTCTTTTGCCAGAAACTTCCCCATCCCGCGCACGTCCGGCGGCACGGTCGAAGCCGTCGTTATATCGCCGCGCCCCAAATCTTCACGTAAAAATTCGCCGATTTGCGCCAATATTTCGCCATTGTCAATCCAACTCATTTTTTCTCCTGTTCAACCATTTTCGGCGCTTCGATTTTGATGTTCGGGTCGTATTCGTAAGTCCAGACGCGCCGACTTCCGCTTTTCCGCAACTCCTGCCGTTCGTCTTCCAACTCCATTTTCAATAGCAAACCGTCGCGGCTTATCCAGCGCTTTTCTTTTCTTCGATATGAAATCGATTCTTTTATTGCGCCGGAGCGCGTTGGCATCGTGATTTTGTTTTCGACGCTTAATTCATACAGATTCGCCGTCTGATTACTCAATTGAACATTTTCGGTCAGGTAATATTTTGAACTGTTTTCGACTGCTTTGGTAGTAATCGGATTCGGCGTTTTGCTAACTTCGCTAAAACTCCGCCTTGTCCAATCGCCGCCGTTTTCTCTTTTGTATTCGTCGCCTCCAACCAAAATTCTTTCAATCAAAAAACTTTTATTCGTGTCGAACAGCTTGATTTCGGTAACGGTGTGATTTTTGTTCGGCGGAACGGATTCGCTTGTATAATTTTCGGTTGACCGCACTTCGCCGCCGCTATACCTTTCATTTTTTGAAACGATTCGGCGCGCGAGCGTATTTGTTTTCTCGTCTGCCCTTTGATACGCGTCGGAAAATTCCTGTTTCGATATTTCCCTCTTCTGCCCGAAAACATTCAGACTAGCAAAGCAAACAAGCAAAATAAACAATCTGACGAATCGAATTTTTTTCATCTTATTTCAAAGCCTCCAGATTTTGTTTCAGCGTTTTGGTTTGCATTTCGATTTCGGCGAGACGCGCGCGCAAGATTTCGACTTTTTCGACGGGCGCTTTTTCTACAAAACTTTGGTTGGCGAGCTGGTTTTGCAGGCGTTCGCCTTCGGTTGAAAGTTTGTTTATTTGATTTTCGAGCCGCTCGGTTTCCTTTTGAAAATCTATTAAACCTTCGAGCGGAATGGCGATTTCCGCGCCGCCGGTTAAAACGGCTTTGGCGGACGCTTTTGGAACGCTCAACGTTTCCGAAAGCTTTAATTCAGTTGCACGGGCAAGTTTCAAAATCTGCGCCTGATTGTCGGTGAAAATCTTCTGCGCGTCGACGTTCGCCGCGATGTGAATCGCGGGTTTGTCGCCCGGTTTGATATTCATCTCGGCGCGAATGTTGCGGACTTTTGAAATTAGTTCGATGACAAGCTGCATTTGGCGTGTCGCGTCGTCGTCAATTAAACTCGCGTCGCCGTTCGGAAAATCGGCGAGCATTATTGTTTGCGGCGCGTTCCGGTAAGCGGCGTTGTGCAAATCGCTTGAAACGCCGGGCAGTTTTTGCCAAAGTTCTTCGGTTAAAAACGGCATAAACGGGTGAAGCAGGCGCAGCGATTGTTCAATAATCGTGATAATGCGCGAGCGCGCCGCATCTCTTGCAACATTCGGCACGTCAGACGTGATTTCGTCTTTGACAAGCTCGATATACCAATCGCAGAAATCGTCCCAGAAAAAATGATAAAGCGTTTGCACGGCGTCGTGAAAGTCATATTTTTCGAGCGATTTATTGACGTTCAATGCAGTTTTATTTAACTGCGAGATAATCCATTTATCGGCAAGCGACAAGTTTTCCTTCGGATTATCTTTGGCTAATTCCGGTTTGATTTTATCGAGAAATTCTTCGTCTTCTTCGTCCAGTTCGCTCAATTCCGCGCCGAGCGTTTTGACGATTTCACTGGCTTCGGCTTTCGGATTCAAATACGAATAATCAACCTGAGCGCCGTCCGAATTCAGCAGACAAAAGCGCGTCGCGTTCCAGATTTTGTTGGCGAAATTGCGGAACGATTCGACTTTCTCGTCGCGCCACGCGAAATCGACGCCGGTTGCCGAATCAGCCAGCATCATACGCGTCGCGTCAACGCCGTATTTATCGAAAACGTCGAGCGGGTCGATGCCGTTATTTTTCGTCTTCGACATTCGCTGACCGTTTTTATCGAGAACCGTGCCGTGAATAATTACGTCATTAAACGGTTTCTCGCCCGTGAATTTGAGCGCCGTCATCACCATTCGCGAAACCCACAGAAAAATAATGTCGCGTCCCGTAACTAAAACGTCGGTCGGATGAAACGTTTTTAAGTCTTCGGTTTCGGTTGTTTCGCCTGTCCAGCCGAGCGTCGAAAATGACCAGAGCGCCGACGAAAACCACGTGTCCAAAACGTCCGCGTCCTGCGTCAGATTTTCCGTTCCGGCTTCTTTTACCGCTGCTTCTTTCGTTCGTGCGACAAAAGTATTTCCGGCTTCGTCATACCACGCCGGAATTTGATGTCCCCACCAGAGCTGGCGCGAAATTGTCCAGTCGCGCAAGTTTTCGAGCCACGTCGTATAAACCTTTTCGTGCGGAACTTGCGGAAAAAAATGCGGCGCGCCTTCTTCGCGCATTAAATCGAGTGCCAAATCGCGCATCTCGTCCATTTTCAAAAACCATTGTTCGGACAAAAGCGGTTCGATGACGGTTTTGCAGCGCTCGCAAACGGGCAGAACGATTTCGTAATCGTCAACTTTTTCGAGAAGTCCGAGTTCTTCAAACTTTTCGACAACTTTTTCACGCGCCGCGTATCTATCCAGACCTTGAAAGTCCGCGCCCGCGTTTTCGTTCATTTTGGCGGACGCGTCCATTATTTCGATTTGCGGCAAATCGTGCCGAAGCCCGACTTCGTAATCGTTCGGGTCGTGCGCGGGCGTAATTTTGACCGCGCCCGTTCCGAATTCGGCATCGACGTATTCGTCGGCGATAATCGGAATTTCTCTATCGGTTAAAGGCAGTAAAATCGTTTTGCCGATTAAATCTTTATAGCGTTCGTCTTCGGAATTAACCGCAACGGCGGAATCGCCGAGCATAGTTTCGGGGCGCGTCGTCGCCACCGTGATTTTCTCGTCCGAATCTTTTACCGGATACTGCAAATAAAATAATTTGCCGTCTTTCTTACTTACATCCTGAACTTCCAAATCCGACAAAACGGTTTTATCGTTCGGACACCAGTTAACGATGCGCTTGCCGCGATAAATTTTGCCTTCGTCGTAAAGCCGGACGAAAACTTCGCGCACGGCTTTTGACAAACTTTCGTCCATCGTAAAACGCTCGCGCGTCCAATCGACGGACAAGCCTTCACGACGAATTTGATTGGTAATCGTGCTGCCGAACTTGTTTTTCCACGTCCAAACTCTCTGCGTGAACGCTTCGCGCCCGATGTCGCGCGGCGTTTTGTGTTCTTCTTTTTTAAGCTGGCGCGTAACCATCAGCTGCGTCGAAATTCCGGCGTGGTCAACGCCGACGAGAAATAAAGTCCGATAACCCCGCATCCTTTTCCAACGCGTTAAAACATCCATCAAAGTATGCTGAAGCGCGTGTCCGATATGCAGACTGCCGGTTACGTTCGGCGGCGGAATGACGATTGAAAAAGCTTCGGCGTCAGGGTTTTCGTTGATTTCCGGCGCGAAGCAATTGTTCGCTTCCCACGTTTTATAATGCGTCGTCTCGGCGGCGGTCGGATTATAGGCTTTTTCGAGTTCCATAAAATCGTTTGTCGGTTGTCAGTATGAATTTGAACGCTGATTGCTGAATTGCTAATAATAAAACAAAAACGGTTAGTTTTCATCCGCGAGCGGGAGAAAACTAACCGTCGATTGTTTTTATTAAATATTGTCTGTCCGTTTATTTTTTCGATTTTCCGTCTTCGGTTTTCGCGAAATAGCCTTGCCGGTTCGTTAGTTTTACTTTTTGTTTGGCGAGTTCGGGATTGGCGATTTGAATTTCGATTTTGCGGAAAGAACCATCGCGCTTTTGATTTGAAGGCTCGTAGGCAATCAGATACTGCGAGCGCATTTCAGTTTGAATTTGCGCGAACGCCGCTCGAAGCTCGGCTTCGTCGCGCGGAAAAAATGCGCGTCCGCCGGTGCGTTCCGATATTTTTTTGAGTGTGCCTTCGTCAACGCCCTGAAACTGGAAATCGTCGCCGATGCCGATTGAATAAACGACCGCTTCGTTGCGCAAAGCGGCTTGCACGGCGTCGTCGAGGCGTTTCTGCCCGTAGGTATTGATGCCGTCGGTCAGCAGAATAATGGCGCGGCGCGTCTTGTCGGGCGAAGGTTTCAGAACGTCTTCGCTCGTTACCCAAATGGCGTCCCAAATGGCGGTCGAGCCTGCCGCCGCTTGATTGCCGCCGGAAATCGAAGGCGTTCCGGCGATGATGCCGCCGCCGATATAACCCGAAGGCGGAACGAATTCCACGCGGTCAACCGCGCGTCCGAGTCTGGTTAAGTTGTTGGTCATTCCCTGTTCGAGTGTCGTTTCGCCGGTAAATGAAACGATTGAAACTTCGTCTTTCGCGGGTCGAATAACCGATTCGATAAAAGATTTCGCCGCTCGTTTTTCTTCGGGAAGCGTTCGTTCCTGCGATGCGCTCGTGTCGATTAAGATTGCTAAACTAAGCGGCAAATCGACCTGACGATTAAATGAAATTACTTCCTGCGGCTGTCCGTCTTCAAGAAGTTTTATGTCGGTTTGTTTCAAATCGGTCAAAAGCCGGCGGTTTTTATCCTGCGCCGTGAAAAGCACGTTGACGACTTCGGTGTCGATTTTTATAACTTCGTCGTCTTCTTCGGGCGGCGGCGTCGGGCTGACGGAAACGTTTGTCGGCGGACTTACGGTCTGCGCTTTTGACGAATCGAATCCAACCAAAGACGCGGCGGCAAACAGCAAGCCGAATAAAAAAATCGTATATCTTTTATAATTCTTCATTTTACAGTTTCTATTTTTCGCCTATTTCAGAGCGTCGCGGACGGCGCGGTAACTCGATTTCGTGCGGATGCGGTATTTGTCGGTTTTGTCTTTGCCCGCAAAGCGGACTTCGACTTTGCGTTCTTTGCCGTCGTAATTCTGGTTGGTCGGGCGATACGTAATAATGTATTGCGAGCGTAATTCTTCGCTGATTTTGGCGAAAGATTTTTCGAGCGCCAGCATATCGCCGGTAAAAAACGCCGTGCCGCCGGTTTGCTCGCACAGCTGCGTTAAATATTTATCGCCCGCGTCCTTGACCGTTCCGGCTTCGACGCCGGGAACACTGCCCAAAAATCCGCCTTTGGTCGAGATGGCGAAAACCGTCGTTTCGGTTCTTTGCGCAATATCAATCGCGTCTTTCAATTCGGCGCGGCTGAAAGTGTCGTCGCCGTCGGTGATAACGACGATGACGCGTCTGCCGGGCGCGCTTCTCAGTTTTTCGTCGGAAAACTGCCATATTGCATCGTAAAGCGCGGTTTGCGAGCCGACTTTTTTCACCTTATCGACGGCTTTATCGAGAAGGTCGAGCTTATCGGTAAAATCCTGGCGCAGATTGATTTCGTTGTCGAACGTCATAAATGCCGCTTTATCTTTGCGAATGCGCGTTACCGTATAAATAAAATCCTTGGCGGCGCGTTTCGAGAAATCCATTTTCCCGGCGGTCGAAGGCGACGTGTCCATCAGAACGCCGACGTAAACCGGCGGATTATTCTTCTCGTCGGTAAAAAACGTAACTTCCTGCTGAACGCCGTCTTCAAAAACATTAAAATCGCCGCGCGACAAACCGGCGACGAGGTTTTTCTTTTTATTTTTATCGATGACCGTAACCGGCAGGCGAACTTCAAAAGTTTTAACCGCGCCCGTATCGTCGCCGTTATTCGGCGGCGGCGTCGGGCGCGCCGTCTGCGCCTGAACCGACAGTGCTAAAACAAAGAAAAAACCCGCGAAATAAACAAATCTGGACAAATTTTTCATAACTGATTTTATTGGCGTTTCCGTTGAAACGATGATTGGATTCGATGCCGTTCGGCAGCCGCTTGTTGCCCGCGCCCGAAAGGAGCGAATATATCCGAAGCGCTCGTTAATGGTTAATTGTTTTAATCGAAGGTTCTCAATTTACCATTTACCATTTACCATTTACCATTAACAATTAACAAATATGAATCAAAACATTTTCAGAGAATACGACATTCGCGGCATCGTCGGCGAGCAGTTGACGGACGAAACCGTTGCGATTTTGGGACGCGCAATCGGAACATTTTTTAATCGAAACGGCGCGAAGCGCATCGCCGTCGGCTTTGACGCGCGCGTCAGTTCGCCGCGTTTCCGCGATTTATTAATCGAAGGATTTAACGAAACCGGCTGCGACGCTCTTTTAATCGGGCGCGTTCCGACGCCGGTTTTATATCACGCGGTTTATACCAAAGCGGTTGACGGCGGCGTGATGATAACCGGTTCGCACAATCCGCCCGACCACAACGGCTTTAAGATTTGTCTCGGAAAATCAACATTATTCGGCGCGCAGATTCAGGAAATAAAAGAAATCGCCCTGTCGGGAAAATTTTCAAGCGGCGCGGGAACAATCGAAGAAATCGAAGTTCTGCCCGATTACGAGCGCGATATTTTATCCCGCATAAACTTAGGAAACCGCAAACTAAAAGTCGTCCTCGACGGCGGCAACGGAATGGGCGGCGTTACGGGCGTGCCGATTTACGAAAAGCTCGGCGTCGAACTCGTCAAATTATTTACCGAACCGGACAGCAGTTTTCCGAATCATCATCCAGACCCGACCGTTACGGAAAATCTTCAGGACGCGATTCGAGCGGTTAAGGAAACCGGCGCGGATTTGGCAATCGCTTTCGACGGCGACGGCGACAGAATCGGCGTTATAAACGAAGCGGGCGAAATAATCTGGGGCGACGAGCTGATGGTTTTATTGTCTCGCGCCGTTTTGCGCGAAAAACCGAACGCGACGATTATCGCCGAAGTGAAATGCTCGCAGAAACTTTTCGACGACATCGAAAAACACGGCGGAAAACCGATTATGTGGCGCGCCGGACATTCGATTATCAAAGCGAAAATGCGGGAAACCGGCGCGGCGCTCGCGGGCGAAATGAGCGGGCATATTTTTTTCGCCGACCGTTTTTACGGCTTCGACGACGCGACTTACGCGGGCGCGAGAGTTTTGGAAATCTTATCGAACACCGACAAAACCTTGTCCGAGCTTTTAAGCGATTTGCCGAAAACATATTCGACGCCGGAATTGCGCGTCGATTGCTCCGAAGAAATAAAATTCGCCGTCGTGCGGGAAATAGCCGACGAATTTGCGAAAACAAACGAAGTTATCACAATCGACGGCGCGCGTATTTTATTTGAAAACGGCTGGGGTTTGGTGCGCGCATCGAACACGCAGGCGATTCTCGTTCTGCGTTTTGAAGCCGACACGGAAGAAAACCTGCGCGTTATTCGGGAAACGGTCGAGAAGCGCGTTAATGAATTGATTGGTTCGGCGAATCAGTAAAAAGCGGATAACCCGGAACGAGCGGTTAAAATTTATTTAGCCTATTTTTATTCCGAAACTATTAATCTGCGCAAAAACTTCAGGAAATTGCCCGCGAAATACGCGAAAGGACACGAAAAAATTAAAGACTTTTCCTTTTTCGTATCTTTTCGCGTATTTCGCGGGCAAAAATCTTAAAGTCTTTTCAATCGGCGGATTGATTAAATCTTCAATTTTTAACGACTCGCTATTTTTCATCCGGCGAAACTATTAGTTTGCGCCGCGCTTCGATTTGCAAATCAGCGCGTTTTGAAGAAACTTCGATTGTCCGCACTTCGCCGAGCGGCGATTCCTTCAGGGCGCGTTTCGGCGCGTAAGTTACGACGTAACTTGAATCGATAAACCTGGCGACGAGCGCCGTTTTCTCAATCATTTCCTCGTTTGTCGCGGGCAAAATAAATTCGCCGTTCGTGTCGCGGGCAAGCGAGGCGAGATATTTTTCGCCGTCGGCAAGCGATTTTTTGCGCTCGCGCATCTTTTTCAAAAACGCGCGGTCGGTGTTGATTGTTAAAATATTCGCGCCGCGATTCATTTCTCGAATTCCAATCGGCAAGGTTGCCGCAACTTCGTCGGGCAGAGCTTTCGGCGGCGGAATTTTTGAAATGCCTTTGGCGCGCGGCTCGATGTCGGCAAGTTCCATCTGCGTATAGCTGATAACGTGAACATTTATATCGGTCGTCAAAAGCGTCCGCATCGCCGCGTCTTTTTCCGATAAATTATTAAGGCTGTCTGTGCCGTCGGTTATCAAAACCAGATGTCGATTATCGAACTGCGATTTTTGCAGAAACTTCGTCGCGGTTTCGAGCGCGCTGAAAAACATCGAGCGTCTGCCGAAATTCGCTTTGCCGTTTAAGATTTTCAGCGCGTCGGCTTTCGTCGTCCATTCGGCGAGGATTTCGACTTTATCGTTATACTGCATAATCGCTACCGAATCTTCGGCTTTCAGCGCGTTTATTAAGCTCCGCGCCGTGTCGCGCGTCTGACTGAAACTTTTCGCCGCGCGCATCTCGCCGCCCGTGTCCATTACGATTAAAACATTGGCAGGAACGCGCCGCACACTGCTCGCCTGATGAATTCGCCCGTCTTCCATTATCACTAAATCTTCGCGTTTCACGTCGGCGACGAACACGCCGTCCGCGTCGAAAGCGTTGACGTTTAACTTAATTTCTTCGGTAAAAACTCGTTCGGTTTCTTCTTCCGGCGGCGTCGCGGAGGGCTTTTGAGCGTTTGCGAAAACATTAAAGGAAAACAAAAGCGCGAAAGTTAAAACGATTTTTCGGACGAACTTTGAAAGCATAAAAACTCCTGAACGATGCGAAACGAATTTCACGATTTGATGCGGCGGGCGATTTTATAGTTCGTCGCGGGCGGGTTAAATAAGTTTTGCGTGCCGATTGCGGAAAAGACTCTGAAAATTGGTTTCCGTCCGCGAAACGGCGCGAAAGAACGCGAAACAAATAATAAAACAAATCCGCATTCACTCGTCTTTGTTCAAAACTTCTTTTCCGCGCCTTTTCGCGTTTTTTCGCGGGCAATTTTATACTGCAAATGATACGTTCTGCGAAATTTCCAAACAGGCTTTCAGACGAAGCGAATACTCAGCGCGCGATATTATAAACGCCCGTCAAAAACGGGTTCGCCGCCTGCTCGCGCCCGATTGTCGTATCCGCGCCGTGTCCGGTATAAACGGCGAAATCGTCGCCGAGCGGCAGAATCTTATTGTTTATCGAATCCATCAACTGCCCGAAATCGCCGCCCGGCAAATCGGTTCTGCCGATTGAACCGGCAAATAAACAATCGCCGCCGAAAACTTTACGCGCTTTTTCTTCAGCGAAAACGACGTGTCCGGGCGTGTGTCCGGGACAATGCAGAATTTTAAAGTTCAGTTCGCCGACCGCGTAAATTTCATCGCCGCGCCAGAATCTCGAAATCTGCGGCGGCGTGTCGTAATCGAGTCCGAGCGCCTTTAACTGTTGTGGTTCGACGCCCATAAAAAGCGGTTGTTCGGGCAGCGAATAATATAAAACTTCATCGTCTTTATGCAGAATGATTTCCGCGTTCGGAAAACTTTTGTGCAGCGCGGAGACGCCGCCGATATGGTCGAGATGCGCGTGCGTTAAGGCGATTGCCTGAAGTGAAAAATTATTATTCCGCAAAAACGCGACCAGTTCCGCCGATTCTTCGCCCGGGTCGATACAGATTGCCGCGCCGGTTTTTTCGCACGCGACGACGCGCGTGTTCTGCTGAAACGGCGACAAAACGAAAGTTTCGATAATCATAATTCTTCACTGTCTTCGAGTAATTTTTTAAGGTAGATTTCGGCTTCAAAGTCTTCCGTTTTTCTGTTTTCCAGCACAAACAAAATGGCGTTACGGTAAGTTTCCGCGTCCGGTTTCCCGTTAAAACACGGCGTTTCGATTTCCGGCAGACTCAAATAGCTAATCAGACAGCACATCAGCATCCACAAAAGCGTTTCGTCCGGCGTGCCGATTGGATTGTGTTTATAAATAGACGCGCGGTCGTCGTAAATTCCCGCGCACAAACGCGCAAATTCCTTTTCGCTGATTTTGTTCATTCAATAAAAGAATTCCGGCTTTATTTTTATTTACGGCATTTCTTCATACATCAAATAATGCGACGCTTCCATTCCGAGCTTTTCGTAGACCGTTTGCGCGTGAAGATTTTCCTTCTCGACATAAAGCCGGAAACCGCGCACGTCTTTTCGCGCCCGCGCTTCGGTTTTAACAAACTCATAAAGGCGACTGTAAATTTTTTTGCCGCGCGCCTCCGGCAGAATATAAACGCTCTGAATCCACCAGAACCAGCCGTCTCGCCAATCGCTCCACTCAAAAGTTACCATCAAACCGCCGACGATTTTTCCCGCGTCTTCGGCGACGACGTAAAAACCTTTATCGTCGCTTTGAAAGACTGTTTCGACGCCGCTTTTCAAGACTTGCGAATCGAGCCGCCTGCCTTCGGTTTCGAGCGCCATCGCCTGATTAAACTCAACGAGCGCCGCCGCGTCTTCTTTTTTTGCGAGACGAATATTCATATACTTCAATTACGAATTACGAATTATCAATAAGCGAATTACCGGAAAAGAATACAATTGTTATTCGCTTATCGACTTCAAACTGCTTGACGATATTTATTCCGCCGATTAATCTAAAATGTTTTGTCCGCCTTTACAAAACGCAAACCAATTATATGAAACTTCGCATACTTTATCACGGAAACTGCTTTGACGGCGTTGCTTCAGCCGCCGTTTTTTCAAAATTTTACCTTGCTCGAATCAATCCGCAGGCGGAAATTTTTTACACGCCGACGATGCATCGCGCCGGAAACGCCTTTGACGAGGAGCAGTTCGACGGCGACGAAAACGCGATTGTCGATTTTAAATATTGCCCGGACGAGCGTTTAACCTGGTGGTTCGACCATCATCAATCGGCGTTTTTATCCGCCGACGACGAAGCGCATTTCCGCGCCGACGCGTCGGGCAAGAAATTTCTCGACACTGGCAGCAAATCGTGCGCCGAATTTATCGCCCGAATTGCCGAAGAAAAATTCGATTTTCGAGACACTTCGCTCGGTGAACTCGTTCACTGGGCGCACGTTATCGACGGCGCGCTTTATGAATCGGCGGCTCAATGCGTCGAGCTGCGCTCCTCCGCGCTCAAGCTAATGCAGATTATCGAAGGCGAAAAGGACGAAAAATTCGTCGCGAAAATCATTTGCAGCTTAATGGAAAAAAGTCTGGACGAAGTTCTGGAAAGCGCGGAGATTCAAGCGAAGTTAGAGCCGATTTTAGAACAGCACCGGAAAACCGTCGATTTAATCGAAGAAAAAGCGGTGTATGCGCGCGGCGTCGTCAGCTTCGATTTAATCGGCGACGGCATCGACGGCTACAATAAATTTATTCCGTATTATTTTTATCCCGAAACCACTTACACCGTTTCGCTGACGCAGAGCAAATTCCGCACGAAAATCTCGGTCGGCTCGAATCCGTGGTCGCCGCGCCCGCGAATTCACAACATAGCCGAAATCTGCGAGCGCTACGGCGGCGGCGGACACGCGGTGGTCGGCGCGATTTCCCTGCCGCCGGAAAATGTCGAAAAAGGTCGCCGCATTATGCGCGAAATTATCGAACAGCTGCGTTTTGACGATTGAAAATTTTATTGACACGAAAAGCAAAAAAAAGGTAACTTGGAAACACTGACTTTTAAGGCAACTTGAAAATATAATACTTTTAAGGTAAGAACATTTTTTCTTTTTAACTTTAACGGCATCGATTATTTTTCGCCGCTGACGATTAGACGATTGGCATTTGCGCGGAGCATTGAATTCTTCGAGACAAAGCGATTGAATTTTCCGCTTTTATCAACTTTTATTCTATAGGGCGGAAATTTTATCGTAACCGGCGACGCGAACAGGGTTTCGCGCTTTTTAATCAGGTTAAGTTTAATTGTTTTTTACATTTCTCCTTACTTTAGATTTGTAATCAGTCCGGCTTAAAACCTTTAGGAGTTACGCAGTCGAATGCAGAAGCCCGCACGTCAATAAGGGCGTGACGGCGAAAGAACACACTTACTAACGTGCGTGTTTCTGCATTTCGCTCCAACTGCGTAGCTCGTGAACCTTATAAAACCGTTTGCTCACACTTATGAGATTCTTTTCTCAACAATTAAAAAACATTTTCGACGATGCAAACCGTCAGACCGCGAAAAGGTCTAAAAATCAATGCGGCAACCATTTAGTATTGCGACGGTAACGCAGAGAGAACTCGGTTTAATAATGTGAATGGCGATTATCTGGAAAAGCACCGGCAAAACGCTGTTCGTGAACAACTGCACCGCTGCAAATAATATTTCCAATACGAACGGCGACAGAAGAACGCGGTGATTACGGGTCAATACTAATAACACGAGCGAACGGGCGGACTTCATTCCGCGATTTTTCCGGCATTATAAATTTTCTAAACTCAGTTTTAAGGATGAATAGAGGTTGAGATGAAACAAAAATTTTTTACTGGTTTGCTTTTGGCGATATTTATCGTTTTAGCTATTACTTCACAGACAACGGTGCGGACAGAAGCGCAGGAAGAGCGCGGCTCGTTCGCCAAAAGCGCGGCAGGCGTGGCGGAGTTCGTTCCCGGCGAAGTAATTGTGCGCTTCCGTGAGGGCGCAACATCTTCAAAGACGAGCGCATCGCGGCTCGTCGTATTGCGCGCGCCGGAGCGCGACATACCCGCAGAGGTAACAGAGTTTGAGGGGTCACAGATTGTCAGCGGCTTGCGCCTCGCGCGCGTCGCGCCGGCGGACACGCTCCTCGCCGTCGATGCGTTCAACGCGCGCGCAGACGTTCTGTATGCCGAGCCGAATTACGTGCGCCGCAAAGACGCCCTGCCGAACGACCCAAGTTTCAGAGATTTGTGGGGCTTGAAGAATACGGGTCAGGTCGGTTACAACGACGCGACGGCGCAACAGCAGGCAGGGACGCCCGGCGCGGACATCGACGCCGAATTGGCGTGGAACATCACGACCGGCAGCCGCTCAGTCGTCGTCGGCGTAATCGACGAAGGCATTGACATTAACCACCTTGACCTGCGCGATAACATCTGGCGCAATCCGGGCGAAATCGCGGGCAACGGCATCGACGATGACAGCAACGGCTTTATCGACGATATTAACGGCTGGGATTTCTACCACAACGACGCAAGTGTCTACGACGGAACGACGAGCGACAACGCGGCGGACGGACACGGCACACACGTTGCGGGAACAATCGGCGCGACCGGCAATAACGGAACGGGCGTTACGGGCGTCAACTGGCAGGTGAGCATTATGTCGCTCAAAATCCTGCCCAAGGAATGTCCAGCTGCTACTCCCAACTGCGACCCGTCCGCGCCCGCGAACATTCGCACCACGGTCGCCGCATTCAACTACGCTCGTATGATGCGGCAGCGCGGCATCAATCTTCGTGTGCTGAACAACTCTTACGGCGGCGGCGGCAAGTCGCAGGCGGAACTCGACGCGATTCGCGCTTTGAACGACGTGGGCATACTGTTCGTCGCCGCGGCGGGCAACGACGCGCTAGACAGCGGCGGTTTCCCGCACTTCCCCGCCAACTACGACGCGCCGAACATACTCGCGGTCGCGGCGACAAACCGCTTCGACGACATCGCCGTGTTCTCGACCTTCGGCGCGCGCACCGTCAGTATGGGCGCGCCCGGCAGAAGCATCCTCAGCACGACGCCGAACAACACCTACTCATTTTTAAGCGGTACTTCGATGGCAACGCCGCACGTCGCCGGAGCCGCCGCGCTCGTGCTTTCCGCATATCCAAATATCTCCGTGCAGAACCTGCGCGGCGTGCTTGCCTACAGCGGCGACGTGCTGCCCGCTTTGCAGGGAAAGACTACGACGGGACGACGCCTCAACGCCTACAACGCCCTTCTGAGTGCGGCGGAAGGTGATACGACTGCGCCCGCGACCGTAAGCGATTTGCGCGTTACGGGGCAGGACGGGCGCACCGTTACCTTCACGTGGACCGCGGTCGGCGACGACGGCAGCTCCGGTCAAGCCGCCGATTATGATTTCGTTTTCACTAACTCCGCAGGCATCGTTACCGTCACGCCAGCCTCGCTCACGACGCTGCTGCCCAGACCGGCGGGCAGTCAGGAGACGGCGACCGTTCAAGTCCCTTACCGCAACTTCGCAGGGACAGTCGAGCTTCGCGTCTACGACAACGCGGGCAATGTGAGCCGGACGCCCGTCAGCGTAACGGTCAGCGTCAACGCCGGGAGCGACCCGTATCAATTCGCGTTCTCCGCCCCAACTGCGCTCTCGACCGGCGGCACGGCGCTCGGACTGCGCGCCGACGACGAGTATCGCAAAAACTACCCGCTCCCGTTCGCCTTTCCGTTCTTCGGGCAGAATCGCAGCATCGTAACAGTCTCGACGAACGGCGCGCTTTACTTCACGAACTCGCCGCCGGAGAACGACGCCGGAAGTTCTATCGCGGGGTTAAACAGCCTGGCAATGATTGCCGGTTTATGGGACGATTTGCAAACCAATGTCCGCCCCGGCGACGACGTGTATGTAACGACGGAAGCCGACCGCATAATCTTCCGCTGGCAAGCTGTAACTTTTGACACACCGCTTACGAACGGCTCGACGCGCGGCAACAATCCGGTTAATTTTGAGATTGAACTGCGGCGCGACGGCACGATACAAGCGCGATACGGCGACGGCAACACGCGTCTTTTCCCCGTCGTCGGCATCTCCGGCGGCGAGCCTGACGCATACCTCGTCGAATCCTACACCTCCGAGCGATTGTCAAAGAATCTGACGAACGCGCAAACCGTTACATTTACTCCGAGACCGACAGCAGCGCCGACGCCGCGCCGCCCGCAATTCGACTTTGACGGCGACGGCAAAGCGGATTTATCGCTTTATCGTCCGTCCAATACAATCTGGTATATCTTAAACAGCGGTAATTCTTCGGTCAGCTATACGCAGTTCGGATTATCGACCGATAAAATCGTTCCCGCCGATTACGACGGCGACGGTAAAACCGATATTGCCGTCTTTCGTCCCGAAAACGGTTACTGGTATATCTTAAACAGCACGGGAACTGTTCAATACGTTCAGTTCGGATTAGCCGAAGATTTACCGATGCCCGCCGATTACAACGGAGACGGACGCGCCGAG
>JBBPXZ010000033.1:0-45493 GCA_038200355.1 Pyrinomonadales bacterium | reverse complement strand
GGAAGTAGGTAGGTTCGAAAACGGCGAATAAATTCGATAAGGATTCTTTTTAAGATTTTAAAGTGCTGGAAAAAGAAAGCCGTAATAAATTCTTGCAATAAATTGCAAGGTTTTTAACCTTCGTGTTTCGAAGAATAAAAGCAAACGCCGGAATTATTTGTTTCCGGTCCGAAGCGTTGTAGTTTTCCGCTTAAACCTGTTAAATAATGCTTGTATCGAAAATAATTCTCGTTTAAGTTAAATATACAATGACCTTGAAGATGTATTTACGAATATTTTGCCGTCGCTTCACTTTAATCGCATTCATTGCGGCGGCTTTTTTGCTGACCGGGTGCGGCGAAAAGACCGTGGCGACCGCCGGAAACGAATTTGAAGCCAACCAGATGTTCGATATTCTGCATTCAAACGGGTTCAGCGTCGAGAGAAAAGTCGCCGAAGGCGATGTAAAAGCGTGGAACGTCATAGTTGACGAAGGCTGGTTCGGCGAAAACGAAGCGGCGACGGCGATTCAGGTTCTGCGCGATTACGGGTTGCCGCGTCCGCCCGAACCGGAATCCAAAAGCAGCGATTCGCTCGGCATCGTCTCCGACCGCGAGGAAAGGGAAAAACAAAAGCGCGAACTTCAGCAGCAGGTCGAGCGCCAGTTATATACTTTTTCCGACGTTATCCGCGCCAGTGTGATAATCGCTCAGCCGGTCAGCGACGTTTTCAGTTTGGAAAAAACGCCGCCGACAGCCGCCGTTTCGCTGGTCTTAAAGGAAAATCAGGCGAAATTTTCCATCGAAGACGTGCAGTCGCAGGTGTCGGGCGGCGTTCCGAATCTGAAACCGGAAAACGTCAAAGTTACCATCACCCAGCAGGCGCTGCGCGAAATTCCGCTCGAAAAGCTCGCCGACCAGCGCCGCAGCAACAAGATTCGCACCGTCGGAGCGGGCATTATAATTCTTCTGGGGTTGTCTCTCGGCGTGGTTTTGACGCTCTCGAAAAGACGCCGCCAAAGAACGGCGTTTGAAACCGGCGAGTTAAGCGAGGGCGACGACACCGACATTTTTGAAATGCCGGAACGTCCGATGTTAAATGCCGAAGAAGAAGAAAAATAATTCATAACCGATGAATGACGCGCCCGGCAAAAAACTCGAAGTATTTTTACTGCTCGCTCTGCGCCGGGAAACGCTTTTAAATTCAGATGAAAACATCGAAAACGAAAAGGTTTCCGAAAAGGTTTTTTCTGCATTGACGGCGCAGCTGACGGCGACGGAAGCCGAAGGTTTCGAGCGAACGCGAGCCGATTACGAACAAAAATCCGAAGCGGAAAAAGAGAATTGGCGCAGCCGAATCGAAGCGGCAATTGCCGACGACGAACCGTTTATCGACCGCAGCATTCACCGCTCGCACATCGACGCCGCGCTGCAAAACGAAACAGCCGCCGTCAGAAATATTCTTCTCGCCGGAATGCCTTCGGAATATCGGAATCGTTCGATTCAAAAACCGGAAAACGCGAGCGGTGAAAAGTCGCGGCGGCTCGAAAAGTCAATCTGCAAAACTTTCGCGCGGCAATTTGTCGGGCGGAAAAACCTGCCCGCGCCGACCGCTTTCGATGTTTTGAACGGCGCGCAGCTGGCGCGTCTGATTCGTCTGGCGGGCGTTCGCGAAGTCGCTCTAGCCTGCGTGCGCATCAGCGCTGTCGAGTCGGTAGCTTCTTTTCTGCGGCGTTTTTCCGCCGAAGACGCGCGGGCAATCGCGGCGCAGCTCAACGGTCTGCCCGAAACTTCCGGCGAAAGGCTTGCATTTGCCGAAAACCTCGTCCAAGCCGCGCTCGAACGAGAACCGAAACCGTCGGCGATGCTCGATTTGCTCGGCTTTCGGTTAATCGCTATTTTGCTCTGCGGCGGCGCGCCCGAACGCCTCGCTTACACCGAACAAAAACTGCCGCTCGAAGTCGAGCCGAAACTTTCCGACGTAATCGAAGCGCAGTGCCGCAAAACGCCCGCCGGGCTACAGCGCGAGATCGGGCGGCAAATCGAACAGCTCGCCGAAACGATACGGAGATTTAAAGATGAATGAAAACTTTTTGCCGCCTGTAAATGCCGCGCCGAAAATCGTCAGGAAAAAGAATCAGCAGGCGATGTCAATCGTCTTCGGCGGCGTAATAAAAAAACAGGTGTCCGACGCCGAAGAAGCGGCTCGCCTGATTCGTCAGAAAGCGGCGGAAGCGGCGGAGAACCGGATTTTCGATGCCGAAAGCGCCGCCGAGAATATTCGCGCCGAAGCGTATCGCGCCGGTCGTGAAGCGGCGGAAAGCGAATGGGCGGAAAATTTGCTGGCTATAAAAGAGAAACGGGCGCGGATTTTATCGACAATCGAGCAGGAAATATTAAAGCTTTCGGTTAAACTCGCCGGAAAAATTATCGGCGGTGAAATCAAGCAGGACGAAGCGACGCGCACCGAAATCGTTCTCAACGCGCTGCGGCAGACGCGGCAGCAGGAACTTCTGACCGTGCGCGTCAGCGCCGGCGATTTGCCGCTGCTCGAACGAATGCGCGAGAAAATCGACAGTTTCGGGCGCGCCAAATTTATCGATTTCGTCGCCGACCAGGCGGTCGCGCACGGCGGCTGCATTATCGAAAGCTCGTCCGGCACGATTGACGCGAGAGTCGAAACACAATTGCGGATTTTGGAAAGCGCGCTGCTGGCGCGCGTCGCCGACGACGAGGCGCGGTAAAACAGATTTTCTTATAAAAGCAGGACAAATTCGACGCTGCAAATTCGACGCTCCCAACTCGGCTAAGAAGTTTTCAGACAGTTTCCCGGCAATCGGTTTCGCCCGCCGATTCGTCGCCGCGAATCGAATGTTTTTATGCGAAATGCTTGCCGTTTGCCGCGAATTCGGGCAAGATTTCTACAGATAATTCTTTAAAAGCGAGAAAGGCAACAATGAATGTTTTTGTGGAGATTGCGCGTGAGGCTTTGTGGCTCGTCATCTGGCTTTCACTGCTGCCGTTACTGGCAAGTTTAATCGTCGGGCTGCTTATCAGTTTCTTTCAGGCGCTGACGCAGATTCAGGAGCAGACCTTAACCTTCGTTCCGAAAATCATCGTTACCGTTATCGTTATTATCATCACGGCAAATATGATGCTGTATCAATTGATTAGATTCAGCAGCCGGATTTTCGATTTAATGCTGGAAATCAGCCGTCCCGGTTAATTTATCAATTTTTAAATGCAGGATTTTTTAGCATTACTGGAAACGGTTTTACGGGTTTTCGAGGTTTCTCAAAGCCCGCAGACGTTTCTCGTTCTGGTCGGCTTGAGTTTCGCGCGGCTTGTTTCCTTTTTCTCGATTGTCCCGTTTTTCGGCGGCGCGGCTGTTCCGGCGCGCGTTAAAGTAGCGACGGCGATGTCGCTCGTCGTCATTCTTTACCCGTCGATTGCCGCTTCGATACCGGAAAATCAGGCGCTCGGTTTCGGTCCGATCGGTTTTATAGCGCTTCTGGCAAAGGAAGTTTTAATCGGTTTTACGCTCGGATTTATCAGCTCGCTCGTTTTTGAAGCGATGCAGGTCGCCGGCAGAATCGTCGATTCGCAGCGCGGCTCGACAATGGGAGAACTCTACGCGCCGCAGATTCAGTCGCGTGTCTCGGAACTCGGACAATTTCACCTTCAGCTCGCCATCGTTTTATTTATCGCCGTCGGCGCGCACCGAGCTTTTATCCGCTCGCTGCTCGAAAGTTTTGAATTTATTCCGGTTCTGGGATTTCCGCAGTTTTCGCCCGGCTGGTCGCCCGCCGCCGAATTGATTGTCAAACTGACGGCGGCGGTTTTTATAATCGGCTTGCAGCTTGCCGCGCCCGCGCTGATTGCTCTGCTTTTAACCGATTTGTTTTTCGGCATCATCAACCGCGTCGCGCCGCAGGTCAACGTTTTTTTCCTGAGTATGCCGGTAAAGATGCTCGTCGGAATCATCGTCGTTTTAATAGCTCTGCCGACATTGGTAACGCGTATGTATTTTTATTTCGGCGAAACTTTCCGGGCGTTTGAATATACGATTCGCTTAATCGGAGCGGCGCATTAAAGATGCCGAACACGGAAAAATATCGATTGCAGCGATTGCTGGAAATTCGCGAGCGGGCGCGCGAACAAGCCGCGATTCAGGTCGCCGAATGCCGGCGACAGTTAAAGCTGACCGAAATCGAACTGGAAAACAGAAAACAGGCGGTCGAAAGCTGCCGGAAAGCTCAGTCCGAAATGCAGATTCAGATGATTGAAAAATCGAAAGGCGGAATAAAGTCCGCTGAAATCGCGCGTTTTCGCCAGCACCTGACCGATTTGCGCGAAGTCGAAACAAACCTTATCGCCGCCGTCGAAGAACAGAAAAAAACAGTCGGACGCGCCGAACAGGCGGTTGAAAAAGCGCTTAATTTTTTGAGCGAAGCGTCGAAGGAAGCAAAGGTCATCGACAAGCACCGCGAGAATTGGCAGGTTGAAAAGCGAATCGAAGCCGAGCGGCGCGAGCAGAAATCGAACGACGAAATCGGCGCGATTCTGCACGACCGGAAACGGTTTGAATAAACGGCGAATGAATTTTATATTTTAATATTTAACTGATGCAGACAGACAGCACAATGCAGAAATGGCTCGACGGGCAAATCTCGCTCGGAGCCGCCGCCAACTGGGACACGGACGAAATCCGCATCATCTCGGAAATCGCTTATTCGCTCGCCCAGCAGGGACGACACCGCGAAGCAATCGTTTTATTTGAAGGCTTGCTCGCCGTCGCACCGGCAACTGCTTATTTTCAAGCCGCTCTCGGCGCATTGTTTCTGCGTCTGAAAAATTTTCCGAAAGCAATTGAGCATCTCGACGCGGCTTTAAACGTCGAGCCGAACGATATCGTTTCCCTGGTCAATCGCGGCGAAGCAAAGCTCCGCGCCGGACAAATCGAAGCGGCGCGCGTCGATTTGGAGAGAGCCGAGCGAAACGGACTGCAAACGTCTTCCAGACAAGCTGATATCAACGATGAAATAACATTATCGGTCAAACGCGCCCGCGCTCTGCTTCAGATTCATCAAATCCGATAAAAAGAAACCCGAAAAACGATGGAAATCAAACTGAGCAATTCATTGTCTGGCACTAAACACCCGGCAGAAATTAATTATTAAGGAGAATTAATATCATTACGCGATTTCGCTTCTTTTTGGTAAATCGGCACTAATCTTAAACTTTCGTGTGAATAAATTTTCAATCCCGGAAACGCGCCGCACTTTTCGCCTTACATTTCTTTTTTTGCTTTTTTGAGCTTGCTTTACTCTTATTTACTCCTACAAAATAACTTATCAAAATTAGCATTTTATTCAATCACGCGAACTTGCAGAGTGTCGGGAAAGGTATTTAACACGGTTGTTCCGAAATCATCGATTTCACGTTTTATTTCAATTTTTATCGAAGGAGCGAAATTCCCGCCTTTCGGGTCTGTCGGCGAACCATCTTTGCTACCTAAATAGACCAGATATTTTCTACCATTATACACGGCTTCGGCTTTAACCGTATATATTCCCGCCGGAACGTCGTCAAACTCGGCTACGCTTCCGTGATACGTAAATTTATAAGACTTTGATATTATTTTTCCGCTTCCGGCGTCGATAAAACTGAAATTTACCTGGTAACCGTTAGTGTCGTCGAGATGAAAGTTCTGGAAAGTGTCTCGATGAAAAGAAAGGTTCTGCAACACGGCACGAGCAGGCGTTCTCACTGAAGACGCGCCGTTTCTTGCACCGGAAGCCGGTTTACGGGTCGTCGCCCGCCGCCCGCCTTTTCGCGCTCTGATTCTGGCTGCTGTTTTTCTTCTATCAATTCGGCTTTCGATTATAATTGTCGATTGCGTTCTGACCGTAATCCCACTGCCCAAACGCTAAAACCGGAAACATCAGGATTAAAGCAAAAATACTTGTTGAAATATATTTTTTCATTTCTTTCATTTCCTTCATTTACACTGCTGTTGAATTGTTTGATTTTTATTGATTCCCTACTTTTATAAAAACGGTGGAAGGGCTTGTCATAACTGCTTTACCGCCGAGTAAACTTTCGGTTTTTACGTGTAAAAATCTGCTAATCTTAATTGACGGCGAGTAGCCGTCAGGATCCACAGCGGCAAAGGTTTTAACCAGAAGCGGATATTTTTTGCCGTTTGAATTCACTGTTCCGGTCAATTGATAATCGCCCTCCGGTAAATCGTCAAATCCTACTTTATAAGTTGATTTGTTAAATAGAAGTTTTCTAACAATCGGACTTCCGCCGTTTTCAGGCGTAAAAAAAAGCGTAGCGTTACATCCAGATACCAGCGTCAGACACGAATTATCATCGACATCCGCGTAAACCTCAAAAACGTGTTTTTCAATCTTTGCCGTATTTGCCGCGGACTCTCTATTCAGACCGGATTGTTTTGAAGCGCCCGGTCTGATTTTGACTGCCGCACCTCTTCCTCTGACAGGGCGTTTTTCGAGCAGCCGTTCTTTTACCCGCTTTTCCTTTTGACCGCGAATTTTTAATGTGCATCGTCGCAATTACCCAGTTGCCATAACTTGAGAAAGTCGGGTCATATATTTGAGCCGACACGTTTCCGCACAAAATTAACGTCAAACAAACCGATAATTATTATAATTGAAAAACGAGCGCTTAATGCTTTTACATTCATAATTAAAATCTCCCAGTGTTGAAAACATAAATAAAAAGGGCAAATCATATATTATGACTGCCCTTTTTACAAAGATCTGAAATCTTAAAATTCCAAAATTACTTAATGCCGCTTGCCGAGATATTACGCCTTAAAGTTGTTAATCACAGACATCATCGCATCGTGTTTAGTTTTTACAATATGCGACTTTACAATCGTCTATCCGATTTCGATTCTTTTCGGTAACTCAGCATTAAGCTTCATTTTCGGAGCGGTAACATTTTCGAGCATTGAAACTCTTCGTGATTTTCTGCGAACAACTTTTTTGCGAATCGCTTTTCTTTTAGCTGAACGACGACCGTTACGTATCGAAGCAGCTCTTCGGCTGGCTTTAGCATATTCAAGACCATACTGGAGCGAGTAATAACCCGGCATAATACTATATTGAGCTGCTGCCTTAGTCGGTAAAAAAATTATTGCCGCCAGGAATATTACCGCCGTCAAAAAATATTTTTTCATTTTTCCTCCAAAATACTTTCGTTAAATACACATAGGAGACAAAATCAAGAAAAGCAACGGCTGGTGTTTCGAGCCGTTGCTTAAAAGATTAATTTAAAGGATTTAGCCATTACTTAAAATTGCTAATAACTGCCATCATCGCATCGTGACGGGTTTTCGCCATATTTGTTGCAGTTGTTTCTTCTTGAGTTTGGGCATTCAATTTCGCCTGTATCGCTAGATTGTATGCAGCCGACTCTGCTTGATAATCCGCCATCGCTTTTGGGTCTTTCCAATCTATATCCGAACTTGGTTTTATGGGCATATTTGACATTTTTTTATTCTCCTTACTGATTTATTTTCTTATTTTGCTGTACTTGCTGCGATTCAATCGCCTGGTAAATTCCTAGAACCATTGCCCGCGCGCGGTTTGCGCCGGGGTCTTTTTCCTGCGGGTCGAGTTCTATCGCCCGTTTTAAGTCTGCGACGGCTAAATCGAATTTAGTTTGCCGCAGATAAACTTCTCCGCGATTGACGAACGGCGAGATTTGTTTGTCGTCCAGCTCGATTGCCCGGCTGAGATGCGTTATCGCTCGTTCGTCTTCCTGCTTGTAAGTTAAAAGTCCGCCGAGCGCCGAGTGCGCCGCGCCGCTGTCGGGCTTTAACTCGACTAATCCTTCAAATATCGTTTCGGCTTTTTCCAAATTTCCCTGCTCGTAATACATCGCGCCGATTTCGCCGATTGACTGAAAATCTTCGTCCGAAACATCTATTCCGGCTGGCGCTTTTAACAGAGCGTCGAAGTCGATTGCCTTGTCCGTTTTATTAGAGCTGAAATTTGCCGCCATTACTTTTACCTTCTGCATTTAATTTTCAAAAATCATTCTATCAATTAATTTTTTTAATTGAAACCTTTTTTTTGCTTCTGAAAAATTAACCTCTGTAGCTGTGCTGTGCTTCAGCGCGTGAATTTTGAATCGAGTTGAACGCGCCTAAGAAATCGCTGACTACGCTGAGCATTCCGGTTATTTTGCCGAACCCTTTGAGCAGCGGATTGTTTTTCAAACCGAGAATGTTTCCTAACGAAAGTTTGTTTCCGCTGCCGAAACATCCGCTCTGCTGCTGATTATTCTGAAACACGCCTAAAGTCGGTTTGTTGGCGGCTTTGCTTAAAAACGACGAATTTGAAAAAGAGCCGACTAAATTCGCCACATCTCCGATTAAAGCGGCGTAGTTGCCGGTCGCGAAATTCACCGCTGCCGAAACAAGCGGCTTGATGAAACCGAGTCCTATTTTGTCGAGCAGCGGACCTGCTAATTTGCTGACTATCGAACCTAATCCAAACATTTTCTTTTCCTCCTGATATTAACCGAGCGTTCCCACAGTTTTTTCTCTTGTGTAGGTTATCGGTAATCGTGAAAAAAAGTTTCCTGTTTTTTTGCTAATTTTGAAAAATTATTTTCGCGGCTGAGTTTTTTATCCTTAAGCGTTATAAATTCTGCCGTCGCCGCGCGGCGCGGAATCGAAAGTATTGTCGGCTGATAAATCGCTGTCGGACGCGGCGGCAGAGTCGTTTTGCGCGGCGGCGACGGCGTTTTCATCCGTTGAAGAATTTTTGTTTTCGCGGTCGCCCGTGCTGACGCTCGTTTTGAGAGTTTCGAGATTTACGCCGCGCCCGCGCAGGATTCCGGCTAATTCTTCGGCGTGGCTTTCGATTTGCGAGCGGACTTTTTCATTAGCGGCGAGAAATTCGATTTGCACGCGCGCACCTTCGCCCGTCGTAATTCGGACGGACAAGCCTTCGAGAACCGAGCGCTTAAGCTGAAGTATAACTTCGCGTCTGCCGCCGAGAGCGGTTTGCGTTCTGACGGTCGAAATAAGGCGCTCCAAATCGGCGATATGCAGAATCGAACGCGCCGCGAAATTTTCGTTTAAGTTCAAACCGCCGACTTGTCCCTGCATTCCGAAACCGCTTTGTCCGCCGCCGGCTTGACCGCCCGCCGATTCGTAGTTTTCCGTTTTAGAGTCGCCCGCCAGATTTTCGGCGGAATCTTTTTCGCGCATTTCGGCTTTTTTGTCATTTTTCTCGTCGTCGCGCCGCTCGTCGCCCGAATCCTGCCGCTGATTCAGTTTCGGCAGTTTCGCGGGCGTTTCGAGAAGGCTGGCAAACTTCATTTCATCCTTGAGCGGCGAATTCGTCTGCCGAAGTTTGTTCGCGGCGTCGGAATGTTCCGCCGGCGGCTGCCGTCGAACATTTTCCTTCGAGTTCGATTTATCGTTTTTGTCGGTTTTTAACGCGTCGTGCAGATAATTTTCCTTAATCTTCATCGCCAGCCTCCATTCCGCAATCTTTTCAGATTACGCATCGAAATTTAATTTGAGATTACATACCGAGAAAGCTCTTCTTTTTATCTTTGCCTTTTCCCTTCATATCCTTAGCTTTCTCGCTCGCGCGGTCTGCCATTCTGCGCGCCATCGGGCGGTTGATGCTCATTCCGTTCTGGTCGAGAATAAGCGCTTTTTCAAACGCTTCGGCTGCCGCCTGAAACTCATTTGTTTCAAACAAAACCATTCCCGATTTGTAAAACGCGGGCGCGGAAGCGGAATTCAGCTCGCCCGCCTTGCGGTATGCCTGCAAAGCGCTGAGCCATTGTTCCAATCCGAAATAATTATCGCCGATTGCGATATACGCGTCAGCTGTCGGATTGCTTTGGGCGAGCGGCAGAAGTTTATCGAGCGAGCTTTGCCATTTTTTCTGCGCCGTCAATGCGCGCGCGTTTTTTAATTCGAGGTCTGCAGCAGATTCCGGCGTCAGCGCGGTCGAATCGACGGGTTTATTAACGGAAGTGTTTCCCGAAGCGCCCGCTGCCGGATTCGACGGCGCGATTGCGTTTGCCGCGCCGATGCGCGCCGCTTCGTCATAATTTTCCTGCGCTTTTTTGTTTTTGTTCTGCGCCGTCAGCGCGTCGCCCAAACCTTTGTAGGCGAGCGCGAATTTTTTGTTTAACTTAATCGCTTTTTCAAAAGCGTCCTGCGCCGGATTCGGCTGTTTCGTAACTAAATAAACCGTTCCGACGCTGTAGTGCGGCAGTGCCGAATCGGGCAGCACCCGCGCGGCGGTTTTAAATTGAACGAGCGCGCTCGAAAAATCCGCGCGGCTGTAAGCGATATGTCCCTGAGCTATAAAATACTGCGCTTTAGTCTGCGCGTCGGTCGCGTCGCTCCGCGTCTGGGCGGCGACGCTTTCCCAATCTTTAGTCGTAACGCCCGACGACTGCTGGAAATCCATAAAGCGTTCGATAATCTGCTCCGGCGTCTGAACCGGCGGCGCGGGCGGCGCGGCGGCGGGCGGATTTTCGACGGGTTGATTATTGACCGGCTGATTATCGACCGGCTGATTATTGTTTCGTTTATTAACCGGCTGAACTCTTCTGACCGGCGCTCGCTTGATAACCGGCGAGGGCTTCGATTTTGTCGTTTTCGGAGTCGCCGGACGCCTTGGCGATTTAACGCTCGGTTTTTTCGGCTGCAAATCGTCATTGATGCTTTGCGCCGGAGCGACACCGACAAAAAAAGCCATCGACAGGAAAATCGAAATTTTCGCCGCCGCGTCGAGCAAATTATTTGCAGATTTTTTTATTAGAGTTTTCATAATCAATTCCTTACAGAAAATAGAAAATTCGTTAATTGATTTTTCAGCGAAAGAAGCGCGCATTACTTTTGTTCGGTTTCGCCGGATTATTATTTGCGAACGACGACGTAACGAAAACCGAGCAGCTCGGACGGCTTGTTTTCAGGACGGTTCAGATGCGCGTCGATGGTCATATATTTTATTCGCTCGTCGTCTTTAAGCAAACTTTCCTTAGCCGAGCCGCCTTTGATGATTCGCTGGTTCGATTTTTCGTATAAAAGCGGCTTGCCGAATTCATCGACCGACAAATCGCCCGTCCATTCCCAGACGTTTCCGACCATTTCATACACGCCGCCGGGCGAGCGCCCAGCCGGAAAGCTTTTTACGGGACGCGCCTTTTCTTTATTTTCAGGATTTTGCGCGGCTTCGTCGTTCCATTCATTGCCCCACGGATATTTATTGTCGGCGCTGTCGCCGCGCGCGGCGCGCTCCCATTCGGCTTCGCCCGGCAGGCGGACAGTCGCGCCGATTTCCTTTGAAAGCCATTTGCAGTAAGCGTTCGCGTCCGTCCACGTAACGCCCGTAACCGGCTCGTCGTCTGTTCCGGGCGCGAACTTTCCGTCCGTCCAGCCGCCCGGCGCTCGATATTCGGCGGCGTTAATAAATTCGGCATACTGCGCGTTTGTAACTTCGGTTTCGCCGATGAAAAAATCTGCGACCGCGACACGGCGCAAAGGCAGTTTCGCCGCTTCGCCGTCGATAAACGTTTCGCCGCCGAGCATCACTTCGCCGCCCGCTATTTTTATCTCGCCCGCCGGAGCTTTTTTAATTTCCGGCGCGGCGGTCGGCGGCGGCGCGGCGGGAATCTGATTGGCGTTTTCGATGTCCGGCGTCTGGTCGGCGGCGCCCGGCGGATTGCTCGTCTGCACGATTACGGTCGTATTTGCGCCGGCTGCGCGTCGTTTCGTTCCGAATAAATACCAGGAAGCAGCGCCCAGCAGAAACGCGGCGGCGAAACAGACGATTCCGGCGACGGTAAATGGAATTAAACGTGATGACTGCATAACTTAACCGTTCTTTATCTTTCGTATCTTTCCTGTCTATTTTATCTTTTTCATCAAATCAATCGGATTCCAGAATTTTATGTTTCCGCAAAGCCGCCTGCAAATGCTTGATGGCGCGCGCGTGCAGGCGCGAGACCCACGATTTCGTAACGCCCATCTCGACGGCTAAATCTTTGGTCGGTATATGTTTGAAATAAAGTTTCGCGAGCAGCTCGGATTCTTCCGGTTCGAGTTCGGTCATAATGCCGCGAATTCTTTCAAGCAAATCTCTGGTTTCAAAATCGGCGGACGTAAAAGCCGTTTCGTCCTGTATTTCTTTGGTTTCTCCGTCGTCAAGCGAGAGAAAATAAATCGGAATCAGCGCGTCGATTAAATTTTCCACCGTTCCGATTTCGTCGTCAATCGACGGCGCGCCGTCGCTTCCCGAATCATCTACTTCCGTCATCAGAACATCGTTGGCGGCGGCGGCGAATCTGTGCGCCCGCGAACGCGTTATCGCGCCCATCTCGCGCAAGCCGTCGTAAATCGCGCCGCGAATCCGGTAATGCGCGAAGGTCGAAAAATTATTGCCGCGCGACGGGTCGAAACGCTCGCTCGCCTCGACCAGTCCGAGCTGCCCGTAAGCCACTAAATCTTCCATTTCGGTCGGAAACGGCAGGCTCAGCGAAATTCTTTTCGCCAGATAATAAACAATCGGTTTATGTTTTTCGATTAACCAATCGCGCTCCGCCGGATTTTTCTTTGGCTGCCACTCGTTTTTCATTTTGAGCCGTCGAGAGTTTTCAGTTATACCGGGACCGTACCTGACTTATATTTATTGAATTATACACAAAGCCGAAAACATTTTGCATATAAATGTTCTCTGCGTGAACCCGGAACGGGAGAATTTAGAAAGTGCTTGTTTTTCTTTTGACGAACTGCCGCAGGTTATTGACGCATTCTCTTAAATCGGTTTCAAGCTTCGCGCCGTCGTTGTCGGCGTGAAACGTGATTTTTACTTCTTCCTTGCGGTTGCTGAACGCGCTGAACCAGTAATTGACGGCGAGCCATTGGTTATTTAATTTATAAGTCCATTTTCCGGCTTTATAGCCGCCGCCGGAAAAGGTTTCGGTAGAAAATTCTTCAAAATTGATTTTATATTCCTGCCCGACGCGTTTTAAGGATTCGATAATCGCCTGTTCGGTTTCCGCTTTTGCTGCCATAATGTTTTCAAAAAAATTTATACCTTTTTACTGACCTGTTTTTACAATTGCAGGACTTCCTCGAAATGCGGAAACACGCACTTCGTCAAGTGTGTCTTCTTCATCATCGCTCCGAACTATCGTGCGGGCTTCTGCAAAAATGAGAAAGTCCTAAACTGGAAATTATGCTGATAAAACGATTCTTTTTCAATCGGCGCGGCAAAAGATTCGGAAAAGGACGATTAAACGAACGTTGTTTGATTCAGCGAAAAGTTGATTAGACGGTTTTTCGGCTTTATTCTAAATCTGTGAAACGAAAACAAAATAAAGGGAAGACGAAAATGCCGAAAATTTTAAGTTTAACCGCTTTGCTCGCGGTCGTGTTTGTATTTACAGCCGAGGCGCAAAATAAATCGACCGGGACGAAAGTAAATTCGCCCGCGCCGCAAACTTCAAATAAGGTCAACCGTCGTCCGGTCGCCAAATCCGCCGCCGAGCCGTTTGCCAAAGCGACGGTCGAAGCGATGGCGGCGCAGTGCGTGAAGCTGGAAACCGGCGCGGGCGTTATAGAACTGGAAATGTTTCCCGAAAGCGCGCCCGAAACCGTTCGCGCCTTTCTCAATCTCGTCGCCGGCGGATTTCTCGACACAACCACTTTCAGCCGCGTCGTTCCCGGTTTTATCGTGCAGGGCGGCAATCTTTCGACGCGCGAGAAGCGAACCGCGGAAATCGACAAGCGTTCGTGGATGACCGTTCCCGACGAGCCGAACCCGATAAAACACGAGCGCGGAATTTTATCGATGGCGCGCGCCGAGACGCCGAACAGCGCGACGACGAATTTCTTTATTCTTGTCGGCGAAGCGCGTCATCTCGACGGAACTTTCGCCGCTTTCGGGCGCGTTACGAGCGGAATGGAAACGGTGGACGCGATTAACAAAATGCCGGTCGAGGGCGACAAACCGGCGAAACCCGTGCGCCTGACAAAAGCGACGGCGGCGCTTTGCGCGGTCAAACCTAATCCTTAGCGAGTCGGCGAGACGACTTTTTACAGCTTGCTTATCTCGGAGAGCATACTTCCCGAAGCGTTCGGGTCGGCGGGTTTCGGAACTTCGACGGCTTGCGGTTTCGCCGGTTCGGACAAATCCATATCGCTGATTTCCAACTTTAAATTGTTGGCGTTCGAGGCGTATGCGAGTCCGGTTTCCCGGCTGACCGAGCCGTTTCTGATAAATTTTTCGATAACCGCGTCGAATGTCTGCATTCCGTCCATCGAGCCGTCTTTCATCGCGTCGATAAGCGAGTTTCCGGCGGTTTCGCCCTTTTCGATATATTCGCGCGTTCTCGAAGTCGAGACGAGAATTTCGATGGCGGCAATGCGCCCGCCGCCCGTTTTCGGCAGGAGACGCTGTGAGATAATCCGCCGGAACGACTGAGCGAGGCGCGTGCGGATTGACGCTTCTTCGTTTTTCGGGAAAACGCCGAGAATACGGTCGATTGTTTTTGAGGCGTCGATTGTGTGCAGCGTCGATAAAACAAGATGTCCGGTTTCGGCGGCTTCCATCGCCACTTCGATTGTTTCGCGGTCGCGCATCTCGCCGACGAGAATCACCTTCGGCGCTTGTCTTAAAGCGGCGCGCAAAGCCAGCGCGAACGTCGGCGTGTCCGAATGCAGTTCTCTCTGATGAATCGTGCCTAATTTGTGTTCGTGCAGAAATTCTATCGGGTCTTCGATGGTTACGACGTGATATTTTTTCGTCGCGTTGATTAAATCGATAACGGCGGCGAGCGTCGTCGATTTGCCCGAGCCGGTCGGACCCGTAACGAGAACAAGCCCGTTTTTCAATTCCGCCACGTCGCACACGGCGGACGGTAAATCGAGGTCGAGGTAATTGGGCGGCGTCGTCGGAATAACGCGCATCACGATGGCGAACGTTCCGCGCTGGCGGAAAATATTGACGCGAAAACGGCATAAACCCGGCACACTGTAAGAAATATCGGCTGAACCGCTTTGCTCCAGCGTCTCGTTTCCCTGCTCGTTGCCTTTGAGCATCAAATCGACGATTCCTTTAATGTGCGGCACGGTCAGCGGCGTCAAACCCGGAATTTTTACCGCTTCGAGACTGCCCGCAATCTCGACCTGCGGCGGTCGTCCGGGCGAAAAAATCAAATCGCTGACTTTATCGCCCGCTTTGAGCATCGTGTTCAAAACCGCGTGAAAAGAAGACTGCTGATTTTGCCCGGCAGACGGCGGCGACACGCCCGGCTGCGGCATTTGCAGCCGAATCGCTTTATTCGCTGTCGCTTCGGCTGAAGGATTAATTTGATTCGGCATTCCGTTTCGCGGCATCACCGGCGTTTCAGGCATAACAATTAATATTTAATGAGAAAGGTTTAAGTTGTGAACGGGAATTTGCGGCAGCGAAGTGTAAAACCGCTCTTATATATTTATACAAATAAACGAGGCGGAAAAGCAAACATTATTAAAGGTTGTTTGAATCGATTAAACAAATAGGAGGACGCAGTTGAATGCAGAAGCCCGCACGTCAGTAAGGGCGTGATGGCGAAAGAACACACTTATTAACGTGTGTGTTTCCGCATTCAACCGCATAACTCATAATGTAATCGGGCAGCAATATTACTTAAAGCTATTTAAAACATAAAAAAGCCGACGCTGTTGTTTTGCGGATAAAGCAAAACGCGTCGGCTTTTTTATGTAAAGCTATTGAAAACGGCAGTTATTGAAAACTGTCTTTAAAGCGCTTTCCGCCGGAAAACTTCACCGTCTTGCTCGCTTTAATCGTGATTGCTTCGCCGGTCGAAGGATTGCGTCCCTGACGTTCGGCGCGCGCGCCCATTTTCAGTTTGCCGATACCGGCAAGCTGCACGCTGCCGTTTGTTTTAAGTTCGTTAACAAGCAACTCGGCGTGCGCGTCCAATACTTCCTTGGCTTTCGCTTTTGTCAAGCCGGTCGTTTCAGCCAATGCGCCGACCAGTTCGGTTAATGATTTTTCTTTAGCGCCGCCGGCTGCCGATTTTCCCGCCGCCGCTTTTTTAGCTCCGCCGCCGGAACTTTTCGTCGTATCGTTTTTCTTAGTTGCCATATTATTGTTAAATTCCTCTTCTAATTAGATTTCAAAACTTCTGAGTCTCTAAAATAGCTCAATATAGCTGAAAACTTCAACAGCAAATTGTAAAGAAATTCACCTTTGACGGTTATAACGTAAGGAAAATATCAAATATTCGGTTTTTTCAGATGCCGCGCGCATCTGCTTAAACGCTTTTTTTGCGGCTTCCAAATCGCAGAGAATCTTCTTAGTCCCGCGTTTTCAACAACTTATAAGACCACGAGCGGCGGTAAATCCGGTTCGCGTCGAAAAATGAAACCGCTTTTAACTGACATATCGCTTTAATCGTCTTTTTTCGGCTTTTTTTAAAAAACTCCCGATATATCCGCGTGTTTCAATAGAAACCGTCCGAAAACATTCGGTTTCGCCTTGCCGCGGCAGCGTGTCTGCGGGAAGTTTTTGTTTCCCGCAAACACGTAGAGACGCCGAGAGAAAGCAATACGTTTTTGCCGAATCATTGTTTTCGAGACGATTTGCGGAACTTTAACTTTCTCAAAATGCGGAAACACGCACTTCGTCAAGCGTGTCATCATCACATCGCGCCGAACTATTGTGCGGGCTTCTGCAAAAATGAGAAAGTCCTAATCGTATAAATTCAAACGGTGAAAATTTGCGCCGGTTCGGGGAAAATGTTTAGAATGTTTAGAATACGCGAAGAGAAGTCGTGGTTATTTAAGTTTATTTCACTAAAATCAGACTCATCCGAACAAATGGAAACAGCCGCACAGGAGTTTATATAGACAGCAACACCGGCAAATCAACAGCAGGCGATGGGTGGCGCAGGGAATCCACACAGCCGAGTCTGCCGGAAGCCAACGCGTCGCTGCCGATTCGGGCGGGAATGGGTTTCTGGCGCAAGCTGCTCGCTTTTTCCGGTCCGGGTTATATGGTCGCGGTCGGTTATATGGATCCGGGCAACTGGGCGACGGATTTGGCGGGCGGCTCGCGCTTCGGCTACACGCTGCTTTCGGTTATTATGCTGTCGAATCTGATGGCGATACTGCTGCAAAGCCTCGCGCTGCGGCTCGGAATCGTTACGGGACGCGATTTGGCGCAGGCGTGCCGCGACCATTTTCATCCGAAGATTTCGTTTGTGTTGTGGATTTTGTGCGAAGTGGCGATTATCGCGACCGATTTGGCGGAAGTCATCGGTTCGGCAATCGCGCTTAATTTATTATTCGGCATTCCGCTCGTCTGGGGCGTTCTGCTGACGGCTTTTGACGTGATGCTACTGCTGTTGCTGCAAAACCGCGGTTTCCGCCTGCTCGAAGCGGTCGTCATCACGCTGGTCGCCGCCGTCGGTCTGTGCTTCGCGGCGGAAATGATTTTCTCGCGTCCCGACATCGGCGGCATTTTATACGGTTTCGCGCCTTCGACGGAAATCGTCACCAACCCGGAAATGCTTTATATCGCAATCGGGATTTTAGGCGCGACCGTGATGCCGCACAATCTTTATCTGCATTCGTCGATTGCGCAGACGCGCGGTTTCGCGCGCACGCCCGAAGGAAAGCGCGAAGCGGTAAAGTTTGCCACTATCGATTCGACCGTCGCGCTGATGTTCGCGCTTTTTATCAATGCCGCGATTTTAATTGTCGCCGCCGCCACTTTTCACGCGAGCGGCAATTTTGAAGTCGCGGAAATCGGCGACGCGTATAAGCTGCTCACGCCGCTGCTCGGAGTTTCCGGCGCAAGCACGCTCTTTGCCGTCGCGCTTCTCGCGTCGGGACAAAATTCGACTTTGACCGGCACACTCGCCGGACAAATCGTAATGGAAGGATTTTTAAATATCCGCTTAAGTCCGTGGGTCAGACGCCTGATTACGCGCTCGATTGCGATTATTCCGGCGGTTGTCGTAACGGCGCTCTACGGCGCGTCGGGAACGGCGCAGCTTTTGATTTTCAGCCAGGTCGTCCTTAGTATGCAGCTGAGCTTCGCGGTTTTTCCGCTCGTTATGTTCACCAGCGACAAATTAAAGATGGGCGAATTCGTCAATCCTTTATGGCGCAAAATCCTAAGCTACGCGGTCGCCGTTCTTATCGCGGTTCTGAACGCGTGGCTGCTCACACAAATTTTCGGTAAATGGCTCGCGGGCTGATTCTGAAACTTTCCAATTTTAAGGCGGAAAATCTTATTTTGATTTTCTGCCTTTTTTTCTGTTTCCTGATTTATATTTTCACTTTGAATCAATCGTTTGATTTCCGCCGACGATATAACTGTCGCGCGAACGTATCACCAGTTTCGGGCGATTGACGCGCACTTTTATTTGTTTGCGCTGCCCGACCGCGCCTTCGGTTTGCGGGTAATAACCGATGCTGTATTGGCGGCGAAGTTCTTCGGCGATGCCTTCAAACGCCGCCGTCAAACCGCCGGGCGTCGATTCGGGGCGAAAAACTCTGCCGCCGGTCGCCGTCGCCAATTGGTTTAAGTAAGCTCTGCCGCGCGCGTATTCGGCGCTCGATACTCCAATCGAACCCGTTCCGCTGCCCGTCGGAATTCCCAAAGTCGGCGGCACACTCATAACTCCGCCTGTGCCGATGCCGCGATTGCTCAAAAACGTGTTGTAGTAAATCGGAAAAATCATCGCTTCGGATTCTTCGGCATCCTCGACCGTGCTTTCAAAATCGGCGCGGCGCGATTCCGTGTCAACGCCGTCGGTAAATAAAACAATCGCTTTGCGTCCTTCGATTTTGTCAAGCCGTTTGCGAAGCGAGAAATCAACCGCGTCATAAAGCGATGTTCCGCCGCCGAAATCCGCCCGCTCGATTGCTTTATAAATTTTCCGGCGGTCGCCCGTCGGCTCGGTCAGAACGTGGACGTTTTCGTCAAACTCAATAACCATCACATTGTCCTGCGCCTTCAACTGGTCAACGAAAGCCTTCGCCGCGCTTTGAATTTCATCGATTTTATAAGCGGTCGAAGGACTCGTATCAATAAGAAGAATAACCGTGAACGGTTTTTCCGACGTGCCGAAATAAGCGACTTCCTGCTCCGCGCCGTCTTCAAAAACCTTGAAATCCGTCTGGCGCAGATTCGGAATATAAAGCCCGCTGCGGTCGTAGACCGAGACGGGAATCGTTACCAGATTAGTTTCAACCTTCACAACGTCTTCTTCGACGCCGCCGTCGGCGACGGGCGCAGGCGCGGCGGCAACGGTTGTTTTCGGCTGTTTTTTAGAATCTTTTTTTGCTTTTACACGGCGGTTCGGCGAAATCGAACGCGGCGCGTTCGGCGCGGATTCCGAATACCCGACTGCTTCGGGCGCTTCTCCGCCGACATCCTGCGTCTGCTGAACCTGCGGCGTCGAAACCGGCGCGGGCGCTGACCGGACGCGCCTGCCCGATTGGGCGAAAACAAAACCGACCAAACCGAAAATCAATAATCCGAAAACAAAAAATTTGCTGAACATAAATATTTCTCTTTGAATAAATTAAGGCGTTTGTCGGCTGTTTGATGCGGAAAACATCGAAAAGGTTTTGAGTTTCCAAACTTTAACAGGCAATTTTTTCGATTTTCGCGCGCTTTAATACTTGTATTTTCAGAGCGGTAAAATGATAAACTTGTTTTCTATAACGATATGCGCAAAAAAATATTTATACTGGCGATTGCTTTTCTTTTAACGGCGGCTTTTAATTTCGAGGCGAACGGACAGAGCCGGCGGGCGAAACGACCCATTAATCGCCGCCGTTCCGCAGCTGTCAGGCGGCACATACCGCCGGTTAGAAAACCGGCTTCAAACGCGGTTACGACCGCTTCGGGTCTGACTTATCTGATTACGAATAAAGGCGGCGGCAGACAGCCGAAAATCGGCGAAACCGTCGTCGTTCATTACACCGGAACGCTGACGAACGGCGTTAAATTCGACAGCTCGCGCGACCGCGGCGAGCCGATTTCCTTCAAGCTCGGCGCGGGACGCGTCATCAAAGGCTGGGACGAAGGCATCGCCAGGCTGCACGTCGGCGACCAGGCGATTCTGGTAATTCCGGCAAATCTCGGCTACGGCGCGCGCGGCGCGGGAGGCGGCGAGATTCCGCCGGGCGCGACGCTCGTTTTTATCGTCGAACTGGTCGATATAAAACCGAACGCGCCCGCCGAAAATCAGTAAAAGAACTTCTTTACGCCGCAATAAATTGTAAGCCGCAATAAATACGGCAGTCGAGAGAAAAACTCCGCCGATTATAATTTTATTAAAATCGGCGGAGTTTTTCCGCGCCCGTTTTTCGCTCGATTCGCGTTTTCACGGAATAGCAGTTGCTTGTCTCTACGTAAATTCAAAAAAAAGCGTATCGAATCGCTTCAATCTTTTCACAATTTTAATTTTAAGTTTTACGGAGGATATTATGGAAGTAAAAAAAATAATGACGAAAAACCCGGCTTGCTGCACGCCGGATTCAACTTTGCAGGAAGTGGCGCATATGATGGAAATGTATGACTGCGGCTGTATTCCGGTCGTGGAAAGCCACAAAAATAATACGCCGGTCGGAACGGTTACAGACCGCGACATCGCGGTTCGGGGCTTTGCCGCCGGCGCGAATCCGTCGGAAATGAAGGCGTCCGACATTATGACGACCGATATTGTAACCGTTACGCCGGACACGAACATCGAACAATGCCGCGACGTAATGGAAAACCGGCAGATTCGCCGCGTTCTGGTTGTCGATAAAACCGGCAGATGCGTCGGCATCGTCGCTCAGGCTGATGTCGTGGAAGCCGGTACGAACCCGCGCGAAACCACCGAGTTTATCCGCGATATTTCCCAGCCGTCGCATTCGGAGCGCAACAGTAATATGTCTTCGGACAGAAACGAGATGGCTTCGGAAAGAAGGAGCTACCAGAATTTTTCAAATCAGAACCGGAGCTACGACAGCGATTTTTCGAGAGAACGAAATTTTTCGGGAAACCGGGACAGAAACAATCAATCGTTTTCCAAACAGGGGAAAAAATTCAAAAAATCGCGTGAAAAGGAATCGTCGTTTTTCAGCACCGGCACGATGATTCCGCTGCTTCTCGCCATCGGCGCGGGCGCGGCTTTAAAATATTATATGCCGGTCGATAAAAAATCGCAGACCACTTTCGTTCCGCGCCGCGAAGTTACCGACTCGACGCACACAGCCGTAGAGACAACGCCGAAGGTTTCGATTGAATTGCCGAGCGAAACCAACCTTAATAATATGAAAGACAGCCGCGATATGACTGCCGGAAGAACCGCTTCTTCGACAATCGACATCGCCGATACGGACACGACCTCCGAACTCGGACGAACGGCGCGCCCATAAAGTTTTTTACAATTGAGAATAAAAAAAGAACGGTTAAACGCCGTTCTTTTTTTTATTTTTTTTTCGATGTTTCCGGCAGCGTTCGGTTACCGGTTGAAAAATTACGAATCCGGCGGAAATCATAGTTTGGCTTCTGCAAAAATGAGAAAGTCCTATTATAAATGTTTTAACTGTTTCAGAATAAAAGTTAAAAATCAATGATTTCAATATGAATGGTCATTTTTAAAAGCCGCTTTACTTTCTCGACGGCATTTGAGGTAATTACAGTTAAGTCAAATACCTTGTTTATTGTATAATTTAAAATAGTCAGAAATCGACAGGCTTTTACTGCATTTCGAGCGTAAAGACAATCGAAATAACGGTTAAATTAAGGTCGCTTTCAAATTTCTTTAACTATGCCCGATTCAAACAACCAAAATTCAGCAAATCCGTCGGCTGAAACTTCAGCGGTCGAAAAATTCAGCACTAAAATCATCACGCCGTTTTTTGAACGCTCCGTCTCGGAAGAAACGCGCCGCGCGTATCGCCGTATAGCAAAAGAGTTTTTTACGTTTTTCCAGTTCAGACACCCGTCGGAGATAAGACACGGCGACATTCAAAAATGGCGCGACCATTTAATCACGCTGCGCAAAAGCGACGCAACCGTCAGGCTGAAACTTTCGGTCGTGCGCTCGATGTTCGATTATCTGAAGATTGCCGGAATCGTCCGAGAAAATCCGGCGCTGACAAAACTGGTTCGTCCGCCCGTTCCGTCGGAAGATTTGCGCGGCAGAGCTTTGACGAATAAAGAAGTCGGTTATCTTTTGTCGGGACCAGACCGCGGCAAAGCCGAAGGCGCGCGCGATTACGCCTTAATTCTGCTGATGCTTCGCACAAGCCTGCGCGTCGGCGAAGCCTGCTCGCTGCGCGTCTCCGCCGTCAAATGGAATCACGGTCGATGGATTATAAAGTTCAAGGTCAAAGGCGGGCGCGAAAGAACCGTTCCGCTTCCGTCGGAAGTGAAAAAAGCGGTTGACGATTATGTTCATCTCGACCGGCAGCGGCGGAAAATTCACAAAAGCGATTACCCGGAAGCGTTTATCTTTCAACCGACGACAAATTACCGGACGCTGAATTTCGACAAACCGATTTCCAAACAAATGGCTTGGAACATCGTCAAAAAATGGAGCGATTTCGGCGGCATCGGCAAAGTTTCGCCGCACGATTTGCGCCGCACGGCGATTACAAAAGCGCTCGAACAGGGATTGACTTACCGCCAGGTGCAGATGATGACCGGTCATAAAGACCCGAAAACCGTAATGCGCTACGACCACGGCAGAGAGAATCTCGAACAAAACGCGGTTAATTTCCTGAATTACGACGACTAATTCCCTTTCTCCGAGACACATTCGGAATTTAATTATTACAAATAACTAATCGCTCACAATTAAATATAAATAAAATCTTTCAGGATAATTGAACATAGCTACGTATGTTTTTCCTTGAACTTTTTATTTTTATCTGTTAAAACTTTGTAACCGTATGAAAAGATTAACCGCAAAAGCGATTGCCGAACATTTCGGAGTCGAGAAAAGAGTCGCCCAGGGCTGGATTCAAAAGGGCTACTTCCCCAACGCCATAAAAGAAGGTCATCCAATATTCGGAGATGTCTGGCTCGTGCCGGACTCCGACTTAATTAATTTCATTCTCCCGTCGGCGGGCAGACCGAAAAAGGAGCGCAAAGCAGCATGAAAATAATCGCTATCGCCAATCAAAAGGGCGGCGTCGGAAAAACAACCACTTCGGTAAATCTCGCCGCCGGTTTAGCCGTCAGAGGTTATAAAACGCTCTTAATCGATTTAGACCAGCAGAGAAACGCGACGCATTCGTTCGAACTGCCGCCGATTGAAATGACGCTCGCTGATGTTCTGGTCGGCACGAAAAGAGATTTAAAGGACATTCGCGAAGCCGTCTATGAAACGCATATCGTCGGGCTTGACCTCGTTCCGGCTAATATCCGTCTCGCACTGGTCGAAAAACAATCTTCGGTCGGCGAGCAGTTCCGGTTAAAAGACGCGCTTCATAAATTAAACGAATACGATTTTATTTTAATCGACTGCCCGCCGTCTCTGGGCGCGACTCTGACGCAGGCGCTTCTGGCTTCGCACTTCGTTCTCGTTCCGATTGCCGCCGAATACTACCCGCTCGAAGGCGTCGAGGATTTGAACGAAACCATCGAGGAGACAAAGCGCGCCAACAGCGATTTGCAGATTTTAGGCTACCTGATGACCAGATACGACAAAAGAAACTCGATTTGCAAGGAAGCGCTGGCAAAGGTCAAAGCAATGCACGGCGATTTGGTTTTCGAGCCGCTGATTCACACGAACGTCTCCTTGCAGACCGCGCCCGCCTACAAGAAATCAATCTACGAACACGCGCCCGAATCGAGAGGTTCGGAAGATTATTTATTTCTAACCGATGAGGTTTTAGAGCGGCTGGATTTATCGAGCGAAGTTCCCGCCCTTAAATTAGTTGACAAAAAAGAGGCTAGCTAATGACTGAAAAGAAACCGAAAAAGGAAAAGGTTCGTATCGAAACGCGCGCTCCGCAGCGCCGCGGCATCTTCGACAATCTGGGCAAAGACAGGCAGAAGGTAAAGCACCCGTTCGGCGAAATAATGAATTTTCCCGCCGAAAACGACGTTGAATCGGAAGATACCCAACCAACCCAACCAATCATACCTAACCAATCTAACCTAACCAACCTAACCAACCCTATTTCTCCACGGAGCGATTATACGAAGGTCGCCAACTCGATTGCCCGCGAAGCCGTTCCCGAAAGATTTTTTAAGGGAATGAGCAAAAACACGTACGATGCTCTTTATCTGAAGACAAGAGGCGCAATTAATCCGATTAGAAAAATCAGAGCGACAAAAAGCGACCTCATCCGGTGGACGGGCGTCAGCGACGTAACCATCGACAAACATCTCAAACATCTGAAATCGGTCGGCTTGCTGAAGGTCGATTTCGTCGCCGGAAGTCACGAAGGGAACTGGTATGAAATCTTCATTCCCGAAGAGCTTTACCCAACCAACCTACCTAACCAACCCAACCCACCCAACCTACCCAAGAAAGTTGGTGGTGACCCACCCAACTTAGTTGGTGGGGTTGGGTGGGTTCTAAGCCCGATAAACACTGGGGAAAACGCATTCCCTAAGACTTCTTTAAAGACAAATACAAATGATGATGATGAAACGCGCGCGACTTTCGCCGATTTCGTCGAAAAAATTCAGAGGGCTGCCGAAGAGGTGGCGGGGGAAAAAATGACGAGGCGCGACGGCGAAAATTTAGGGAAGTTTGCCGACCTGTTAATTCTCGAATTAAAAATCGCTGCGCGCCGCACGGAAAACATTTCTTCGATACCGGCGTTTCTGACCGAAGTGCTGCGCCGGAAATTAAGAGACGCGCCGCCGCACGCGAAAAACTCGAAAGTTAAAACCGACACGCTCGGAAAACCCGACGCCGACAGCGGATACGAAATCAAACCGCTCGACGCGGACGGCAGGGAGACGGCGCTCGTTCAGTTGCGGGAATTTGCCGACGACGATTTCTTACAGGATTTCAAAAAATGGTATACCGCCGAAGACTGGGTTTGGCTGACGGAACATTTGGAGAAATAAAACGGGATTTCGCGGCTCGAAGGAAAGCGCCCCAGATGACCCGTATTTAACCTTTCCGAGTGAAACCCAACCTCACCCTGTTTGCTAAAGAAAAGCCGCTCGAAACAGCTGTAGAGCGTCAATAAACAGGTATTGTCGTTTGCCCAGTGGGCGTTCTGAACATTTCAAGCGCGGAACTGCCGCGAATTTTGTGAAATCCTCGGAGACGTGTCGAGAAATTTATAAAAACTACGACAGCGATTTGACGCTACCGCCAGCGACGCCAAAGGTTTTTCGGCGATGCACTGCCGTTGCTGCTGATAACGATTGAAGTTTTCCCCATCTGCTTCAAGGTTTCGACTTGTTTTACTACTTCGTCCTGAACCGCGTGTTCTTCCGAGATAAACGGGAGTTTCCCGATGCAGTGGTGCTTATCATAGCAGACCATGCAGTCGGCTTTAACTCCCTTGCCCATAACGGCTTGGAAGTTTTCGACCCCGTGAATCACGAGTTTTTCTTCATTGGCAGCAGTGACGATTGCCTGAGCCAGCGGGCGTTCCGAGTAGGTTTCGATGCCGGCGGCGCAGGCGAGCAGGGGTTCGCGAGACGTATCGCCAAAGGGTATGACATCAGTTTCCTTCGGTTTGCCGTAAGTTAATGTGCGGGTCTTGTCCATTGCCAGGACTTTGACTTGCCCGATGGCTTCGATGTATTTACCGCCTTTAACGAGCGCGCCACGGGCTGAGGCATTCCCGATGGCGGCATAAATGGAAATCGGCGTCGAGATAACCAGCGCGCACGGGCATGCGATAACCAGAATTGTGATTGCCTGCTCGAACCACGGGTTAAACGGCGCGCCTAAAAGAATGGTCGGGACTGCAACCAACAGCGTTGCGATAACGATAATGGACGGCGTGTAATAGCTCGCAAAAGTCTCGATAAACTTCTGCGTCTCGGCTTTGGTTTTGTTGGTGGCAAAAGTAGTTTCAATGATTTTAGCTAAAGTCGAGTCGCTGGCGAACTTCGTAACCCGGGCTTCCAGGTATCCCTGCATATTGAGCGTTCCGGCAAATACTGCGTCCCCCGCGTGCTTGTCTTTCGGGAGCGGTTCGCCGGTAATCGCCGATTCATCCACGCTTGATGCGCCAGTGAGAACTTCCGCATCGAGCGCGATCATATCCGACAGCTTGATAACAAGCGTGTCGCCGACGGCGATTTCCTTTAATTCTTTAATTCTTCGTTAATGAGAGACTTTAGATCGGACTCATAAAGTCGCGCCAGTTTTCTGCCGTTGACGAAAATGGTCGGCGTCTGGCGGACGCCAAGGCTTTGTCCATCTTTTTTGTCGCGTTCGAGTTTTGCGCCGTACCGATTTTCGGCGAATACAACGTCCATCTTTTTTGAATCAAGACCTAATTCCGTAGCATATTTCTTGAAAAGAATATTAATGTTGCCCTGCGCGGTAATCGGCTGCCCGTGCTTGGTCCCCCATTCGGGCTGCTTCTGAAAAAGCATTTCCTGCGCTTCCCAGTATTTGCCTTGTTCCCCGGCTGCTTCGGTAAAAGTCGCCGCCGAAAGCGAGTTCGGATGAAGCGGCATATACCGGACGACTAAACGGACTTTACCGTCGTATTCTTTAAGGATTTTTTTGATTACTGGAGCGAAAGCCGCGCAGGATTCGCATTCCGGGTCGAGGAATTCGACAATTGTCACGGGCGCCGCTGCTGCTCCCAGGGTCGGGCTGTCTTCACGCACAAGCGAGGCATTCGCTGTTCGGGTTGGCGTTGTCGGTATGCGCTCGCTTTGAAGGGCGCTGCGGTAGTAACTTGCCCCGATTATGCCGGCAATAACCACGACGATGGCAATCGCGCCTAAAATTTTTATTTCTTTTCGCATATTATTTTTCTTTTAATCGTTCCTTTTGCTAATTTCCTTATAATGGTTTTCTTGTTCTTCCGGCACTTTTGCGGGTTTATAAAATAATAAGCATAGACTTACAAGAACGAATGCCGCGAGCGCCATTAACGGAATAGTAATAAATCCGAGCCATTCAATCTGTCTCGACGTGCAGGAAACGCCTTCCGTGCAGGGCGCAATGCTTTCGGGCAAAATCCCGTAGTACAGCAGATTGTGGTAAATCGAAATCGCCAGACCGATCAAGGAAATAGGCAGGGCATAGATTTTCATCCGGCTGTCGCGCACTACGATCCCAATCCCGATAATGAGAACAAGCGGATACATAGCGATTCGCTGATACCAGCACAAGACACAAGACGGCAACTGCATTACCTCGCTGAAAAACAGACTTCCCGCCATAGCGACAAGCGCGATTATCCAAGCCAAATACGGCAGTAATTCGCTCGGTTTTATCTCTTGCGATGCTTCTACTTGTTCTGGATTTTCCATTTCTTTTCCAAGCTTTTCCATCAAACCTTATCTCTACAAATGTGTTTCGTGGTCGGCGTAACCTTTGCACTCGGTCTGCACCGTTACGTGTGCAATCTTGAAACAATATTTTCCGCCGGCAACAATCGCAACAATCATTATGCTCGGCGTGTCAGTTTCAACTTTCGCGCTGGAAGGCAAAACAAACAACAATTTTTTGACGGTCGGTTTCCTATCGTCAAATACAACTCGCAGCTTGCAGTTGAGTGAAGCGTCCGACAAGTTTGATTTGACGACGATTCAAACGAACAATTCGTTCGCCGCGTCGCGCCGGTATCGAACAGAGTTTGCCGCCGCTTGCCCAGATGGATGAACCTACTATTACATTTCCACCGACTTTATACTTATTACGATAATCTTACAATCCCGCCGCCCGAAAGTTGTTATAACTAACATCTAAGCAGGAAATCAAAAGTCTGTAAGTTTTGATAATCGCAACTACTTCAAGGGGTTTAGAATTGCAAAATATAATCGAGTTGAAAAACTCAAAATCGGAACGAATTCAATGGGACACCTCAATCGTCATCATCGTCTTTCACGTAATGGCGATTTGGGCTTTGTTTACGTTCAGCTGGCAGAACGTGCTCGCCGCGGCGATTGTCTGGTGGGTGACGAACAGCTGGGGAATCGGGATGGGTTATCACAGGTTGCTGACTCACGGCGGATATAAGACGCCGAAATTCGTCGAGTATTTTTTAACCGTCTGCGGAACGCTCGCGCTGCAATCCGGCTCGTTGCAATGGGTAACGACGCACCGGATGCACCACGCTTTTACCGAAACCGAAAACGACCCGCATTCGCCGCGCGACGGAACTTTTTGGGCGCACATCGGCTGGCTGATGCGCGGAACCGCGCTGACGCACGACGAGGAAACCGTTCGGCGTTTCGCGCCGGATTTACTCAAAGATAAATTTCACGTTTTCGTGTCGAGATATTTTTTCGCGACGACGATTATCGCCGCCGTGATTATATTTTTAATCGGCGGCTGGTCGATGGTTTTGTGGGCGATTTGTCTGCGGCAGGTCGTCGGCTGGCATTCGACGTTTCTGGTCAATTCGGCGACGCATCTCTGGGGAACACGACGTTTTGAAACGCTCGACGATTCGCGCAACAACGCTCTTATCGCCGCGCTCACCTTCGGCGAAGGCTGGCACAACAATCATCACGCTTTCCCTCGTTCGGCGCGACACGGGCTGGCGTGGTACGAGTTTGATATTAACTGGATGCAAATCAAACTTTTAGAGAAAATCGGACTGGCGCGGAAAGTTCACGCCATCAACCTCAAAAAGGAAAACCTCACTCCCGCGCGGACGTAACCGGGCGTAATTCAGCCAAAGTAAAAAGCGCGACGGATATTTTTAAAGTATCAGTCGCGCTTTTTATATTTTTGCCGGGCAAAGTCATTCGACTTGGTTTGCTTATTATTCTTGCAAATCGAAAACGCCTCGGATTGTCGCGCTTTCAAACGACTATTCGCAATCTTTGAGAGCCTGACGAAGAACGTCCGCCGATTTAAGCAGACCAGTTTTTTCCTTTTTGTCGAGTTCGAGTTCGATGACTCGCTCGATTCCGTTTTTACCGACGATGCACGGCGTTTCGAGATACAGGCTTCGGTAATCACCTTCTCGAAAACCGTCGGATTCGACGAAACCCCGCGCAAGCCGTCTTCCTCGACCAGCCGTTTGAGTTCGCCCGAAGTTATCAGCGGGCGGTTGATGTTGTTGAGCCAGAAGCTCTGACCGTATTTGTGCGGTTCGACGAGTGGATTTTGATTTATTTTTTTGATTCTCCCCGCGAATAATTTTTGTGCAAAACCGATTCGCATTTTTTTGATTTTGATTATTATGCGCCAACAGGTGGACGCGAACAGCCGTGTCAACACCGATTTCGACTCGTTGTTCGCACGGCTGCTTCTGACGAAAAGAATTCAGGCTTTGAACGGCGGTAAAAGCGAAAATGGATTCGTAAAACTTTAATCGACGAGTTCGCCGATGCCGTAATCGTGCCGCAGGCTCAAGTATCCGCGCGCCTGAACTTCGTCGTCAACGCGCGGACTCGTGTCGAGTTCGCGCAGCGGCAGGCGGTCGCTCATTTTTCTCAAAGACCATTTGACGAATTCCTGAATCGTCGCCCCCGTTTGCGCCGCCGAAAATTCCGCGTCGTCGCGCTCCATCTGCTCGACAACTTCGATTGCCGTCGCGCCTTTGTATTCCTTGTCGTTAAAGCGAAAAATCATTTGTTTAGTAACCTTGTCCGAACAGTTTGCGGGCGGAGAGTATTGACTACTTTACTGCGGCGCGTGTGATAAAATAAACCGTAAAAACGCGGCTGCCGCCTCAGTAATTACTCTGATGCGAAAAATTTTCCGGCGGCGGATAATAATCAAAATGGAAAGCGAAAAACCGGGAAAAGCCAAACTTGCGCGGCGGAACGTCAATTATCGCCTGCTCGCCGAAAATGCGCGCGATTTGGTGTGCCTGCACGACCTTGAAGGCAAATATCTCTACGTTTCGACTTCTTCGGCGGCGATGCTCGGTTTTACGCCTGACGAACTCGTCGGCGCGTCGCCGTATGATTTGATTCACCCGCGCGACCAAGGACGAGTGCGCGACGAGGCGCACGCCCGACTTTTAAGAGGCGAAACCGGAATCGTTGTCGAATATCGAATGCGCGACAAACCGGGCGATTATCACTGGTTTGAAACGATGTGGCAGACCGTCGTCGGCGCGAATGGCAAAATTCTCCGGCTGCAAACCGTTTCGCGCGACATCTCCGAGCGCAGGGAAGACGAGCGGAGACGCGAGCAGGCGCAGAACGATTTGGCGCGAATGTTTGTCGGCGAGCAGGAAGCGCGCCGCGAAGCCGACCGCGCCCGCGTCGAACTCGAACACGCGATACGCGCCAAAGACGAATTTCTGCAAATGGTTTCGCACGAATTCCGCACGCCTCTGACGACGATAAAAACGCTGGTCAGAGTTCTTCAGCACGACGGCAAAAGCAAAGCCGTGCGCGAGAAGCATCTCGAAACAATCGCCGCCGAATGCGACCGGCAGATTGATTTGATTTTGAATCTGCTCGACGTTTCGCGGCTCGAAGAAGGCGACGCGGATTTGAAAAACGAGCCGGTTGACATCAACCGCGTTCTCGATTCGTGCGAGAAAATCGAGCGTCCCGCCGCCGAAGCCCGCGAGCAAACTTTAACCGTCGAGCGCGACAAATCTCTGCCGAAGGCTGCGGGCGACGAAAAAGCGATTCGCCGCGCGCTCTGCGCGATTGTCGAAAACTCGGTCAAATACACCACCGAAGGCGGAACGATAACGGTTGCGGCGCGGCACGTCGCGCATCACGGCATCGGCGGCGCAGCGGAAACGGATAAGAAAATCGCCGCCGCGTTGTTCGGCGATTTGCCGAAGCAGATGGATTTTTCCGACTATAAACCGCTGACGGGCGAAGAAATCGCCGTCGTCGTCTGCGACACGGGACGCGGCATTTTGCCTGCGGACATCCCGAAACTTTTCCAAAAATTTTATCGCGGCGCGAAACCGCTGGCGGACGCGTCGACCGACGGCACGCCGGACGACGCCGCCGGAAAAGCCGAAACGCCGGGCGTCGGTTTGGGTTTATATCTGGCAAAGCGTTTAATCACCCAGCTCGGCGGGCGCATCACGGTTAATTCCGAAGTCGGGCGCGGAAGCTGTTTTACGATTTACCTTCCCGTCTGGAACGAAAAATCCGGCGCGCCCGACGCGGTTGACGAATACGATTTTGACGAAGGAGCGGCGGCGCGATGAAAAAAAGACTGCTGATTGTCGAAGACGACGCGCGACTGCTCGAAGCTATCGCCGCGTGTTTGGAAATGGAAAATTACGAAGTGATGACCGCTAGAAACGGCGGCGACGCGCTTCTCCGCATCGCCGAAACCATTCCCGATTTAATCGTCAGCGATATAATGATGCCGCGCGGCGACGGTTTTTCGCTCGTCAAAAATCTGCGCCTCAATCCGCGCACCGATTTGATTCCCGTCGTTTTTCTGACGGCGAAAGACGGACGCGCCAATCGTCTGAACGGCATCCGCGCCGGTGTTGACGCCTATCTGACAAAACCGTTCGAGCCGGAAGAACTCGTCGCCACAATAAAAAATATCCTGACCAGAGTTTCCCGCACGCACACGCGCGACGCGCTCGACGCCAACGCGGGAAAATTCGTTTTCGACGCCGATTCCGAGCGCGCGAAAAACGTCAATCCGTCCGATTTGACCGAAGCCGAAAAACGCGTCGCCCGGCTCGTCGCCGAATCTCTGAGCAACAAGGAAATCGCCCGCCGTCTCGACATCAGCACGCGCACCGTCGAATCGCACGTCTCGCACATTCTCCACAAAAAAGGCTTCGCCAACCGCGTCGAAATCGCCCGCTACGTCGCCGGACAAAACTTCGTCTAAGCTGGAATTCGCTCGATTAACCGACGCTCGCGGCGCGGCTAAATCATTTTTCAAATTTCTAAAGCACTCGCCCGCGTCGGAAAATCCCTACATAAAATTTCCCGTCAAATCGCTCTCTGTGAAAACACCGATTCCGCGTCGGTGTTTTCACGGTTTCGCGCCTGCCGGTTTTTTTCTAATACTTGATTTATACGATTGGCTTTTTATAGATTTTTCACGAACAACGGAAATTGAACGAGAAAAATTAGAAAAAAAAGCGAGCGGCGAAAAGAAGTTTTATAAATTTTTGACGCGCGCGAATTTTAAGAATTGAAGGAGACAAATATTATGGCAGAAGAAAGAAAAGTAGAAACGCGAACGACGCAGACGGGAACGCCGGTCGGCGGCGAGCGGATTGACGTGCGGCGCGTCGACACGGTTGAACACAATAATTACACGGACACGACCAATTACGGACGCGCGGCGGCAGCCGTCAAGCGCGTATCGTGGGGCGCGATTTTCGCGGGCGCGGTGATTACATTGGTTACGCAGTTAGCGTTGAGCATTCTGGGTTTAGGCATCGGCGCGTCGGCGGTCAATCCGATGAGCCAGCAAGACCCGACTTCCGGCTTAGGCACGGGCGCGGGCATCTGGTTCGCGCTGACGACTTTGATTTCGCTGTTCGCGGGCGGCTGGGTTGCCGGACGACTCGCCGGAATGCCGCGCCCGATTGACTCGCTGCTGCACGGTTTGCTGACGTGGGGCTTGGCGACTTTGCTGCTTTTTTATCTTTTGACGACGACTATCGGCTCGCTCATCGGCGGAACTTTCCGCGTTTTGGGCAGCGGATTGTCAATGGCGGGAACGGCGGCGGCGGCATCCGCTCCGGCGATTGCGGGCGCGGCGCAGGACCAGATGCAGAAAAGCGGCATCGATATGAGTTCGATTAAGAACGAAATCACAAAGACTTTGAAACAAACTGGAAAGGCGGAATTGCAGCCCGGCGCAATTCAAAATCAAGCGAACACCGCCGTTAATCAAGCGCAGAACGCCGCCGGAACAGCGGCGAGCGACCCGGCAAATTCCGACGATACGGTGACTTCGGTGCTTGAACGCATATCGAACAGCGGCGAGAAAACATTCAATGCCGCCGACAAAGAAGCTCTCGTCAACGTCGTAATGGCGCGCACGGGAAAATCACGACCTGAAGCCGAAGCGACCGTCGCATCGTATCAGCAAACCTACGAAAAAGCGCAGGTTCAGTATGAACAAACTAAAGCGCAAGCCGAACAGAAGGCGCGCGAAATCGGGCAGAAAACGGCGGAAGGCGTGTCGAGCGCGGCTTTGTGGGCGTTTCTCGCTTTGTTGTTAAGCGCGATTGCGGCGGCAGTCGGCGGATATTTAGCAACGCCGAAAGACATTCCGGCGCGAAGCACGACGACGGTTTAACTGAAAATTAAAACAATCAGATGAAAAACGGCGATGCGCGGCAAATTAAATTTGCCGCGCATCGGCAATTTTTAACGACGAACAAGGGAAAAATTTTACAACAGTAGAAGCGGTAATTTTCGACGTTGACGAAATGCCCGGCGCGGACGTTTTCAAGATGGTGTTGCAGCATATATATTAACTTTCAATGAAAAATATCTGGATTAAACCGACGACGCCCGACGAGCGTTCGCCGTTCTGGTGGCTGCGCTGGATTCCGACAATCGTTTTTTCGGCGTTGATTATTTATTTTCTGTATGTCGTCGGCAGCGTCGCGCTCGTGCCGGTGATGGCTTCGTTTGCGCTCGCCTATCTGCTCAATCCGATTGTTTATCAGGCGGAAAAGCGCGGGCTGTCGCGGACGTGGGCGTCAATCGCCGCCATTCTGATGGTCGTGCTGGTGATAACGGCGTTTCTGGCGTATGTCATTCCCGATTTATGGGCGGAAACTTCCAAAGCAGGCGCGAAAATCTCGGAAAACTTCACGCCGGAAAACGCGGCGCGGCAGAGAGAATTTCTCAAGCGTTATTCGCCCGCTTTGGAGAAAGTGGCGGGCGACAAAATCGAGAAGTTTTTGAGCGAGCCGATTGCCTTTTATAACGAAAACGTTTCGTCGGCGACGACCGTCGACGAAAGCGGCAACGTCAAGGCGTCGGGCGGCGGCGGTTCGGTTATTTTGACGGTTCTCAGTTCCGGGTTCGATTTGTTTCTCGTGCCGTTTTTCGTTTTCTACTTGCTGATTGATTTTCAAAAGTGGCGCGAGTCTTTAGAAAGTTTGATTCCGCCGCGCTTCCGCGACCCGTTCAGCCTTTTGTTCGACGAGTCGGGACGCATTCTCGAATCCTACGTGCGCGGGCAGATTTTAATCGGCTCGATTATGGCGGTCTGCTACGCCGTCGGCTTTTATTTTCTCGGCGTTCCGGCGTGGGCGGGCATTGCGATGATTGCCGGATTACTAAACGCCGTGCCGTATGTCGGAACAATCAGCGGCATCGTTCTCGCCTGCGGTTTCAGCTTCGCCGGCAACAGCAGCTTCGGACACATCGCCGCAATTTTGGGCGTGTTCGCCGCCGTGCAGAGTCTCGAAGGCTATTATTTAACGCCGCGCATTATGGGCGACCGCTTGAATCTGCATCCGATGGCGGTCTTTTTAGGCTTGCTGGTCGGCGGCAAACTATTTGGACTTTTGGGCATAATTATGGCGATTCCGTCCATCGCCATCGCCAAAGTCTTTTTCAAATTTATCCGCGAACTTTATCAGGCTTCGTATTTTTACCACGCGGGCGATATTCATCCGGCGGACGCGCCGAGCGAGAACATCGAAGACCGCATCGCCGAAGCCGCCGACACCGTGCTTGCCGAGCAGGTCAGCAAAGGCGAAGACGACGAAGCGGAAACCGCGCCGACTGCGGAAATACCGACGATAATCGAAAAGCCGGTTTAATTTGCCGGTAAAAGTTTACGCCGACACCGGCGAACTTTTAGCGCGGCAGCGCAGCCAAATCGAACCGGCGAACGGTGCGAAATAATTTTTACGGGTTTCAGCGCGCTTGAAAGAAAACGCGCCGTCGCGCTCGCCTTTTATCACCAGGCAGGACAGGGCGCGGACGTTCCCGGCTTTATCACGCTGCATTTTGCGCGCGGGCGATTTTACGATTTGACCGATACGCTGAAGACGGCGACGCGCGATTTGCAGGAGCTGCTCGAATCGCATCCCGAACATCCGGTAATTCATTATTTTCACCCGCTCGAAGTTTATAAAGGCTTGCCGCGCGTTCTTTTCGTAATGCTGGAGACGATTACGATTCTGCGTTCGTGTCTCGACCACGAAGAATACGTCGAAGCCGGCGAGCATCCGAGCATTCTGGTTGCCGAAAGCACCGTGCCGTTCGTCTTAAACGAGCTGATAACCGCGCTCAATCTGGAGAAAAAAGCCGGTCAGGAATTTGAAACCGAAGCCGAAGAAACCTTGCGCCGCCGCCGTTGTTTTAACCGCGCGATGCGCGAGATGAAACAAGCGAAAATCAAACTACGCGCCGACCGCGCGGCGGCTTTCGCCGATTATTTCGAGCGGCGCGAACAGTGGGAAGCGAAACTTTACTGGTTCGCCGATTTCTTAGGCTACGACTGGGACGAAGTAACCGGCGACCGCGATTTGGCGGACGCGACCGACGACGAAGTCGAAGAACGCCACGACCAAATCGCCGAGCCGCGCAGCAGCGTCGAGGATTCTCCGGCTGAACAATAGTTTGTAGAATAACCGAAAGCGAAGCGGCGAATCCGTGAATTTACTTATGAGGCGGCGGTAATTTCACGGGTGCGGAATGCGTCTCGCATCGCCGAAAATTCTTTATATAATCAAATCGGCGAACGTGAAGCGTCGTGCAAAAAGCGGCTTGATAAAGTAGGTTAATACGTAACGGTAAAACTTTTAAGAATTTTCTTAAAGTATTGAGAAGAATTTATAAATTTAGGGAGAAATATGGCTGAAAATAATAAAAATCGAAACAGTGAAAAAGCGTCGAACGCGGCGGACAAAAAAATTGAACAGTTAGCGCGACACACATCCGACGGCACAGACCAGCCTTTAACAACTAATCAAGGCGTTAAAATCAACGACAATCAAAATTCTTTGAAAGCGGGAACACGCGGCGCGACGCTTTTGGAAGATTTTATAATGCGCGAGAAAATCACGCATTTCGACCACGAGCGGATTCCCGAACGCATCGTTCACGCGCGCGGCGCGGCGGCGCACGGTTTTTTTGAATTAACCGAATCGCTCGAAGAATTTACGAAGGCGAAATTTCTGACGCAGGTCGGTAAGAAAACGCCCGTCTTTGCGCGCTTTTCGACGGTTGCCGGCTCGCGCGGCTCGACCGACCTTGCAAGAGACGTGCGCGGCTTCGCCGTCAAATTTTACACCGAAGAAGGCAATTACGATTTGGTCGGCAACAATATTCCCGTCTTTTTTATCCAGGACGCGATTAAATTTCCCGATTTGGTTCACGCGGTCAAGCCCGAACCGAATAACGAAATTCCGCAGGCGGCGTCGGCGCACGATACTTTTTGGGATTTTATCAGCTTGATGCCCGAATCGATGCATATGATTATGTGGGTGATGTCGGACAGAGCGATTCCGCGCTCCTTGCGAATGATGGAAGGTTTCGGCGTTCACACTTTCCGTCTGATTAACGAAGCGGGCAAAGCGACTTTCGTCAAATTTCACTGGAAACCCAAACTCGGCGTGCATTCGGTCGCGTGGAACGAGGCGCAGAAAATCTCCGGCTTCGACGCCGATTTTCACCGCCGCGATTTGTTTGAAGCGATTGAATCGGGCGCGTTTGCCGAATGGGAATTCGGCGTCCAATTAGTTCCCGAAGAAGACGAACACAAATTCGATTTCGACCTTCTCGACGCGACGAAAATTATTCCCGAAGAATTAGTTCCCGTCAAAATCGTCGGCAGAATGGTTTTAAATCGCAACACCGACAATTATTTCGCCGAAACCGAACAGGTCGCGTTTTTGCCGACGAACATCGTTCCGGGCATTGATTTTTCCAACGACCCGCTGCTTCAGGGAAGACTTCATTCGTATCTCGACACGCAGATTTCGCGTCTCGGCGGTCCGAATTTTCACGAGATTCCAATCAACCAGCCGGTCGCGCCGATTCATAATAACCAGCGCGATTCTAAATTTCGTCAGACGATAAACAAAGGCAAAGCCGCGTATGAGCCGAACACGCTCGGCGGCGGCTGTCCGTTTCAATCGATGGCGAAAGACGGCGGTTTTACGTCGTATCAGGAAAAAATCGACGGCGTTAAAATTCGCACGCGCAGCGACAGTTTTCACGACCATTTCACGCAAGCCGCGCTCTTTTTCAACAGTCAATCCGACTACGAACAGACGCACATCGTCAATGCGCTCAGCTTTGAACTCGGCAAAGTCGAAGTCAATTCGATTCGTGAAAGAATGGTTTATATCTTGAATCAAATCAACGAAACGCTCGCCGCGAAAGTCGCCGCCAATCTCGGCATCGAAATTCCCCAAAAGCTCGATTTGCCGATGAATATGGGTTTTCCGGCTGTTGCGAATCCGGACGATTACCAGCCGATTCCAAAAAAGGACGCGAAGGTAAAAAAATCCGACATTCTGAGTATGGCGAACACGGTCAAGGACACAATCAAGTCGCGCAAAATCGCTTTTCTCGTCGCCGACGGTTTCGACGCAAACGATGTCAAAACGATGAAAAACGCCATCGAAAAACAGGGCGCAATGGCGAAAATTATCGGGATGAAATCGAAATCGGTAACGGACGCGGACGGCAATGAGATGAAAGTTGACCACGCGCTGCGAACGACGGCTTCGGTTTTGTGGGACGCGGTTTATATTCCGGGCGGCGAAAAAAGCGTCAATAAATTGAGCGAAGAACCGGACGCGATTGAATTCGTCAACGAAGCGTTTCGCCACTGCAAAGCCATCGCCGCAACGGGTGAAGGCGTCAATTTCGTCCGCAATGAAACTTACGCCGGACGCTCGACCGGCGACAAAGCCGTAATTTTAAGCGAAGATTTGAAAACTGAGACGACGCAGAATTTCATCAACGCGATTGCCCAGCATCGCAATTGGGACAGAGAAACGGCGCGAAAAGTTCCCGCTTAGTTGCGGCGAAAGAGATTCGCTCAAAAACGCAATAAGACGATTTCCGTGAAGGTTATATCGCGGAGAACCTAATAAAGCAGGAAGCCGGTTGATTAGTTAATCAACCGGCTTCCTGCTTTATTATTTGTAGAAGTCAAGACTAAATCCATTCCCGTAATTTTCAGATCGTTTCGGTTTCAAGCGAAGCTGTCGAACGCTCCGGTTCAGCGGCGGCGCGCAGCACCGTTCGCCGCAACGGATGGTTCGAGGTGATTGCCTAATCCTTCCGTAGGATCGTTTCGTGCAGGTGACCTACCGGAATTCCCAGAAATGTTATCTTGCCCACGTTATCGATGGTCTTCCCGTCAGGCATCAGCTCAAGTGTTTGGTGCATTATCAAAGGTCCCTTGACTCGATACTTTAGTTGCAAGCGAGAGCCGTTCGTCAGCCCGGTTACGCGCCCTGCCGCATCACTCAGTGTGCCGGTGTAATGATTTTGACGGATGGTCTTGAGTATCCAGGTTCGCTCCCGGCTCGGCTGCCCTTCAAAAGTGACGGTTTGAACGAGGCGGAAAGTGCCGTCAGCCTGGTCGTATCCGTGACTCTCAACGTGGAAATGACGCCGCTTGCCTAAAAACAGCTTGAGCGTGCCGTTTCCCTCGCTATGACCGCTGAACCCATTGTGCGGAGTGAACTCTAACGACCCCTCTTTCGCCTGCGATGAAACGCTTACGACTGAAATGCAAAGAATAAGAACCAGTAGTGCTGAAATTTTCATAATTACCTCTAACGACCGAACCGACGTGAGACGAAACCGCCAACACGCAGCTTGACGGAAACGGACAAGCCAAATAACAAAGCGCTTCTGAAATTTAACGATTGAGTTTGTATGTTGACAGGTGTCTGTCAACGCCGCAAACTTTGGCAGCAACAAAAGGGTGATGGTGAAGCCGGGATTGAGTTATGACCAATCGAAGAGTCAAAACGTCAGATGCGCTCCCGTCGCCTGTTTTCTTGCCGCGCCTGAGAGGTCGAACAGTAATCCAAAGCCGCTTGTTTTCAAGCTGAGCTTGCATCTACAAACTTGACCCGTGCGCTGCAATTCAATTCAATCAAAAGGAGTCTAAGCAAATGAATTTACCTGCCGTTGTGCTTGGCAAAGGCACTCGCCAAACTGAAGTTCGATGTGTGTTGAGAGCAGAAAAAAGCGGGGTAGATTTTAAGTAAAAAACGGTTTTCAACAATTTCGCATAATGCGTATTATGCGAAATTGTTAAAAGAAAATTTCCGGAACAAAATCTACCCCGCTTTTTTCTGCTCTCCCTTCATCTGAGGCGGATATGAGGTGGGCGACCCGCTCGTAACGCGTATGCTAGTTGGGGAAAATGCGGGCTTAATACAACTGCGAATTGTCGCAATGCAGATTCTTTCAACTGTTTCTCAATTCATAATTAAAATTTAACTTCTAAAAAATAATAAACAGGAAAGATTATTACGGTCTGTTGCGCCTGCAACATACAAAAGTTTTTATTTCGTTTAGTTTATTTACCAAGTCGTTAAATTAAAATCGGGTGTTCCGTCATAAATCGCGCTTGCGGATTATGTGCTGCTCGCCCGACCAAAATTCAATGACTGTTTTATGCCGAGCAAGGGGAGATAAGGAAGATAAAAAATGAGTGGGAGTTAATCTCATTTTTTATTTCCCTTGCAAAACGTGTCGATTACGATAGTTATATTTAGCGTTTACCGAATGAAAATTTAATGTATGAAGGAATGGAGTTATGATTATAAATCGCGGCGGCGGCGGTAAAATCGATTGATAAATTTTGAAGCGAAAAACAATGGAATCGCCGGCTCATCAAACGAATTTATGCACTGAATCGCCAGCAAGTTTGCTGGGCGTTGCCAAAGCTGATACGGCTGCCGTCAAAAGCTGCGTTGATATTTACGGAAATTTGATTTGGGCGTTAGCGCGAAAATATACCGATTCAATCGAAGAAGCCGAAGCGGCGACGGAAGAAATTTTTCTCGACCTTTGGCGGCGTGCCAAGCGGTTTGACCCGAAGAAACTTGACAACGCCAGTCGTCTGCCGAAAGGAACGGAGGTGAAACCGTAATGAACAACAAACAAGAAACAATTATGTCGGGTATCGAACCCGAAATCAGAGAGAAACTCATTTCGCGCCGCCAGGCTTTATTGAATGTCGGAAAATTAGGCTTGGGTGCGCTTTCGGCTCCGCTTGCCGTTTCGATTTTGGCGGAAGACACGTTCGGGCAAAGCTCGGCGCTGCCGCAGCAGATTATCGACGTGCTGAATTTCGCGCTTACGCTCGAAGAACTCGAATACGAATTTTACACGCTCGGCAATCGGGCGAAAAATCTGATTCCGCGAGAAACGAGCAAAGTTTTCGACACGCTCAAAGACCACGAAGAAGCGCACGTTAAACTGCTTCGCACCGTTTTGGGCAATAAAGCAGTCGCCAAACCGCAGTTCGATTTTACGGCGGGCGGCGCGTTCGGCGACGTTTTCTCGAATTACCAAACATTTCTCGCGCTTTCGCAAGCCTTTGAAGATACGGGCGTTCGAGCTTACAAAGGGCAGGCGACGAATTTGATGGCGAACGGCGCGATTCTGCAAACCGCTTTACAGATTCATTCTGTCGAAGCAAGACACGCGGCAATGATTCGACGAATTCGCGGCGAGAAAGAATGGATTACCGGCAATTCACGCGGCAATCTGCCAGCGGTCGCGCAACCGATTTACGACGGCGAAGAAAACACCGTTCAGGGCGGAATCGATTTCGCGGGCGCGGGCGGAACGCCGGTCAGCGCGGCGAGTCATCCTTTTGACGAGCCTTTGACGCGCTTCCAGGTCTTGGCAATCGTCGGTTTATTTATCAAAGCATAAAAATTTCAGGCGTGGGCATTGTTTATAAATTATAAATTTTCGCCTGCGCTTTTGACGCTTTAAAGCAAGGAAAGATTCGAGAAATGAAATTATTAAATCATCGCTTTTCAAAGACAGCTTTGTCTTTCGCCGCTGTCGTTTTGGCAGCAGCTCAAATGACGACGGCGCAAACCACGCGCCCGACTACGCGCCCGACCACGCCGAGTCCGATGGCTAATCAAATGATGAATGGTATGACCGCCAAACCCGACGCGCAGATGTAGCAGGTTCTTGATAATCTCGCCGCGCGCAAACGGAGAGCGCGACTGAAGGATTTGCCAAAATAGTCACGAAAAAAGGGAAAGATGCAGCCGAAACAATGATTTGCCGTGACAATTTGCCGGTTTTTGAGTTTTTCCAAATCAAAATCAAAAATCGTCTGCGGCGCTCGCTCATCAACCGGAAGTTCGAGCATTTGATTGAAATCGCAGTCGTAGAGTTTTCCCGTCCAATCCACGCTGATTAAGTTTCTGCACATCAGACCGGAAACGGTCGCCGGATTAAACGCCGAGACGAGCTTTCTCATATATGATTCTTCGTTTAAAATCAATCAGGAAAAAGCTAAATTCCGTCTAATGACAAAATCAACAGCACGAACCTGAATCTCCGCACGCGCTGCCCGATAAATCCGTTAAGTTGTATTCCAGACCTTTTGTTTCGCGCGGGCTGCGTTTGGCAGTTCTTCTGCAATCAAATTCCTTGGCGTCTTCGAGCGCGATGTTTTCAATCGGTTCGACCGCGATAATGTCGTTTTTATACGGCTCTTTGTTATAAATCTGAAAAGTTTTGTCGCACACCGCCATCCGCTCGCCGCGCTCTAAAACGTGTCCGTCGTCGTCAATTACCTTTTTCCAGGGACCTTTGTAAATTACGGCTTGATTGCGTTCCAGGCATTCACCTTGTTTGCCTTTGTAGGCGAGAACAGTAACGGAACGAAATTCGATGCCTTCGACGACGCGCCACGGCTTTTCGTCGCGTTTGACCATTTCCATTCCGTAAAAACCGGCGCGCTCGAAGGCTTCTAAAAACAAATCTTCGCGGTAAGCGCCCGAGATGCAGCCCGACCATAATTCAGGATCGTTTTGCAGAGAGGCGGGAACGTCCTCATCCGCCACGATGTCGGAAATCGCCACGCGCCCGCCTCGTTTGAGGACGCGAAACATTTCCGCAAACATCTGCTTTTTGTCTTCCGCACGGACGAGATTCAAAACGCAGTTCGATAAAATCACGTCTATCGAATCGTCTTCAACCAAGGGTTTTTCCTCTTTGATTTTATTGATAAAAAATTCGTAAGCAGAAAAATCACCCGCCGTTTTTATCGGATTTTCCCGCAGATAATCGTCAACCAAACTCAAATCGAGCTTTAAATCCTGAATCCTGCCGTAACGAAATTCCGTGTTGGCGAAACCTGTTTTCTGTGCCATCTCGGTGCGGTATTTGTTTGCCAGAGCCAGCATTTCAATGTTCGTGTCAACGCCGATTACACTGCCTTTTTCGCCGACGATCTGCGAAGCGATATAGCAGATTTTTCCGCCGCCAGAACCTAAATCCAGAACCGTTTCACCGCTGCGGACGAAGCGCGACGGATCGCCGCACCCGTAATCGCGCTCGACGATTTCATCGGGCAAAACCCGCAAATACTGCGGGTCGTATTCGACCGGACAACACAATGCTTCTTCTTTGAGCTGAGCCGCCGCGCCGTAACGCTCGCGGACTGCAATTTCAACATCTTTCATATTCGGTTATAAAAATATCTCCTTAACAAAATCAAAAAACTCATCCTTTTTGTCGGGTAAATCGAATCATTCCGCCAGAGCTGCAACTCTTTTTTATTCAAATTGCGAAGTCGGGTAAAACTCACTTCTGTGCGCTCGAATGACTTAATAAAAAACACTCCGCCTGTTGATTTCATCACGCTAAAAAACTCATATAAGTTATAAGTATAAACCAATAGATGTTCCGATAAAGTTGAAAACTAAACAAGCTCCGCCTGTTCTTTGAAAATCTTAGTTCATTAAATCTGCAAATTGGATTAGTCCAATAACTGCTGAAACAATGGTTGGGAATATTCCTTGGGCTAACCTGTATTCATCTCTCACGACTCGAAATCCTTTGACCTTTCTAATGGCGTGTTCAACATAGATTCGCTCTTGTGAAATTAGCCGATTTTCGGCTTTTTCTTCATCGCTTAACTCGCCGCCTTTCGGTTTCTTTTTCGGTATCAACGTTGGTTTCTCAGCTCCAAGATAGGCTTTGTCTCCGATTTTCGATTTTTTTTTTAGTTCATCGGGTAACTCGGTTTCATTCCATATTTTGACATCTGCACGTGGTTCGCGATGTTCGCTGCTGACATCTAAGTGCGCTCAGGATCATCTCTGAGTCGCTCTTCACGGTTTTGTTCCAAAACGGGCAAAACCCGAAAAATGACTTCGGCTAAGACTTCCGGTTCAAGTCCAAATAAAGATTTGACTCGGTTTTTGGGAAACGATTTTAGGTTATCAAGGCTCATAACCTAATTAAATTTTCAATGAACTTGATTTTCTAAAGAAGTTTATCGGAACATCTATTAAAGAAATTAAGTTTTCGGTGAATACAAACTGATACGGCGGAAACATTTCTCCGCGTGAAAAGCTGAACGAGGCTGGCTGAGAAGATTTCCGGCGTATTTGCGAGTAAGAATTATGGACAAATTAATAAATTCTCTAATCTCTGATATTTTGAAAACCCGCGATGATGTTAACGACGCTCAATCCGAAAGGGATAATTCGAGACCCGAATGGTCGGCGATTCTCAACCGTCCGCAGAAATTCCTGTCCGATTATGCCGACTTTGACGCGGCGCTGACTGCCGCCGGCAAAACTGCCCCGACCGATTTAATCGTCAACAGGTCGGTTTCAATTACCGCAAATAAAAATGTGCCGGCAAACATCAACCTGATTATGCAGGACTCCGGAATGTTCACGGTGTCGGCGGGCGTTACTTTAACCGTCGGTTCGATGAGAGACCCGGGAAACAGACAAATCTTCGCAGGAGCGGGCGCGAAACTTTTCGGCTCGAAAGCCGTGCAGTTTTACAACCTGCAATGGTGGATTCCGCGCACCGATTTTGCCGATATAACGGCGGCTTTTAATGATGCTTATAAATCGTGCGGCAATAACGGCGGCGGGCTTGTCGTCATACCTTCGGGCAGCTGGCTCAGCTCCGGCGGGCATATCGTGCCGTCCGACACGACGACGATGGGCGTCGGCGGCTCGCGTGTTTACGCGGCGGCAAATAATATCGCCCTTTTTCGCGTGAACGGCACGGGCAATCGCCGGGCGGTCAACTTCGACAATTTCATTATCAACGGATATTACCAGAACTCGCGCAAAACCGGCTTGCGCGGCATTGTCGCTAACGCCGACGCCGGACAGATTTATTTATTGTCGTGCAAGCGAATGATTTTCGAGATTGTCGAGACGGCGATTCATCACGAAGCGCAGACGCACGGCGAGGGAATCTGCTGGGAGTTTGAGAATTGCGCGACCAGCGACGGCACGACGGCTTTCAAATGTGATTCGGTCAATTCTTCGCAGCTCTTTACCAACTGCCGCTTTCACGTCGATTTCAACGGGATTATTTTCGACCTTAAATATACCGGCGGCTTTGAAGCCAATAAATGTTTGTTTATCTCCGTCCCAAACTCTTCGGGAGGTTTGCCCAATTCGGGCGCGACGGTAATTAAAACTTTCGGCACTCATAACGTGATAAAATTTACAGGCTGTCAGGACGAATCGGTCGAATACTTCCTGAAAACCGATATAAACGATTTTGCCGCCGGCTTGTTTATACTGGAAGAAAATTTAATCCAGTCGAAAATTCAGCCATCCGCCGATACGACGATTTATTCACGCAATAATAAATACGTCTGGGACGGAAGCGGCAACGTCAAAGGCAACGTCGCGGGCGCGAACCTGGCGTTTTACTCCGACGACGACGAGTTTACAGTCCGCGTCGGTGCGGACCCGGAAGTTTTGACCGAAAATATCGGCGTCTTTGCAGGCGGCTCTTTCATCGCCCGGCACGTCAGCCGCCTGAACCGCAGCAGCAAATTTACCGGAAACACGCAGTTTCTTCAAAAACTCATCAGCCCGAACGGAGAAACCGATTCCGGCACCACGCCGCCCTTCGCCAATAAATTACGTCCAGCGCTCGAAGCGTTGACAGAAGTCGATACGACGACTCATCCGGGCGTTAATCACCCGTTTTTCAGAATAGGCGTCAAAACTCCGACCGGCAACACGGCTGCGTGGCAGTTCGGGCGCGACCCCGTAACGGGAAATTTGATTGTTTCGTCAAATATGCCCGGATTCGACACCATTCAATTTTCAACAGACGGCATAGCTTTGAAATCTCCGACAGGTGTGATGCGAAAGCTGGTTTTGAATAACGACGGAACTGTAACCAGCGTTCCGCTTTAATATTGAAGTGTAAAACCGG
>JBBPXZ010000032.1:0-71545 GCA_038200355.1 Pyrinomonadales bacterium | reverse complement strand
AACGCGGGTTTGTCGAAGTCGTCAACACAATCGTTTGCAGTTAAAGCGGTTCGGCTCGATAAAGCGAATATCAAGACCTTTTGCGGCGCAATATTTTTTATTGCCGCGAAAGGTTTTTTCTTTTGCGGTAAAAACCTTTTTGAGGAGAATTTTACTAAATGACTTTATTTCCCTTTGCCGAATACTGGTGGTTTTACGCGGCTTTTTTAATCTTTGTCTTTATAATGCTGGCGCTCGATTTGGGCGTTTTTAATAAAAAGGCGCACGTCGTTTCGTTTAAAGAAGCGACCGTCTGGAGCGTCGTCTGGGTTGTTCTGGCGCTCATTTTCAATTTCGGTTTTTACCAATACGCTTCGGGAAAATTCGGCGCGGACATCGGCGAGCGCGTCGGGCTGGAATTTCTGACCGGCTACGTTCTCGAATATTCGCTCTCAATCGACAATATCTTCATCTTCGTGCTGGTTTTCAGCTACTTCGGAATTCCCGCCAAATACAAACACCGCGTTCTTTTTTACGGCATATTGGGCGCGTTAATCTTTCGCGCCATCTTCATCGCGCTCGGCTCGGCGCTGATGCAGTTTCACTGGATTATCTACATCTTCGGCGCATTTCTAATCGTTACGGGCATCAAGATGATGTTCTCGAACGACGAGAAAATCGACCCGGAAAAGAATTTCCTGATACGGCTTTTCAAACGCTTTATGCCCGTTACGCACACAATCGACGGCAAAAGTTTTTTTATCAAGGAAAACAACATCACGCACGCGACGCCGCTGTTCATCGCGCTTTTATTTCTCGAAGCGACCGATATTATTTTCGCCGTTGACAGCGTTCCGGCGATTTTCTCCATCACAAACGAGCCGTTAATCGTTTTCACGTCGAACATCTTCGCTATCTTAGGCTTGCGCTCGATGTATTTTATGCTCGCCGGCGTCATCGACAAATTCCATTTATTAAAATACGGTTTAGCGATTGTGCTGGTTTTCGTCGGCTTAAAAATGGTCTGGCTCAATCCGATGTATGACGGACATTTCCCGATTTCGTGGAGCTTGGGCGTTATATTGGGAACGATTTTGCTTTCGATTATCGCGTCGCTGATATTTCCGAAAAAGCACGTTGAGGAGTAGGAATCAAAGCCGCGAAGCCTGCTTCGTTCGCGTCCCGTTTCCCCGATTTTTATGCGACTGCCCGAACGTCGCCCGAACAATCGCAAAGACAAATCCATTCGTCAATCGTCAAAGTCTCGGCGCGGCGATTCGGTTCAACGCGGCAGTTCTCCAGTAATTGATTCACGTCGCCGAATTTTTCGCGCAAATCAGCAGGAGCGTTTTTCAGATTGTTAAAAATAGTTTTGCGTTTTTGCACAAAGGCGGCGCTGACGATTTGACGAAATAAATGTTCGTCGTAATTTTGCTGATTCGCCTTCGGCGTTAAACGGACAACGGCGCTCGTTACTTTCGGCGCGGGCAGAAAAGCGCGCGGCGGCACGTCGAAAAGTTTTTCCGCGTCGAGATGCGCCTGCGCGAGAACCGATAAAAATCCGCGCTCCGAATTGCCGACCCGCGCCGTTATTCTGTTGACGACTTCGAGCTGAAACATCAAAATCATCACGGAAAACAATTCGCGCTGTTCGATGAGTTTTTGCAGAATCGCGGTTGAAATATTGTATGGAAGATTGGCGACGAGCTTAACTTTAAAGGATAAAGGATTAAGGATTAAGGATAAAAAATCGACTTTGAGCGCGTCCGATTCGACGAGCCGAAAGTTTTCCTTTTCCGCAAATCGCCCGCGCAGAACCGAAATCATATTTCGTTCAAGCTCGACGGCGACGACATCCGCGCCCGAATCTATTAACCGTTCAGTCAACGCGCCGCGTCCCGCGCCGATTTCGACAATCGTTTCGCCCTTTTGCGGATTAAGCGCCGCGATTATTTTACCGATGTAATTTTCGTCAACAAGAAAGTTCTGCCCGAAAGATTTTTTGGCAAAAGGCTGGCGAACTTTATATTTTGCCGTTACTTTATCCTTCATCCTTTATCCCTTATCCTTTCAAACCGGATAACCCGTGAACTCGAAATCGCCGCCGTGTCTGACGACTTCCAAATCGCGCAGGCGCATCGCGTTTTCCAATGAATTCGCGCCAATTCCGCCAACGGCAAGCGGCGCGTCGTGTCCGCCGATGACAAGCGGTGCGACGATAAAAGTTAATTTATCGACAAGTTTCGCGTCGCAAAACGCGCCCGCGATTTCCGTTCCGCCTTCGACCAGAACACTCTGCAAATCGCGCTTTCTCAATTCTTCCAAAACTGCCGTCAAATCGCGCGCGTTTGCACGAACGACATCGACGCCGCTTTCGATTAACTTCTTAATTTTTTGTTCATCGTTTGAATTTGAAAAGACGAGCGTCGGCGCGTCTTTCGCAGTTTTAACCAGAGTAGAATCGAGCGGAATTTGCATCCGATTATCAAGCACGACCCTAACAAGTTTTCGTCGGCGCGCCTTGCCGCTTCTATCGGTCAAACCGGGATTATCGACAAACGCCGTATTTCCGCCGATTAAAATCGCGTCGTATTCGTGTCTCAAATCCTGAACTCTTTTCGCCGATTGCGCGCCCGAAAGCCGTGTCGAAACACTCTTTTTCAACGAAATTCTGCCGTCTAAAGACATCGCCAACTTCAAATGAACGAACGGACGCCCTTTCTGATGCCAGACGCAGAATTTTTCGTTTAATTTCGCCGCTTCTGCTTTTAAAATGCCGGTTACGACTTCGATTCCGGCACGGCGCAAAATCTCGAAACCTTTGCCGGAAACCAGCGGATTCGGGTCTTCAACCGGACAAACGATGCGCCGAATTCCCGCATTTATCAAAACTTCGGTGCAGGGCTTCGTCCGTCCGTGATAACTGTGCGGTTCAAGCGAAACATACGCCGTCGCGCCTTTTGCTCTGTCGCCCACTTGATTCAAAGCCAAAACTTCAGCGTGCGTTACGTTTTCGTAAATATAAGTTCCTTCGCCGATTGTTTCGCCGTTTTCCGCCACAATCACGCAGCCAACCAGAGGACTTGGGCTGACCTGTCCGACACCTTCCGCCGCCAAATCAAGCGCTCGCCGCGTCATTTGCAAATCAAATTCTGAAAAATCGTTTATCAATTATTTGTTCCAATTCAAAACCTGCAAACCTGAAATCCGTCTGAAATGCGATTCGTTGCTGGTAACAACGGTCAAGTCGTTTTCCAAAGCAGTTGCGGCAATTAAAATATCGGCGTCGCCAATCAATCGACCGCGTTTATACAAATCGGCATAAATCTCCGAGGCGCGATTGATAATTTCATTTGTGAAGTTTATTTCTCTACTTTGCAGGCAAATCAGTCCGAAGCTGGTTATTTGTTTTTGAGCATTTTTCACTTTCAAGCCGCGCAAAATTTCAAATCGCGTGATAACAGAAAATGTAAAACCTTTATGGAATTTCAAATAATCGCTTGCATTCGACATTACCTTCGGTTGGTTACGCAGAAAAAATGAAATCGTGTCGGTATCCAGCAGAAGTTCGTTCACGGCTTTCTCTCTCCGAAAAAGTTGGAACGGTCAAGCGCGATTTTTTCGATTTCGTCAATATCGTCTTCCGAAAGACCTTCGTAAAAGTTTTCCGCCAGTTTCATAATCGGATTCGCTTCTTCTATCTCGACAACCAGCTTAACTTTTTCACCTTCGGAAATTGAATCAGAAACCGGATTGAGCGGCTTGAAAATTCCGTTTTGATAAATCGCTTCTATTATTTGTGTCATTTAGTTATGCTCCTTTGTGAACCTAATTAAACAATCCGTTCACATATTTTTCCGCGTCGAAAACCATTAAATCGTCAACCTGCTCGCCGACGCCGACGTAGCGAATCGGCAGATTTAATTCTTTGGCGATGGCGACGGCGATGCCGCCTTTTGCCGTGCCGTCGAGTTTGGTTAAGACGATGCCGGTTACGTCAGCGGTTTTCAGGAACTGGCGGGCTTGCTCCAAGCCGTTTTGTCCGGTTACGGCGTCGATGACAAGCAGCGTTTCGTGCGGCGCTCGTTCGACTTCGCGGGCGGCGATGCGTTTCATTTTTTCGAGTTCCGCCATTAAATTCGCTTTGTTGTGCAGGCGTCCGGCGGTATCGACGATAAGCACGTCGGCGTTTCTGGCTTTTGCGGCTTTCAGCGCGTCGAATAAAACCGCCGCCGGGTCAGTTCCCTGTTTTTGCTGGATTATCTGCACTCCCGCGCGGTCTGCCCAGATTTCCAACTGGTCGCTGGCTGCGGCGCGGAACGTGTCGGCGGCGCAGATTAAAACTTCGTTGCCTTCCATTTTAATACGCTGGGCGAGCTTGCCGATTGTCGTTGTTTTGCCGACGCCGTTGACGCCGACGACCATTAAAACATACGGTTTTATTTCGGCGGAAACGCTTGTCTCAGACGCGACGCCCTTATTTTCCGAAGCGTGCAGAATCGTCAAAAGCTCGTTTTTCATTATGCGCTTAAGCGCCGGTAAATCGTTGATTTCCTGACGTTTGACGCCTTTGCGAATTGCTTCTAAAATTTGCAGAGTCGTGGCGACGCCGATGTCGGTTGAAATAAGAAGTTCTTCGAGTTCATCAAGAAACTGCTCGTCGATTTTCTTGCGTCCTTCAAAAACCGTGTCGAGTCGGTTGTTTATCGAATGTCTGGTTTTTTCAATCGCCTTGCTGAACCGCACGCCGATTTCGCGCTCGATTGCTGCTTCCTGCGCCTGCAATTCTTCGATTGACTTGTCTAATCCAAGTGTCGAAATCGAAAATTTGTCTTCGTCTTTTTTTCTACGCCAGAAAAATGCCATAGCTTGATTTTAGATTTGATTACCGAAATTCGGCATCACGGTTTCTAATAAAACTTTCCTTTATATGATTACTAAACTTTCGATTATAAAAAAGAAACGCGCGTTCGGGCAAACGCGCGTTTCGGTATTAAAATTTATTGAAACTGTTTTTTAGCTTTTCAGGTCAAGCGATTTTTGCGGGCAAAGTCTGCGCCTGCGCCCGCGGATGAACGCCGGCGGTGCGGATTTGACCGGTGCGGCAGGCTTCGACTAACGCTTTGACGATTCTTTCTTCGTAGCGCGTTCCGACGAACGTTTCGATTCGGGCTAAAGCGACTTCCATTGTCATTCCTTTTTGATACGGTCGGTCGGTCGTCATCGCGTCAAACGTGTCGGCGACAGAAATAATTTTCGCCTGCAGCGCAATTTCATCGCCCTTTAAGCCCTGCGGATAACCCGCGCCGTTGAGCATTTCGTGGTGCGAATAAATTCCCGGCAGATAATCTTTCATCGCCGGAATATTCGCCATAATTTTATAGCCCTGGCGCGGATGCGTTTTCATTATTTCAAATTCTTCGTCGTCAAGCGCGCCCGGTTTTTTAAGGATTTTGTCGTCGATTCCGATTTTGCCGATGTCGTGCAGAAGCGCGCTGATGCGTAAAGTTTCTAATTCCTGTTCGTCCAACCTTAACTGTTTTCCGACTGCGACCGAAAAACGCGAAACGCGTTCGGAATGTCCGCGCGTGTAGCGGTCTTTGCCGTCGATGGCGGCGGCGAGAGCTTTGACCGTGCCGACGAACAGCTCGCGGTTTTCTTCGGCGGCGCGGGCGAGACTCTCAATATAATCTTCGAGCTTGTCGCTCATTATATTAAACGTTTCGCCCAAAGTTCCGATTTCCGTGATGTTTTTTGTTTCAATCCGATGCGACAAATCGCCCGCTGATATTTTCTGAGCGGCGTGGACTAAATTTAATAAAGGCGCGGTTAGTTTTTTAGCGAAAATGCTGCCCGTAATCAACGCAAATAAAGCAAACGCGAGACTTATCAGCCACGTCTGCCGCCGCATCTCGCCGACCGACGCGAGCGCCTTGCTTTCGTCCTGCATCGCGACGACGCCGAAACTCAAATCCCTGCTGAAATTCGCCGTCGAATACGCGCCAATCATTTCGTGTTTCACGCCGTCAAATTCGGCTGTGAACGGAACGAGCGCCGATTGTATCTGATTATTTGTCGCCTGCCATTCCTGCACGATTTTCAAATCGGTCAGCGGTTTTTGTCCGGCGACAACCGAAGAATCGGGATGAAAAACGGCTCGTCCGTCTTTATCGACAACGAAAATAATCGGCAAACCGGCGCGCCACAATTCGGCTTCGCTCATCGGCTTGGTTTCCGCCATAATCCTGCCGATTTCGCGCATCGAAATTATCGCCGCGACGCCGCCGGCGATGTTTTTTTCAATGACGATGGGCGAGGCGACCGCCAAAACTATTTCGCCGCTCGAACTCAATCGCTGCGGCTGTGAAAACAAAACTTTTTTATTGCCTAATTGCGCGAGCGTCGCCGCCGAAAGCGTTTCGATTTCGTTTTTGTCGATGGCTTCGGCGCGAAAAACCGACAGCGATTCGCTCCGAACCGGTTTGATATAAAGCGACAATAGATTCTGATTTTCTTTAAGCGAATTGCCGAGTTTTTTCTCCGTCTGCGTGGATGACAAAATCGAAAGATTGTCGGACAATTCGAGCGCTTCGGCAAAACCCGAAACCAAATCGCTGTAACGCTGCCCGAACATCTCAATCTGGCGTGCCTTTTCCTGCACGAGTTGTGTCTGATACCGATTTTCAACCGCCCGCAATTCGTCGCCGCTTTTTTTCGACAAAAACCAGCCGGTCAAGACAAGAGGAACTAATCCGACCAGCAAAAGCGTAGCGATAACGAAATAAATTAAACTGATTTTTTTCGGCTGCGAAAGCATTGCGAGATTGTTAAACTTGCGGGAATGAACTACCAAAATGATTTTAGAATAAATCAAAAAGATAATCAACAAGTTTTAACAATCGTCGAGAAATGTAAGCGAATAAAAAACTATATCAATTCTAAACCTTCAATAAACTCAAAATGTTTGATGTTAAAAGTCAGTAATTGAAAATTGTTTTCCAGACAAGCGGCGGCTATCAGCGCGTCGGCGAGCCGCAAGCCGGAATGAGCGTGAGATTCGATTAAGTCAATGGCGGTATAGGATATTGAAGCTGAAAACGGCACAAATTCATAACGATTGATGAAGGTTTTCGATTTTTCCAATTGATTCTTTTTCGCTCCCTGCAAAAATTCGAGCCTGACAACCGTATCAATCGCGCAATCTAACGATTCAACTTTATTTTCAAGCAGTGAATTGCCGCGCCATATTTCGATTAAAATATTCGTGTCGAGCAAAATCATTTTCTTTCCCAACCGTCGCGCAGACGTTCGGCGATTTCAATCGATTTTTTAACGCCCGGCGGCGGATTTTTTCGATAGCTTTTCATCAGCTTTTTGAGTTCGTCCAACTGTTCCGATTCGCCTGGATTCGATTTTTGCCGTCGTGATTTCAAATCCAGTTCAGCCAAAATCTGCGCGGCGTGTTCCTCGGTCAAGTCGTATGCACGAACGATTTTCTGCGGAATTTTTATGACAATTTCACCCATAACCGGATTATACAACGAAGGTTTTATGAAAAGACAGCATAATAATCGACACATAAACAATCAAAACCAAATTTTCCTGTGCGAAATTTATTTGAGTTTTCTTTTAACGATAACCAAAGTAATGTCGTCGTTTGCGGGCGCGGTTTTGGTGAACGCCGAGAGCGCCGATTCGACTTTATCGCGCATACCGGCGGCGGAGGCGGAGGCGTTTTTTCGGACGACTTCGATTAAGCGCTCCATTCCGAATTCGTCTTCGGCTAAGTTATTGGCTTCGGATACGCCGTCCGAGTAGATGACCAAAACTTCGCCGGGCTGGAGATTGGTTTCGCCGACATCGTATTGCGCCGACGGGATAATGCCGAGCGGGAAACCGCCCGATTCCAATTGTTCGACAGTGCCGTCGGCGCGTCCGATGAGCGGCGGGTTGTGTCCGGCGTTGATGTATTTTATAACGCCGGTTTGCTGGTCTAGTTCGGCGACGAACATCGTGACGAAACGATTGGCGGGCGTGTTTTCGGCGAGATATTGATTGACGGCGGTAACAATATCTTTGAGCGGCGTTTTCGCGGAAACCTGCGCGTGCATCGAGGCGTGAACGCTCGACATAAGCAGAGCGGCGGCTGTTCCCTTGCCGGACACGTCGCCGAGCGCGAACAGCATATTGCCGTCCGCCTGCTCGATAAAATCGTAATAATCGCCGCCGATTTCGTAGCAGGAAAAGGAAATCCCCTGAAACTCGTATTCGTCCATCAAGGGCGGCGCGGACGGCTGAAACTGCTGCTGAATTTCGATTGCCAACTCTAATTCGTGTTCCATTCGCTCGCGCTCTATCCGACTTTCGAGCAGCGCGGCGTTTTCGACGCGAATCGACGCGACTGATGCGAGCGTCGTTAAAATATTGAGATGTTCTTCGGTAAAAGTCGCATTCGTCGTATCGGAATCGGCGTAGATTATGCCGAAAACATTTCGTTCATCGACGCTTAACGGCACAGCTAAAACCGAACGAATGCCGAACAAAGCCATCGTTTGACTAGCGAATTTCGGGTCGTGCTGGGCGTCCGACGTTAAAACGGATTTGCCGTTTTTCATCACTTCGTCCATTACGGTTCGGCTGATGCGCACTTCTTCGATTCGCTCGTCGCGCCCGCGCAGGCGAGCGACGGTTATTTTCATTCCGCCTTCAGTTTCTTCGTCGCGCAGCATAATAATGCAGCGTTCGGCGGGAACAGCTTCAAAAACCAATGACGCGACCTGATTCAGCGTTTCGTCCAAACCGTTCGACGAGAGCAGCGCGACGCCGACTTTGCTGATTAAACCGAGAAGATGGTTACGGCTCGAAAACGGCGATTCGAGCATTTCCGCCGTCGTGCTTTTTCGGTGCGCCAGCGAAATCGTCATCGCCGGATTGAGCGCCTGTGTATTGTCGGCAATCAGAGTGGCGTTTTTATTTGCTCTTAACCGCTCGTCTTCAAAAACGATAACGGTTTCGCCGATTCTGATTTCATCGCCCGTTACGAGCGGCACGGGAAGCGAAACAATCGAACCATTATAACGTGTGCCGTTTGCCGAGCCTAAATCCTGAAGCCAGAAACTGTCGCCTTCCTGCCGCACTTCGGCGTGAAGGCGTGAAGCGAAAGCGTCCGCGATACAAACGTCGCTGCGCGAAGAGCGCCCGATTGTCGTCCGCAGACGCGAAAGATTAAACGTGTCGTTTTTTTTGTCCGGCGTTTTTATAATTAATTGCGGCATATTTTTCAATTACGAATTACGAATTTCAAATTTAGGACTTTCTCAAAATGCGGAAACACGCACTTCGTCAAGTGTGTCTTCTTCATCATCGCACCTTACTTATGTGCGGGCTTCTGCAAAAATGAGAAAGTCCTAAAATTAAAAAATCAGGGCGACAGAGAATCTCGTAATTCGTAATTTCGTAATTCGTAATTATTTCTGTCGTCTTTGTCCGTAGATGACGACTGTTCCGGCGAGAAAATCGTGCAGAGCGCGCCCTTTTCGATTGAAAACCGCGATTAAAAATCCGAGACCGAATGTTAAGAATACCAGCGGGTAGCCGATAATATGACGGACGATTAAATTTTTCAAAGCCGGTTCTCCGCCGTCGATTTTTACGACTTTTATGCCGGTCAGAATTTTGCCGAGACTTTGCCCGCTGAATAACGGAAAGATGATGAAATTAGTCAGAGCCAGCAGCAGGGTTATCAGCCAGGCGGCGCTGCTCAATTCGTTGTTGAGCAGTTTTGTGCCGTCGTATTCAAAAAATCTTCCGAGCAGAAGACTGCCGACCGGAATGATGACCAGCAAAATATAATCGATTAGAATCGCGCCGCAGCGCAGGGCGAACGGAGCTTTAAGTCGTTCGGCGTCGAAACCGACGACGACCTGTTCGGGTTTATATTTTTTAACGGAAACGGCTTTTTCTACTCTTGCGCTCATAAAAAATAAAGGTTTTCAGAAAATAAAAACTACTGACTCGTAAAATGCAGCGTCGTGTCGCCTAATTTCAGCTTGTCGCCGTCGGTTAAAGCGTAAGGTTTGTGCGGCGCGAGACGAATGTTCTGCTTGTGAGCCGAGATGACGAGCGTCCCGTTCGACGAGCCTAAATCTTCGACGAGAAAGCTGTCGCCGCTTCGACGTATGCGGGCGTGGCGGCGGGAAATCTTGGTTTGCGGGTCGTATTTCGATAAATCGACTTCCGGGAAAATATTCGACATCGGGTCGCGCCTGCCGAGCAGATTGTCGTCCTTTTCAATCTGGAAAGCGGGCGCTTCGAGTTCGCTTGTTCCCAGTATTAAAAGTTTCGCCGTCGAAGATTTGGAAATGTATTCTTCCGAGTGAACGCCCTGCCGCGCCATCGGCTGTTTCGCGCCGCAGAAGGCACAGAACATATCGGTCGCCACGATTTTCTGCCCGCAGAAACCGCAGAAAACCGGCTGCTCCGACAAAGCAATCGAATCCGGCACTTCTCTGACGCCGAATGTAACCTCTTTGTTTTTCAGCCGTTCGAGATGTTTTTCCAGTTCGTTTCGCAGCGCCGACGCCGACGCGAAACGTTTATCGGCATTGTATTCGACGGCGCGCATCAGTATTTTTTCAATCTGGTCGGACAATTGCGGATTTATCTGGCGCGGGCGCGGGTTTTTCTGGAAATCGAAAATCAGCAGCGGATTGCTTTGCGGGTCTGCTCCGGTCAGAAGATGAAACATCGTCGAACCGAGGCTGTAAATGTCGGAACGCGGCTCGACGTTTCCCGAAAACAGCTCCGGCGGCGCGTAACCCATTGTGCCGACTGCCGTTACGCCTTTTTCTTCTTTATTAACCCAGCGCGCGATGCCGAAATCAATGAGCATAGCGCGTCCCGAATTGCCGTCAACCATTATATTCGCCGGCTTCAAATCGCGGTAGACAATCGGCGGCTGGCGATTGTGCAGATAATCAAGTACGTCGGCAATCTGAATCGCCCATTCGGTTACGCTTCTCTCGTCGATACGACCTTCGGCGGTTGAACGCAGCCGCAAAGACAAATCGCCGCCCGAAATATATTTCATCACCAGATAAAAACGACCTTCGTTTTCGTCGAAAAAATAATCGTAAATCGTCGGAATCGAATGATGTTCGAGCGCGGTTAAAAGCACCGATTCGCGTTTGAAATCGGCGACGGCTTTTTCCTGCTGCGCGTCTTCGATATACGACTGCACCATTTCCTTGACGGCGCGCAGCGTGCCGTTGAGATTTTTATCGGTCGCCAGATAAACCGCGCCCATTCCGCCGCCGCCGATTTTGCGCACGATTTCGTAACGCCCGTTAAGACACGCGCCCGCTTCGAGCGGCTTTAATTTCGCCGATTTTTTGCCGTCGGTGTTGACGCTGCCGATGTTCGGCGTCGTGTAGGAACGCGCGTCTTTATTTTCGCTTTGAATGTCCGCCGAAGGTGTGTTGTGAAATTCCGATTCCGTTAAATTCTCTCCGGCTGATTGTTCGGACAGATTTTCCGCTTCGTTTTCCGTTTGGTTATTCGTTTCATTTCCGGTGTCGGCGTCGAAGTTTTCCGAATCGTTCGTTTCGACGGTATTTTGAATGTCGCTCTTTTCGTCCGGTTGTTTCGCGTCCCTCGGTAACGAATCAGTATTTCGGGCGGAATCGGTATGTTGATTTTCTTCGGCTGCTGAAAAAAGGCTTTCGTCGTCGTTGATTTCTTCGACTTCCGCGCCTTCTTTGACTTCGGATTCGTCGTATTCGTTTAATGTATATTCGTTTTGATTTTCGACGCCGCCGGGCAAATCTTCCTGCTCGAAAACAACCGGAACGTCCGGCAAATCGTCCTGCCGAACGAGCGGATTTCCCGATTCGTCGCCGTCGGTCGATTGCCGTTCGGTCGTGTCTATTAAATCCGACTCGCCTGGTTTATCTGCGGCATCGTTCGCCGCGCCGTCGTTCATCGAATTATTTTCTATATTCTCGCTTCCCCGTTCGGATTCGCGGACGTTCGCCGAATCGCTTTCAATCATTTCAATTTTATCTTCCGTTTTATCTTCCGGCGTGTTTTTTATTTCCGTCTCTGAAACGGCAAATCGGCGACCGCCGCTAATTTCGCCGGACGATTCAACATTGCCGCCGGTTTCCGGCGCCGACTGAGACGCGCCGCAAAACGGGCAAAACGCAGCGTCCGCGTTAATCTCTGAAGCGCATTTTTGACAATATGCCATTTTTATAAAACTTTCCTGTTTATTTGAAGTTCTTTTGTAATTTCCACAATTTCGTTTTTGTAATCTCAGGCGCGAAACCGATTTATTTAATCGTTTGTATGAAATCTTAAAAACGTTTTGCCGACGATGATTTCGTCGCCGTCAGCTAAGATATTTTTATCTCCGGGCAGCAGACGCCTGCCGCGATTGACGAAAGTGCCGTTGGTCGAGCCTAAATCTTCAATCAGATATTTTCCGCCCTCGCGAGTAATCCGGGCGTGGCGGCGCGAGACTTTCGCTTCCGGATCAAAGCGGTCTAAATCGACATCGGGAAAAATACCGCTGTCGGCGTCCCAGCGCCCGATGTCCGATTCGTCCGCCGAGAGCGCGAATTTCGTTCCGGTCAGTTCGCCGCGCTCGATTTCCAAAGCGGCGTGTCCGCCGTCGGATTTTTTACCGTTAATAAAAGAATTTTCTCTGCCTGTCGAATCGAGCGGCGCGCCGGGAATTCTGACCGATGTAACATTGGCTGATTGAAAAATCGGTTTTTCCGCCGTCTGCGCGTGAAAATTCGCCGCTCCGTTTTTTTGCGCCTGTTGTTCGTTATCCGTCCGATTGCTCAGCATCGTTCCGCATTCGTCGCAGTATTGGGAATTCTCCGCGCATTGTGTGCCGCAGGTTTGGCATCTTATCATTTTCGCATTATTTCACGGTTCTTGGATTTGGAACATCAAGGCACAATTATTTTAACCCGTAAATTTCCGTTCGTAAATAATAAACCAAAGAGTTTCGCGGACAAACATTCGGAGACGAAAATCTCGTCCGAATATTAAAGATTAAAATTAGATTCCCGCAATGCGGCGCGGATTCTTTTTTGAAACTCTCGCCGGTAATCCGACGTAGTAGAAAACTGACACGCGACAAGTCGCCCGTTTCGCTTTTAATCAATACATTTTAATAACGAATATCTTCGGAGAGGAATACGAAAAATGGCAATCAGCCGTAAGGGAAAAATCATAATCGGCGTTTCCGCCGTCGTTCTGCTGACTGTAATAATAATCGCCAGCGTTTTTGCCACGCGCACGGACACGCCGGGAGTTACGACCGTCAAGCTGGAAACCAAGCCCATTTTAAGCTCGACCGTTACGGCTTCGGGAGAAATTCGCCCCGTTCAGTTTATCAATCTGACGAGCGAGGTTCAGGGACGCATCGAAGATATTTTCGTCAAAGAAGGCGATAAAGTAACCAGCGGTCAGCCGCTCGTCAAGCTCGACCCGACGCAGATTCAGTCGAATACCGACGCGCAGCTCGCCGCGTATCAGGCGTCGCAGAACGAAGCGCAGGTTTCCCGCTCGCAGATAACGGCGGCGCAGAATCAATTATCGCAGGCGCAGCAGGGCTTGAACGCGTCGCAGGCGTCGGTTGATACGGCTTTGCAGCAAGTCGCTTCGGCGCGGCAGCAGGTCGTCGCGTCGCAGACCGATATTGACCGCGCGCAGGTCGATGTAACAACCGCTAATCGTGAATTGCAGCGCACGGCTGAACTGGTCGAAGCGGGCGTCGAATCGCGCTCCGTTTTTGATGCGGCGAAAGACCGCGTAGCGACGGCGCAGGTCGCTTTGAGAAACGCTCAGGCACGCTTCAAGTCTCAGCAGCTTTCAATCAACGAAGCGAACGCGCGCGTTAAAGAAGCCAGAGCGCGGGCAAACCAACAGCAGGTTGCCGTCAGGGAAGCCGGGCGCGCGGTCGAATCCGCAGGCTTCAGCGCGGACGCCAGCGCCAAGCGCACCGAACAGCAAGCCGCCGTTTTGAGCGGTCAGCGCAGCCAGCGCGATAAAACTTTGCAGGTCGCGCCCATCAGCGGCGTGATTGCCGATATTCCTTCAAAAGTCGGAACGTTCGCCGTCGCCAATTTAACATCGACGCCGCTTTTAACGATTGCCGATATGTCAACCGTCAACATCGAAGTGAAAATCGACGAAACCGAAATCGATAAAGTCGAAGTCGGACAACCGGCGAAAATCAAAGTCGATGCCTTCGGCGATAAGGAAATAACGGGCAGAGTTTTACAGAAAACGCCGCTCGCCGTCGGCAAATCGCAAACAACGGGCGGACTTTCGACCAACATCAACGTGCAGGAAGCAAAGGAATTCCGCGTCGTCATCGAGTTGACCGAAATGGACGCCGAACTCCGCGACAGTTTGCGTCCGGGAATGAGCGCGACCGCCGTTATCACGACTAAAACGGCTGAAAATGTCGTCGCCGTGCCGATTCAAGCGGTCATCGAGAAAAAAGCCGACGCCGCGCCGACGATTCCGGGCGACGCTTCCGCCGCCGCCGACAAACCGAAAACCATCAAAGGAGTTTTTGTAATGGACGGCAATAAAGCGAAATTCGTCGAAGTTACAACCGGAATCACCGGCGAATCCGACATTCAGATTACCGGCGGATTGTCCGAAGGTCAGGAAGTTATCACGGGTCCGAGCCGCATTTTAAATACTTTAAAGGAAGGCGCGATTGTCAAAAAACAAACGAAAACAGACGCCGCCGAAACAAAATCCTAAAGGACTTTCGAGCCGGAGCGCGGGCATTCTGCCCGCAGCGAACGCTTTAGAGCGTTCCTAAAGGTTTAGATAAAAACCGATGTTGAATTTTATCAAACATTCATTTGCGCTTTGGCGCTCGATGCGGACAGGATGCCCGCGCTCCCGGTAAATGTTTTATACGAATTTATGCAGGTAACCGAACAAATAGTCGAGATGATGCCGAGCGTAACGAGCGGCGCGCCGGAATCTCTGATTTCGATGCGCAACATCTGGAAAACTTATCAGATGGGAATCGAGCAGTTGCACGCGCTTCAGGGCGTTTCGTTTGAAGTCCAGAAAGGCGAATATCTCGCCATCATCGGACCTTCGGGTTCGGGAAAATCGACATTGATGAACTTAATCGGCTGTCTCGATTCGCCGTCGAAAGGTCAATACTGGATAAACGGCAGTCTCGTATCGGCAATGACCGACGACGAGCTGGCGACCATACGCAACAAGGAAATCGGATTCGTTTTTCAAACTTTCAACCTTTTGGCGCGCGCGACAGCGCTTCATAACGTCGAGCTGCCGCTGATTTACGCCGGAATGGGTTCGTCCGAGAGAAACGAAAAAGCTCGTGCGGCGCTCGCTTCGGTCGAACTCGGCGACCGCGTTCTGCATCGCCCGAACGAGCTTTCCGGCGGACAGCGCCAGCGCGTCGCCATTGCGCGGGCGCTCGTCAATCACCCGTCGATACTGCTTGCCGACGAACCGACGGGCGCGCTCGACACCACCACGAGCTACGAAATTATGGCGCTTTTCGAGAAACTTCACGAAGAAGGCAACACGATTATTCTCGTTACGCACGAACACGACATCGCCGCCCGCGCGCACCGCATTATTACAATCCGCGACGGTTTAATCGAAAAGGACGAACGAATCAGATGACAGGTGTTAGATGTTAGGTGTCAGCTAAAACCTGATTCCTAAAACCTAAAACCTGATTCCTAAAACCTAAGAAAATGAATTTTACCGAAGTCTTAAAACTCGCCTTTTCGTCAATCTGGGCGCACAAGCTCCGTTCGTTTCTGACGCTTCTGGGAATGATTATCGGCGTTACGGCGTTTATGGTCGTGCTTTCGCTGCTTCAGGGATTTAATTTATATATCGACGAAAAAATTGCCGGCATCGGGTCGAATATCATCACGGTTCAGCAGTTCGGCATCGACGATTTTAAGGACAGCGACACGATTGCGGCGGCACAGCGGCGAAATAAGGATTTGACCTTTGATGAACTGAATTTTATCAGGGAACGCGCTCAGACGATTGATAAAATCGGCGTCAAGGCTGGCGGTTCGACCGTCGATATTAAACGCGGCGCCGAAACGCTTCAGGATGTCAGAGTTGACGGAGCAGAGCCGGTTATCGCCGACATCGAAAAGCTCGACATCGCCGAAGGCAGATATTTTACCGAATCGGAAAATAATAATTCGGTCAGAGTGGCGTTTGTCGGCGCGGACGTGGCTTCAAAACTTTTCCCGTTCGGCTCGCCCGTCGGCGAGGAAATTGCCGTGCGCGGAATCCCGTATAAAGTCGTCGGCGTTCAAACCGCGAAAGGCAGCATTTTCGGACAGCCGCAGGATGTTTTCGTGCAGTTGCCGCTGAAAACATACGGCTCGAATTTCGGCGGATTCACGCGCAACCGATTATTATATTTTGAAATTACGTCGCTGTCGGACAAACTTTTCAAAGACACGGTTGATGAAGTTCGCACCCTTCTGCGCGTCAAGCGGCGTCTGGCTTTCGACGAAAAAGACAATTTCGGAATAATCACACCCGACGCGATTACCAGTATGCGCGACAGCATTTTAGGTCCGACTTTTATCGTCATCATCGCCGTTCCGGGCATCGCGCTGCTGGTCGGCGCAATCGTTATTATGAATATAATGCTCGTCGCCGTTACCGAGCGAACCAAAGAAATCGGCATCAGAAAAAGTCTGGGCGCGCGGCAGGGCGATATTTTAAAGCAGTTTCTTTTCGAGGCGGCGACCCTTTCGGCAATCGGCGGAATCGTCGGCTTGATTCTCGCCGAGCTTCTCGGATTCATCATCACGAAGTTTATTTTTCAAACGAGTATTCCGTTATGGTCGGCGTTCGTCGCCATCGGCGTCTCGGCGCTCGTCGGAATCGTCGCCGGTCTTTTTCCGGCGTGGAAGGCGGCGAAACTCGACCCGATTGAGGCTTTGCGGGCGGATTAAAAGTTCAAAGCGGCGGTAAAGTTTATGGGAAATACTTTCTGGGAAAATTTCAAGATGGCGTTCGCTACCCTGCGCGCCAATAAGCTGCGCTCGTTTTTAACGATTATCGGCGTCGTCATCGGCGTAATAACCGTGATGCTGATTTCTTCGATTATCAGCGGCATCGATACCGCCGTTACCAAACAGGTCGAATCGTTCGGAACGAATTCGATTATTCTCTACAAATTTCAAGTCGGCATTCGCACCAGCCGCCCGACGCGCGAGGAGCGAACCAGAAAACCTTTGACGTATGAAGACGCGCAGGCTATCGAAAAACTTCCGGCAATCGACGCGTCGATACCGTCGCTCGACGTTTCAAACAATCGCTTCGGTCAGAAAATTCTCGTTACCGGCAGCAACGGTAAGACTTCTTCGACCGTAAAACTTACCGGCACGCTGCCGAATATCGAAAAATCGACGCGCGAGATTCTTCTCGACGGTCGCTGGTTCACCCAATCGGAAAGCGACGCCAAGGAAGATGTCGCCGTCATCGGCGTCAGCGTCGTCGATGCGTATTTTCCGTATGAATCACCGCTCGGCAAAACCCTGGAAATCGGCGGGCGGCAGTTTCGCGTCATCGGGGTTCTTCAGAAAAAGGAACAATTCGGCGGCGGCGGTGGAAATAACGACCAGAGTAACGTAATTTATATGCCGATGGGTTCGGCGCTCAGAATAAAACCGAACTCGGATGATTTATTTATTCTCGCCATCGCTAAAAACGGTATGCTCGACGAGGCGAAAGACCAGGTGCAGGATTTGCTGCGCGTCCGCCGACAAGTTCCCTACGGCGAGCCGGACAATTTCAGTATGGAAACCGCCGAAAGCATCATCGAAACCTTTCGCTCGATTACGCAGTATGTCGCGCTGGCAATGATTTTTATTTCCTCAATCGGTTTAATGATTGGCGGCATCGGCGTGATGAATATTATGCTCGTCTCGGTTACCGAACGAACACGCGAAATCGGCATCCGCAAAGCGCTGGGCGCGAAACAATCGGATATTCTGCTGCAATTTCTCGTCGAAGCCGCGACCTTAACCGGCTTCGGCGGAGTCGTCGGACTTCTTATCGGCTGGCTTTTGACCTTGCTCGTCAGAATGATAATGCCGTCTTACGTTCCGTGGTGGGCGCCGGTTTTAGGCTTCTTCGCCAGTGTCGGCATCGGCATCGCCTTCGGATTATTTCCGGCGTGGAAAGCGGCGCGCCTCGACCCGATTGAGGCTTTGAGATACGAATAAAATCAATGAGCGAATTACGAATTACGAATGTAGGAATATTTTCTTTAATTCGTAATTCGCTCATTGATAATTCGCTCATTGATTTTTACATCGCCGCGCCCGAAAAATACGCGCCGATGACTCTGAAAGCAATGTTTATAAGCGCCACAAGCAGAACGATTGCCCACGCCGCGCCTTTCGATATTTTGCCGGCGACGCTCAAACCGATTGCCGCCAGAATCCAGCCCCAGATAAAAAACAAATCGAAAGTGCCGAGAAGCGCGCCCAAAACCGGCATCGTTTTGGTGTTCAGAAAAAACGCCGGATTTGCGTGAATAAGTCCGCTCTGACTTGCCGCAATATCGATGTCGTCGGGTGATTTCAGGAACAAAATCAAAATACTCGCCAGCATCGAAACAACCGCCGGCGGAAAGCTCGAATAAACCCAGACTGAAACTCCGCGCAGAAAAGTCATCGAGCCGCCCATCGCGTTCGCGCCGAGCCAGTAAATCAAACCGCCGATTGCGAAAACGATGAGCATAAAAACCGGAATCAAATATTTCGTTACGGCTGAGGTTTTCAAACCGTTCTCGACCGCCTGCTGTTTCTGGTCGGGCGGCATCGACTGGATCATCGGACTTTTATTCACCTGTTCGACCATAAATGAGCGCATACGTTCTTCGCCCATTTTCTGCGTGAATAAAAACTGAAACGCCGTGGCGAGAAACATCATCACCAGAATCGCCATAATAAAGCGCGGCTTGCGGCGCAAATCTTCAAAGGTCTCGCCGGGCGACACGAAAATGTTGCCTAGTGTGGCGACTTCCGACATTCGCGGCGCTTCGTCCGTCTTTTTTATTTCTTCGGGCAACGGCGGCGCCTGCCACTCGTCCTGACTCTGTTCGTTCATCTAAATTCTCCTTTTTCGATTGAATTGGCTGCCGGAGTCTGCGCTTTCTGCCGAAAACAAAAAACCGTTCAAAAGACGCAAACTTTCATTTGAATAATCGTCAATTTTTACGAAACTTCGCGGATTCAAGTTTCATTTTAATCGGAATGCGGGCAGGATGCCCGCGCTCCGACTATTAAATTCTAAACCTTATAAAGGCGGCGCGGAATCGTAGCCTTCGATGCGGATGCAGGCGGCAAAATGATTCGGCTCGATTTCCCGCAGTTCGGGAACGACGCGCGCGCATTCGTCAATCGCCCACGGGCAGCGCGTGCGAAAGCGACAGCCCGACGGCGGATTTATCGGCGTCGGCACGTCGCCTTTCAAAACGATGCGCTCGCGTTTAATTTTCGGGTCTGGAATCGGAATCGCCGACAAAAGCGCCTTCGTATAAGGCATCAGCGGATTTTCATACAGTTCTTTCGATTCGGCAATCTCGACGATTTTCCCTAAATACATTACGGCGACGCGCTGAGAAATATGTTCGACAACAGCTAAACCGTGCGAAATAAAGAGATACGTCAAACCGAATTCGTTCTGCAAATCCTGTAATAAATTCACGACCTGCGCCTGCACGGACACGTCGAGCGCTGAAACCGGCTCGTCGGCGATAATAAATTTCGGATTAAGCGCCAGCGCGCGCGCGATTCCGAGACGCTGCCGCTGCCCGCCGGAAAATTCGTGCGGGTAACGAAACATATAATCCGGGTCGAGTCCGACTTTTTTCAGCAAATTCGCAACGCGTTCCTTTTGCTCGGCTTTATCGCCGATTCGGTGAATTTTCAGCGGCTCGGACACAATCGAAAAAATATTCAGGCGCGGATTAAGCGACGCATACGGGTCTTGAAAAATAATCTGCATCTCGCGCCGCAGTTTCTGCATTTCTCTGCCGCCGAGCGCGACGATGTTTTCGCCTTCAAACAAAATTTCGCCGCTCGTCGGTTCGTTAAGGCGCAGAATACAGCGCCCGACGGTCGATTTCCCGCAGCCCGATTCGCCGACGAGTCCGAGCGTTTCGCCCGCGAAAATGTCGAACGAAACGCCGTCAACAGCGCGCACAACGTCGTCACTATTTTCGACGGGAAAATGTTTGACCAGTGAGCGAACCTGCAAAAGTTCTTTTTTTTCGGACATTGTTTTTTCGGCAATTGCCTGATTCATATTTAGTCGGCTCCAAAATAATTAAATTTCAGCGGACGCCGAAGCGCTTTTTTGCCGTTCAAAATCTTTTCCTTCATATAAAACACAGCGCGCCTTGACATCGTTTTCGAGTAGAAAAAGCGGCATCGGGTCGTGTGTGCAGCGCTCGAAACGATGCGGGCAGCGCGGCGCGAAATGGCAGCCTTCGGGCAGATTCGTCGGACTCGGAACAGTTCCTTCGATTGTTTGCAGACGCATCTCTTTTGCCGCGCCGATTTCGGTTAATTTCGGGACGGAACGCAGCAAGCCCTGCGTGTACGGATGTTTCGGGCGGGCGAAAATTTCATCGACGTTAGATTCTTCGACGACTCTGCCCGTGTACATTACGCAAACTCTGTCGGCGACTTCGGCGACGACGCCTAAGTCGTGCGTTATCAGCAGAATAGCAAGCTGACGCGTTTTCCTTAATTCATCGAGTAGTTCTAAAATCTGCGCCTGAATCGTTACGTCGAGCGCCGTTGTCGGCTCGTCGGCAATCAGCAGTTCGGGATTGCAGGCGAGCGCCATCGCAATCATCACGCGCTGGCGCATTCCGCCGGAAAGCTGGTGCGGATAATCTCTGGCGCGCCTCGCCGCGTCGGGAATCGAAACTTCGTTCAGCGCTTTGACCGCTTCGTTCCAGGCGTCGGTTTTATTAAGTTTCCGGTGCAGGCGCAAGGCTTCGGCAATCTGCTCGCCGACGGTATAAACCGGATTGAGCGAAGTCATCGGGTCTTGAAAAATCATCGCAATGTCGTTGCCGCGCAGCTCGCGCATACGTTCTTCGCCGAATGCTAAAAGATTTTCGCCTTTGAAAGCGATTTCGCCGCCGACGACTTTTCCCGGCGGAGAGAGAAGCCGCATAATCGAGAGCGCCGTTATCGATTTGCCGCTGCCCGATTCGCCGACAAGCCCGACAAGCTCGCCCGCGTCGATACAAAAACTAACGTCGTTGACCGCTTTGACGATTCCGCCGCGCGTCGGAAAATGCGTCTGCAAATTTTTAACTTCGAGTAGATGAGACATTTTTTATAAACTTATAAACTATGGAAGAGTGTTCGGCTATTTTATTTGTTGAACATAATATTGTTTGATAAGGCAGCTTTCAGACGTTAAAAGTCTGCGTTTGTCTGCAAAGGCAGTGCAACTATTTTCGTCGCGTTTTCCTCAAACGAATGTTATCATTTTAACCGAAACCCGGCATATTCCGCATTAAACTTCAAGGAGATTTTTCAGTGAAATTAAGTTCTACTCTTTCCGGCGGTCTGCTTTTGTCCTTTCTTTTATTTAACAGCGCTTTTTCTCAAGTCCGAAGCGTTTCCCGCATCGATTCGCAAGCCGTGAAACCGGCAGCGGCGAAAACGAATAATAATAACGTATCGGGCGAAGGCATCGAAAAGGATTTAGCCGAAGCCTTAACCGTCGTTCAGGGCAAACACGTTAAGGGAAATAAAATCGATTACAACGAGCTGTTTAAGTCAATCAACGACGGAATGCTCAACACGCTCGACCCGCATTCCAATTACTACGACGCCAAAGACGCCGAACAGTTTCGGACGCGTCAAAGCTCGCAGTATTTCGGCATCGGCGCGCTGCTCGGCGATTTGCGCGATGCCGACGGAAAAGTAGTTGCAACCTATATCAGAGCGACGTTTGAAGGCGCGCCCGCCAACCGCGCCGGACTTCTCTACGGCGACAAAATCGTCTCGGTCAACGGCGCGTCGATGCTCGGAAAACCGATTGCCGAAGTGAGAACTTTTCTTATCGGCGGGCGCGGCACGCCCGTTAAAGTCGTCGTCGAAAGAGCGGCGACGGGCAAGCGGCAGGAAGTCCAGATTGTCCGCGACGCCGTGTCCCAGCCGTCGATTTCCGAAATTTATATGCTGCGTCCCGGCGTCGGCTATATTGCGATGAGCGGCGGATTTAACCAGACGACTTACGGCGAGTTCGTCCAGGCGATGCGAAAATTGAAAACACAGGGAATGAACCGGCTCGTTCTGGATTTGCGAAATAATCCCGGTGGTCTCGTCAACCAGGCAACGCGCATCGCCAACACTTTTCTCGCGCGCGGGCAAACGATTCTGACTCAAAAAGGTCGGCTCGAAGGCGTCGGCGACACGTATTACGCCGACAACGATTCGCCTGACCGGACGCCGCTCGTCGTTCTGGTCAACGGCGGCTCGGCTTCGGCTTCGGAAATTCTGGCGGGCGCGCTGCAAGACCACGACCGCGCATTGATTGTCGGCGAAGATACGTTCGGCAAAGGTTTGGTTCAATTGCCGTTTAATCTCGAATACGGCTCGATGCTGCTTTTGACGATTGCCAAATATGAAACGCCTTCGGGTCGCCTGATTCAGCACGATTATTCGGACGGCAGTCTTTATAATTATTACAATCGCAACGACGAATCGAAACCCGAAAGACCGAAAGGCGCTGAAAGCAAAACCGATTCGGGCAGAGCGGTCTACGGCGGCGGCGGCATCAACCCGGACGAAGTTATCAAGGCAAATACCATAACCGTCGAACGGTTTCGCTTCCAGCAAAAACTAACCGACCCGATTTTCGCTTTCGCGCTCGATTTGGCTTACGGAAAAATCGCCGGTTTTGAAAACTATAAAGTCAACCGACCGATAACTTTCGATTACGATTTAAGGGCGGAAGATTTCCCAGTAACCGATAACGTTTATCAAGCCTTCAAAAAGTTCGCAATGGATAAATATAAATTTTCGGCAGCCCAGATTGACAGAGAACGCGAATTCGTCAATCGCGCTCTCCGTACCGAACTGGTAACGGCGGCTTACGGTTCGACAACTTCGCTTCAGGTTTCCAACGACTACGACAACCAGTTGAAACGCGCTGTGGAACTTTTCCCCGCCGCCAGACAGCTGGCAATCGAAGGCGCGAAAGCAAATGCCCGCAAAGCTCCAACGGAAATCAATCGCTGAAATTAAATCTTCGTTAATAAAAAAAGGATAAGAAAAATAAATTTCTCATCCTTTTTTTTATTGACACTGAAGCTGCCGGATAAATTAAGCCGCCAGCCATTTGATTAAATAGAAGACAGCGAAACCCGCGCCCGCTAAAAGCAGCAGCGCGCCGAGAATGACAAGGGCGACGATGCCTTTGAATTTCTTAAACCGATTCGGGTCGGGCGGCGACAACTGGCTTTGCGGAAAATACGGCGGCGGTCTGTGTTCACTCATAAGTTTATAATTAACATTTATCGGTCTGTTTATCAACAAGCAGTAAATAATAAATATACTGATTGCCGGAATTGTTCTGAATCGACAAACAAAAAAGCGCCGGGTTTAACATTAAACCCGGCGCTTTTTTGTTTGTAAAAACTACTTTAATTCTGAGTCATCGGTTTGGCTGTTGCGGCGCGTTTGCCTTCAAACGGCAGCGGCGGAAAACCGGGCATTCCCGTATTTATCACGCCTTTCATCGTGTCGCCGTCAACCGTTCCGCTGACGCTCAACTCGATTGTCTGACCCTGCGCCTGCATTTTGGCGGACGCGGTGATTTTATTTCCGGTGATTTTACCGTCGGAAAATTCGCCTTTGCCGAGCATCGAATCGAGCGTTCCCGAAATCTTGCCGCCGTCCTGTTTTATCGTTAAAGTAACGGGAAGCTGTTGTCCCTGCGCGTCGATATTCAAATTCCAGACGCCGTTCGCGTTCGCCATAGCGCCGGTTGCGGGTTTGTTGTATTTGTTAATATCGACAGGCTTGCCTTCGGTGTCTAAAACTTCGATTTTCTGTGAATATGTTTTTATCTGCGGCAGAATTTCTTCAGCGTCGCCGACGATGACGATGGCGATTTTGTCAGGCGAGATATATTTTTTCGCCGCGCGTTCCACTTCATCTATCGTCACGGCGTTAACATTACTGCGAAAGGTTTGCAAAGAATCAGAAGGCAAATCATAAAGCTGTTGCGTTACCAGCAAGTTCGTTAAACCTTCCTGCGTTTCGGCGCGGCTCGGAAAAACTCCGGCGAGATAGCTTTTGGCGTCTCTCAATTCTTTTTCCGTAACCTTTTCATTGCGGATGCGATTGAGTTCAAGGAAAAATTCCTTGAGTGAATCGCCCGTTACCGGCGTTCTGACTTCGGCGTTCGTTTCAAAATTTCCTGCCAGACGCTTTGTATCGAAACGCGAATACGCGCCGTAAGTGTAGCCTTTGGCTTCGCGCAGATTCATAAACAGACGCGACGACGCGCCCGCGCCCAAAACCTGATTCATTACCAGAACCGGAAAATAATCCGGGTTATTGCGCTCGATTGCCAGATTCGCCAGCACGATATTCGACTGAATCGAGCCGGGACGGTCAACGACGGTTATAGTCGTCGCCGTTCGGACGGGCGGCGCGGGAAGTTTTCCGGCTGTAAATTCGCCTTTCTGCCAGCCGCCGAAAGCGTCCTTGATTTCCTTTAAGAGCGCGTCGCGATTGACATCACCGACAACAATTAACGTCGCGTTGTTGGGCGTGAACATTCTGGCGTGCTGCGCCATCAGTTTTTCTCTCGTAATTTTCCCGATGTCGGCGGCGCTCGGCGAAGCGATGCCGTATGGATGCGTGCCGTAAAGCGTTTTCGATATTTGCTCGTCGGCGAGAAACGCGGGCTGAGAGCGCTGGAACTTCAAATTTTCAATCGCGTTTTTCTTATAAAGCGCCAGCTCGCTTTCGGGAAACGACGGATTAAGAACGACATCGGACATTAAGCGGAGAACATCCGAGCTGTAAAGCGAGAGCGCGGACGCGGCGACAATCGTGTTGTCTTCGCCGGCGCTTGCCGAAACGCTCGCTCCGAGGCGTTCGATTTCTTCGGCAAGCTGTTTGCTCGGACGGCTTTTCGTGCCTTCGTTGAGCATCGAAGCTACCGCTGAGCTTAAACCAATCGAATCCGCCGGGTCGTATATCGAGCCGGTTTTGATGCCGAGCCGGTAACTGACGAGCGGCAAACGCTTTTCTTCAAATATGACGACTTTTAAGCCGTTCGGCAGCACCGTTTCAAACGGCTTCGGCAGTTCAAACGCCTTCGGCGCGAGCGGCGCGGGCGCGGTTTTGCGAAAATCTTCATTCATAGTTTTTTGAGCGATGGCGCTGAGACCAAACGCCGAAATCATACCGGCAGCAGCTAATATTTTTGTTACTTTTTTCATTTTAATTCTCCCTACTTTTGAGTTTATAGAGTTTATAGAGTTTATAGAGTGGAAGAAATTTTTCTTTTACTCTATAAATTCTTTAACTCTACAAACTCACTATTAGTCTTCCTTCGTTGCCGGTTTGGCTGTTCCCTTGCCTGCCGGAACGATGTCGAGCAGAACGCGGTTTTCGGTGTTCAGGTATTTGCCGACGGCGGCTTTAATCTGCGCGGGCGTGATGCTTAAAAGTTCTTCGAGTTCGGAATTAACGAGCGTCGGGTCGCCGTCGTAGAGCGCGAATTCGGCGATTGCCTGAGCGCGGGAGAGCGACGACTGGCGCGAGCGAACCGCGTCGTTTATCAAACCGTTCTGGAGTTTCTGCATCTCCTCGGCGGTCGGACCGTTCGTCGCCATATCCTTGATTTCCGTCATAATCGTTTCGCGGATTTTGCTCAGGTCTTTGCCCGGCTTCGGAATCGTAAATATCAAAAAGCTCGACGGTCCGCGCCGCTCGTCGGTAAAGCTGACGAGCTGCAAAACCGATTCTTCGCCCTTGACCAGCTTTTGATACAGGCGCGAGCTTTCGCCCTGGCTGATTAAACGTCCGGCGAGCGCGAGCGCGTTGTGTTCCGGTGTGCGGCGCTGCGGTATTTTCCAGCCTAAGATAAATGCCGGAAACGGCGCGAGCTTGTCTTCAAACTGTTTGTATTTCATCACCACTTCCGCCGGTTCGGTTACGTCGACGGCGGGCGGTTTCGGCTGTTTCGGAATGGTCGCGAAATATTTATTGACTAAATCCTTTGCTTCCTTCGGCTCGAACGCGCCGGAGATAACCAGCACGGCGTTGTTCGGCGCGTAGTTAATGCGGAAAAAGTCCTGCACGTCCTTGACGGTCGCGGCGTTCAGGTCTTCCATCGAGCCGATGACCGAATGGGCGTTGGCGTAATTTTTATAAATCATCGGGTTCAGCTGGTCGAAGACCTGACCGAACGGCTGATTTTCGCCCAAACGCTTTTCTTCCTGCACGGCGTTGCGCTGGTTGTTGAGGTTTTCTTCCGTTACGGCAAGCGAGCGCATTCTGTCCGATTCGAGCCATAACCCAAGCGGCAGCTGATTAGCGGGCAGCGCTTCAAAATAATTCGTGCGCTCGGTGTTGGTCGTGCCGTTCATCGTGCCGCCGGCGTTGAAGACGTATTGAAAATGCTCGGCTTTTTTGACGTTTTCCGAGCCTTGAAACATCATATGCTCGAACAGATGCGCGAATCCGGTGCGCCCTTCGCGTTCGTTGCGCGAGCCGACATCGTAATAAACGGCGACGGAGACGACCGGCGCGGCGTTGTCCTGATTAAGCACGACGCGCAAGCCGTTTGAGAGCGTAAATTGTTCCAGCTTGAGCGCCGGAAGTTTAAAGTTTCCTGACATTTTTTCTCCCGAAGTTGTGTCTTTAGTATTTCTCACGGTTTGAGCGAACGCGCCCGTCGCCAGTATGCCGACGAGCAGCGCGCCCGCCGCCTTATTGATTATTTTTTTAGCCATTTTTTATCTTCCTTTGATTGGTTAGAGATATGTTTAGCCTATTACGCGCTAAATAGCAAAAGGGTTTCATATCGTATCAGGCTTTCTCAGAAATGCGGAAACACGCACGATAGTCGAGTGTGTTCTTAAAACCACCGCGCCCTTACTTACGTGCGGGCTTCTGCAAAAGTGATGATAAACGGTAAGCGGCAAATAAAAAAGGACGGGCGGGAGATTCCCGCTCGTCCTTTTTTTCCTTCAGCCTTTTATCCTTACGGCTTAATACGCCGTAAAGTTCACCGTAACCGTTTCTTCGTTCAGAGAAAGAACCTTTGTCGGCTCGGTAAAATTGTAACCTCTGTGTTTGAGGTTAAAAATTAACGTCTGCCCGACTTCGACTTCGGCAAAGTGATAATAACCGAGGATGTTGGTATAAGCGGAGCGAACAGTTCCCGTGCCGTCGGTCATTCTGACCTTTGCACGGAAAATGCCGCGACCTCCCGAATTGGTAACTCGTCCGCCGACATTGACTGTCGCCGCCGTTGCCCCAAGCGGTTCAAAATCGAACACGGTGTTGACATTGTTGATGCCGACGACCAGAGCATCGACGTTTCCGGTGAAACCGCCCGCCACGGGTCCGCCGGCTTTGATTGCCAGAATACCGTTGTTCGGCGCGCCCGCCGCGACGAATCTGATGCCCGCGTTCGGGAACGCCGCCAGAACCTGAGCGCGAGTGCAGGGCGCAGCCTGCGTGCAGGGATTTGTCGCCGCGCCCGGAGGCGTTCTGGAAAAAAAGAACTTTCCGTTCGTCGCGTCGAATGTCTCGAACATTCCCTGCTGCGGAGTTATTCCGTTGACGGAAGGCTCATAAACGACTCGTCCCTGAAATGAAGTGTCCGCGTCGTTCAAATTAAAATCGACATCGAACTGCAGAGTCAATGTAACCTGCGGGTTCGCGGGATTGACTTGATACGCGCTGTATTGAAGCTGTGTTATAGCGTCAAGGCGCGTTCCGGCAAACTGCTGTGTCAGCAGAAGCTCGCGTCCGTTGCTGTCAACCGTCAGCTGCGCGCTTCCGACGCCGAGCGGCGGCGTTACGGGTCCGGCAACTATCATTCCCGAACCGTTCGGATCTTCCTGAAAAAAGACGAAGCCCTGCATATTGGTCGGCGTAACGACAACCGTTGTTGACGACGGCTCGAAGTCGAACGTCGTCCGGTTGCCGTTGACGGCGATGACGAGCGCATCGGCGTTTCCGTCGAAGCCTCCTGTAACGGGTCCGCCCGCTCTTAAAAGCAATCCGCCGAATTGACTGTTGCGAATACCGACATTCGGGAAAAATGCCAGCAGCTGCGCTTTGGTGCAGGGGTTTGCCTGCGTGCAGTTGCCGCCCGAAGCGGTTTGGTTGGTAGCGAAGAATCTGCCCGTCGTCGGGTCGAGCGTGTTAAAGGTCTGATACTGGTTCGGCGTTACCGGAATACCGTTAGCCGACGGTTCAAATACGAGCCTGCCCTGAAAGGCGTTGTTGGCGTCGGACAAATTGAAGTCAACGTCGAATTGCAGAGCAATGGTTATATCCGACGGCGTTGTCGGATTCGTTACCTTGTTCTGGTAAGCGGTGTAGCTCAGCTCGGTGATTGCGTCGAGTCTGGTGTTGGCAAAAGCGAATGTTGCCAGCGATTCGCGTCCCGTGTTATCGACGGTAAAGCGCGCCGTTCCCATACCGAGCGGCGGCTGTCCCGGACCGCGAACAAAAGTTCCGGTGCTGAAGCTGCCTGCCGGACCTTCCGGGAAAAAGACGAATCCGTTCATATTCGCCGGGCTGACGACGGTTGTCGTATTGCTCGTTTCGTTGTCGGTAATAGTAATGCTCTGCGATGTCGGTGTGCCGAGCGTGATGCCCGAAGACGGATTGCTGATGGTCAGCGTCGCCGTTTCGGTTCCTTCGGAAATATTGTCGTCGTTGACCGCAAACGTTACCGAGCCGCTGGTCGCACCGGCGGGAATCGTGATGGTCGTGCCTGAAAGCGTGAAATCGCCGCCGGTGATGCCCGCGCCGGATACGCCGACAGTAACCGTCTGCGCCGTCGTTACCGGAGACGAAGCAGTCGCCGTAACGGTAATCGGTGTTCCAGCCGGAGTCGATTCGGCAGCGGTGTTCGAGCTGACCGACAGGCTGACCGTCGGATTCGCCGCGGCGCTGACCGTCAGCGTATAAGTCGTCGTGCCGGTCAGACCGCCCGCATCGGTCGCGGTAACGGTAATAGCCGCCGTTCCGGTTTGTCCGGCGGCGGGCGTAACGGTCAATGTCCGGCTCGCTCCCGTGCCGGTGAAAACGATGTTCGCGTTGGGAACGAGCGTCGTGTTGCTCGATGCTCCGGTTAATACGACGCCTGCCGCGTCTTCGTCGGTAATGGTAATGGTCGAAGTTCCCGTTCCGCCCGCGGAAATCGTTTGCGCGGTCGGATTCGCCGTAATGGTCGGCGCGGTGTTCGCCGCGTTAATCGTAACGGCGTAAGCGCGGCTGCCCGTCGCGCCGTTCGCGTCGGTCGCCGTAACCGTAAAGTTAAATGTTCCCGCCGCCGTCGGCGTTCCGCTCAAAGCTCCGCCCGGCGTGAGCGCCAAACCTGTCGGCAAAGTTCCCGCCGTAACCGCAAACATATAAGGCGATGTTCCGCCCGTCGCCGTTATCGTTTGGCTGTAAGCCGTTCCGACCGTGCCGTTCGGCAGTGTCGCCGGATTAACGGCAATCGTCGCCGCGTTGACGGTTAAAGTAAATGTTTGCGTCGCGTCCGGCGCTGTGCCGTTGGTCGCGGTAATCGTAGGTGTGAATGTTCCCGATTGCGTCGGCGTTCCCGAAAGCAGACCCGCGCTCGATAAAGTTACGCCGTTCGGCAATGTTCCGTTCGTAACGGTAAAAGTCGGCGCGGGATTTCCCGATGCCGTAACTTGAAAACTTCCCGCCGTTCCCTGCGTAAATGTCGTGCTGTTCGCACTTGTAAATGTCGGCGCGGTAGTTGCCGCGGTGTCGTTATCGGTAATCGTTAAAACAGCCGGATTCGGCGTTCCGAGTGTCGCGCCGCCTGTCGGATTGGATAAAGTTATATTGACCGTCTCGGCGTTTTCAACCGCCGTATCGTCGCAAATTGCAACTGGAAATGTTTTATTTGTCGTATTACCGTTGGTAAAACTAACAGTTCCTGTTTTGGTAATATAATCGACGCCCGCCGTGGCGCAATCCGTGCCGCCGACTGCCGAACCGTCGGTGGTCGCGTAATCCGCCGTAACCGCTCCGTCGCTTCCGCCCGTGCGGGTTGCGGTTATCGTAACGGTCGCCGTTCCTTCGGTTACTGCGTAAGTCGCCGAGCTGAATTGAATCGTTCCGCTTGCCGCGGCTATGTTTGCCGCTTTCGGCGTTGGTGCAGTTGTTTGAAAATCGATTGAATTGTTCTCGGTATCAGAGCCGTTCGGAAATCTTTGGACGGAAGTAGCATTGTCAGGCGCTCCCGGCGCGGGAGCTGTTTCAAAGCAAGATGCGGTCGCGCCGTATCCGACAAAATCAACAATGGTCGTTCCCGCCGGTGCAGTTGGCGGGCAGGTTGTTGCGTCTAAACGTCCCGTCCCGCTTGCCAAAGCTACTTTACCTGCTTCGGCGGCAAGGTTTGACGAGCAGGTTGCGTCAGCAGCAGGCAGCGCAGTGCCGACAGTTGTGCTGGCTGGTCCAGTTGCAATCAGGAAATATGTGCCGGGTTCGATGACCGTATCAGCCGCCGTAATCGTGCAAACCGTGAAAGCCGTCGCCGTCGCGGTTGCTGCCGAAGCGTATTGAAGCGAGTAGCCGCTTATATCGACATTGGCGGAACTGTTATTATACAGTTCGACAAAATCCTGATTCCTCACAGCGCCGGCATTTCCGCCGCCGCCGTATATCTCGTTGATAACGACGCCTGAAGCCTGCGGCGCTAAAATATTCATTATACCGTTATTAGTATTGCCGAATATCAAATCGTCAATTGTCGTATGCGCCGAAACGCGGGCGTTAAAAGCTGTGCAGAGCATTATTGTCAGGGCGAATAATATGCCTGCGGCTAAGTTCTTTTTCATTGGTGATTCTCTCCTGTAAAAATTCAAACCGTGTCTAAATTAAAGTTCTGCACTCGCGGCAGAATAAAATTGCGGTATTAAGCTGTAATAAAAAATAGAAAATTCAGGACTGACGCAGAAACGATTTGTATCGTTGTAGCAGAGTTTCGGAAGATTGTCCATTGTTTTTTTACGGACGCGGCAGCTATAACGAAAATTTAAGTTCGAGACGGCAGGGCGAACGGAGCGTCTTCGGTGTTTAATTTCGGTTAATACGCGTCAGACGCCGTGAATACGCGGCTTTCGTCCGCACCTTCAGATGATAAACGCGCGGGTTTCCGTTTTAAGCGCGCGGGTTTCGGTCTTTAACCCGCGACTCAGGGCTTTAGGACAGCGACTCAAGGCTTTAGGACAGCGACTCTAAAGCCTTAACCCGCGACTCCGAAGCATAAACCCGGCAACTTTATGCTTTAGAGCCGCGACTCCAAAGCCTTAACCCGCGACTCCAAAGCCTTAACCCGCGCACTTAAAATCCGAATAATCGAGTTTCGGGCGAAACTTTCTTGACATTAAAACGAAAATACCACGATAATGACCTGTTTTTTGAATAGTAATAAATGCAGAAGCCCACACGAAGTAAGGGCGCAGGCGTGAAGCGAAGAACACACTTACTTACGTGCGTGTTTCTGCAAATTAAGAAAAAGGAGACGAAACGCTATGTCAGGTAAAACACCGACTCAGAATATGGACGAAATGGAGATGTATCTCAGCGGCTGGGAAGCCAACGCGCCGACGAAAACCATCGGCGGACTGACCCTCGATGCATTTAAAGCCGAAGTGGACGAGCGGCGCGACGACCGGCACGGCGTTGCCGAAGCGAAGAACGCCTGGGACGCCGCCATCATCACACGCGAAAACGGCGATAACAAAACGATGACGACGCTCGATATGCTCAAAAAGGCAATCGTCGCCGACCCGGAATTCGGCGACGACAGCGCGCTTTACGAATCGTTCGGCTTCATCCGCAAGAGCGACCGCAAAAGCGGTCTGACCCGAAAGAAAAGAACCGACGGCAACAACTCTTAATCTCCGGCGGAAGGCGCGAACACCGACGCCCGCGCCTTCCGCCGCCTCGACCTTTCACATCCGCCGATAAAAACCCGCGAACATTTAAGAATAAAACTTTCTGGAAACCGCCGCCGATTACTCATTTCTGCAAGCATCGAAAAATTAAATATCAATTACGAAAGCACGGCGCAATAGTCGGAGCGCGGGCATCCTGCCCGCATTGAGCGTCCGAAGGCGCGAATATAAACGTTCGGGTAATTGAATATACTCGAACGCTTACAGATTGCTCGCGCAGTCTTTGCGGGCAGAATGCCCGCGCGCTCCGACTGATGCTCGCGCTCCGGCTGGTTATTTTATGCAGAACACAAAGGCGTTACTTTTTCTTTTAACTTTGCTCGCCGCCCTTCCGGCTTTCGCGCAGTCGAAGCAGAGCGGCGCTTCACAATTTCCGTCGGTCGAGCCGTTCAGAATCCAGCGCGGCAGCTCGTTTGCGGCTTCGCCCGCAAGCACCGGCAAAGAGCGAAACCTCGCCGCGATTTCTAAAGAAAAACAAAATGAACTAATCACGCGGGACTTTGCCGACGCGCTCGCCGTCGTCAAAAACAATTACGCGGGCGGCGGGCGCGTCGATTACAGCCGTTTAACGAACGCGTCGATTACGCAGATGCTCCGCTCGCTCGACCCGCATTCCAATTATTTCGATTCGGCGGCTTATCAAAGTCTGCTCGAAGACCAGCAGAGCCAGTATTTCGGCATCGGCGCGTCAATCGTCAATTACGGCAAAGGCGCGGCGGTCGATACGTTCGTAACCGCGACTTTTCCCGATTCGCCCGCCGCCCGCGCCGGTCTGCGCTTCGGCGATAAAATCGTAGCGGTCGGCGGCGAAAACATTCGCGGCAAAGATTCGGGCTACGTCCGCGACGTTGTGCGCGGAAGAAAAGGAACAGTCGTTCGTCTGACAATCGAGCGCGCCGGTTCGGATAAAACCGAAACCGTCGAGCTGCGCCGCAGCCGCGTCGCCCAGCCGTCCGTTCCCGACGCTTATTTTCTCAGTTCCGGCGTCGGCTACATCGATATGCGCGAAGGCTTTAATTACACTACCGCCGAAGAAGTCGAAGCCGCGCTCGGCGGTCTGCGCGCTCAGGGTCTCGGCGCGCTCGTTATCGATTTGCGCGACAATCCCGGCGGCATTCTCGAACAGGCGGTCAAAGTCGCCGGAAAGTTTCTCAAAGCCGACCAGATTGTCCTGACCCAGCGCGGGCGTTTCGCGGTCGATAACTACACGTGGAAATCGAATAATCCGAAACCGGAAAACATTCCGCTCGTCGTCCTTGTCAACGGCGCTTCGGCTTCGGCGTCCGAAATCGTCGCCGGAGCATTCCAGGACAGCGACCGCGCCGTTATTATCGGCGAAAACACATTCGGCAAAGGCTTGGTGCAGAGCGTTATCAATCTGCCCTACGGTTCAGGCTTAACCCTGACGACCGCCAAATATTACACGCCTTCGGGTCGCTCGATTCAGCGCGATTACGCGCGCGTCGGCATTTACGATTACTTCAACCACAAGGCGAGCTTAAGCGCCGAAGAAAAAAACAGTCTCGCGGGCAAAACCGTTACGGGCAGAAAAATCTACGGCGGCGACGGCATCACGCCGGACGAAATCGTCAAAACGCCGATTTTAAGTCAATCGGAAATCAATCTGCTCGACCCGCTTTTCTTTTTCACGCGCGAGCTTGTCAGCGGCGGAATCAAAGGCTTCGAGAACTACAAAATCAGCCAGCCCGTAAAATACGGCGAGCGCATACGTCCGTCCGACATCCGCGTTACGCCCGAACTAATCCGCGCTTTTCGAGCTTTTGCGGGCGACGACAAAGACTTCCAAACGACAATAATCCAAACCGAAACCGCGTTTATCAAACTGCGCCTGCGCTACAATCTGGCAGTCGCCGCGTTCGGCAGCGTCGCCGCCAACCAAATCTTAATCGAAGAAGACGAGCAGGTCGCCCGCGCCGTCCAGTCCCTGCCCCGCGCCCGCCAACTCGAATCGGCGGCAAACCGCGTCGCCCGAAAACAAACGAAATAAACGCGCAAACAAAAAAACCCGCCGGTCTCACAAACCGGCGGGCGAAAAGAAACAGGAGGAATCAGAAAGACTTTAAGCCGAACTCTCAACCACTCAAAAAATCAAACGAACGACTCACAGCCAATAAAGAAGATGCACCCATTTTTTATCCGGTTGCTTTGCCCACTGAAAAGATTTATAAAAAAGAAAATCTATCGCCTTTTTTTAATAAAAAACTCGCCTAAATTTCTTTAGGCGAGTTAATGTTTTATAGATTCTGCATTCCTTAGAAGAGAAGTCTGAATCCGAATCTCACCGTTCTGGGCGACTGATACAGAAACGGCATCTTGTAACGGATGTCGCTTCTGTCCGGCTGCGAAGCTATTCGAGCCAAAATGTCGTTTAACAGTGTTCCCTGGGTGTAGCCGTTGGCATAGGCTACGTTGCTTATTGTTCGACCCGTTTGCACACTGAGCGCACCGGCGTTGACCGGCGCGGTGCTTGGGTTCATTGTAGTGTAGATGCCCGTTACCGTTTCCTGGTCGAAAAGGTTCAACAAGTTGACATCGAAAGCCATCGTGAAACGATTATCTCTGCCGAATCTATAACGGTGCGTAACGGCAAGGTCCGTCTGAGAAAAGACCGGACTGCGCCCTAAATCGCCGCGTTCCAAAAATATTTGGGGAGTTACGCTCGATGCTCCGTAAATAGTCGTTGTTTGCGGCGTGCCTGATGTTACGGTCTGGAATGCCGATATTTCGGTTGAATTTGTTCGGCTTCCCTTCCAATCAAAAATATAAGCGCCGAAGACGTTGAATACGTGAGGTCGGTCGGTCGCGAGCCGTCCGTTGTCCTCTTCACCTCTTGCCGTAAATCCGATAAACGGCAAGTCAAACGCTCGACTGACTCCGGGCGCAAGCCGCCCGTTAACCAGATGCGCCTCATCGGAGCTTGCCAGTCCCGAATAGTTACCGTATAAACGGCTGAAAGTGTAGTTTGCGTTGAAAAACCAGTTATTCGACAAACGTTTCTCGAATACGAACTCCAAGCCGTCATAACGGCGCTGCGGTCTCGTCGATTTGGTATATCCGAGGGCTAGAAGCGTTTCCAGATGCAGACCGCTTCCCGGATTGCCGATAATATAAGCCTCGCTGTTGGCGGCATTGATTATACCCGCGTCTTCAACCGCTTCATCGACATTCTTATATGTATAACGAGTGCGGAACACATAATCTCTGCTTAATTGCTGTTCTACACCAACAGTAAACTCAGTTTGTTGAAACGGCTTAAGATTGACGTCCACCGCTCCGCTGGTAAATGCCGAAGCACCCGGTTCGTTTGCATTTACGCGCAAATTCTTTTGACATCTGCTTCGAGACCCTGTAGCTATAAAACCTGTCGACGGACAAACGCTCGGTCCGGTGAAACCGCCTACGATATTACCGATACTAAAGCTGGCGGGAGTATCGCCGGGGAAAAGCTCGAAATAGTCTTCAAGAAAAATATCACCTCCGAACAAGCCGCGCGGAAGCGCAAATTTTACCCGGTCGAAGAATCGCCCGTAGCTGGCGAAAATCTTTGTCTTGCCGTTACCGGAAACATCATACGCGAAACCGAGTCGCGGGGCGATTTTATCGTTCCAGTCAAAATTCACCGCGCTTGGATACTGGTTAAATGAGGGCAAATCCTCTTTCTCGATACGGACGCCGAGATTCAGCGTTAAACGTCTAAACGGCTGATATTTGTCCTGAATGAAAAGGCTCTGGCTCAAGTTGGATCCTTGACCGTTTGTGCCGGTGCGCCGAAAAGTGGCAGACCCGACCGCGCCCGGCGTATCGGTTACTCCGCCGCCAATCAAGGTGGATATGGGCGTTCCGTAATTGAAGGAGATGCGTCCAATGGCATTATTGCCCGACTGAACATCGTTGAAAATGGCGTATCGCTGATAACCGCCCTTCAACTCGTGCCTTCCACCGGCATTGAATATGTATGTGCCGGTAAAATCGTATGATTCTCGAATCGAAACGTCTTTTACCGTAATGCTGTTTGCTCCCGTCGTGGAACACGGAAAATTAGCGTTCGCAGCCCCGCAGCTAAAAATCTGAACGGTCCGCGGAACGAAATAGTTACCGAGCTTTTCGTTTAGAAAACCTCTGGAGTAGCGCCCATCGATTACGAGATTGCTCGTAGGCGTATATACAGCTGCAAATGTAACGAGATTCGAGGTCTGCCTTCCGCCCTGCTGATTTGTATATTCACTTCCGGTCAGCACGCCTATACTGCCGCCGAAGTTGGCGGTTGGCACATTGCCGAAACCTATCGCCGAAGAGCCGACGTTTGTAAATGACGAGGCGGGAATGCTTCCCTGCTGGCTAACGGGATTCCAAAGAAACGTTCCGGTCAATCTGAGATTATTGAAAGGATTGGCATCAAGACGAGCGAACGCATATTCGTATTTTGTCCGGCTTTGGTATCTTTCGCTTCCGATAAAGGTTCTGGCTGATTCCGGTTGATTCGTGAAATACTGCGTATTCACATCGGAAGTGAAAATCTGAGGCGAATAACTGGCATAATACCAAAGTTTGTTTTTGATGACCGGACCGCTGAGATTGGCAGTATAAAAAGCGTCTGTTCCGCCTGCCTTCGCGGGGTTGAAATATTCTGCGGTTTGAGCATAATTTTTGTTCGCAACCGAACCTGTGGTGAACCGGCTAAGAACCGGGCGCGGGTTTCCCCTGAACTTTGGCAGCTCGAACTGGATACCGAACTCTCCGTGAAAATCGTTACTGCCGCCGCGCGTAACGACGCTGACCACGCCGCCCGTAGCACCGCCGTATGCAGCCTCGAAACCGCTTGACTTTACCTGGACTTCCTGAACAAGTTGGGTCGGAATGTTGTACGCTTCATTCAAAGTTCCGGTTCGATAATTGGTTACTTCCTGTCCATCTATGACAAAAACGTTTTCTCCGCCCGAAGCTCCATCGACGGAGAATCCACCGGAACGACTTTCGGGACGTGTGCCGGGAACGGTTCTCAGAAGCCCTGTAAATCCGGTACCCTTGGGCAGCAGCTCGATTTTTTGAGCGTTGATGGTTGTTTGAATAGCACTGCTGGTTGTATCAACCGGCGGAGCATCTGAAACAGCTACGTCAACCGTATTTATACTGCTTCCCGGACTAACCGCTAAATCCAGCTGGGTGTTTTGTCCGATAGCGACGGTTACATTTTCGTATCTTGCTTCGCCGAATCCGCCGGATGCGCTTGTTACCACATCGTAAGTTCCGGGTGGAACCTGCAGGACGCGAAAAAATCCGTCTTCATTGGTTGTTATTGTCCGTCTGAAACCAGTTCCGGTGCCGGTCGTTGTTGTGCCGGTTGCAGTGCTGGTCGCAGTCGTAATCGTCAAGGCTACATTAGGCACAACAGCGCCCGCCGCGTCCTTAACAGTGCCTTCGATGCTGCCGGTTGTTTCTTGTCCGAAAGCCGTTGCCGACAGACAAAAAACCAGCAGCAACGCCAGTTTTATAAATATAAAGTTCTTTTTCATCTTTTGTTTCTCCACAAAGTTTCTTTTTATTCGTTCGTAAAACTTACCGATCCAAATTGGCTGCGGCTTCCACTGACAGGGACATAAATCTTCACTACACAATGCAGCGTTTCGTAATAAATCTGATGAAAGGTTTTGAGCAGTTAGATTTTGCTCAAACCAAATAATCCCACTTATGGCTTCTTATATAAAATGCGCTGATGTATTACCGAAAAGAAGTAAAATTTACTGATGCAAAATACCATAAAAAATAAAATTAGTTAAGGGATTTTCTACAAAGTTCGATTTTATTTTTGAAATCGCCCGAATTTCGATTTTTGACGCCGAATTTTGATGCTGAATTTTGATGCCGAAAGCGCGGCGACTTTTTATTTTCTAATCATTTGCATACGTATACAAATAAAAAACGGGAAGCGTTTCCCGTTCTAAACGAGTCTGTAAAATTAAATCTTCGGCGGCGCTGTTATTTTTGGTATTGCAGAACGACGCCGCTTGCGCCGACCGCCCAGCTGTATTTTTTGGCGGTGAACAAACCGTAGAGATTCGCCTTTGTCTCGCTCGATTGTTTTATCCACGTTTTTCCGCGGTCGGACGAGCGCAGAATCGAGCCGCCGTAGCCGACAATCCAGCCGTTTTTGGCGTCGGCGAAATCGACGCGCATAAATGTCGCGGGGAAATTCGTTTTGACCGTTTCCCAAATCTGCCCGCCGTCTTCGGTTCTTAAAATCACGCCTTTCGCGCCGACGGCGTAGCCTTCGCTTTCATCCCGGAAATCGACATTATACAAGGCTTTATCAGTTCCCGATTTTTGTTTTATCCAGCTCAAGCCGCCGTCATAAGTCATTAGAATTATTCCCTTGTCGCCGACAATCCAGCCGTAAGAGCCGCTCACGAAATCCAGATGATAAAGCTCGACTTTCGGCGTGATTGCGATTCTAGACCACGTTTCGCCGCCGTCGTTTGTCCGCATAACGAGCGAATCGACGACTTCTTCGTTTTTATTGAGCAACGAGCCGACGACGAAGCCGAGTTTTTTATCGGGAAAGCGAATGCTCAGAAATTCCGGCGTCAAGCCTTTGAAGTCAGACGAGTTATAAATTTTCGTTTCCTGCCAGCTTTTGCCCGCGTCGCGCGTGATGAACATCTTTTTTCCGGCAACCAGATAACCGTTATTGTCGCTGCGAAAATATATCTCGTTGATGTTTTCGTCGGTATTTAAGGCTTGCCGCGCCCAGCTTTTGCCGCCGTCTTTTGTAAAAGCCAGATAACCTTTATCGCCGGCAATCCAACCTTTATCGGACGACGTGAAATAAACGGCGACCAAATCGCCCGCGCTTTTGTTTGGATTGATGCTCCAGCCGGATTGGGCGCGAAAAACCTGCGCCGTCGATAAAACAATTAGTAAAAGGAGAATCGTATTTTTTATACTGAACATTTTCTCTTCGTCGATAATATATTTTGTTACAAAAAAAGGCGGCGTTTCGGCTGAATAAGATAACTCTTTTTTCCGCGATGCGCCGCCTTTTTATAATAAATTAGATTCCGCTGATTTATCAAACGCCGATTATTTAACGATTCGATAAACCTTGTCTTTCCAGACCAATACGACCTGCTCGCCGACGGCGAAATACCGCGCTAAATCTTTTTCGCGCTTGATTAAATTGAAAAATTCATCGCTTGCAAATCGCAGTTTAGTCTCGGCGAGTTTGTCTTCTTCCTTAAATTCCGAATCAATCCAGACGCCGTTTTCCAGATAAAAAGTTTTAGCGTCGATTTTTTTCACCGTGCCGATTTTGATTGTTTCGTCGTTATCGGCGGCGACGGTTTCGGTCATTTGCTGCAATTGGGCGTTTTTGCTCGCCTGTACCGCCGATTGTCCGGTCGTCGCTTGATTTTGTTCCGGTTTGGCGGACGGCGGCATACGTTTCGAGAGATTTCCCATTCCGTTGCCGTTTCCGCTGCCGACGCTTCTGCCGTTCACCGACAAATCCTGGCGCGTATTTCTTCTTCCGACGCTGTTCTGCAAAGCAAAACTGCTCGAATCGGCTGCTCTTTCGCTGCCGTCCGTCGCCAGATACGACGTATACGGAGTTACGATTCCAAAACGCGTTCCTAAATCGACGATTTCGTCGCGCAGTTCCTTATTTTCACCGTTCGAGCGGATTTGTTCGACCAGCCAGCCGACGCGTCTGGTTGCCCAGAGGCGCGGCAAAAAGCTGTTGTCTTCGGCGCGGGCGGGAAATTTAAGATTCGCGTAATTGAAATTTCTGGTTTCCTTTCCGTTTTTTCCTTTCAGCCGAAGCGTTACATTCTGCAAATCGCCCGCGTTTTTATAGCGCCCGATTAAGGTCAACTGCGAACCTTTGAAAATGTCGGTTAAATTACGCGGATAAAGCAGTTCGGTTTCGACGCCGCCGAAATCCATCTCCAAATCGGTTAAAACCGGCGAATTAACTTTCGTGAAAAAATTGGAAACTTTGACTTCCAAATCTTCCTTCGGCTCGACATAATCGGCGACGCCGGAATTTTCCGCCGCCAGCTTATCGAGCAGGCGCGTGTTGACATCGTAGCCGACGCCGAACGTGAACAGCCGCAAGCCGTCAACCTTTACGGCTTTGGAGTTTTGAATAATTTTTTCGACGTTCGATTCGCCGACCGTCGGCAAACCGTCGGTCATAAAGACGAGCATTTTCGGGCGTTCGGACGAAGAATCGAACTGCCGCAGCGACGCTTTTAATGCGTCGTCGATATTCGTCCCGCCGGTCGGAGTTAATTTTTTAACGAATTCCTCGCCGCGCTTTTTGCCCGGCGCATCGGCGGAAATCAAGCGGCTTTCCATCAGATGTTCTTCGCCCGCGAAATTTATGACGTTAAATCTGTCGCCTGTCCGCAGGTTTTGGACGCCGAACAATAAAGCCGCGCGCGCCTTTTCCATTTTGCCTTCGTCCGCCATCGAACCCGACGTGTCGAGAACGAAAACGATGTCTTTATTGACCAGTTCTTTTTCGCTCAAATTATCTTTCGGCGACAATTGCAGCAGAAAATAACCGTCCCGTCCGGCTTCGCGGTAAGTCAAAAGCGACATTCCGAAATCGTTATTCGACAAGCCGTAAAAAAGCTGAAAATCCGTGTTGTCGCCCGTCGTTTCAAACGAGACGACGCCGGTTCTCTCGCCTCTGCGCGAAACTTCAATTTTATGCGAAGGCGAATAAATATTGCGTATCGCTTCGTTTCCGGCGATTTCGATTTTGCCCGAAACCGTTCCGAAAGTTTGCGTATTTCTTGAATTATTCGGCGAATCGCCTTGCGTTTGAAAATCGCTGCGCCGCGTATTCGTCCATAGATTTCTGCCCGTTCCGAGCGGATAACGATACGCAACCGTTCCCGATTCGGCTTTCAGGATTTGCGAATAAGTGATTTCGAGTTTTTTATCGGAATTCGGCGGAATCGGAAAAATCGACGCCTGAAACAAATCTTTGCCGGCATATTCAAGAAGTCCCGGGTCGCGCTGTCTTCTGACGATTTCGTCGTAAATTCGTCTGGCTTCCTCACGCGAGCGAACTTCGCCGACGAGTTTTTTGCCGTTTTCCCAAATGGCGAATTCGACAATCGAAGCCGTTTCGGGAATCGGAAAAAAATACGTGCCTTCGAGCGTGTAAGGCGTGTCGTTGCGAAAAACCTGCTCGACGCGCGTCGTCGCAACCTGCCCGTTAATTTTTGTATCAAGCACAATAGATTTTACCGGCAGCGCGTTCGGCAGCGGAACGGGACGCGGACGCGGAATCGGGCGGCACGGGCGAATGTCGCAGATAATCGGTATAACGACGCCTTGCGCGCTTGCCGAAATTGCGGCGAATAAACAAATTAAAACCAAACAAAATGAACTTGCGGCATTTTTGAAACTCATAAAACTTCTCCTCATTTTCAGATATTAAAGCGCGGCGCGTCGGAGCGCGGGCGTCCTGCCCGCTTTTGAACGCGGGAGCGTTCGCCCAAAGTTTAGATAAAAATCAACGTCGAATTTAATCGAGTGTCTTTAGATTGCTCGCGCAATCTTTGCGGACAAGATGTCCGCGCTCCGGCTCAAGACATTTTCTACACAATTTGTAATCTGATGCCCGACCTGCCGATTTCAGAACGCCGCGGCTTATTTTTTCTTGCAGTAAAACGTGAAATAAAGTTATTTTAACAGCGTGTAAGAAATTTATTGCCGGAGAGAAATCTATGAAACACCTCTGCTTTTCGCTGACTTTTTGCTTACTGCTTGCCGCCTCGAATGCGGCTGCTCAAACCGTATCTAAAAAACCAATCAAACAATGCGACGCGCTGCTGGCTCGCCAACTGATTGAACAGCAAGCCGATTTCAGCAAAACGCTCGACGAAACCGACCAGCGCGTTAATGTTTTAATAAAAGTCGCCGATTATTTATGGACGGCAGACCAGACGGCGGCGCGGCGATATTTTACCGAAGCGTTTCAAATCGCTCAAGACCGTTTCCGGGAAAAAGGTTTGGAAAAACCCGATTACAGCAAAGGCATAATCGAGGACAAACCCGATTATCGTTTTAAGGTCATCGAAGCGATTGCCAGGCGCGACGCGCAATGGGCGCAGCGTCTGAGCGAAGTCGTTTTAAAGGATTTCGACGAAGATAAGGAAAAAGATAAGCGCGGCGATTTCGACAAAGACCACGAAGCTCAGGAACTTCTTGGAATGGCTGTCCGGCTCTCCAAAGACAATCCCGATTTGGCTTTATCGCTCGCCCGCCGAGTGATGCGCTATCCGTTTATCTACAGCTGGTTTAACCAGCTTTTTATAATGGCGCAAAGCAATCAGCCGCTCGCCGACCAAATTTACGCCGAACTGCTCAACAATTACGGCGATATGGAAACTTTCCGGCTTCTCTATCTTTCGGCTTATCCGTTCGGGCGCGACCGGGTTTTCGGCATCGAAAAATACACTCTCGGCACGTATGTTCCGCCGGGCTTTTCGCCGAAACCGAATCTCCAGCGCCAATTTTTAATCGCGCTTTTCCGGCGCGTTATGCGGCTCACGCCCGAAAATACGAATCAGTCGCTGATGACCAAAACGCCCGAAACAGTCGTCGCGCTGTATGCTTTGAATGAACTCGAACCGCTTGTCGCCGCGCAGTTTCCCGACCTCATTCCGATGTTTTCGCAAGCCAAATTACAGGCAAATTCCATCGTCTCGAACGAACTTATGGATTCAGCCGAAAAACGGAACGAATCAGGCAGATATTTCGGTAAATCGTTCGCCGAAAAATTAAAAGACGTTGAAAAAGCCGACGCCGACGGCAAATTAACCGATTCTATGATTTATCCGCTGGCGACTTCGGCGAAAACCGAAGAAGATTTCAAATCGGCGGAAAGCTGGTTCGACAAAATGCGCGAAGACGCGGCGCGCGCCGGAACGCTGAATTATTTTTATTACCAGCGTTCAAAATTGGCAACGGATGAAAAACGGTTTGACGACGCCCGAAAACACGCCGAGAAAGTAGCTAAAATCGAAAACCGCGCCGTTCTTTATTTCGGTATTGCCGAAGCGAAGTTAAAAGAACCGAACTCGAAATACGAATCGCTCGACGCGCTTCTGGAAGTTTATCAACTGGCGCAGAAAGCGCCCGATTCAGTTGAAAAAGCACAGGTTTTGATGGGTCTGGCGAACGTCTATGAAAAAATCAATCATTCCAACGCGCTCGACTCGCTCGCACTTTCGGTCAAGACGGCGAACGCGCTGGAGAATCCGAATTTGTTTTCAAGCAGCCAGACGCAGCAGATAAAGGGCAAAAGTTTTATGTTTTTTGCCGCCTACGACGTTCCCGGATTCGACTTAAATCAAACGTTTTACGAAATCAGCCGCAGCGATTTTCAAGGCGCGCTCGCTTCGGCGGAAAGTTTCAACGATAAATATCTGCGAACACTGGCGGTTATCGCGACGGTCAGAGACTGCGAAAAAACCGTCAAACCCGTCAAACCGAAAGCTAAAACAAAATAATCTAATTAGGATTTTCCCGACCGGAAGCGCGGGCATCCTGCCCGCAAAGATTGGGCGGGCAATCTAAAAAAACGCAGAGAAAGGCGGAGAAGAAAACTTTCTTCTCCGCCTTTCTCTGCCAAATCTCCGCGCCTCGGCGGTAAAATTTTCTTCCGTTCGGCTAACTCAAGCGATTATTTATTTGAGTTATCGTCGGTCAAAGCGTCGTCAATATCCTTTTCGAGCCTGAACCGCAGTTTTTCGACAAGAGCATCGGATTTCTGCAAATTCGATTCGAGATTGGAGCGGCTGTTTTGAATTTCGGTTAGTAGATTTTGCAGATTCTGTTTTTCGCTCGCCATATTTTTTCGCCGCAAATCACGAAGTTCTTCCGGGCGCAGCGAGCCGGCAAAGGCGACGGAGCGGTCAATCATCTCCGGGCGCAAATCGGTTTCGAGCTGTTCGAGCCGTGTTTTTACCGTGTTTTCCTTTTCAATCATATCGAAAAGCTGTTTGCGCAAAGATTCGGAACGGCTTTCGGCGCGCGTTAAAATGTCGAGATTCAGCAGAAGGCGTTTTTGCTTTTCGTCGTATTCGTTTGCCTTTTTCGATTCCAGAGATTTTACGCGGCTTTTCAAATCGTTTATGCCGCTGCTGACATTATCGATTTTAGAATCCAGACTCTCCGGCGCGGTTTGTTCCGGCTGCGGCGCGGCGAAAATTTGATTTTGATTATCTTCGGCGCGGCTGACGACGATTGGCTCGGACGCCTGCGGCAGCGGCGTCGGAACGACAATCGGCTGTAACGTTCGCCTGGTTTTACGCCTCGCGGTCTGCGCGTCGGCGGCGGAAAATAAAACACACAGGCAAAATAAGGCTGCCGCCGATGCGTTTAATGTTTTTTTCGTGTCGAAACATCTGAAAATCATAAATTTATTTTCCCTGATTTGACGAATTTTTATCGGCAAATATATCGCCCGTAAAAAATTCGACGACATTTTTGCCCGCGCCGACAAACGGAATGGCGTCGATGCCGGAATTTAAGATGCCTCTGACGACGCCTTTTCTTTTGATGTCAAAGCCGACCAGACCGATTGCCATCGCCGTTCCGACATACGGAATCGATTTCGCCACGCGCCTTGCAAGCGTCCAACCGCCGGCGTGCGCCAGCTTTCTTTTCAAACTCGGATTTTCATCTGTCATAATTTTTTCCTCAAAGCGTTTTTTATTATACTTGCCTTATTCGGATGGCGAAAGCATACTTTTACTTTGCACGCTCAATCGTTCTGAAAGTTTCAGGTTTCCGGTAAAATAATGACGCTTATTATCAACAATCTTTCAAAAAAACACGGCGAAAGTTCGATTATAAAAGATGTTTCCCTGACAATTGAAAAAGGCGAAATTCTCGGCGTTTTCGGAACGGACGGCGCTGGAAAATCGACTTTAATCGACGCCATTGCCGGCGACGCCGAAATCGACGGCGGCTCTGTTTTTCTCGACGGCGAAGATTTAACCTTTGTTAATCGAGGCGAACGCGGCTTTTTTTGTTCAGCGGCGTTAAACGATTCTTTCCGAAAACCGCTTTATAAACCGGAAGATTCCCGAGCCTTATCGAACAGAGAAAAACAAACTTTTGAATTTGAAGCCCTGCTGAAAAGCGACGCGCGAGTTTTGCTGCTCGATAATCCTTTCTGCTGTCTGGACGAGACCGCCCGCGGGGAAAATTTATCAAAGCTCGAAGAGACGGTTCGTGAAAAAAATCTGACCGTCATTTTTGCGACCAACGATTTTAATGAGATTTTTTCTGTCTGCAATCGCGTCGCGATTCTCGACAAAGGCGAAATCATACAAATCGGAACACCGCGCGAAATTTACGAAAACCCGAATTCGATATTTACCGCCGCCGCGACGGGACGAAACAATTTAATCGAAGCGAGACGTTTGACTTCGAGCAAAGCGGACGCGCCCGAATTTCAAACTGTAACCGGCGGACACAGGCTTTACACAGACCGAATCGAGCAAAACGCGTCCGGCACGGCGAATCAAAATCTAACGCTCGCCATTCGCCCCGAACATATTTCGATTTCCTTCGGCGCGTCGTTTCCCGGCGACAATCTAATCCGCGCCCGAATCGGCGGCGTCAAATATCTGGGAGCGACAACGCTTATCGAACTCGACGCCGAAGGATTAAAACTGAGCGCGCTCGTTCTGCGGCTTGTCGGTCTTAAAACCGGCGACGAATGTATGGTCGGACTTCCGCCTAACCGCATATTGGTTCTTAAAGATTAACCGTAACTTTCATTCCGTAAATTTATTCGACCGGCGTTAAAACAATCTGCACGCGGCGATTTTTAGCGCGATTTACATTCGTCGTATTCGGCGCGACCGGCAGATTCGCGCCGTAACCTTTTGTTTCAAGACGATTCTGCGCCACACCCGAAGCGATTATTTTTTCAGCTAAAGTTTGCGCGCGCCCGTCGGTCAAAGTTTGCAGTTCTTCAGGCGTTCCTCTGTTGTCGGTATGCGATTCGATGACGATTTTATAATCGGTTAAATCGGCTAACATCAAGCCGAGCGCGGCGGCATTGGTTTCGCCGTTCGGCGCGAGATTATTAACCCGCGTTCCCGTCCAGTAATTTTCCGGTAAGGTAAGCATAATTCCGCGTTCGTTTTGATTTACCGCGCCGAATCTTTTAAGCGACTGCATTAAAATCGGAACGTTTGCCTGAAGACGGTTTAACCGCTCGTCTCTTTGGCGCTGCTGCTCGACTTCCTGATTTTGGCTTTCGATATTGGTGAGCTTCGCTTTTATATTTTCGGATTCGGTTTTGGTTCTGCCGAGTTCCTCGCGCAGTTTGCCGAGTTCGTCGCGCAGTTCGCGCACCTGGTTCGAGTAGTTTTGAGCGTCGCGCTCGGCAAGCTCGCGGTTTCTGGTTTCTCTTGCCAATTCGGACTGCAAACCGGCAATCTCGCCCTGCGCGTCCGAAAATTTTTCTTCCGACTGACGAATTTCGGCGTCGGCGCGTGTTTTTTCGTTGCGTTTCTCGCGCGCTTCTTTGCGAATGGCGGCGGTTGTTTCGGCTTTGACCGCCGCGCTGATTGCCTGGCGCGCGGAAATATCGACGACTCCTTCATCGCGTCCGGCTTTCCAGGCGTTGTCGGCGTTAAGCAAAAGCGCTTCGGCTTGCTGCAATTCCTCTGCGGCGTCGCGCTGCGCTCCGGCAAATCTGGCTAAAGCGACGGCTTGCTTTGCCTGTAAAATCGTCGAAGGCGTTTTCGCGTAATCGACTTCGGCGATTTCCGGCGTTCTGGCGTCGCGAAAGTAATCGCTCGAATTGCCGAAATACTGAATTGCTTTTGTCGTCGCCAAGGTTCTGCCGCTCGGCGCAAACGGGCTTAAATTCTCCAGCATAATCGTCTGGCTCGGACGGCGCACCAGAAAATGCGGCTCGGCGCTGATTATCAGCGCGAACGTCTGAAGCGGCGTCGTTACCGAAATTTTTGAATCGAAATCGAAAAAACCGCGCCGTTTTATCTCGCCTAAATTGTCGATTTGACCGTCCGGCGACACCGCCCATAAAACATAAGTCGCGTAGCCCGCGCCGAGTTCAAACGGGCGCGGCATCTTTGAAACCGACAAATCGATTTCCGTTCCGTTTTTGGCGGTGCGCTTGATTTTGGCTTCGCCTTTCATTCGCGGAAAACGCGTCGTGCCGCGAAACCGGACATTGACGAGTTCGTCCTGCGGGTAAGTTATCGCCGTCGTCTGCCGGGCGACATCGACTTGAGCAAATGTCGCTGCGGATAATAAAAACAGAAAAGATAATAACAAAAGTGTTTTCAGGGGTTTATGAGTTTTCATTGATTTCTCCGTCGAAGATTCTACAGGTAAAAAGATGCGTGAATAACTTTGAGCGTTGCAAAGCGCCGCTTAAATTATATAAATGCATACTAAAACAAAGCGGCGTTTATTATAGTCGGAGCGCGGAAGCGTGAAAAATCCACTCACCTCGTCATATAAACTTAAACTATGGTGCGCGCGCGCCGTTTGCGGCAGGATGCACGAGTTCCCGGTTTGGACTTTTGTCCCGACTGTAAAGTATATTCAATAACTTATATCGAAATGAACGATTTCAAAAGGCTTCTAAAATATCTGCGCCCGCACCTCTCGACGTTTGCGGTGGCGATAATCGCGATGGTTTTCGCCGCGCTTTTCGAGAACGCTTTTTTCGCGCTCGTCGTTCCGATTTTAAGCCAGACGTTCAACACCGGACAAAGCGTCCAGACGCTTTTTAATCTGCAAAATCTGATTCCCCAAAACAACTGGTATGCGGCGTGGGCAACAATTTCCGCGCTTCTAATCGGTTTTTCCGTTTTGGGCGGCATAGCCGAATATTTTTCTTCGTATCTGATGGCGAAAATCGGGCAGTCCGCCGTTTTACAGCTCAGACAGGAGCTTTACGCGCATTTGTTAAATCAGCCGGCGATTTTTTTTCAGAAACACCGCACGAACTTTCTCGTCTCGCGTCTGGTGGCGAGCGCGGCGGCAATCGAGTTGGCGGTTTCAGCGAATCTGCGCGACGTTCTGCGCGAGAGTTTTATGCTGGTTTCTTTCCTGAGCGTGGCGTTCTATTTCAACTGGCGCTTAATGCTCGGCGCGATAATCGTCGCTCCGGTCATTGCTCTTTTGACCGCGAAATTTAGTAAATCGCTGCGAAAACTCGCCGAAGAATCTTTTGAAGGCAACAAACTTCTGACCGACACGGCGCAGGAATCTCTTTCAAATCACACAATTGTCAAAGCCTACCGCGCCGAAGAACGCGAAAAATCACGATTTGCCGATGTCGCCCAAATCATCGCCCGCGCCAATCTGCGCTCCGGCAGAATCGCCGCGATTTCTCCGCCGGTCATTACTTTAATCGGCACGGTCGCCATCGTTACGCTGCTTTTTTTCGGCTTGCGCGAAATAAATACGGGCAGAATGGAAGCCGAGCAGTTTCTCTATTTCCTGCTTATTTTGCTTCGCAGTTACGACCCGATGCGTAAAATCTCGCGCCAACATAACGAATTAACCAAAGCGTTCGCCGCAGCCCGCGATGTTTGGGACGTTTTAGACCAGACCGAAGCGCTGCCCGAAAAACGCGATGCCGTCCGACTCGAACCGCTGCGGGATAAAATCGAGCTGAAAAACGTTTCGTTTAATTACAATGAAGACGATAAATCGGTTCTCAGGAATATAAATCTCGAAATTCCGAAGGGTGCGATGGTCGCGCTCGTCGGCGAGAGCGGCGGCGGCAAATCGAGCCTGATAAAATTGATTCAAAGACTTTACGACGTTTCCGGCGGCGCGATTTCGTGGGACGGAACGGATTTGCGCGACGCGCGAATTCTGAGCTTAAAAAATCAAATCGCGCTCGTAACCCAGGAAACCGTTTTGTTTAACGACACGATTGGCTACAATATTTCCTACGGAAAACCGGAGGCGACCGCCGCGGAAATTACCGAAGCGGCGCGCGTCGCCTTTGCCAACGATTTTATAAATGAATTGCCGAAAGGCTTCGACACGCTTGTCGGCGAGCGCGGCGTTTTTCTCTCCGGCGGTCAGCGCCAGCGCATTGCGATTGCCCGCGCCGTTTTGGTCAACGCGCCGGTTTTAATTCTTGACGAAGCGACCAGCGCGCTCGATACCGAATCGGAAAGTCTTGTGCAGAAAGCCTTAGCGAATTTAATGCAAAATAAAACGTCAATCGTCATTGCGCACCGGCTTTCGACTATCAGAAAAGCCGACAAAATCGTCGTAATGGAACGCGGAAAAATTATCGAAACCGGGACGCACGGCGAACTGCTTGAAAGAGGCGGAACATACAAACGGCTTTACGAATTACAATTTTTGGAGGATGAAAACAGCGAACAGTTGACTCTAATCAGCGGGCAGAATTAGCTGCTGATTTCTGATTTCTGGTTTCTGTCTACTAACAAATGAAATCAATGACCGGATTCGGACACGGACAGGCGGCGGGCGAAAATTTCTCCGTCGGCGTCGAGATAAAAACCGTCAACAATCGTTTTCTGGACGTGAACCTGCGCTTGGCGAGCGAGCTTCAGGCACTCGAAACCGATTTGAAGCGTTTGATTACGAACCGTCTTTCACGCGGCAGAATCGACGTTTTCGTCAATGTCGAGCAGACCGGCGATGTCGTCTATGAACTGAATCGCCCTTTAATTTCCGGTTATCTGGCGGCGCTCAAAGAAATGCGGAGTGAATTTTCGCTCTCCGGCGAGCCGGATATAAATATGATTGCGCGCCTGCCGAATGTTTTACAGGCGCGCAAAGCCGACATCGACGAACTTCTCGCCGAAAATATCCGGCGAGCCTGTGCCGACGCTCTCGACGAACTCGAACAGATGCGCCGAAACGAAGGCGGAATTCTGCGGGACGAGCTGGAAACAAGAATTTCCGAAATCGAAAATCTGCTGCCGAAAATCGAAGCCGAAAGCGAAAACGTCGCCGAAGAATATCGACAGCGCCTGAATAAACGCATCGAAAATTTACTGGGTAAAACTGCTTCGCAAATCGAGCTTGACGCGGCGCGGCTCGCTCAGGAAGTGGCGTATTTAGCCGACAAAAGCGATATTTCCGAAGAAATCTCCCGTCTCAAAAGTCATCTCGAACAATTTCACGCAATCATCGGAGAGGAAACCGAAGTCGGCAAAAAGCTCGATTTTTTAACCCAGGAATTAAACCGCGAAGCTAACACAATCGCCTCGAAAACAAACAATTTAACGGTCAAGGAAGCCGCGCTTGCGATGAAGGCGGAAATCGAAAAAATCCGCGAGCAGATTCAAAACGCTGAATAGTGGTGAATTTTGAGTGCTAAACTGTGAGTGAAAGAAAAATTCTTAAACTCACCACTCACAACTCACCGCTCACAACTAAATGAAAGGTAATTTAATTATAATCAGCTCGCCTTCGGGCGGCGGAAAAGGCACGCTGATAAAGGAAATTTTGAAAAACGTGCCGGACATCGGCTACTCGGTTTCCTACACGACACGCGAAAAGCGCGGCGGCGAAACGGACGGGCGCGATTATTTTTTCGTCGGCGTCGATGAATTCAAACGTTTAATCGACGCCGGTGAATTTCTCGAATACGCCGGAGTTCACGGCAATTTTTACGGCACATCGGTTAATCAGGTTCTGGCGGAAATAAATCAGGGGCGCGACATTATTCTGGAAATCGACGTTCAGGGCGCGAAAAACGTCCGCGCCAAAATTCCCGAAGCCGTCGGTATTTTCATTCTGCCGCCTTCTTTTGAAGTTTTGCGCCGGCGTCTGGTCGCCCGTAAAACGGAGAGAACAGAAGACTTAGAGCTTCGTCTGCACAATTCATACAGCGAGGTCAGACACTTTGGCGATTTTGAGTATATAATTATAAACGACGAAGTATCGAACGCGGCGCGAAATTTACAATCGGTAATTTTAGCCGAGCGAATGAAGCGAATCAGACAAATCGATTCGATTCAGGTTATTTTAGACAGTTTCGACGCTTCTATTTCAGACGCACCCGGAGAATAAATATATTTTTATGGCTGAACAAAACGAAGAACTCAACGAAGAAAACACCGGCAGAACGAGTGAAACGACGGAAAATGACTCGAAATACCGCAAAATTATTCTTGCCGCCCAACGCAGCAAGCAGATTCAGCGCGGCGCCGACCCGCGCGTCGATATGGACACGCGCAAACACAAATCGACACGCATCGCGATGAAAGAGCTTGATGAAGGAAAAATCGAATATGAAATTTTAGCGGAAAGCTAGACATTCCGAAAACCTGTCTGAAAGCCCTGCAAGCGGCATCACGGCAGCAAAGAAATTGCCCGCGAAACGGCGCGAAAAAAAGGATTTGGCTAAAGAAATTTGTGAACGGAGAAAGCTGAGCGCAGATTCGTTCTATTATTTTTTTCGTGTTCTTTTCGCGTCTTTTCGCGGGCAGAAATCAATTTCCCGGACAGATTCTAAAAATGAGAGCGGACAACGATTTAATCAACTTTTTTCGTTGTCCGTTTTCCGTCTCGTTTCGTTCCATTCAACAAATTTCGCGGCAATCTCGCGCGCTTCAATCTCGAAGGGAATTTCCAAATACGCCTGATGCCTTGAAACTGCGCCCCAACTTTTCTTATTCTTCAAATTTCGCCGGTAGCTCGACAGATATTTACGGAAAAAATTTATAAATCCTTCGCGCCTGAATTGCAGAACGTGCGCTATTTCGTGCGCGGCAAGCTCGACATCGATTTTCGGGAAATTGTTTTCGGCTGAAACAAGTTTCGGCGTTACGAAAATGTTTTTACCGATTGTGATGCCGTGAACTTTCAAGGCTTTTGATAAAAGAGAAGAAAATTTTCCGGCGTAAAAATAAACAACCGGCATTTGAAATCGTTCGTCGCCCGTAAGTTCCCGGAAAAAGGCTTCAAATTTCAAACGCGAGGCGACGGCTAGTTTCATCTGAAAGAAATTTATATCATTTTTGGACGAGGAAAAAGCGGAAAACTAAAAATATTTTCATAAAATTGGTTTTCCGCTTTTTCTGTCTTCCCGCGCTTTTAAACTTATGCTTTATTTACGCTTTATTAGTATCTTTTCCGGCGTCCTTTAACGCGTCTCCGACCGCTTCAACCGTGTCGCCGACGCCGCGTTTAACTTTTCCCCAGGCTTCCTGCGTGTGTCCTTCGGCATTTTCGGCGTCGCCTTCGGCTTCGGTTTGGCGGTCGCCGGTAACTTCGCCGATTTTGCTTTTTACCGTTCCTTTCGCCTGATCTAATTTGCCTTCGACTTCATCTTTATTCCAGGTTGACATAATTTTTTCTCCCTTTTCTACTGTATATTTTCAGAACATTTTCGCTCCGTAATTAAAACACAAAGCAAATTACATTCCTTTATAATTCGGTCCGCCGCCGCCTTCGGGCGTTACCCAGTTGATGATTTGATAAGGGTCGGCGATGTCGCAGGTTTTGCAGTGAACGCAGTTCGAGAAATTTACCTTTAACTCGCGCCGGTTCGTTTTCGGGTTTTCTTCCATTTCGTAGACCGCCGCCGGACAAAATCGCTGGCACGGATTGCCGTATTCTTCGGCGCACCGCGTCGCGCAGATTTCCGTATCCAGAATATGCAGATGCGACGGCTGGTCTTCGTCGTGCGAAACGGCGGCGTGATAAACGTCGGTTATTTTATCGAAAGTTAATTGTTTATCGAATTTTAATTTCGGGTAACGCTGCTCGGACGCGTCGGTTTTGTAATCGTATTCGACCATCGTTTTCATTCGTTCGTGTCCGGCGACGTGATGCTCCATCGGCATAAAGCCCCACGCCATTCCGCCGGAAACGAACTGCAAGCCGCCGTTGACGAGCGCCGACCAGCGACCGCTCTGGAACGCGGCGTGAAAGTTTCTGACCGCGTAAAGCTCTTTGTAAATCCAGCTGTCATTCACTTTTTCTTCATACTGCCGCAGAGTTTCCGACGTAAAATCTTCACGCTCGAACGCGTCTAAAATCGTTTCCGCCGCGAGCATTCCCGATTTCATCGCCGTGTGAATTCCTTTTATGCGCTGACCGTTCAGAAAAGACGCCGTGTCGCCGACCAGCAGAACGCCGTCCGAGTAAAGTTTCGGCATCGTGTGCCAGCCGCCCGCGTTTATCGTCTTCGCGCCGTATTTGAGCATTTTGCCGCCCTTTAATATTTCGGCAATCTTCGGGTGCGTTTTAAATTTCTGAAATTCGTGGTGCATATCAATCAGCGGGTCGATGTAATCCAAGCCGGTTACATAACCGATGCTGATGACATTATTTTTCATTCCGTAAATCCAGCCGCCGCCGTAAGTTTTCGTATCCGACGGAAATCCGAGCGTGTGAACGACGCGACCTTCGTCGAAATTTCCGGCGGGAACTTCCCACAGTTCTTTGACGCCCAAAGAAAAAACCTGCGGCTCTCTGCCTTCGTTCAAACCGAGACGCTGGGTTAACTGCTTGGCGAGCGAGCCGCGCGAACCTTCGCCCAGAACGGTAATTTTCGCCAGCAAATCGACGCCCGGCTCGAAATTGTCCTTCGGTTTTCCTTCCTTATCAATTCCCTTATCTCCGGTGCGAACGCCGACGACCGCTTCGTTTTCGTCGTAAAGCATTTCCGCGCCGGGAAATTCCGGGAAAATATTGATGCCGGCTTCCTCGCATTTCTCGCCGAGCCACTCGCACATACGACTCAGGGACAAAATATATTTGCCGTGATTTTTAAGCGGCGGCGGCGTAATCGGCGAAACAAGCGCACGGTTTTCGGTCAGATACCAGAACGCGTCATCGGTTACGACGGCATCGACCGGACAACCCTGTTCGAGAAAATCCGGCATCAGCTCGCGCAGTGCAATCGGGTCAACGACCGCGCCGGACAAAATATGCGCGCCGACCGCGCCGCCCTTTTCGATAATGCCGATTTCCAGCTCGCCGAGCGGTTTTCCGGTTTTTCTGCCTTTAGCGATTAGCTCGTCGTGTTCTCCGATGAGATTTTTCAAGTGAAGTGCCGCCGCCAGATTCGCCGGACCCGCGCCGACGAAAATCACGTCCATTTCCAGTTGTTCGCGTTCAATCATTAGTTTTTCCCTTTGTAATGAATGGTTATTCAGTTCCTTAAATATAACAAACCACTCGAAATTCCTCTAGTCAGATTCGGAAAAACAATGTATATTCAGCAAAATGTTTTCCGGTAAATTAAAGTTTTCGATTTTCGGTTTAAGTTTTGTTTTCCTGCTTTGCGGCGGCGCGTGCCGCAGCGCGCGTCAGGTTAATCAGAGGTTAAATTCCGGGATGCCGACCAGGATTCTCTGGGCTTGGGAACGCGGCGAAGATTTGCGTTTTCTCGATTCGGACAAATTCGGCGCCGCATATCTGGCGCAGACGCTTTATCTGCAAAATGACGACGTAGTTTTTCGTCCCAGAAGGCAGCCGCTCGAAGTTTCGCCCGCGACATATTTGATTGCCGTTACCAGAATCGAAACGGACAGGGAAAAAGATAATCGCCCGGCGTTATCGGACGATCAGAAGGACAAAGCAATCGCGCTCATCAAACGCTCGCTCGAACGCCCGAACGTCAAAGCCGTGCAAATCGACTTCGATGTCGTCGTTTCGGAACGAAAATTTTATAAAAATCTCGTCGTCGATTTGCAGAAACAGCTTCCCGCCGGCATTCCTTTATCGATAACGGCGCTGGCTTCGTGGTGCATAGGCGACGCGTGGTTCGATGACTTTCCGGTTGACGAAGCCGTTCCGATGGCGTTTCGGATGGGCGCGGACGCGGCACGGGTTCGCGCTCACCTGGCGGCGGGACGCGACTGGAACGAGCCGCTTTGCCGTGGCAGCTACGGCATTTCGCTCGACGAGCCGCTCGATATTAAATTTAAGGAACACAGGCGCGTGTATTATTTTAATTCCCGCGCCTGGAAAAAGTCGGATTTGGACAAATTAAATCAATAATCGAACAAATTAATCAATAATCGATATGAAAAAATCGTTTCGCGTAATAATCTGCACGCTGCTGGCTTGCACCTTTTTTCTCGACGGCTTGCCCGTAACCGAAGCGTGCGGTCCGGGTTATCTGACGCCGGTTTTCGATTACAAATACGCGCCGGAAAATCCGTTCGACGATTTTGCGGGCGGGAAAATCGGGATTATCAAACCGAGTTATCACCGCGTCGTGCTGTTTGCCGCGTATCGGTATTTAAACGGCGGAAGCTTTACAGCCGACGAGCAAAAAGCGCTGGTCGATGTTTGGAACGCCGATTTTAACAACAGAGATTACGGCGATAACGATGTCGCCGCCGCCGTTAAAATCTGGGTCGAAGCGCGCAAAAGCGTCGTTTCAAACGAAGAAAAACTTCCCGAAATCTATACCGAACGCGAATACGGCGGCTACGATTTTTTCCCGAACTGCACGAAAAACGCTTTTGAAACCGCCGCGCGGACTTTATCCGACAGAATGACGAGCCACGGCGCGGACAGCGGGGACGTAAAGGATTGGGTCGCCGGTCAGGACGCGGTTTTTACAAACTGCGCGAGCGGCAGGCGGATGCCGGACGCGGTAAATCAGACAATGCCCGAATGGCTGCAAAAAGACCGCGCTTATCAGACGGCAGCGGCTGAATTTTACTCGCTCGATTACGAGAAGGCTAAAAATAATTTTGCCGAAATCGCCGCTGACTCCGATTCGGTATGGCGCGAGACGGCGGAATATCTGGTGGCGCGCGCTTTAATCAGGCAGGCGAGCTTAACCAGCGACGCTTCCAGACAAAGCGCCTTTTACGCCGAAGCCGAAACGCAGCTGCAAAAAGTCGCCGCGTCGGGCGGCAAGTTTGCCGACTCGTCCGAGAAATTTTCCGGCTTGATAAAATACCGGCTTCACCCGCGCGAGCGCGTCGGCGAATTGGCGCAGAAGCTGTCGTCCGGCAATTCCGACGATGATTTCCGGCAGGATTTGATTGATTATTACTGGCTGCTCGACAAATTTGAAAAAGAAGCGCTCGAAGCCGCCGAAAAGCGCCGGGAAGAAGAAAAGGCAAAGACGAATAATGCCGATAAAACAAATGACGGCGACGAAAGCTCAAAAAGGTCGGACGATGCGAGCGCAGCCGCGGTCGCCTCCGAAGCGGCGAAACACGAAGGTCAGTTAAGTATTCATTTTTACGCCGAAGATTATTCAAAAAACTGGACAATCTACGTTAGTCCCGGCGCGAGCGACGACGAAGCGATTGCCGAAGCCGCGCGCGTCGCCGACGTTCCTCTGACCGATAAAATGAAGGATTTGGTGCGCAGCGCCAAAAAATACGCTTATGCGAATCTTTATTCGGAAGGCAAACAGGACGAATACCAGGGCGGCTATAACGGCGATGAAAAAACTTCGCTCTCGATGCTTCCCGACTTTCTGCGGCGCGACGATTTAACCGATTGGCTGTTTGCATATCAGGTGCGGGACGCCGAAGCATACGATTACGCCGTCGCCGGATTCAAACGGACGGGCGCGGATTTGTGGCTGATGACGGCGCTTTCCAAAGCCGATAAAAATTCGCCCGAACTTAAAAGTCTGCTCGCCGCCGCCGCCGGCGCAAACCGCGCAGCGCCGACCTTTCCGACCATCGCTTTCCACGAAGCGCGTATTTTCATCGAACAAAACAAACAAGCCGAAGCGCGTAAATTGCTGGACGAGATTCTCGATTCGTCAATCGATTTGCCGGTCTCGTCGCGCAATCAGTTTCTCGCTCTGCGACTGAAGCTGGCGCGGACGATGGAAGATTTTCTGCGCGATGCGCTTCCACTGCCGTTTGCATTCGATTCAGACGGCGTTTCGCTGACCATCGACGGGCTAATCAAACAGGAACAATCTTATTACGACCCGGAATACAGTAAGGAATCGAAGGAAGATTACGACCGCGAAGTCGAAGAACGCTACAAAAACGAGAAGCTCATCGCCGGTCAGCCGATGCTGGACGACGAATCGGCGGCAATTATCAACGAACATTTTCCGCTCGCCGTTCTGCTCGAAGCGCGTCAATCGCCCGCGCTTCCCCGTTACCTGAAAGAGCGTTTCGCGCTGGCAATCTGGACGCGCGCGCTGCTGCTCGGCGATTTTGCGGCGGCATCCAAAATACTTCCCGACGTTATCAGGCTGAAACCGGACGCGGAAGAATCATATAAACGCTTTGCGCGGGCGAAAACTCCCGCCGAGCAGCAAAACACCGCGTTATACATCATCTTAAAGGACGAAAAACTAGCGCCGTATATAGCGAGCGGTTTCGGTTCGACGTGGGAAAATTACGGCTCCGGCGGTTCGCGCTGGTGGTGTAAGCCCGGCGATTTAGAACACAGCGAAATGGAAAGCGACGGCGTTCCGAGAAAAATTTCACCGAAGCCGAAATTCCTTACACCTGCACAGAGCGCGGCGGCTCAAGCCGAATTGAAACGCTTGAAAACAATCGGCGACGCGCCGAAATACCTGGGAACGCGAATTCTCGAATGGGCGCGCCGCTCGCCGCTCGACCGGCGCATTCCCGAAAGTTTATATATCGTCTACGAAGCCAACGGCTGGGACAAATACGGCTGCGGCAACGACGAAGAGCTGCGCTCACAAGTCGGAAACGTACTTAAAAAGCGTTACCCCGACAGCGAATGGACAAAGAAAATGGCGGAAGAGACGCCGTAAGTAAGCGAATTTCCAAGTTTCAGCCCAATTTTCGGAAGATGCGACCGCATAAACTTAGATTTAGCCGCGTTTTCGTCCGGCAAAACCCGCCGGCATTAATTGCTTTGAATGTGGCGGGCAAAATCAAAGGCGAAGCATCGTTTTGAAAAATACGATGCTTCGCCTTTGACGGATTTGATTTAACAAATTCGTTTTCTTAATTTTAATGCGCGGCGTTTGCCGCCGCGACGACTTTTTCCGCCGCGTCGCGCATACCGTTTCCGGTTTGAATGTTAATTCCCGACTCGGCTAAAACGCGTCTGCCTTCTTCGACGTTTGTGCCTTCGAGACGCGCCACAATCGGAATCGAAATGCCGAGATTTTTCGCCGCCGCGACGACGCCGCTGGCGACCATATCACAGCGGACGATGCCGCCGAAGATATTGATAAGCACGGCTTTGACGTTTTTGTCGGCGAGCAGAATCTTAAGCGCCCGCTCGACCCGTTCCTGCGACGCGCCGCCGCCGACATCGAGAAAATTTGCCGGTTCGCCGCCCGCAAGTTTAATAATGTCCATCGTCGCCATCGCCAAACCCGCGCCGTTGACCATACAGCCGATGTTGCCGTCGAGTTTTATATAATTCAAATCGTAGTTCGAGGCTTCGATTTCGAGCGGTTCTTCTTCGTCCAAATCGCGCAAAGCGACGTAATCTTTATGACGATACATCGCGTTGTCGTCGAAATTGACCTTCGCGTCGAGAGCAATCAGGCGATTATCTTTGGTTAAAAGAAACGGATTGATTTCCAGAAGCGACGCGTCCGATTTTTCGTAAGCGTCGTAGAGCGAAAGCATAAATTTCGCCGCCTGATTGATTAAATCGTTCGGAATTCCGAGACCGAAAGCGAGCTGTCTGGCTTGAAACGGGCGAAGCCCGACAGCCGGGTCAATCGTTTCCTTCAAAATCAATTCGGGCGTTTCTTCGGCGACTTTTTCGATGTCCATCCCGCCCGCTTTTGAAGCCATAAAAACGTTTCTGCCGGTTACGCGGTCTAAGGTTATGCCGAGATAAAATTCCTTATCAATCGGTAAGCCTTCTTCGACGAGCAGCGTTTTTACTTCCTGACCTTCCGCGCCGGTCTGATGCGTTACGAGCATCATTCCCAGGATTTCGTCGGCGAGTTTACGCGCTTCTTCGGGCGATTTAGCGAGTTTGACGCCGCCGCCTTTGCCGCGTCCGCCCGCGTGAATCTGAGCTTTGACGACCGTTACATCCGTTCCGAGTTCGCGCGCCGCCTCTTCTGCTTCTTCGGCGGAGCGCGCGACAATTCCGCGCGGCGTCGGCACACCGAACTGCCGTAAAATTTCCTTTCCCTGATATTCGTGAATTTTCATAAATTATTCTGCAGCTTTTGTTATTGGAAAAACACCAAAAGTTTAACTTTGCGCCGTTTAAAAAGCAAAGACAGTCAAATAGCTGACTGTCTTTGCTGGAATTTATATTTACAATGTTTTATTCGTTACTGCGATTTTTCCACCAGTTTTATCAGCGTGCGGACGGCAATCGCCGTCGGACCTTTCGAGTGATGCGGCTTTTCGGCGTCAGCCCAGGCAGTTCCGGCGATGTCGAGATGCGCCCATTTCGCTTTATCGACGAATTCCTGAATAAAAACCGCGCCTATAATCGTTCCGGCTTTGCGCGCGGGACCGATATTTTTAATGTCGGCAATATCCGATTTGATGCCTTTGCTGTATTCCGTGCCGAGCGGCAATTGCCAGAAATCTTCGCCCGCTTCCGCGCCGCAGGCAATAATTTCGTCAACCAATTCCTGGTCGTTGCCCATAACCGCCGTGTTTAAATCGCCGAGCGCGATAATGACCGCGCCGGTCAGCGTCGCCATATCGATAATTCTGGTCGCGCCCTGCTGTTCAGCGTAAGCAACCGCGTCGGCAAGCACAAGCCGCCCTTCGGCGTCGGTATTTAAGACTTCGATTGTCTTGCCGTTCATCGCCGTAACGACATCGCCCGGTCTGGTCGCTTTGCCGTCCGGCATATTTTCGACCGCCGCGACGACGCCGATAACCGGAACGGACGGCTTTAATAAACCGATTGCGCGCATCGTGCCGACAACGCTTGCTCCGCCCGACATATCGTATTTCATCGCGTCCATATGCTCGGCGGGCTTTATGGAAATGCCGCCCGTGTCGAACGTGATGCCTTTGCCGACCAGCGCGAGAAGCTCGCCTTTTTTGCCGGTCGATTTCTTCGGCTCGTAGCGCAGAACGATTAATTTAGCGGGCTGTTCCGAACCGATTGAAACGCAGAGAAGCGAACCCATTCCGAGCTTCTCCATTTGTTTTTCGTCCAGAATCTCGCATTTCAAACCTGACTCTTTAGCCATCTGCTGCGTGCGGTTCGCAAATTCGGTCGGCGTCAGAATGTTCGCCGGCTCGTTTGCCAAATCGCGCGTAAAGTTCATCGATTCGCCGATGATTTCGCCGCGCCTTAAGCCTTCCTTCAAATCATTTTCATCCGCGTCTTCGACAAACAAAACGAAATTGTCGATTGATTTGGTGTTTTTGTCCTGTGTTTTGTATTTATCGAGTTCAAACTGGCTGGTGATAACGCCCTGCATCGCGGCGGCGGCGACCTCGACGGTTTCAGATTCAAAGCACGGCATCAGCGCGAAACTTTTTACGCCGCATTTCCGAAGATGGCGGGCTGCCGCGCCCGAAACTTTCGCGACCGCCGCCGCTTTGTAATCGCCTCGCGCGCCGACGCCGATTAAAAGCAGGCTTCCCGACTTATTTTTTCCTTTCGGAACGAATCTTAAGAGCATTGTTTCGCCGGCTTCGCCTTTGAATTCTTCACTCTTTATAATTGAATCGATGAGTCCGCCGGTTAAGGCATCGAGTTGTTTGAGAACTCCGCCGCTCATTTTTTCATCCTTAAAAACGGCAACTGCCAAAGCATCGACATTTGCATCCTGAAAATTATCCGTTATCGCCTGAGATTTCATCCGTTCACCCCTAAAATATATAGTTTTTTATCCATCAACCAAAAAAAACCTGTTCAATCTATAGCTTATCTCAGGTTTTCTTTCAACTCGGCACGTGTTTCGCGCTCGACGGTTCGCTTGCTCTCGGTTTCGCGCTTGTCGTAAAGTTTCTTGCCTTTGGCGACACTGATTTCAAACTTTATACGCCCGTTTTTCCAGTAAATTCGCGTAACGACCAGCGTCATTCCCTTTTGCGTCAATTCCTTTTCGAGTTTATCGATTTCCTTTCTGTGAAGCAGCAGTTTTCTGGTTCGCAAAGGTTCGTGATTATTGATGTTTCCGTGAGAATAATGGGAAATATGCGCGTTAAAAAGCCAGATTTCGCCTTCTTTAACCGTTACGTATGATTCCTTGAGCTGGACGCGTCCAGCCATTACGCTTTTGACTTCCGTCCCGCGCAGAACGATTCCGGCTTCGTATTTGTCGCCGATATGATATTCAAAAAAAGCGTGGCGATTATTTACAATTTCTTTCCCTTCTGTCGGCATAAACTAATATTCTGCCCGTCAATGCCCGTTCAGGCAAGTTTATAAACGGTTCAACCGTTTGACAATGTAATTTCAGACAATTAAATTATAAAACATTGGGAGATCGTCTAATGGTAGGACTGCAGTCTCTGGATCTGCCTATCGGGGTTCGAGTCCCTGTCTCCCAGAATTTTTCAGGTGTCGGGTATTAAGGGTTTAATTTTACTAACACCTGTTGCCCGACACTTTTTTTTATGAACGACTGTCAGGAAACCGAAATTCGCGTCCGCTATGCCGAAACCGACAAAATGGGCGTCGTCCATCATTCAAATTACCTTGTGTGGTTTGAAATCGGGCGCAGCGAGTTTTGCCGCGCGCGCGGTTTTTCCTATCTTGAAATGGAAGAAAAAGAAGACGCGCTGCTGGTCGTCGCCGAAGTCTATTGTCGTTATAAATCGCCCGCCTTTTACGAAGATTTACTGATTGTCCGCACCGGCATCGCCGATGTCCGAAGCCGCTCGCTGCGTTTTATTTATGAAATCCACCGCGCCTCGGACGAAACGCTGCTGGCGGAAGGCGAAACGCTTCACGTCGTAACCGACAGAAATAAAAAGGTTCGGTCGATGCCGGAAATCTATAAAGAAAAACTGCTCGCGCAAATTGATACGGGCAAACATTCGTTTCCGCGCAGCGCTCCGCCGAGCTGAATGTTTTTTGCGGAGCTTTATTGTCTTATTTTTCCCGCCGGTTCTTTTCCGTTTCAAATGCGCCTTTCTTTACCTCGCGGATTCATTAAGTTAAACTTAATATTATGTCGAACAATTCGCTTTCCGAGCTGTATCTTATAGGCGCGATGATGATTTTAATTTTAATAATCAGCACCGTCGCCTGTTTCTTTTTCTTTCGCCAGCTGAAGCGGGAAAAAAGCGCGGCGAAAAAGTTTAAGGAAAACTTAGCCGAAAAGGAAAATCAAAAAAAAGAATATGTCCAGGAGTGAAACTCTTCACGGAAACGCGCCCGACAATTCAAACATTGTTCTGGTTTTAATCGACGTTATCAGCGATTTTGAATTTGAAGACGGCGAAAAGCTGTTTGAAAACGCGCTGCCGATGGCGCGGAATATCGTCGAATTGAAAAAGAGAGCGAAGCAAGCCGGAATTCCGATTGTTTATGTCAACGATAATTTCGGAAAATGGCAGTCCGACTTTAAAAAACTGCTCGAACACTCGCTCGACAAATCGGTCAGAGGCGCGCCCATCGCCGAAATCCTACAGCCGGACGAAGACGATTATTTTGTTTTAAAACCGAAACATTCGGGATTTTATTCGACGACGCTTGAAATTCTGCTCGAATACTTAAAAAGCAAAACCTTGATTTTAACCGGCATCGCTGCCGACGTGTGTATTTTATTTACGGCAAACGACGCCTATATGCGCGATTATAATCTTGTCGTTCCGGGCGACTGCGTTGCGGCAGCCGACAGCGGTGAAAGCGCGCGCGCCTTAAAATATATGGAACATAAATTAAAAGCCGACACGCGCCCGTCAACGGAAATTAATTTCGAGGAATTAGCCAAAGCGGCATAAACAAAAGAAATCATTAAAAAATGGCACATCCGAAAATTCTGGATAAAGATAAAACCGCTCTTGTCGTCGTCGATTTGCAGGAAGCGTTTCGCAGCCCGATAAACGATTTCGCCGCAATCGTCTCGCGCGTATCGATTGCGGCGCGCGGATTTCAAATTTTAAATCTGCCCGTTATCGTTACCGAACAATATCCGAAAGGTCTCGGCAAAACGGCGGAAGAAATTCTTTTCAGCCTGCCGCCGGAATTTGAAATCATCGAGAAAACGGCTTTCAGCTCCTGCGGTTCGGCGGTTTTTATGGAAAAACTTTCGGCGACCGGCGCGAAACAAATTGTTTTATGCGGACTTGAAACTCATATCTGCGTTAATCAAACGGCGCACGATTTATTAAACGAAGGCTTTGAAGTTCACGTTTTAACCGATTGCGTCGGCTCGCGTTTTACGACCGACAAGGAAACCGCGCTCAAAAAAATGCAGATGTCCGGCGCTGTGCCGTCCACGCTCGAAATGATGCTTTTTGAACTTCTCCGCGACGCCCGGCACGAACATTTCAAAGAAATACAAAACCTTGTAAAGTGAAAAGTGAACAGTTAATAGTGAAAAACGAAGGAATTTATTTCAGAAATAAAAACTCGCTTCAGCAATAACTATTCACTTTTCACTTTTCACTTTTCACTTATTTTATGGAAATTCTATCTTCGCTAAATCCGCCGCAGCGCCGAGCCGTCGAGCAGACCGACGGCGCGCTTCTTATTCTCGCGGGCGCGGGTTCGGGCAAAACGCGCGTCATCACGCTGAGAATCGCGTATCTCATCTCACAAAAAGGCGTCGCGCCGTATAATATTCTTGCCGTAACCTTTACAAATAAAGCGGCGGGCGAGATGCGCGAGCGCGTCAGCGGTTTTCTGGAAGGTCAGCAGCTTCAATCCGCGCCTTTGATTGCTACATTTCACGCGCTCTGCGTCCGCATACTTCGTCAGGATATTGTGCATCTCGAAGAAGGCTACACGAAATCTTTTACAATCTACGACACGAACGATTCGCAAAAAGTGATAAAAGCCTGTGTCAAAGACATCGGAATGGACGAGAAACAATTGGGCGCGCGGCTCGTTCAAAGCCAAATCAGCGCGTCGAAAAATCGGGGCGAAGATTTTGAACTGTTCGCGTCCCGCGTCGAATACGCCGACGAGAAACGCGCCGCCATCGCCCGCGTTTTCAAAATGTATGAAGAAAGATTAAACAACGCCAACGCGCTCGATTTCGACGATTTGCTGATTAAAACCGTCAGGCTTCTCCGAAAGTCGGACGAAGTGCGCGAAAAATACAACAATAAATTTAAATATATTCTGGTTGACGAATATCAGGACACAAACGCCCTGCAATTTGCGCTGATACAGTATTTAACCGAAAAACAGCAGAATATCTGCGTGGTCGGCGACGACGCGCAAAGTATTTACGGTTTTCGCGGCGCGGACATCGGCAATATTTTATCGTTTGAAGAACATTACCCGAACGCCAAAGTTATAATGCTCGAACAGAATTACCGTTCGACGCAGAACATTCTCGACACCGCCGACGCCATTATCAGCAACAACGAAGGGCGCAAGGAGAAAAAGCTCTGGACGGACAAAGACAGCGGCGAAAAAATTTTTTATTACCAGGCATTCGACGCCGACAACGAAGCGCGTTTTGTCGCCTCGCGCGTCGAAGAACATCAGCGCCGCGACGCGCGGGACAAAATCGCCGTTCTTTATCGCACAAACGCTCAATCGCGCGTTTTTGAAGATGCTTTCCGCCGCCTGCGCATCGACTACAACATCGTCGGCGGATTTTCCTTCTACGAGCGCGCCGAAGTCAAAGACGTTATCGCTTATCTGAAACTGATTTTAAATCCGTTCGACGACATCGCGTTCCAGCGTGTAATCAACACACCCACACGCGGTTTAGGGAAAACGTCGCTCGACGAATTGAATTTTCGCGCCCGCGATTTCGGCGTTTCGCACTGGGAAGCGCTGGCGATTATTACCGCCGAAGGCTACGACCAGCCGCTGAATTTAACGCCCAGAGCATTGGAAGCATTGCGAAACTTCAAAAAAGTCATCGAAAAGCTGCACGTCAAATCAACCGAAAGTTCGCAAAGCGATAAACCCGTAACGGAAACGGTCATCGCGGCAATCGAAGACACAGGCTACGCCGCTATGCTCCGTGCGGAAAACACGGACGAATCGGCGACGCGTCTGGAAAATCTCGAAGAACTCGTCAACGCCGCCGTCGATTACGACAAACAGGAAGAAAACGGCTTGCGCGATTTTATCGACCACGCCGCGTTATCAAGCGATATGGACAAATTCGACCGCAGCGCGACCGTTACTTTTATGACGGTTCACTCGGCGAAAGGCTTGGAGTTTCCCGTCGTTTTTCTCGTCGGACTCGAAGACGGAATTTTCCCGCATTCGCGTTCGATAAACGACCCGAAAGAACTCGAAGAAGAACGCCGCCTCGCCTACGTCGCAATTACCCGCGCCGAAAAGGTTTTGTATGTTACGCACGCGATGCGCCGCCGCGTCTACGGCGAAGAAATGTCAGCCGAGCCGTCGCAGTTTCTAAATGAAATGCCGCTCGATTTAATCAGGGATTTATCGCGCGGCTCAAGCTGGCTTTCGTATGCGAAAAGCTCAACCGTTAAAAACAACAAACACGCGGCAAATGTTTTGAAGGGCGAAGCCGCGCCCGAAAAGCCGAAAAACATTTACACCGGCAAGACCTACAACAACGCCGACGCCATCGCCGAATTTTTCAGCAGGAAAAAAAGCGGTCATCAATCGGGATTAAGCAATCAATCGTCAGCCTTCGGCAGTCAGGAAGACAAACCGAAACCGCCGTCCGGCTTCGACAAATTAAAGGCTTTGTCCGAACAATCGAAAGCTCAAAACCCGAAATCCAAAATCGAAGACGCCTTTTCGCCCGGCTCGCACGTCCGCCACGCCAAATACGGCAAAGGTTTAATTCTCCGTCGAGAAGGCGCGGGCGACAACGTAAAGCTGACAATCAGCTTTCCCGGCTTCGGTCAAAAAAAATTGATTGAAAAGTTTGCTAATCTTGAAAAGGCTTGACAAAGAATACCGCTCAAGCGTCGAGCGGACTTTTGACGCCGAGCCGATTCGACTGCAAAACGTGCGTGTAAATCATTGTGGTCGTTAATTCCCTGTGTCCGAGCAGTTCTTGAATGGTGCGGATGTCCTGCCCGCTCTGCAAAAGATGCGTGGCAAACGAATGCCGCAGCGTATGACAGCTTGCCATTTTTTCGATTTCAGTCGCGTGCAGCGCTTTTTTGACGGCTTTCTGCAAGCCCGATTCCGACAAATGGTGTCGTCCGGCTTCGTTCGTCTGCGGATGCCGGCTCAGCTTCGGCGAAGGAAAAACATATTGCCATTTCCATTCGCGCGCCGCGTTCGGATATTTCCGGTCGAGCGCGAACGGCATATAAACCCGACCTAAACCAATCTTTAAATCATTGTTGTGAAGCATTTTAACTGTTTCCAGATGTTTTTGCAGCGGCTCGACCAGAGTCTGCGGCAAAACTGTCAGACGGTCTTTCGCGCCTTTGCCGTCGCGCACGACGAGTTGCCGAAAACCGAAATCCAAATCCTTCACGCGAAGCCGCAGACATTCCTTAAGCCGCAAACCCGCGCCGTAAAGCAAATTTGCCATCAGCAAATTAACGCCTCTTAAATTCGATAAAACGGCAGCGACTTCTTCGCGCGTCAGAACAACCGGAATTCTCTCAGAACGCCTGGCAGTCGTAAAAGTTTCGAGCCACGGCAATTTAACTTCCAAAACTTCTTTATAAAGAAAAAGCAGCGCAAACATCGCCTGATTCTGCGTGCTGGCGGAAACGGTTAGCTTGACCGCGAGATGTGTCAAAAAAGCGCTGATTTCATCCGCTCCCAAATCCTTCGGATGCCGCTTATCGTGAAAAAGAATAAACTTCTTTATCCAGTAAAGATAAGTTTTCTCGGTTTGATAGCTATAATGCCGAACGCGCATCAAGTCGCTAATTTGATTTAGAAAAGCCGACATAACATTTACACCTCCTCCATTAAATTTATTTAACGGACATCCGTTGAATTTATTTAACGGATAAGAAAAGTATCTTAAATTAAGAAAAAACACAAATTTATCTTGATTAAAGCAGATGATTTATGTATAAATTGTCGGTGTAAGAACGGAATCTATCCGTTGAATACAAAGTTCGATGCTTTCTTGTTAAAAAATTAGGAGATTTTTATGAAACGTAATTTTATTATTTTATTTCTCACAACACTCTTGGCTTTTAGTCTAATCGGCAATGTTCGCGCTCAGGATTGCTCGGAGAAACTTACACAAAAAGCCGTCGAGTCTTGGATGTCGCTTTGGGATGCTGGCAAATACGACCAGAGTTATGAACTTTTGGCGCAAAATACGCGAGACAAGATAGACAAAAGGAAGTGGTTTGTTTATTGGACTGCGATTCGTAAGCCGCTTGGCGCGTTGAAATCCAGAAAGTTAAAAGAAATCACACTCATAAAGTCGTTGCCGGGCGTTCCCGACCAAGAAGGCGCAACGCTTCGGTATGAAAGTTCGTTTCAGAACAAAGAATCTGTTCTGGAAACTTTCGGAATGATAAAGGACAAAGACGGGACTTGGCGAGTCGCCAATTACCTGACAAGTGAAGGAAAATAAAACGGCTGTTTTCTAATAACGCCGCATCGAACAATTCAATGGACGTGAGAGCGAAGCAGCGACTTTGTTATCGCGTTGCGTGGTAAATTCAAGCGGACTTGGTGGCGGTTTCGCCCCACGTCATCTCAGCCGTTAGGCGCGTCGTGGTAAAATGGAGGTGTTATGAAATTAAAACAATTCTATATCTTACTTGTCGTTTTTATTTGCGTCGTAACCATCGCAGGTCAAAGCAATACTTCCTCGCAAACGGCAACTTTGCACTCTCCGCTTGCAAATAATCACGATTCTAGTCGTGCCTTCTTTGACTTTGAGCGCGGCGAGCGCGGAACGCGAAAGAAACATAATTTGTTCTACGGCGGTATGCGGATTGGCGAGGATTACGATTGGTTTAGCGCATCGCAAGCGACGGACAACCGCAGCCTGATTCGTGATTTGGGCGAACTCAAATGGAACGACGCTTATGAAGTTTCCGTAATTGAGCCGTTGCCCAAACTTGAAGAAGGAAAAACGCGCAGTTTTACAGTTGATTCTTCTGGCGACACAGGCAAGGCTTGGGCGAAAAGCAACGGCATCTTTGTCAAAGCGGTAGTTGGTCATCTTTACGTAATGCACGTCAAAGACAGCGATTCAGATTTTTATGTTTTGTTTCGAGTTGAGAGTATTGAGCGTGGAGAAAGTTGCACGATTTCTTGGAAGTTGATTGCTCTGCCAGAAAAGTAGTCTGTGGCAAAGACCGCGCCTAACAATTCAATGGACGTGAGGGCGAAACAGCGACTTTGTTATCAACGGGTCTTTTTACCCTCAACTTGCGCGGTGGCGGTTTCGCCCCACGTCATCTCAGCCGTTGGGCTTCTGCTCGTGGCTAACGAAAATCGCTTAATAAGTTTGAGTCAATGAAATGAAAGAGATGTGGCATTACGAAAAGCAAAAACGATTTGACGCGAGCGGCAAGAGGTGGCATTTTGTTCATCGAGATTTCTACGGCGATGTCGGCAATTACGACAATCAACCTTTTGAATTATACTTTCGTGATGACGAGCGAACGGAATTTGGTTTATTGCGCTTTGAGAAGCGAAAGGACAATCCATATCGCAACTACGACGTAATGGTTGACAAAATTATGAACAAGCTCGACTTCAGAAAAACGCTAATTGCTCCAGAAACTGAAGGCGTGTGGAACAGAAACTGGAAGTAAAGAGACATTTCGAGGATTGCGTGTGAGAATTTCGGTTTGTGTGAGTGAGAAAGAAATTGCCTTTTGAAAACAAAGTTGCGTGAAGTTTGACGGCGTGTTGAAAGCAACGGAAAGCCCAACAAATCAATGGACGTGAGGGCGAAACAGCGACTTTCTTATCGCGTTGTCTTGTTTCCCTGACGTTACGTGGTGGCGGTTTCGCCCCACGTCATCTCAACCGTTCGACGCTTTCAGATTAAATTGGCGAAGTCGCAAAATTATGTGGTCATTTATTAAACGCTTCTTCACAAATAGAATCGGCTGGTTCTTAGCCATAGTTCATCTTTGTTTGACGGTTTATGACTTCGCGCAGAAAAACCCACTTGCTTACGACTCAAACGAGTGCGAACCGCCAGGTAACTTTGCAGGACATTATTTGATTGCCGGTCGTTATTTCCACTGGACAAACGAATCGCTTATTCATCAGGTAACAATACTTTTGGATTTTCCGTCGCTTATTGTAAGCGAATTTCTGATGATTCCAATTTCTTATCTTTTTCATACAAACATTTGTGTTTATACAAAGTCTTGGATTTTCGCTTATGTGCTTTTGGTGGTGACTTCTTTGCAGTGGTTGATTGTCGGCTTTATTATTCAGAGTGTATTTTTCAAACCGAAGAAAATTCTTTGAAAATAACGCCGCGTCGAACAAATCAATGGACGTGAGGGCGAAACAGCGACTTTCTTATCGCGTTTTCCGTTAAATCTAAACTTGCGTGTCGGCGGTTTCGCCCCACGTCATCTCAATCGTTATGCGCTTCTCGTTATGAATCTCGCACGATTAAAATTTTTGGGTATTTACCTTGTGGTAATTTGTTCTTTGCAAATTTGTTTGTATATTGCCTTGTCCATTGTGTCAGAAAAAAACCTTTGGCTTTTTTACTTTGACCCGCGCATCGGTATTTTCTTTTTGGAAACGGTTTTCAGAGGCGCAGAGCAAATTGTTCCGGGCATTTTCAGATGGTTTTCGGTGGTTTGGATTCTTGCGCTTGGAGTGTTTATGTTATCTGGTCGTCCGCTAGTTAAAACATATATCGCTTCTGAAATTATTCTTGCCCTTCCGAGTTTGCTCTTTAGCTTAGTTGTTGTAATAGGAAACTTGAGTCCGGCGCACGGTTTTTCTGTTGGAGAGCTATTTTATCCTATTGTGATTATGGTAGCTTTCAGTATAATCCCGTTGGGCTTGGCGTTTTGGTTGCTGTGGAGTTCACGTTTCAAAGGAGAGGTAAAAATTTTTGAGTAAGGAAAATAAAAACGCGCATAACAAATCATTGGACGCGAGGCAAAAACAGCTTTCCTTTAAAATCTATTTCGGTTAAATCGGAGTTGCGCGAATTCGGTTTTTGCCCGCGTCAATTCAACCGTTATGCGCCTATTTCCTGCGGTAGATGTTGCCAGCTAATCGCATTTACAGACCCGAAATCGTTGAGAAAATTGCCTTGCTCAAACCAAAGCACGCCGAATCCTTCGTCGGCGATTTGCACAAGATATTCACCGTTTTTATCAGGCAACCGCTCAGTTACGGCAATCATTTTGTGTTTTTCTTCGCAATAAGCAAAACCTTCGTCAAATTTTTGTTTGCCAAATTCTTGGCGTTTTTCTTTCTCTGTTTGCATAATTCTAATTTGCTTCTCCACATTCGGGACAGGTGAAACTTATTGTTTGTTCTCCGTCAACTTCAAAAACAACGTCGCCGAATTCGGGCAATTCCGCTTCGCAATAGTCGCAGATGTGTTCGTAATTGTCTTCGTCCGGGTCAATTCCGTGTTCGTTTATATTTAGATGTTGCATATTTTCTCCTGTTTAACGGCGGCGCATAACAATGTCTTGGACGCGAGGCGGCTAACGCTTCTCTTTAAAATCTTGCGCGTAGTGCCGCCGCCCGCGTCAAGACAGCCGTTATACCTTTTCTCTTGTGAACGATGTCAAATGAGAATATGGAGTTTCAAGAAAAAGTGTCGCCTGACGTTGAGGCTTTTTTCGCTCAAATTGCAGATGTCTTGAATGATTTTGGCTCAAGCCATAATTTGCTGCTTGAGCGTTACTATCACGAAGCACCTTCTTGGAGATTCAATTTCAGGCATCCTGAAGGCGGTGTTGCTTCGATTGACGTGATGAAAAAGTCTAACGATTCGTTGAAAATTTATGACCATTGGTGGATTGACGACTTCGACAAATTTGCACGATTTCTCCGAACCGAAGAAACTCCAGAATATAAAATTGATTCTGTAAATTTAGCAGAAACACTTGAAGAACATCTGAGAAAGATTTTATCTTGGCAAAGTGACAAACTAACGCGAGTAGAAATAGATTATGAACCGTATTGGAAACCACATAAGGAAGTTCTTCTAAATTATGTTGACCGATACCCGCAACCAAAGGTATAACAAATCATTGGACGTGAGGGCGAAACAGCTTCTCTTTAAAACGGTTTTCTTTAACGCGAAGTCGCGTGAAATCGGTTTCGCCCCACGTCAACTCAATCGTT
>JBBPXZ010000031.1:0-8538 GCA_038200355.1 Pyrinomonadales bacterium | reverse complement strand
TTCCGTCGGCTTTGACCTTCCCAAAATCCTGAGTTGGAAACTGGATGAAAATGGGAAGTGAAAAATTACGTTAACCTCCGTAAATAGAACAGATTGTCAAAAATCCTATGAGACTTTTCACCCGTTTGTAGGAACCTACCCGACCGTGCTTGCCTCGCGCTGGCGATAAAGCTGAATGTTCCGGCAGTTACCGCCGATCAGGAATGGTCAAAGCTGAAATTATGTAAAGTGACTTTGATTCGATGAATCAAATTTATCAATATCCGAAAAACGGTCAGAGCCGATGAAATAATCGTCAAGTAATTATTGATTTTTTAAATGCAGCGTAAAATTCATTCCCGAATTTTACTGGTCGAAAGGTTTATTTATTTTACCGCTCAGTTTTGGCGATTGAAAACTCCCGCTTTTTGCCCGCTTTAGACTTTCCAAAGGAACCTAAAACATACCTCAATTCATTCGGCATCTTAATAAAGCGTAAATGGTTGCTGATTATCGAAAGGTTTATTTTCAATTTAAATATTGGGGCTAAATTAAAAAACTATTCCGGGAGTTCGATTCTTCCTGAAAAGAGGAAATAATTTTTAGCTAAAGATACATTATTAACTTAGGATGAATTGGGAAGCGGTTCAAAATTGGTTTTTTAGCCTCGGAGAAAATTACGGCGTTAATCCGCTGATTTTCGGCGCGATTTACGTCGGCGCCATTCCCTTTTTCTCGCTTTCTGTCGCGTGGCTCATCAGGAGTTATCGTCGGGGAAAATCCGTCGCTGTGCCCGCGCTGTCGGCGATGTTTTTCTTTATTTCGGCTTATATCTATCTGATTTTCGCCGGAAAAAACGTTCCGTGGTGGGTCTACGGCGCAGTCGTTTTACTGCTCATCGGCGGCGCGTATTCGACCGTCCGAAAAGTGCGACGGCAAATCGGCGAAGGCGCGGAAGAGCAGGAAAAGCCTGCTAAAACGGCGGTCGAGGGTGGAAAACCAATGTCTGAAACTTATGATCTGATCGTCATCGGCGGCGGTTCTGCCGGATTAGTTGCGGCGGGCGGCGCGGCAACGCTGGGCGCGCGGGTCGCGCTCGTCGAAAAGCGCGCGCTCGGCGGCGATTGTCTTTATACGGGCTGCGTGCCTTCAAAAACTCTAATAAAATCGGCGCGGTTCGCCCACGAAGCGCGTCAGGCGCATAAATACGGTTTTCAAGCTCTGGAGCCGAAATTTTCGGATGATTCGTTTGCTTCGATTACCGACCGCGTGCAGAACGTCATCGAGATTATCGAACATCACGACGCGCCCGAAGTTTTCGAAAAAATGGGCGTCGAAGTCATCTTCGGCAGTCCAAGATTTTTGAATTCCGGCGAAATCGAAGTCGCGCTCAAAGATGCCGGCGGAAAGCGCGTGATGCGAGCGAAACGATTCTGCATCTCGACCGGCTCGCGCCCGTTTACGCCGCCAATCGAAGGATTGAAAGAAACGGGCTACATTACGAACGAAGAAATTTTCCATCTCAAAATGCTCCCGAAACGTCTGTTCGTTCTCGGCGCGGGCGCAATTGGCATCGAACTCGGTCAGGCAATGGCGCGTCTCGGCTCGCAAGTGACTGTCGTCGAGGTGGGCGAGCGGATTTTGACTAAGGAAGATGAAGAAGTTTCGGCTCTGATGGAAAAAGTTTTGACTGAAGAAGGCTTGCGGATTCTGACGAACGCGAAAGCCGTCAAGTTCCGTAAAGACGAATCGGGCGCGAAAATCGCCACCATCGAAGCCAACGGAAAAACCTTCGACATCGAAGCGGACGAAATTCTCGCGGCGGTCGGTCGCCAGCCGAATCTCGACGGTCTGGAGCTGGAAAAAGCGGGCGTGCGCTTTGATAAAAAACGCATCGAAACCGACGAATACCTGCAAACGTCGAACAAAAATATTTTCGCGGCGGGCGACGTGACCGATCATTTTCAGTTCACGCATATGGCGGATTACGAAGCGCAGATCGTCATTCAAAACGCTTTCGTGCCTTTTCCCTTTAAAAAGAAAACGGATTTTCGCGTCGTCCCGTGGGCGACTTTTACCGAACCGGAAATAGGGCGCGTCGGGCTGACCGAAACGGAAGCAAACGAAAAATTCGGCACTGCAAACGTGAAAATTTATAAAGTGCCGTTCGAGGAAAACGACCGCGCGCAGGCGAGCGGCGCGACGATAGGTTTCGCCAAAGTCGTCACGCGCGGCGGAAAAATCGTCGGCGCGACGATTGTCGGCGAACGCGCGGGCGAATTGATTCACGAATTCGTCTGGGCGATGAAGGAGAATTTAAAAATCTCCGACCTCAACAAAATCATCCGCGTTTACCCGACGCTGGCGAAAATCACGCAAGCCGTCGGCACCGAAGCGACGCTCGAAAATCTAAAATCGCCGTTCGTCCAAAAATGGTTCAAACGCTACCTATGGCTCTGGCGCTGACCTTTCGCGCCGCGCTCGACTGTTTGGATTTCCCCGATTTTCTCCGAGATGTTTTCGCCGCCGGAAATAATCCAGGCGATTTTCGACCTGTTGTAGTATTAAGGAGAATTTATGAAACCAACGATTCTGATTTTAACTCTAACGATTTCCGCAGTTTTCTCGGCGCCTGTTCGGTCGAGAAAGCAGCAGAAATAAATACAAGAGAGTAAAAACAAATGTCATTACAAGTTCATACAACGGCAACCGCGCCGGAAAAATCAAAGGAAATTTTAGAAAAGATAAAATCGAAATTTGGATTCATACCGAACTTAATGGGTGTTTTCGCCGAATCGCCGGAAATCCTTCAAGCTTATCTGTCGCTTTCAACGCTGCTTGAGCAGACTACGCTGACTACGACCGAACGGCAAATCGCGCTGCTTGCGGCAAGTTCGGTCAATAATTGCGAATACTGTATGGCGGCGCATTCGAGTGCGGCTTCAATGCAGAATTTAACCGGGGATGTTATTCAAGCAGTCCGCGCCGGTTCGCCGATTGCCGACCACAAACTTGAGGCTTTCCGGCAGTTTGTGTTAGCCGCTACGGAAAAACGCGGTTCGGTTTCGGAAAAAGAGGTTGACGCTTTTCTCGGAGCCGGTTATTCAAGGCGGAATATTCTGGAGGTTATCCTGGCGGTCGGAATGAAAACTCTCTCCAACTACACCAATCACATCGCGGAAACTCCGCTTGACGCAGCGTTTGAATCCGCCAAGTGGAAGAAAACCGCCTCCGCGTAAATCATAGATCAGTTTAAAGAAGTGAAGCCTTTTCATTTGACAATGAAAAGGCTTCACTTCTTTAAACTATCGGGCATTGAATTTCAAAGGTCATTCAAACCGTTTCTGTTGAAATTCGACGCCCTTACTTTATCGAGAATCGTGAAAACCAAAATTTTTAAGACGGCTTCATCCTAAATCGAATTTTGCGACGAAAACGCATCGGAAAGCGTACGGGCAACGTTCAGATTTTCCGTTTCGCTCATATCCGAAACGACAAAAACCGCCTGGCTGTTTTTTTGAAAACTCGCCACCTGAAAGCCGTTTTCCTTTTCGCAGGTGATTGAAGCGTTCGTCAAATTAACGGCTTCGGGCATTACGTCGGATTTATCGAAAAAGACCGAAATGATATGCGTGCCTTTTCGCAAAATAACGTGGGTGAACTTGCCGTAAAAATTCCACACCGGAAACCGTCGTCACATTCGCAGACCTCGCCGAATGATTCCGGCAAAAAAGAGCGCATCATCTCGCGCATTCCCGCATTATCGTCAACAATCAAAATCTTCATTTTTTCAGTCGCCATCGTTTTTATTGTGCTGCAATAATTAATCAAAGACACAGTGGATTTTCAATAAACTCAAGACGATAAAGAGCGAGCAGATATAAAACTGATACGGCTTATCTGCTCGCTTTTTATCTGTTTTTTGTTTGACAGTATTTGCAGCCGATTACGCAGCGACGAATTTCAGCCAGTCAAAAAATTATTTGAATATAGTATCTGCGTTACACAGATATTCTGCTTCTTACTTTGAAGCCGCTTTATAAGCCTGCCGATACGAAGTGTAAGCATCTTTGTATTTTCCGGCAGCTCTCTGCGCTTCTGCCGTTGCGAAGAACTTTTGGGCGTTTGTTCCCGCCCCGACATTAGCAATCGTGTCCCTCACAATCGAACGAACCAAATCAAGCAGTCCGCACTGCGTGCTGCTTGCGGGAATGCCGATTTGGTTTAAGCCCTTATCATTGAGCGACGGCAAACAAACCGAACCCGGCGTCTCATACAGCGCGACGAATGTCGAACCGTCGGTTGAAGACAAATCCGCCTCGATTTGTGTCCGCAGAAGAAGATTTTTTACTTCATCTTTGTTGGCGTTGGCATTGTTGATAATCTGCGTCAGCGCGGAATTAACCAAGGTAGTCAAAGCAAGGGCATTAGCATTGTCATTATTAACAATTGTCGTTTTATTCGTGTTGTCGTTGTTGATAATGTTGGTCGTGTTAGTCGCGGCATTGCCGATTATATTGTTGTAATTGGTGTTGTCATTAGCAATGCTGCCTTCTAAATCGTCGTGGATATGTCCCAAGCGGTCAAAACTAGCCTGACCGACCGACTGGGCATAATCGTCGTCGCAGAAATGAATAGCCTGATTGAGTGCTTTAGCAGTAAGGTAGATGGCGTCGGTAATCAGACACGCCAAACTACCATTTCCTCCTTCACCCAGAATAACGATGACTTCATTACATGCGTCTTGCGCTGCGTCTCTTATTCCTTCAGCAATAAAAAAAGTCACATCAGCGGCAATAATATCTTTGGGCGACAGAGGCGAGCAATACGCATTTATACCGGGGAATGCGGGCGTGCTGGAGTTAATTGCCATATCGGAGGCTGCCTTCGATACGCTATTTTTGGATTCACTGAATATCGCCCGTGAAGTGGCAATTTTTGCCCGCATCTTCGTCGGATTCAGCGCTTTTCTCAAATTGGTGAGCTGTTTGTCGGACATCTGCTGAATCCGGCTTCTGGTTTCGGCGAACTGGTCTTCGTCTTTTTGCAGAGCAGATTCGTTTTTCATTCTTTTTTTGCCTCGCGGCGATAAAAGCGCGGATAACTCCTGGTTGCTGTCAACCAGCTCAAGCAGCGCGCTGCGCATCTCTTCGAGTTCATCCTGTGAAAACTGGGTTTGACCGTCCTGGGCTTTTATGCTGTCTAAAACTGCCGCCTTAACACCGGGCAAACTCTTTTTAGAAACAGGTTTTTCGTCGGTTGTTTCGTATTTTGTGGCTGCCAAAATTGGCGTGATTAACACGGATGTCATGACCAGCGTCAGCATCGTCGCAAGAAAACGTTTGAATCGATTGTGTCTCATAAATTTATCTCCTTATTGGTAATTGTTGATTTTTGAAAAATTCGCTCCGACAATCAAAATCTTCATTTTCTCTGTCGGCAACATTTTTGCGGTGATGCGAATAATTAATTAAAGGACACAGTAAAGGAAATCGAGCGGCGCGGGTATCCGTCACGTTACCTATTTTTATCTAGGTAACATAACCTATTTTTCAGGAGAGGCGAACGGAAGTTTATCTGCGGAAAGCGACAGATTTATTGAGTAAATGGCAATTTCTTAAAAATTGGATTTATTAGTGATGGCGAATTTGACGAGCGCCAGATTGCCGCTCAGGTTCAGTTTGTTTGAGATATTGGCGCGATGAGCGTGAACCGTGCGGTGGCTGATGAAAAGCTCTTCGCCGATTTCCCGGCTCGTTTTGTCTTCGGCGATGAGTTTTAGAATGCGGCGTTCGGTCGGCGTAAGCGAATCGAGCGCGGGTTTTTCGCTCGTTAATTTTTCGGAGCGGCGGCGGCGATTCAGAAGCAGCGCGGACATTGCCGGACTGATAAATGGTTTTCCCGCGGCGATTGATTTTATTCCGGCAACAATATCGGTCGTCGCGCTGTCTTTGAGAACGTAGCCGCCGACGCCCAAATCCATCGCCGTCTGAAAAATTTCTTCCTCGCTGTGCATCGTCAGAAAGATTATTTTGACCTGGATTCGTTTTCGCCGAAGCTCGCGCACGACGGCGAAACCGCCCATTCGCGGCATATCAACGTCCAGCACGGCGACATCCGGTTGATCGGTTTCAATCAATCGCAAAACCTCTTCGCCGTCGCCCGCTTCGCCGATGACCGTCAAATTTCGGTCGGCTTCAATCATCTGCCGCAAGCCCTGCCGGACAATCGGATGGTCGTCGGCGATTACGATTTTAATTTCGTCATTCATCATCTCTAAATGAAGTCAGCACGATTAATTCGCGCGTGTCTCCGTAGCCGGAACAGGTATTTTAATCAAAATGGTTGTTCCGCTGCCAACCGCCGATTCGATTTCCTGCGTGCCGCGGAGCATTTTTACCCGTTCGGAAATTCCAAGAAGTCCGAAACCGCCTTTGCCCCCGTCCCGGATTTTGACTGTGTGTATATCAAAACCCTTGCCGTCGTCGGAAATTAAAACAGTCAGATTCCGGGCGCTTTTTTTAATAAAAACCTGCACTTCTGAGGCTTCGGCGTGTTTCAGGATGTTGCTCAAACTTTCCTGAACGATTCGATAAATGCTCATTTCCGCTTCGCTGTCAAAAATATGGTCAACGTCGTCGAGTTGGGTTTCAATCGTCAACTCGCTCGTCTCGCTGATGTTATTGAGCAAGGACTTGACGGCTTTCGTCAAACCCAGATTGTCGAGCAGGTAAGGGCGCAGAGCGTAAGAAATCTCGCGCACTTCACCGATGGTCTGCGTCGCCTGCGCGGTAATTAATTCGAGTTGTTTTCGCACGTTTTCGTCCCTTGCGGATTCGGCGCCCAAAAGGGCGCGGTTTTTTATCATCGCCAGCGATTGCCCGATTGAATCGTGCAGCTCACCGGCAATCCGGCGGCGTTCCGATTCGTTCGCGTTAATCAGCCGACGTGAAAATTCTTCCTGCAAATGGCGAGCGCGTTCGAGCTGACTGACGCGGCGACGGTAAATCCAGTAAATGACGAATAAACCGAGCGCCGCCGCCGCCAGAAGAAACACCCAGGTTCGATAAAACGGCGGCTTAACGGTGATTTTGAGCGTCGCTCCGGTTTCGTTCCAGACGTTATCGCTGTTGGCGGCAATCACGCGAAAAACATATTCGCCCGGCGCGAGATGCGGATAAAAAGCCGTGCGCCTGGTTCCGGCTTCCGTCCAGTTTTCTTCCAGATTTTCGAGCCGGTAACGAAAATGCACTTGCTCGGGTCGGATGAAACTCAAGCCCGTATAATCAATTTCGAGATTTTCCTGTCCGGGCAGCATCTGGATTCCGTTTGGAAACGCCGTCGTCTTTTCATTATCAATTCGCAAAGTTTCAATGACGACAGGCGGCGGCAGCGGATTTAGTTCGATTGATTCGGGGTGAATGATTGCCACGCCGTCCTGCGTCGGAAACCAAAGCTCGCCGTCGCGCAATTTCGTTCCGGCGGGCTGCGCGCCGCCGTTCGCTTCGGTGTTGGGCATTCCATCCGATTTATTGAAAGCGGTCGAAACAATCGAAGCGATTTTTCCGTCGGCGAAGTCTTCAAGCTGGGCGCGTGTCACGCGGTAGATTCCCTGATTGCTCGACATCCAGAAGTTTCGCCGCGCATCTTCCAGAATTTGAAAAACGCCGTCGCTGAACAGTCCGTTTTCCTTTCTGATAACGGTAAACTTTCCATTCTTGAACCTGGATAAACCGCTCTCGTAAGTTCCGATCCAGAGCGTTCCGGTTTCGTCTTCGTAAAGCGAGCGAACGCGATTGCCCGCTAAACCGTCCCGCTCGGTAAAAGCGGTAATTTCTCCGTTCTCAATTTTGGCAATACCTGCGTATGTTCCAATCCAGAGCGTTTCGCCGTTCCGGGCTTCGAGAATCACTTTGACATCGTCGCCCGGCAAACCGTCGTCGGTTGTCAGACGTTTGACCGTTTCGCCGTCATATTTATATAAGCCGATGTCTGTGGCAAACCAGAAAACTCCGTTTTTATCCTCTTGAATGTCGAAAATACGATCAACTTCTCCCAAATCAAGACCGAGCGTTTCTTTCGCGTCGTAAAGTTTACCGTTTTCGACGTATGAGACGCCGCTCCACCTGCCGACCCACAACCGGCGCGCATTGTCTTCAAAAAGCGCGTGGACGGAGAATATGTCCGAGCCGTCAGGAGGTTTAAGATAGTTGGTAATTTTGCCGTGATCGTATTTTGATAATCCGCCGTAACCGCCGATCCAAACCGCGCCGTCGCGGGTTTCAAGAACGGGATAGATTTTATTTATACCCAGCCCGTTTTCAGTTGTGATTGATGTTACTGATTGTTCGGTAACGCGATAAATGCCTCTTTCATTGGTTCCGAACCAGAGCGTTCCTTCGCGGTCTAAAAAAATGTCATAGACGTAATCGTCGGCAATCCCGTTTTTTGAATCGAAACAGGCGAAGCGGTTTTGACTGAAACGACACGCGCCGCTTTGCATCGTTCCAAACCAAACATCGCCGAGTTTGTCCTGCTTAATAACAGTAACTTCGTTTT
>JBBPXZ010000030.1:0-11605 GCA_038200355.1 Pyrinomonadales bacterium | reverse complement strand
ATAAAAGACGCGGTTATTATCAGCGCGGCGCGCACGGGAACGGGGAAATTTCAGGGAAGTTTGAAGCCGTTTTCGGCGACGGATTTGGGAAGTTTTGCGATACGGGAAGCGGTCAGGCGCGCCGGAATCGACAAGGCTGACGTTGACGAAGTGATTATGGGCTGCGTCGTCCAAGCCGGTTTGGGACAAGCGCCCGCGAGACAGGCGGCGCTCAAAGCGGATATGCCCGCGGAAACTTCGGCGCTGACGGTCAATATGGTTTGCGGTTCCGGTCTGCGAGCTGTCGCGCTTGCCGCGCAAGCCATAAAGTTGGGCGACGCCGATTTCGTCGTCGCGGGCGGAATGGAATCGATGTCGAATATTCCATACGCGATGCCGAACGCGCGCGACGGTTTTAAGATGGGCAATAATAAAGTTGTCGATTTGATGATTCACGACGGTTTGTGGTGTCCGTTTGAAGATTGGCATATGGGCAACACGGGCGAAGTCGTTTCGGAAAAATATAAAATCGGCAGAACCGAGCAGGACGAATACGCTTACAATTCGCACCGCAAAGCGCACGAAGCGCACACGGCGGGACGTTTCAAAGACGAGATTTTCCCGATTGAGATTCCGCAACGCAAAGGCGAACCCGTAATTTTTGAAACGGACGAAGGCGTGCGCGGCGAAGCGACAGCCGAAAGTATGGGCAAACTGAAACCGGCTTTTATGAAAGACGGCGGAACGGTTACGGCGGGCAACGCGTCGAGCTTAAATGACGGCGCGTCGGCGGTTGTGATTACGTCGGCGGCGAAAGCTAAGGAACTGGGCATCGAACCTTTAGGCAGAATCGTCGCCTACGCAACTTCGGGCATCGAGCCGAAATATATTATGATGGCTCCGGTTCAGGGCGTGAAAAACGTGCTGGAAAAAGCCGGCTGGACGATGGAAGAAGTCGATTTGTTTGAGCTTAACGAAGCGTTTTCCGTGCAGGCTCTCGGCGTGATGCAGGAATTAGGGCTTGATATGGAAAAAGTCAACGTCAACGGCGGCGCGGTCGCGCTCGGACACGCTATCGGCAACTCCGGCGGGCGCATTTTAACCACCTTGCTTTACGAAATGAAGCGACGCGGCGTGAAAAAAGGCGTCGCCGCATTATGTTTGGGCGGCGGAAACTCGGTAGCGATGGCAGTCGAGAGAGGTTAAGAGTTTATAGAGTTTATAGAGTCGGTGGAATTTTAAGAGTTTAAGAGTTTTCCGTGCGTCTTTCACTCTACGAACTCTACAAACTCCACGAACTCCACGAACTCTATGAACTCTACAAACTCTATTAACTAAAGGAAGGGAATTATAAACGATGAGTGAAATATTCGGCGTTATCGGCGCGGGAACGATGGGGAACGGCATCGCGCAAACCGCCGCCGCTTCGGGTTACGACGTGATTATCTGCGACATCAGCGAAGATTCTGTCAAGAAAGGTTTCGCGGCGATTGGAAAAAGCCTTGACCGTTTCGTTAAAAAGGAAACGATGACCGAAGCGCAAAAATCTGAGATTTTGGGGCGCATCAAAACAACCACGAATCTCGAAGATTTGAAGGACTGCTTTATCGTCGTCGAGGCGGCGACGGAAAATTTCGAGATTAAAAAACAGTTATTTCAAAAGCTCGACGAGATAACCGCGCCTGACGCGATTTTAGCTTCCAACACGTCGTCGATTTCGATTACGAAAATCGCGGCGACGACAAAAAGAGCGGACAAAGTTATCGGAATGCACTTTATGAATCCCGTGCCGCTGATGAAGCTCGTCGAAGTCATTCGCGGCATCGCAACTTCTGATGAAACTTATCAAAAGGTAAAGGAAATGTCCGAGCGAATGGGCAAAACGCCGCTCGAATGCGAAGATTTTCCCGGTTTTGTAGCGAACCGCATTTTACTGCCGATGATAAACGAAGCGGTTTTCGCGCTTTACGAAGGCGTGGCGACCAAAGAAAGCATCGACGGCATTATGAAGTTGGGGATGAATCACCCGATGGGACCATTAGCGCTCGCCGATTTTATCGGTTTGGATGTTTGTCTGGCGATTCTCAACGTGATGCGCGAAGGCTTGGGCGACCCGAAATATCGTCCTTGTCCGTTATTGATAAAAATGGTCGATGCGGGCTGGCTCGGCAGAAAATCGGGCAAAGGCTTTTACGATTACATTCAAAATTAAAAATCCGGCATCTAAAAACTGTCCGCGACTTTTAAGGTATCAAACGAAAAAATCTTATCTGTTTCAAAAATAAAGAATAATATGCGAAAAATTTCCGCTCTTTTTCTTGTAATGATTTTCGCTTTTGCCGCTGCTTCGACCGTTGTCGGGCAGACGCGCATTGCGCCGCTCGATATTAAACAGCGCAAGTTGCCGAACGGCTTAAACGTCGTTTCGCTTCAGGATAATACGAGTCCGACCGTCGCGATTCACCTCTGGTATAACGTCGGCTCGAAAGACGACCCGGCGGGACGTTCCGGTTTCGCGCATTTATTTGAACACCTGATGTTTAAATCGACGAAAAATATGAAGGGCGAGATGCTCGACCGCCTGACCGAAGATGTCGGCGGCTTTAATAACGCTTCGACGTATGACGATTTTACGAATTACTACGAAGTCGTGCCGTCGAATTACCTGGAAACCCTGATTTGGGCGGAAGCCGAGCGAATGCAGAATTTGAATATCGACCAGGCGAATTATAACTCCGAGCGCGACGTTGTAAAGGAAGAATTTCGCCAGCGGATTCTGGCAAATCCGTATGGAATGCTTTACGGGCAATATTTAGAAAAACTTTCGTTTGCGGCGCACCCGTACCGGCGTCCTGGAATAGGCAATCTCGACGAGCTGAACGCCGCTTCTCTGGCAGACGCCAACAACTTTTATAAAACTTTTTATCGTCCCGACAATGCTTATCTGATTGTCGTCGGCGACTTCGAGCAGGCGCAGTTTGATAATTGGGTTAATAAATATTTCGGCAAAATCGCCAAGCCTTCGGGCGCGATTCCGCGCGTAACGGTGAAGGAGCCGGAGCGCACAGGCGAAAAACGCTTTATGGAAACCGCGCCGATTGTGCCGTTTCCGGCTGTCGCTATCACGTATCTCGCGCCCGATTCAAAAAGCGCGGACGTTCCGGCTTTGAAAATCGCCGAAACGATTTTATCCGGCGGCGAATCTTCGAGGCTGTATCAGGAACTGGTTTATAAACAGCAAATCGCGCAGGAAGCCTCGTTTAACGCCGACATCCGGGTCGATAAAGGTTTGCTTTATTTCGCGGCGACGGCTTCGGAAGGCAAACAGCCCGAATCGCTCGAAAAATCGCTGCTCGCCGAACTGGACAAAATTCAAAACTCGCCGGTTTCGGCAAAAGAACTCGAAAAAGCGAAAAATCAATTGATTACCGACCAGCTTCAACAGCTCGAAACCAACGACGGCAAAGCAATCGCCATCGAGCGCGCCGTCGCTTACCAGAGCGACCCGAACGCGGTCAATACCGACATCCGAAAACTGCGAGCCGTAACCGCAGCGGACGTGCAGCGCGTAATGAAAAAATATTTTACGGATAAAAACCGCGTCGTGATTTATTACCGGCAATCGGCGGAAGGAAATTCAAAATGAAAAATAACCGATTCAAAATTATCAAAAGCGTTTCTGCATTTTTAATTCTTAATTTTACATTTTCAGTTTCCGCCGCGTTCGCGCAGGAAAATCCGCCCGCGCCCGCCGCGCCGAAATCGGTCAATATTCCGGCAGTTAAGGAAAGAAAACTGCCGAACGGCTTAACCGTCGCCGTTGTCGAGCGCCGGCGCGTGCCGCTCGTAACCGTCCAACTACTAGTTAAAAGCGGCGCTGAACGGGAAGAAGATGCGAAAGCGGGACTGGCGAATATGACCGCCTCGCTTCTGACAAAGGGAACGAAAACGCGCACGGCGACGCAGATTGCCGAGCAGATGGAGTTTCTCGGCGGCGAGATAAACACCGGCGCGAGTTGGAACAATTCGGTCGTCGTCGTCAATGTAATGGCTGATAAACTCGATGCGGCAATGGCGATTATGTCAGACGTTGTTCTTAATCCGGCGTTCAAACAGGAAGAAATCGATTTGCTTAAATCGCAGACGCTCGACAATTTGAATTACAACCTCAAACAGCCCGGTTTTCTGGCAAATTACGTCGCCAGCAAATACAGTTTTAACGAGCATCCCGCAGGCGGAACGCCCGAAAGCATCGGCTCAATCGGGCGTGACGACATTGTAAATTTTCACAGGGAAAATTTCGAGCCGCAGAATGCCGTTTTGATTTTCACCGGCGATATTACGACACTCAAAGCGAACGCGCTTGTTCAAAAGTATTTCGGTCGATGGAAAATTCCGGTTGTTTCGCAGGATTCTCCGCAATCGCCCGATGTAATAACAACGATTACAGAATCCGCCGAATCGATTAAAGCCCAGAAACAAAGGGAAATGCAGCAGCCTTTACTAAAACGAATTCTGGTAATCGATTTGCCTAAGTCGGGACAAGCTGCCGTCGCTTTTGCCAAAGATGCCGAAGCAAACGGGCGTATAGTTTGGGACGACCGGAAAAAATCGGGAACGACGAGTTCCGCGTATTTTCCGGCGCTCGTTCTCAACTCGGTTCTCGGCGGCGGTTATTCTTCGCGCCTTAATCAGGAAATTCGCATCAAGCGCGGTTTAAGCTACGGCGCGGGCAGCAGTTTCGCCTGGAGATTTTATAACACGAATTTTGCGACGCGCACGCAGACGAAAAACGAATCGGCGGCTGAAGTTGCCGAATTGGTCGCGGCTGAAATCAAAAGACTTTCCGACAGTTCGGTTTCAAGCTCTGAACTCGTGCCGCGCAAATCGGTTTTGACCGGCGGTTTCGGGCGCAATCTGGAAACGACCGAAGGCTTGGCGGCGGCGGTTGCCGATTTATACAGCTTTGAATTGCCGACCGGCGAGCTGAATAATTACACGAAAAACGTTCAGGCTGTGTCCGGCGCGCAGATTCGGCAGTTTGCCGGCGAAAGTCTGAACGGCGGCGATATTATCATCGTCGGCGATTATTCGGTTTTTAAAGACGATTTGGCGAAGCGTTTTCCGAATACGAAAATCGAGGTCGTCAAAGCGGGCGAGCTGGATTTGAAAAAAATCGGAAACGACGCGAATTAAATGCCCGTTTCTGTAATTTCAGCAGAATTTTATCTGACTGGCGGAAGCGAAAATGTTTCCGCCTTTTTTATTTCGGGCGCGGAACTGATATTTACCGGCTCGTATCCTGATAACCGCTTTGTTTGAATAGAAACCGGAAAGACGAAAATATGCACAAAAACCTGCGTTCATTTATCGCGGCTCTCGACAGGGAAAACGAAATAATCGAAATCGAAGCCGAAGTTGACCCGTATCTTGAAATTGCGGAAATTCATCGCCGCACGATTGACGCGCAGGGAAAAGCGCTGCTCTTTAAACGCGTCAAAGGCTCGACGTTTCCCGTGGTTACGAATCTTTTCGGCACGGCGAAACGCATCGATTTGGCGTTCGGCAAAAAGCCGCAGGAACTTGTCAAAAGAGCGGTCGAGATGGTCGAAGTTTTATTGCCGCCGAAACCGAAAGAGCTTTGGAGTTTTAGAGATTTGGCATTTACGGCGCTCAAACTCGGAACGAAAAAAGTCAGACGCGCGCCGGTCCTGGAAGTTTGCGACCGACCCGCAAATCTTGAAAAACTGCCGCTTCTGCAATTGTGGCAGGACGACGGCGGACATTTTATAACTCTGCCGCTCGTTTATACCGAAAGTCCGACGAGCGGAAAACACAATCTCGGAATGTATCGCATCCAGCGCTACGACCGGGAAACTACGGGGATTCACTGGCAAATCCACAAGGGCGGCGGTTTTCATTACGCCGAAGCCGAACAACGAAATGAATCTTTGCCGGTAACGATTTTTCTGGGCGGCGCGCCCGCGATGATTTTGTCGGCAATCGCGCCGCTGCCCGAAGATTTGCCGGAGCTTGTTTTGGCTTCGGTTTTAGCCGACGGAAAAATCGAAACCGTCGAGAATCCGCTCGAAAATCATCATCGCCTGATTGCCGAAGCCGAATTCGCCATTTGCGGACAGGTTGCGCCGTTTGAGCGCCGACCGGAAGGCGCGTTCGGCGACCATTACGGTTATTATTCGCTGGTTCACGATTATCCGGTTTTCCGCGCCGACGCCGTTTTTCACCGCAAAGACGCCATTTATCCGGCAACCGTCGTCGGCAAGCCGCGTCAGGAAGATTTCTATATCGGCGATTATTTGCAGGAATTATTGTCGCCGTTGTTTCCGCTGGTAATGCCAGCCGTAAAAGATTTGTGGAGCTACGGCGAAACAGGATTTCACTCGCTCGCCGCGGCGGTTGTCAAGGAAAGATACGCGCGCGAGGCTTTGGGCGCGGGTTTTCGGATTTTGGGCGAAGGGCAATTATCGCTGACGAAATTTTTAATGCTGACGGACAAGCCGCAAAACCTGCGCGACTTTAAATCGCTGTTTGAATATATTCTGGCGCGCGTCGATTGGGCGAGCGATTTTTTTATTTTCGACCGCACGTCTTTCGACACTTTGGATTATGCGTCGGGCAAAATAAATCACGGCTCAAAGGCGATGCTCGTCGGCGTCGGCGACGCCGTGCGCGATTTGAAGCGCGAGTTTCGCGGCGAATTGCCGAACGGCGCGAAAGCGGCGAAAGTTTTTTGCGGCGGCTGTCTCGTCGTCGAGGGAAACTACTACGCGGCGGACGAAAATCAGGCGCAGAGAATCGCCGAATCGGGCAAATTTGATGATTTTCAAATCGTCGTTCTGCACGATAAAATCGAATACGCCGAGACGAGCGAAAAATTCCTGTGGGCGACGTGGACGCGGTTCAATCCTTCGACGGACATTTTTGCCGAAAGCGTCGAAATCAAAAACAATCACATCGTCTACGGCGCGCCGATTGTCATCGACGCGCGAATGAAGCCGTGGTATCCGAACGAAGTCGAGGCGCGAGACGATATTGTGAAACTCGTCGATGCGCGCTGGCGTGAATATTTTCCGGTCAGTTAAATAATCGGCATATCTCCGGTTAAATTTTCGATATAATTATGTTATGAAATTGCTGCTCAAAAGAATCGCCGCCGTCTTCGGCGCGACAACATTAATTCTCGCGCTGGTCGCCGTTTATTCTTTTTATATCGAACCGGCGCAATTGATTGTTCACGAAGAAGACTTGAAAATTCCCAACTGGAGCGCGAAATTAGACGGCTTTAAGATTGTCGCCGTTTCTGATATTCACGGCGGTGCAAAATTTATCACCGAAGGAAAAATCAGCGAAATCGTCCGGCTGGCTAACGAGCAGAACCCCGATTTAATCGTGCTGCTCGGCGATTATGTTTCACAAAAGAGCGGAAAGAACAGCGATTTGAAAATGCCGTCCGCGACGATTGCGGAAAATCTCAAAGGCTTGCGGGCGAAATACGGCGTCTACGGCGTTATCGGCAATCACGACTGGTGGTATGACGAAGCAAAAGTGCGCGCCGATTTTGAAGCGGCGGGCATAAAAATTCTGGAAAACGAGACGGCGGCAATCGAAGTTGACGGCGAAACGGTAAATCTCTGGGGCATCGAAGACAACTGGAAAAACCGGCGCGTTCCGACCGGCGCGTTCGATAAAATTCCGGTAAAAGAAAACATTTTAGCGCTCACGCACAATCCCGATTCACTTCTGAAAGCGCCGAATCAAATCGCCCTGATGCTTTCCGGTCATACGCACGGCGGTCAATTTAAATTTCCGTTTTACGGGGCGCTCGCGCTCGTCAACGATAAAAGATTTATGGAAGGCTTCTGCACGGTTGACGGCAAGCACGTTTTCGTAACGACCGGCGTCGGCACGAGCGGTCCGGCTGTTCGTTTCCGTGTTCCGCCGGAGATTGCGGTTCTGAAACTTCACGCCGAATAAACTTTATAAAATTTATTCGGCGCGAAGTTTATTTTCTCAATAAATTTTTAATGTTCTCGAAGTTCCCGTCATTCTTCGCCGGCGTCAAACCTAAAATTTTACACATCAGATTATAAATCTCGACGTTTTCAAACGGTTCGACCGTTTTGCTTTTGCGAAACGCGCTGCCGTGGGCGATGAATGTCGCGCGCATCGATTCGAGCTGATTGTCGTAGCCGTGCGCGCCGCGCAGTCGTCCGAAATCATCGCGCTTTTTCAAATCTTCGTAACGGCTATGACTGGTCAAAATCCAGCCTTCGTCCGCCGAACAGACGACGGGCGCGATGCGCGGGCTGTCCCGGTAATGAAAGCGTTCGGGAATATTCGCCTTTTCCCAGCACCGCGCGTGCGTGATTTTCCTTTGCAGGCTGTCGATTATTTCTTTCTGCTCGCCCGCCTTCGGGAAAATCTGGACAATCTCGCCCGTCCATAAAACTCTTTCGGCTTGGTTCGTATCGAAAGCGTCGTCGAGAAAAACGGCGTTCCGCTGGTCGAGCGTCGCCATTCCGTGGTCGGAGACGATTATCAGATTTACTTTTTTATCGATTTTTCGTTTCTTTAAACCTTCGACTAAACGCCCGATGTCGCCGTCAATCTTTAAAACATCGTCGCGCAATTCTTTTGAATCCGGCGAAAAAGCGTGTCCCGAATCGTCCGTGTCGGAAAAATAAAGCGTGTAAATCGTCGGTCGCCCGTTCAAAGGTAAATCGAGCCACGACAAAATCGTATCGACGCGCTCGCCGTTCGGAATCTTCCCGTCGTATTTTTTCCAGAACGTCGGCAGAACGCCCTTAATCGGCGCTTCCGTTCCGGGAAAGAAAAACGCGCCCGCTTTTTGACCCTGTCTTTCCGCCGTAACCCAAACGGGTTCACCGAGCCACCAGCGCGCATTCTGCACTTCTTCGGTTCTGCTCAACCCGAATACTGCATTAAAATTCGCGTCGTAAATATTATTCTCGATTATCCCGTGATGTTCCGGGTAAAGTCCGGTCGCAATCGTGTAATGATTCGGAAAAGTTTTAGTCGGAAACGCCGGAATCAGCCATTTCGCCCGCACACCTTTCTTTGCGAGTTTATTCAAAACCTTCGGCTTAAACTTTTCCAGATAATCGGCGCGAAAACCGTCCAAAGAAACTAAAATAACGGTCGGCTTCAAATCCCGAATCGGCTTTTGCGCAAAAGCGGCGAAAGAAAAAATCAACGTCAAAACGCACAGGCGCAAAGCGGCGGGAAAAAGTTTCTGTTTGTCGTTTTTCATTTTATTCAAATGGCAGCGAGGCTGAAAAAGATTGTTCGGCTTCTTCGTTTTTCTCTTTATCCCGAATAAATTTCAAGCGATATTCGTTTTTAATTTCGCCTTTATTTTCCAATCGGTCGGTAATCATTCGATAATAATTCGGGTGAATCTCGCACGAAACAAACGCGCGTTTCAGATTTTCGGCGAGAACGATTTCCGAACCCGAACCGCCGAATAAAATAAAAATCAAATCGTTTTCTACGGTGCAGGATTTGATAAACAATTCGACCATCGGCAGAGGAATCTGACACGAATGAAAGGTTTTGTCTTTCGAGACGTTTTTAACCAAATCGTAATAAAGCCACGAATACGGCATTCTGCCCGTGTGTCCGTTGCGGATTCGCTCCTGAATTCGTTTGTCGGTCGGATTCAAATAAGGCTGCGCGACTTGCTCTTTATAAAAATTATTTTCTTTAGATTTCGTAGCGTGAAGAATCGAGCGGTGCGCGGTCGTAAAACGACGGGGCGAATGTCCGACATTCGTGTTATAAACCCAAACATAATCCTGCACGTCGTAAGCCGCTTCGTCTAAAAACTTGACGCGCAAATAAGCGTTTTGTTTCGGATAGTTGATTAAAAACAAATTACCGGACGGCTTTAAAACGCGTAGAGATTCTTTAGTTAATTCAATATACCAATCGATATAATCGTTCCATTTCGTCGTGTAGTTTTTACCCGCGTAGTTGATGCCGACGTTATAATCCGGGTCGCCGTAAATCATCTCGACGCTTTCCGGCGGCATTCTTTTCAACACCTGCAAAACGTCTTCGTTGAAAACTCGATTTGTAAAATTTTCATTCATCTTCTTTTTGCAGATTGTAACACGCCGATTTCAGAAATTTGATGCTCGTTATATCGTCCGGTTTTTCAAAAGTGTATTCCCAAAGTTTCAGTTTCGTTAAGTCTTTCTGTTTTTGTTTGACGACGTAAACGCAGACGACGTTTTTGATTTTGTCGCTCATCTCGATTTTCGCTTTTGCCGCGTGATAATACAGAAACGGATGATAAATTTGATAAACGGAAAAATTATCGGGCTTGCCATTCTTCGCTTCAAAAACTGCAATCGTGCCTTCAAATTCAATCGTTAAATCAATTTCGATTTGCATTTTCGTCAATTCGATTTCAATGGCTTCGCCGAAATGATATTTGAGATTCGCTTTCGTCCGATGCGGGAAATAAGTTTTCGGGCGTTTCGTAATGTCAACATCTTCAAACTCGCGGTCTTGTCCGAACGTGAAATGATGCAGAATTCTCTGGTTGTTGGCGATTGACAAGATATTCGATTCGCTCGTATTATATTCATTCAAAACGCTTTTCCGATATTTCCAATCGATTTCCGTTTGAATCGGCTCAAAATCGTGCGAAACATTTTCGATGCCTTCGATGAAACGATGCGCGCCGCTTCCAAGATGAATCACGGCAAAATTTTTATCGAGCATCGCCTTCGGCAGCAAATCGCGGCGGTCAACTTTTGTTACATCGAACGGATTTTTAAATTTCTTTTCGCTTTCGATTTCACCGATTACCTGTTTGACCAAATCGTTATCAAAAACATAATTGCCGCGTTCTTCGCAGATAGAAAACAACTTGGCGAGAATTTGTTTCTTCAATCCTTCTTTTTTATCCATTAGTTTTTAGAACAATTTTTCCGTTGTCGAGCGAACCGTTAAAATCAATTTCTTCGCCGCATTCTTCGCAGAAAACTTTATATTCGTCATCCGTAGATTCGGAGCGAATCACGTTGAAATTTCCGTTTTGAAAGTCGATAACGTCGTATTGATTCGGCTCGGTTATAAATCTTTCACTGTCGCAGTTCGGGCAAAGGTTGTTTTCGTTCATAAAAATTTCTACGGTTTCAAACGATAAAGCATACGCGGAAACGGAATCGTTTCGCGGACGTGTTCGATGCCGCACATCCACGCCGTCGCCCGCTCGACGCCCATTCCGAAACCGGCGTGCGGGACAGAACCGAAACGGCGCAGGTCGAGATACCATTCAAACGATTCGCGCGGCAGGTTGTGCGCTTCGATTTGTTTTTCGAGAAATTCCAAATCGAAAGCGCGCTCGCCGCCGCCGATGATTTCGCCGTAGCCTTCGGGCGCGAGCAAATCCGCGCCCAATGCGAGTTCCGGGCGTTCGGCGTCGCGTTCAAAGTAAAACGCCTTGATGACGGCGGGAAAATGATGAACGAAAACCGGCTGGTTGAATTGATTGGCGATAAAGGTTTCGTCCGGCGCGCCGAAATCGCCGCCCCACTCGAAGTTATTTTCAAGCTCGCCTCGTTCAAATCCGGCT
>JBBPXZ010000029.1:0-31099 GCA_038200355.1 Pyrinomonadales bacterium | reverse complement strand
TGCGGAAACGGCTGAAGTTGCTTCAAGAGAAGATTTTTGCCCCAGGTCTTATCGTTCGACTCGAACCTGATTCCGTCTTCGAGCAGTTTTAAGCCCGCCGCCGCGCCGCCGAGTTCGCCGGTTACAAAAATCAAATCGCCGTCTTTCGCGCCGGAGCGCAAAATCGCTTTATTTTTTTTGACTTCACCGGCGACAATCGAATCTACGACAATTTTGTCAGGTGTTTTTGACACGTCGCCGCCGATTAACTCGACATCGAATTTTTCAGCCAGCCGAAAATAACCTTCGTAAAATTTCTCGACAAAATCCGACTGCCAGATTTTTTCTGGAACGCCGATTGAAAGCATCGACCAGACAGGCGCCGCGCCCATTGCAGCAATATCGGAAAGCGAAACGGCGAGCGCTTTATGACCGATAAATTCGGGACGCGTCCATTGAAGTCGAAAATCAATATCTTCGATTAGCAAATCGGTCGTCATAACCAGGTCGGTTTGGGAATCTTTCGGAATTACGGCGCAGTCGTCGCCGATTTTCGACGAAGCCGAACGACTGCGGATTTTTTCGATAAGCTCGAATTCTGATTTCATAATAAATTTATTGACATAAAATTATTAAACTCATACAATAACGGCGGCGGAAATTACAAAAAACATTAACATATCAGAGGCTCAAATGGGACAATTTGCAACGGCGATACCGGAAAAAATATTCTTTAAAATCGGTGAAGTATGCGATTTGGTCGGCGTTCAGGCGCACGTTCTGCGCTATTGGGAAACGGAATTTCCGATGCTTTCGCCGCAGAAAAACCGTTCGGGGCAGAGAAGCTACCGGCGGCGCGATGTCGAAATTGCTCTGCGCATCAAAGAACTGCTTTACGACGACCTTTTTACCATTGCCGGCGCAAAGAAAAAGCTGCAAACTGAGCTGCGTGAGACGAATCGTTTGAAGATTGTTCATTCCGAACCGGCGGCAAAGGAAACTTTTATCAAAGAAGTTAAAATAACCGAACCCGCGCCGGCTCAGGATTTTACTAATGAAAATGGTGTCGAAAAAACAATCGAATTAGAAAGCATCGAAGAATTCGACGAAATACAGGAGATTCAAATGACAAATCCGGTCGAAATGAACGAAGACCGCCGCGAGGCTTTGACCAATCTTGCCGCGCAGCTGCTCGAATTGCGTGAAATGCTTAAAACCAGGAAACTGGAAACGCCTGATTCCCGCCATAGAAACTACTGAGTTTGACAAAACCCCGAATCGTTTCTAATCTGAATAAATAACGGGACGTAGCGCAGCCTGGTAGCGCGCACGCTTGGGGTGCGTGAGGTCGTGAGTTCGAATCTCGCCGTCCCGATTCTTACAATAAAAAGTCCGGCAATAAACATTGCCGGACTTTTTTCGTGAAACGAAAATTACAATTCCGATTCGCCGCCTTCGAGTTTTACCTTTTCGGGAGCTATTCCGAACATTTTCTTATGCAGACGGCTGACCAGAAACTGGTCGAAAAAAACAAAAATCGCGCCGACGACGCAAAGAATCACTCCCAGAAACGGACTGACCGATAAACCGCTTTGTCCGGGATTTCTGCTGTTTCTGAACGCGGTGAATTTTTCGTCGAGCAGAAAAGTCTGGATAATAATAAAAGCCGCGAAATACAAAAAAGTCGTCCAGAAAGCCCACGACTGCTGCATTCTCCAAAAAAAGACATTTGCCAGAATCAGCAGAATTATTGAGGAAAGCCAGAGAAACATCCACGTCATACCGGAAGAATCTTCATAATTTTGAATGACATTAACGGGCGCATCGATGCTGTCGAGCCAACTGTTAGAATAAAAAGCCAGCGAAGACATTATCAGCACGGCAATCGCCAGAGCAATTAAATATATTTTGTTCCACATACCTGATTTTGTATCATAAAGCCGCCGCGAAAACAAAAAAAAGCCGGTTTGTTGGAATAATTCCAACAAACCGGCTTTTTAATTTATGAATTTACATTTTATCTGACCGGCGCAACGGTCAGATAAATTGTTTGTCCCTTCCGGTTTATTAACAGCAAAATCGGTCGGCTGCCGGATTTTTCAAGTGCCGATTGAACATCTTCGGTGCTTGTAACGGGACTTCTGTTGATTTCCATAATTACGTCGCCGCGCGCGATTCCTACTTCCGCCGCCGCGCCGTTCGGGTCAACTTCGGTTACGACTAAACCTTCGGTCTCTCCGGGCAATCCGAGTTGTTTAAGCATTTCAGGCGCTGCGGGCTGTAAAGAAAGACCGAGTTTGCCGTTTTCGGATGAATTGTCTGAATCTTTTCGTTTTTCATCAGGGCTTGCAGGTTTGTCGCTTTCAACATTAAATTCGTCAAGCACGGCGGTCAGTTCCTGTTCACCGCCGTCGCGCAAAACGCTGATTTTAATTGAATTTCCGGGTAGTGTTCCGGCAACTTTATTGCGCAGTGTGTTGCTGTCTTCTACTTTTTCTCCGTTGATGGCGATAATAATATCGCCGCGTTTGATGCCGGCTTTACCCGCGGCGCTTTCAAGGCGAACATTGCTGACAAGAACGCCCTTCGTGTCTTTTAATTCCAATGCTTTTGCCGTATCCGCCGTTATGTTCTGAATGCTGACGCCGAGCATTCCGCGGCGAACTTTACCGTTTTGAACAAGCTGTTCCATTACGGATTTCGCCATATTCGACGGAATCGAAAAGCCGATGCCGATGTTTCCGCCGTTTGCCGAACCCGACAAAATCTGCGAGTTGATGCCGATAAGCTCGCCGCTTAAATTGACGAGCGCGCCGCCGGAATTTCCCTGATTTATCGGCGCGTCGGTTTGCAGAAAATCTTCAAAGCTGCCGTCGCTCAAACCTGTCCGGCGACCTTTGGCGGAAATTATTCCGGCGGTTACGGTTTGACCGATTCCGAGCGGATTTCCGATTGCCAGAACAATATCGCCGATGCGAACATTGTCCGAATTGCCGAGATTCAAAAACGGAAGGTTTTTGCCTTCGATTTTCAGCACGGCTAAATCGCTCGGCTGGTCGCTGCCGACGACTGTCGCCCGGAAAGAATTGTTGTCGTTCATTAAAACGGTTATCTTTTCGGCGTCGCCGACGACGTGGTAATTTGTCAGAATCAGACCGTCCGCGCTGACGACGACGCCCGAACCGATGCCGCGCTGAATCTGCGGTCTCCGGGTCTGCGGCTGCTGCGGAAGGTTTTTGAAGAATTCGCGAAGCTGCGGGTCGTCGAGCAGCGGATTTCTCGGTGATGTCGCGGATACTTTGGTTTTTTGCTCCGCTTCGATTTGAACCACTGCCGGAGAAGTCTTTTCAACCACATCGGCGTAGGAAGTCCGCACGCCGTCAACGACAATCGGCTGCGGCGGCGACTGCGGCTGATTTCGAGCGGGATTCGTATCGGCTTTGCTCAGCAAATTTGTATTGCAGCCCGCCGAAGATATTAATAAAACAACGATTAAAAAACTTAAAAAGCGATAATTCATATTTTTTTGAGATACTTCTTTAAACATCTGTTTTCCTCAAATTTTGCCGGTAATCATTTAGAACATTATTTCAAAAAGTTTTTGTTTTGGAAAGAATACTGCGTTATTTATTACGGTTAGAAATTTTACGTTGAAAGGGAAAAAGAAGTTCGGGAAAATTGAAAATATTTCAACTGAACCGATTAAACCTTCATTTGACCGGCTCGGTTTGAAAAGACGCGCTTTGGAAGTGTCGAAATGTTTGAATGCTTTATTTTATCTTTTGCCGCGAACCTTCGGCGTTTCGCTTTGGAAGATGTAAGCCAGCGATTTATATACGAGTTTGGCGCACAGGAAAGCCGGCGCGTCGGAGTTGTCGGTTTTTGAAAATTCGACTAAATCCATACCGACGACGCGTTTTTTCGCCGCCAGCTTTCGTATTAAAGTCAAAACTTCATACCAGCCCAAGCCGCCGGGTTCGGGCGTTCCGGTTGTCGGCACGAGGCTTGGGTCTAAACCGTCGATGTCGATTGTCAGATAGACGTTTTCGGTCAGTGAATTGACCGCGTTATCAATCCAGTCGGTGCGCCCGACAATATCTTTCGCCCAGAAGATTCTTGTCGGTATTCCGCTGTCGAGGATACGCGCTTCTTCGGCTGAAATCGAACGAATTCCGACCTGCACAGCCGGAATGCGCAAATCTCTGACGGCGCGCGCCATAACGGACGCGTGCGAGTGCGGCGTTCCGTCGTATTCGTCGCGCAAATCGGCGTGTGCGTCGATTTGCAGTATTGAAAGATTATGAAATTTTTCAGCGTGAGCGCGAATGACCGGAGCGCTGACCGAATGCTCGCCGCCGAGCATACAAAGAAATTTATTTTCAGCCAGCAGTTCTCCGGTTCGCTCGTATAAACCTTTCATCATCGCTTCGGGCGTATTTCTCGGCGCGAACTCTTCGAGCGTGTGAATTCCTATCTTATAAACTTCGGCGTCGGTTTCTTCCTCGTATAATTCCATATTGCGCGACGCGTCGATAATCGCCATCGCGCCCGCGCCCGTTCCCGTTCCGAACGAAACCGTTCCTTCATAAGCAACCGGCAGAACAAGCACACGCGCCGTATCGAAAGAAGAAAACTCGCTTTCTTCGATACCGGCGAAATTCATCGGTAAATTGGCTGATTGGGACATAGAAAATAGGTGATAGGTGATAGGTGATAAGTGATAGGTAAAAAAAATCTAAAACCTAACGTCTAACACCTATCACCTATTTTTAAGGAATATCGACTCCAAGTTCTTTTCCGCTGAATGAAAAACTCGGTCGTTTTCTGCCTTTCATAAATTTGGCGGCGGTTTGCGAAAGCGCGGTTACGAGCATCGGCAATGCAATCGACGGGTCGCACGGAACGTAAGCGGTTGTGGCGTTTTTAAGTAATTTGCCGAAAAGCTGCGTGTGATTTCCGCCGATTGAAGGCGTTCTGACTTCTAAAGGCACGGAATCGGTCGTGATTGAAACCGCGTATTTATGACCGCGCGGCGTCGAGCGCGTAATGTAGGAAGAAACTTCAGCCATATTGACCATACTTTGACTGCAAACACTGCCGAGCGTGATAATGCCGGAATTGCGCGTTTTCTGAGCAATCGTCATCATTTCCATCGTGTCCTGCGTGATGTCGAAACTGAACTGAACCTTCTTTTCAAACCGCGCGCGGGCGATGCCGACCGAAAGCGGACTTGCCAGCAAATCGGGACAATAAACCGGCACGCGCGATTTGAAAGCCGCCGTTAAAATTCCGTCTTCGTGGGCGATTTCGGCAAGCTCGCGTCCGAGGAGATGAAGAAATTCCCGAATCGAATACGAGCGCGATTGTTCGAGCTGATTGATAACGCTGCCGACCCATTCGTCGGCTTCGCGGTATTCTTCCTGGTTGGCGAGAAGGTCGCCGATGCGCGAAACTTCCGAGGTTTCCAGTTCTTCGTCCGACATCGACGGGTGCGCCTGGTAATGATTGCGTCCGAGAATTTCGTGAATGTCGTGATACAAAACCGTGCCGGACATTACCAGAACATCGACAAATCTGTTTTTAATGACATAAGCCAGCAGCCGGCGCATACCCGAAGGAATTAAATTTCCCGAACCGCACAAATAAATCGTCGCGTTGTCGTCGAGCATATCGAGCCAAATGCGGTGTCCTTCGGCAAGCTGTTTCGCGCCGAAACCCGCGCCCTCCATTTTTTCAAGCAGCCCGGCAACCGAGCGGTCGCGGTCAACCGGAATCGGACGCGTCGGAACTGTTAAAAATTTTGAAGCCTTTGACTTTTTTTGAGCAACCATAGAATCTCCGTGTTTTAAATAAATAAACTTTTCTAAACTTTTCTAAACCTTTCTAAATAATCAATAAATCGATTTTCGAGCTTTTTATTCCCCGCCGTTTCGCGAAAGATACGTGTAGCTGTCAACCTGTTTTTCGTAGAACTCAATCAGCTGGTCGCCTTCTTTAGCTGAAAGGTCGCCGTCCTTGATTCGCTGCATTACGGTGCGTCTGAACTGGTCGTGCAGCTGCGCCGAGTCGAAGCGCACGGAAACCATCGCGTCGCCGAGCGTTCCGCCCGGTATGACTTTTTTTATAATGTAGCCGTCTTCGCCGATATGAATATGCGCTTCGTGCGGCACGCCGAATAAATTATGGTTGTTGCCCATAACTTCCTGATAAGCGCCGACCAGCATCATCGCCAGATAATAAGTTTCGCCTTTGACTAATTTGTGCAGTTCGAGAACCGGCTTAACGTCGTGCAAATCGACGAATTTATCGACGATGCCGTCCGAATCGCACGTTATATCACAAAGAGTAGCATATTCGGTCGGCTTTTTATTTAATTTATGAATCGGGATAATCGGGAAAAGCTGCTCCAAAGCCCAGTTGTCGGGCATCGAGCGAAAGACCGAAAAGTTGGTCAGATACTTGGCGCAAAGCAGCCGCCGCAACTCGTCAAACTCCTCTGCGACATACTTTTTCTGCTGCGCGAACTCGTCGGCGCGCTCGCACACATCCCAGAAAAGAACTTCGCCTTTACCACGGTCTTCGAGAGAAATCAAGCCGAGATTAAACATCGTGAATAATTCCTCGCGCTGTTCGAGCGCGTCGTGATAATATTCGCGGTAATTTTTCGCCGTAATGCTCTGGCGCAAATCGTGAAGTTCCTTGACCACCTGCGGGTCGTCTTCGTCAAGCGCGAGCGGCGTTAAATCCTCGACAACGGTTTCGATTTCGTCCAGCACGTTCGTTACCAGAATAGCGTGATACGCCGACAGATAACGCCCCGATTCCTGGATAATCGTCGGATGCGGCACGTCTTCATCATCGCAAACCGTTTTGATAACATAGATTACGTCGTTGGCGAATTCCTGAGCGTTGTAATTTGCCGACGATTCGTAGGAAGTGCGCGAGCCGTCGTAATCGACTGCCATACCGCCGCCGACATCTAAGTATTGAATCGGAATCTGCATCTGGCGAATCTTGGCGTAGGTTCGCGCCGCTTCGCGCATCGCACTTTTGATGCGTTTAATATCGGTCAGCTGCGAGCCGATATGAAAATGCAGCAGCTTGAACATATCGATACGTCCGGCTTCGGTCAGACGACGGATACATTCCAGAATTTCTGTTGTCGTCAGCCCGAACTTCGCCGCTTCGCCGCCCGACTTTTCCCATTTGCCGGAGCCTTTCGAGTAAAGTTTGACGCGCAAGCCGACCATCGGCAATTTCGTTTCCGGGTTTTCAGCCGTAACTTCTTCGGCGATTTTAATCGTGTGTTCAAGCTCGCTGAGTTTTTCGATAACGATGACGACGTTTTTCCCGGACTGCGCGCCGGCAAACGCCAGGCGCACGAAATCTCTGTCCTTGAAACCGTTCAGAACCAGCAGGCTGTCCGGCGCTTGTTCGAGCGCGAGCGCGGCGTAAAGCTCGGCTTTCGAGCCGGCTTCCAGACCGAAATTGTAACGCTTTCCTTCTTTGAGATATTCCTCGATAACCGCTCGGTTCTGGTTGACCTTCATCGGATAGACGCACATATGTCCGCCGTTATAATCGAATTCTTTAATCGAATTTTTAAATGATTTCTGAAGTTTGCGGATTTGTCCGGCGAGAAGCTGCGGGAAACGCAGCAGAACCGGCGTATTGATTCCGCGCTTTGCCAAATCGTCGATGATTTCCTTGACATCGGCGGTCAGATTATCGTTCTCGCCGGCGCGAACGATTAAGTTTCCTTTGCGGTTGACGCCGAAATAATTCGCGCCCCAGTTTTCGATGCCGTAGGTTTCGACCGTCTGCTCAGTAATTGCGCTCAAATGTTGTTCTCCAAAAATGAAAAGTCATTTCAAAATCCCATACGAAATTTCAAAGATGCTTGTAAAAACTTTTAAGTTATAAGAAATTTAACAAAAAACAAAATGTAGAACAATAACTTTTTTTGAAAAAAATCGCCGCGCTTGAATTTCGGTTCATCGGCGGGAAGCAAATAGGAAATTTCGGGTAATCGGCTGGCATACTTATTGCAGTTTTTATCGTCAGGAAATGTTGCCGGTTTGCTCAACACCGGCGATATACGTCTTGATACAGGAAAAATAAAATTTTATTTACAAAATCTCAGAACGGCAATTGGCGAAACTTGTCAATTGTCAGTGCCAAAAAGTGTCAGTGAATTTGATTTCCTACAGTTTATCAGAGGTGAACTCAAATGGTTAAGAAAGCTCAAAACGGATTTTCTCTTATCGAATTACTAATCGTCGTTGTAATAGTCGGAATTATCGCCACCATTGCCGTGCCTGCTCTGCTGAAAGCCAAACAGGCAGCCGAAAATGAAAGCGCTCATAATTCCTTACGGGCGCTGGTCTCGACGCAGGTTTCTTTTTTCGCTTCAAACGGCAGATACGCTCGCTTACCTGAGCTGAACGCCGTTATGAATAACGGTTTCGGAACGATTGACAATAATAAACTTATAAGGTCGAAGTTCACCTTCGTGATGAGTCCCGAAAACCCGCCGGACGCGCTGCTTCGCGAACGATTTCATATTACGGTAACAAAAGCCGCGAGCGGGGAACTGCCTTATGTTCTCGACGTTGACGAAAGCGGCGCGATAATCGCGCTCTACAATTGAAATCCGCACTAACCTTAACTCGTAAACCGCGTTTGGTTCGCCGCCGTAAATTAGTACAAATTTTATGAATATTTTTGAAGACCTGATTGACGAATTAAAAGAAGAAAATTTACTCGAAAAAACCGTTGACGAAACGAAAAGCCATAACGATAAAGCCGGAAGCGCGGAGAAAAAATCTGCCGTCGATACGGAAAAACCGATAAATTCTTCACAAACAGATTCGCCGTCCGCCTTTCCCATTGATTCGGAAAAACTCAAATCAGCCGGTTTTCAGGTGTCCGAACAAAAAAAGGCGAAAGCAAAAACCGTCGATAAAGCCGAATTTTTTCGCCGCCGCGCGACGGACGAAGTTTCGGGTCTGCGAATGGTGGAGCATATTTTTTCCAGCGTCGAGCGCCAGCAGAAGAAAATGGTTCCCAAGCCTTACGACGATTTGGCGGTTAAAAAAGCGCTGCATAATTTTCTGCAGGTTTCCGAAAACGTAAATTCGCCGGAACACGCCCGCGCCGAATTTGAATTGATGCAGGAAACCGAAAGCTGGTATTCGGCTTTATCGCACCGCGACAGACAAATTTCAATTGCCAATCTGCGCTGTTACTGCGAAGCCGCCCGACCTTCCTTAAGCGCGCCCGCGCTGCTCTCGCTGGCGCGCTTTTACCGCAACTCGCCTTATTCGGAAGCGGTCAGAAGCAAGTTCGATTTAATCGTTACGCGTCTTTTCTCGAAAGATTTGCCGGGCGAAAAAAGAGAAGTTACATTTGAACGCGACGAGTTAATCAACCATTTGTCGGAGCTTTACGCCGAATGGTCGAGCGTTTCGCTTTATACGGACGAGCAGGAAGAATCGGAAATTCTGCTTGCCGCCTTCACGTTTGAAGATTTTATGAGTGAAGTGCAGAAGGCTGAAAGTTTCGACGAATTAATCAAAAACGATTTTTTCAACCGGCTGCGCGGCTTTAAGGAAAGCACGGGCGAGCAGTTTTTTTCACCGCTCATTACGGCGACCGCCGTCGAATGCAACATTAGAATCGGCAACCGATACGTTCAGCTTCTCGAACAGGAAAAAGAACGCGGAGAAATTGAAAAATTAGGAAATAAATACGGTTTTCTCCACGACCAGGTTATTTCCGACGCCGCCAGCAAATCACTCCAGCTCGTTGAATTATTAAAAAACAAGTCCGCGACGCCTGAAAGCCCGGAAATTAAAGACGCCGGCAAAGAAATCGGCAGCAAAGCGGGCGAACCGAAAAAACAAGCGCCGTCAAATGCGCCGCCGCAAAGCGCGAAAAAAGGTTTTTCAGCGGTGAACAAATGGCTGCTGGCGGCGGCGGTCGCCGTTTTAATAACCTCTGTTTCGCTTTACGTCTGGTCTGGAATGTATGCCGCGCCCGAAAAATTATCGCAGAACGTCAAAAAGGTTAATATCGATAATTCGTCTTTAAAAGAATATGTAAGAGACGCCCGAATCGGAAACCACACGTTTTTTGCCGTCGTGCTTCCGGCGTGGGACAGTTTAACGGCAGAAAAAAAGGAAGAAGTTCTAAAGAAAATCGTCTCAATCGGGGCTGATAAAGGATTTAAAAACGTTCATCTCCTCGACGCTGAAGGAAAATCGGTCGGAACGGTCGCCGAAGATTTAATAGAAGTAAAAAATTAGCGTTAATAATTCAACCGAAAACAAACGAACCTTTTGAAATCGTTTCAAAAGGTTCGTTTATTTTAACCGGAAAATAAAATTTACAGGTTTTCCCGGCTAAAATAATTAACGACGGCGGTTTTGAACTTATTTTCGGCGTGTTGTAAAATCGCTTCTGATTTTGCCTGAGCAAAAACAGGCGATTTCCATCAAATAAGAACTTCCCGAAAACAGGAGCTTTAATGACCGTTAAACACGTATTGGACTTTGCCGCCGAGCAGGGCGCGAAATTTCTCTCTGTCAGATTTACTGATTTGCCCGGTTCGTGGCATCACCTGACGTATCCGATTGGACAAATGACCGAAGAATGCTTTGAAGACGGCTTCGGCTTCGACGCGTCATCATTCAGAGGCTGGGCGGCGATTAACGAATCGGATATGCTGCTCGTTCCCGACCCGTCGCGCTTCTGGATTGACCCGTTTGCCGAAGAAACGACGCTTTGTTTAATCGCCAACGTCGTTGACCCGATGACCAAGGAAGGCTACCCGTTAGACCCGCGCTCGATTGCCGTGCGCGCCGAGAGTTACCTGAAATTTACGGGAATCGCCGACACGATTTTCGTCGGACCGGAAGCCGAATTTTTCGTCTTCGATGAAGTTTCTTATCACAATAATCAAAACTCCGCCGGTTTTTCGGTCAATTCCGAAGAAGGACATTGGAATTCGGGCAGAAACGGGAACGAAAATAATCCGAATATGGGAAACCAAATTCGCGCCAAAGAAGGCTACGTTCCGGTCGCGCCCGCCGACACGCTGATTGATTTCAGAAACGCCGTGTCTTTGGTTTTAGCCGAGTGCGGAATTCACGTCGAATGTCATCATCACGAAGTCGCCACCGCCGGACAATGCGAAATCGACTTTCGATTTTCAAATCTCCTGCACACCGCCGACAACGTGATGCTTTTCAAATATATCGTCAAAAACACCGCGTTCGCGCACGGTAAAACGGCGACATTTATGCCGAAACCGCTCTACGGCGACAACGGTTCGGGAATGCACGTTCACCAATCGCTCTGGAAAGACGGAAATCCGCTGTTCGCGGGCGACCAATACGCCGGATTATCGGAAATGGCGAAGTTTTATATCGGCGGGTTACTCAAACACGCGCCCGCGCTGATTGCATTCGCCGCGCCGACGACGAACAGTTATAAACGACTTGTTCCGGGTTTTGAAGCGCCGGTCAATCTCGCGTATTCCGCCCGTAATCGTTCAGCCGCCGTCAGAATTCCGATGTTTTCCCAATCGCCGAAAGCCAAACGGCTTGAATTTCGTCCGCCCGACCCAAGCTGCAATCCGTATATCACGTTCGCCGCGCTGATGATGGCTGGACTTGACGGCGTTCAAAACCGCATCGACCCGGGCGAGCCGCTCGATAAAGACATTTACGATTTATCGCCCGAAGAATTAAAAGACGTGCCGAATCTGCCGGGAAGTCTTGATGAAGCCTTGACCGCGCTCGAAAATGACCACGAATTTCTGCTCAAAGGCGACGTTTTTACAACCGACATTATCGAACGCTGGATAAACCACAAGCGCGAAAAGGAAATAAAACCGCTGCGCCTGCGCCCGCATCCGCTCGAATTTTCGATGTATTACGACGTTTAACCGACGGCGAACGAGTTTAGCCGCGGACGAACACGAAAATTCACGAAACTTTCTTATTTTATTTCGTGTTCTTTCGTGTTTGTTCGCGGCTAAACTTTTTATGAAAGTCGAATTTTTCGATTGGTTTAAGCTATAATCAAAAATCAAAAGCGTTATGGAAAAATTAAACATTATTTGCCCGTGCTGCGAAGCGACTTTGACGATTGACGCGGCGACCGGCGCGATTTTGGCGCACGCCGAAAAAACGAAGGCGCGCGGCTCGTTTGAAGATTTGCAGAGCGAGCTTGAAAATCAAAAAAATCTCCGCGAACAGCTTTTCTCGCAGGAAATGTCGTCGCAGAAAGACCGGGCGCGCATTCTCGAAGAAAAGTTTGAAGCGGCTAAAAAACGCGCGGGCGGCGACATCGACAAACCTTTTAAAAATCCTCTGGACTTCGATTAGAACTTTGTAACAACTCCTATAAAGCCGTTGGAAAAAATTTCACATTATTGTCAGAAATGCAGACAGCCGAACACCGTCGGTGAGAGAAACTGCCGACGGTGCGGAACGCGTCTGATGATTGTCGTTTTCCCTCCCTCGATTCGCCACGACGAAGGAATCGTGCCGTCTTATTACGAAGACCACCTGCTTGAAAGAGTTTCGCTGCTCGAACTTCAATTAGCGCAGGCGATGGAAAAAATCGGTATGATTTCTTCTTTTTTCGCCCGCGAAGCGAAGGAGATTAAAAAAGAACAGAAATTTATTCGCGCCTTTTCCGAATTGCTGAAGCGGGAAAATCCGCTGCTTGCTCAGGAATTAAACCGATTGAGCGGCGAAAAAATTGTCGAAGCGGCAGGGAAAACTGAAACTTCCGGCAGCGAACAGCAGATTCAAGGCAGAATATTCGCCGCCCACAACAAACCGAACAGCGAACTTTTTTCGCATCTTTTAAAAGAGGGAATTCGGCTGCTCAAAAATGGCGAAGAAAAACAGTCGTTCCAAATGCTCGAACGCGCCGCGCTCCTGTCGCCGGAAAATGTCCCGCTGCTTGTCTTTACCGCCGAAAACTTTTACCGCGCCGATAAATTTGAAGAATCGAAATCGTATCTCGAACGGGCTTTCGATTCAGAACCGGACAACGAAAAAGTTTTGCTTCTGCTCGGCGCGATTTACGCCGACGCCGGCGACATCGGAAACGGTCGAAAGTTTTTGAGCGTTCTGGTAAATAACGAAAAAACATTCGGATTAGTCCACGCCGTCTGGGGCGTTATGGCTGCTTTCGAGGAAAATTGGAGCGAGGCGATTGCCGCCTTTAAGCTCGCTTCGGGAGATAAGGAAATGCCCGAATTAAATTATTTAATCGGCTGCGCTTATTTTCAGTTGGGAAATTACGCTTCGGCTCTCGATTTTTTACAGAAAATCGAGAGCGCGGGTGTAAAATATTCCGATTCGCATTTTATGAAAAGCGTTATTTACAAAATCGAAAACGATTCGGAAGCGGAGAAAAAGGAACTTCAAATCATCTCCGAAACAAAAGAACCGGGCGCGCAGTGCGTCGATTATTTAAGCGGAAAAAAACAATTTGATTTGACGACGGCGCTTCCGTTTCGGCATTTCAGACAATCGAAAAAACAACTGCTGACCGGCGGCGCGCCGAGATTAAATAAATTTTTCCGCGAGCGAATCTTTAAAGTCATCGAATAAACCTTTTGTGAACAAACAAAACGCAGGCACGGAAAAAATCATCGTCGCGCTCGATGTCGAAACCGCCGCCGAAGCTCGCCGAATCGTCGCCGAACTTCGCGGACAAGTTGCCGCCTTCAAAATCGGTCTGCAATTATTCACCGCCGCCGGCGCATCTTTCGTGCGGGAATTAACCGAGTCGGGCGTTAAAATTTTTCTTGATTTGAAGTTTCACGATATACCGAACACCGTTGCAAAAGCGTCGATTGAAGCGGCGCGGACGGGCGTTTGGATGTTTAATCTGCACGCTTCGGGCGGCGGCGAAATGATGCGGCGGACGATTTCAGAAGTGCGCGAATTCTGCGGTAAAGAAAATTTGATTGTTCCGAAAATAATCGCCGTAACTGTTTTAACGAGTTCAAATCAGGAAACATTAAGCGAAACCGGAGTTTTGAAAAATATTGACGAGCAAGTCGTAAATCTAGCTAAACTCACGTCGGAGAACGGTTTAGACGGCGTTGTCGCATCGTCCCGCGAAATCGAATCGATACGAAAAAACGTCCGCGCCGAAAATTTTTTAATCGTAACGCCGGGCATCAGATTTGATTTTGCAACGAACGACGACCAAAAGCGTGTAATGAGCGCGGGCGAAGCGGTCGCCGCCGGTTCGGATTTTCTGGTAATCGGTCGTCCGATATTAAAAGCAGCGGATAAAATGTCGGCGATACGAAAAATTTCAGAGCAAATCGCTTTTTATAAAAAAGATATTTAATGTTCAGACCAAATATTCAAATTCTCAAACAACGAAAACAGTTGAATTTTTTTAATGCCAATCTGCGGCTTTTCTCTTTTATCTTTTTATCCTTTTTTGTTTTTTCGACGGCTTTTTTGATTTCTCAATCGACTGCCGCCCAAAATATCGCCACGCAGACTACACAGCAGACGCCTTTTCGTATCGGCGAGCGGCTGACTTACAACGTCTCTTTTGAAAAATTCGGCAATGCCGCTTATGCCGAAATGTATGTTGTCTCGCGCGGCAAATTGGGCGAAAAAGACGCGGTTGAGCTGCATTCTAAAATCAAGACCGTCGATTTTGTCAGTTCCGCTTTTTATGCCGTAGATGAAGAACGCACGACTTTCGCTTCAGCTCAAACCGGCTTGCCGCTCTACATTCGCAAAACTTCCAACGCCGGAGTTCTTCCGCGCGAAACAATCTTTAATTATCTAGTAAATCCAACTGCCGCAAACGATTTGCTGACATTTATATATCAGGCAAGAAGCGCGGGCGGCGTCGGAATTTTTACTTTTCAGGAAAACGAGCAAACCTACAGCGTTAATTTGCAGAATACGATTGGCGAGCGCGTCAAAACCGACGCGGGCGATTTTGAAACGAGCGTTTCGACCGTGCAGAGTCCGTATTTTACCGAGCGGCAAATCACGGACTTGCGCGTGAATTTCAGCGCCGACGAATTGCGGATTCCGGTTCTGATTCGCTTTAAAACTCCGAAAGGCGAGTTTCGCGCCGAGCTTGCCAGCGTTCAGATGATTGAACCGGAAACAAATATTCGACCGACGCCGACGCCGTTGCAGCCGCTGCTGCCGCAAAAAACGCCGACGCCGAGACCGACGCCGACGCCGTATATCGATAACCAGCCGCTTTCGTCCAATTTGCCTTTTGCGCTCGGCGAAACTTTGGAATATCAGGTTTCGATGACCGGGAAATATTTCGGCAACGTTGCTTTGCAGGTTAAGGAACGCAAACAATTTGCCGGTAACGACAGCCTTTTGCTGACGGCGACGACAACTTTGACCGAGCGCGGAAATCCGCTTTTTAACTTGAACGACGCGGTTCGCTCGCAGGTTAATCCCGAAACGCTCGCGCCGCAGCAGATTGAATTAAAATCGACCGGATTTTTCAGTCAATACAATCAAACCGCGCAGTTCGACCAGAGAAACGGATTCGTAACTTTTAACGGCGCAAACCGCCAGGCGATTCCGGTCGGGACGCACAGTTTGCTGTCGCTCGCCTACGCGATTCGTTCCTTTAACTTAAAGCCGAGCAAAGACCCGAATAATCCGGTCAACGACACGCGCGTCGCCGTTTTTGTCGATTCTCAGCCGTATGTGTTCACGCTTCGACCGTCAAGCGGGGAAATAATCAACTTAAAAGGCGAAAAACTTGCCGCGCAGCTTGTAACGATTACAACCGGAAATCCGGGCATCGACCAGCTAGGCGCGCGCGTCTGGTTAAGCACCGATGAAAAACGTCTGCCTTTGCGCTTTATAATCGGAAATTACCAGGCGGATTTAATTTCTGAAACAAATATTTCACCGAAATAACCAGTAAAATACGGCGTTTTCATTTATAAATATACATAAAATTTAATTGAAATTGAAAACTGATTTCAACTAAGATACACTTAATTTTGTCGAAATCGACTATCGAAAATCTCTGAGCTGAACAGGAAAAAAAGATTATGAAACTAACCAGCCTGCCGATTGGCGAAAGCGCTAAAGTGTTGTCGATAAACGGAAACAGTCCGATAACCAAGCGTTTGATGGAAATGGGCGTCGTGCCGGGCGTCTCGGTTCGTCTCGTCAAAAGCGCGCCGTTCGGCGACCCGCTGGAAATTCGGGTTCGCGGCTATAATCTGGCAATGCGCAAAAGCGAAGCACAGACAATCGAAGTCGAGCAGTAGAAATATCAAGTGAAAACTTCAACAGCAGTAAAAAAAGTAAAAAATCAATCCGTCGCGGCAGGAGTCGATTTGCCGATGATAGCTTTGGCGGGAAATCCGAACGCCGGAAAGACGACGCTTTTTAACGCCCTGACCGGAATGCGTCAGAAGGTCGCCAATTATCCGGGCGTTACGGTCGAGCGAAAGGAAGGATTCTGGCGGCTCGGCGGCTCGGATAAAACATTACATTTAATAGATTTGCCGGGATTATACAGTCTTGACGCGACTTCGCTCGACGAGCAGATTTCTCACGACGTATTAACCGGAAAAGTCGCGGGTCTGGCAAAGCCCGATGTCGTCGTCGCTGCCGTTGACGCGACGAATCTCGAAAGAAATCTCTATCTCGTAACGCAGCTTCTCGAATATAAGATTCCGGTCGTCATCGCTTTGACGATGATGGACACGGCGGAAAAGCAGAATCTGGAAATTGATGTCGAGAAACTTTCGCAGCTTCTGCAAATTCCCGTCGTCGCCGTAAAAGCCAAACAGAGAATCGGCATCGGCGAGCTTTCAAAACAGGTTTTAGCCGCCGCGAATAATAAAAAGCTGCCGAAACTCGAATGGATGCCCGACGACTTGTCAGCCGGAGAAATTCATCTGAGTTTGACGGACAATGCCGCTGCGAACCGTCCGATTTTCGCGCGTTATAATTTTATTTCCGATGTTTATCAGGAAGTCGTCAAGTCGAAAGATGATTTGGAAGGCGGCATTTCGGAGAAAATTGACAGTGTGTTGACGCATAAGTTTTTCGGTCTCGTAATTTTAGTGGCGATTCTGCTGCTGGTTTTTCAGACGATTTTCTCTTGGGCGAGCCTGCCGATGGATTTGCTGGAGCAAGGCTTCGGCGCGCTCGGCGATGCGGTTCGCGGCAGTATGGGCGAGGGAATTTTAACCGATTTGATTGTGGACGGCGCAATTGCCGGCGTCGGCGGCGTCGTTGTTTTCCTGCCGCAGATTTTACTGCTGTTTTTGTTTATTTCGATATTGGAAGATACGGGTTATATGTCGCGCGCCGCGTTTCTGCTCGACAAACTGATGAGCCGCGTCGGGCTGCACGGCAAAGCGTTTCTGCCGCTGATGTCGAGTTTCGCGTGCGCGATTCCGGGCATTATGGCAGCCAGAACGATTGAAAATCCGAAGGACAGACTCGCCACGATTTTAATCGCGCCGTTTATGAGCTGCTCGGCGCGGCTTCCGGTTTATACCTTGATGATTGGGACGTTTTTCGCCGGACAGAAGATTTTCGGCTTCTTATCGCTCGGCGCAGTTTTGATTTTAGCGATGTATGCGCTCGGTTTAATCGTGGCGATTATCGTCGCTTTTATTTTGAAACGCACGCTTCTGAAATCGCCGCCGCCGCCGTTTGTAATGGAATTGCCGCCGTATCGTCTGCCGAATTTCCGCACCGTTTTTCAAAATATGTTCGTCCGCGCCGGGCTTTTTCTGAAACGCGCCGGAACGGTGATTTTAGCGATTTCGATTCTGCTCTGGGCGCTGACTTATTTTCCGCGAAATACCGAAGCTACGAATCCGGCGACGGTCGTTCAAAATCAGGAAGCCGCAAACGTCGAACAGACGGCGAGTGAAGAAATAAAAGAAGGTTCGCAAATTAAAAACAGCTACGCCGGAAAACTCGGACACGCCATTGAGCCGGTGATTCGTCCGCTCGGTTTCGACTGGAAAATCGGCGTTGCGCTGATTGCCTCGTTTGCGGCGCGGGAAGTTCTGGTTTCGACTCTGAGCATTATTTATAACGTCGGCAAAGATGCCGACGCCGAAAACGACACGCTGATTCAGGCGGTGCGAGACGCGAAAAAAGACGACGGAACGCCCGCGTGGACGCCGCTGACGGCTTTGACGCTGATGGTTTTTTTCGTTCTGGCGATGCAGTGTATGTCAACGGTCGCCGTCGTCCGGCGCGAAACTAATTCCTGGGCGTGGGCGCTTTTTATGGTTGCGTATATGACGGGAATCGCTTATTTCGCGGCGTTTCTGACATATCAGGGCGGAAGACTGCTTGGTTTCAGTTAAACGGTAATTGTCAAAAAACTATAAATTGAATTAAAAATGAATACCCAAAATATAATCGTTTTTCTTATCATTCTCGCGGCTGGTTTTTATGTTGGAATACAGCTCCGGCGAAAGGTTAAATCCTTTTCAGGAAAATCGTCGTGCGCGAGTAATTGCGGCTGCGGCGACGGCAAATCACCAGCGAAGAATTCTTTGGTAAATATTCAAAAGTCGTAAATCTCTGCAATTTGAGAATTGTTAGAAGCCGTCTCAAAAAGACTTTACCTTCATCTTTGCGAGCTTTGCGCCTTTGCGGGAAGCGAAAATACATCTCCCGCAAAGAGCGCAAAGCGGCAAAGAAAACTGGAAATGGTTTGTCCGACTGCCGTTTTTGAGACGGCTTCAAATTAATCTTCAAAGTTTTTTCGTTTCTCAATCTGTAAAAACTCCACTTCTTGACCAATCGAAAACTTTGCAATACCTTTATTCATTAGTTTTTAAATTCTAAAAGGTCAAAAATTCAAATGACAAATCGTATTCACCGCGAGATAATCGGCGGCAATCTGCTGGTCATCGGCGGAGCGGAAGATAAATATAACGAGCGCCGTATATTAAAGAAGTTTCTGTCGCTGGCGGGCGACGACAAGGCGGAAATTTTAATCGTTCCGGTATCTTCTGATTTTCCCGAATTCGCGGCGGACGTTTATGTTCAGGCTTTTCGCAATCTGGGCGTCAAAAATCCGCGCGTGCTGCGGGCGACTTCCAGACAGGACGTTTTTAACGCTGACGCCGACGCGCTGCTTGAAGGCGTAACCGGCGTTTTTATCACCGGCGGCGACCAGATGCGGCTGGTTTCGATTCTCGGCGGGACAAAATTTTCACAAAAGCTGTCGCAATTGGTCAGCGAAACCGATATTGTCGTCGCCGGAACGAGCGCGGGCGCGGCGGGAATGAGTTCTTCGATGATTGTGCGCGGCGAATCGACGCCGCACCCGCACAAAAATTCAGTCAGACTTTCGCCGGGTTTAGGTTTTCTGAAAAATATAATTATCGACCAGCATTTCACCGAACGCGGGCGCATCAGCCGTTTGATAACGGCGGTTTCATATAATCCTTATAACTTAGGAATCGGAATCGACGAAAATACGGCGATAATTCTGAATAAAGACGGCATTCTGGAAGTTTTCGGCGATGGAACGGTAACAATCGTTGACGGTTCGGGCATTACTTACAACGAAATTGCCGAGGTCGGCGACCACGAATCGTTCAGCGTCTGCGGCGTTCAGCTTCACATTCTTGGCGACGGTTTATTTTACGATTATTTCGCGCGCCAACCGCTTCAGCCGTCGAACGAGTTTCTCCTGCCTGATATTGAATAAATAATCATTCGTGTTTGGACGATGTTATTTTTATCGTTTGAGAGAGAACGAATTTAAAGTGAATAAAGAGTAAAAAAGGTAATCGGACAGAATTATTTGACAGATGAATTATTGCAGAAACACGCACGCGCGTGCGTGTTTCTGCATTTATAAAATTATTCAGTCCAGATACCAAGCATAAATAATCGAGTAAATTATAAACTATGAAAATTCTTGAAATCAGGACTTTGCGCGGTCCGAATTACTGGAGCGGTTACTGGAAAAACCTGATTATAATGCGCCTCGATATTGAGGATTATGAAGAAAAGCCGACCGATAAAATCGAAAATTTTTACGAACGAGTTACGGAAGTTATGCCGTCGCTTATCTCCCACGGGTGCAGTTATCAGGAAGAAGGCGGATTTTTGAAACGAATCAAAGAAGGCACTTGGGCGGGACACGTTATCGAACATCTGGCGCTGGAGATGCAGACGCTCGCCGGAATGGACATCGGTTTCGGGCGCACGCGGGAAACGTCGGAGCGCGGAATTTATAGCGTCGTTTTCGCTTATATCGAAGAAGAAGTCGGGCGTTTCGCCGCGCGCGCCGCCGTTCGCCTGTTTCTTGATTTAGCCGAAGGAAAGCCGCTTAATGAAATAAAAGAAAATCTCGCCGAAGACATTCAGGAAATGCGCGAAATTCGGGAAGAAGTCAGTTTCGGTCCAAGCACCGCGTCGATTGTCGAAGAAGCCAAAAAGCGCGGAATTCCGTTTATACGTCTTAACGACCAATCGCTTGTCCAGCTCGGCTACGGCATCAACCAGCGGCGAATTCAGGCGACGACGACCGATAAGACGAATATGATTTCCGTCGATATTGCCGGAAATAAAGCATCGACCAAAAAACTTCTCGGCGAAATGGGCGTTCCCGTGCCGAAAGGTTTCAGGATTTACGACGAAGACGAAATAGAAAACGTCGTCGATAAAATCGGTTTCCCGATTGTCGTCAAACCGCTCGACGCCAATCACGGCAAAGGCGCGTCAATCGGCTTGAACACTTTGGAAGAAGTGCGCGGGGCGTTTCACAAAGCGAAAGAATATTCGAGAAGCATAATTATTGAAAAAATGCTGCAAGGCGCGGATTTCCGGGCGCTCGTCGTCGATAACAAACTCGTCGCGGTTGCTGAACGCACACCGGCGCACGTCGTCGGCGACGGCAAAAGCACGGTTCAGCAGTTAATCGACAAAGAAAACGAAAGTCCGCTGCGCGGTTTCGGACACGAAAAAGTTTTGACGCTGATAGATGTGGATTCGCAGACAAAAACGCTTTTGGAAGCGAAAAATTACACGCTCGAAACCGTCATCGAAAAAGGCGAAATTCTGTATCTCAAATCGACGGCTAATCTTTCGACCGGCGGAACGGCGATTGACAGAACAGACGAAACACATCCGGTCAATGTTTTTCTGTTTGAACGCATCGCCAAAATCGTCGGCTTGGACGTGTCCGGCATCGACGTTATCGCGCCGAACGTTACCGAACCTTTAAGCGAAAATGGCGGCGGCGTCATCGAGATAAACGCCGCGCCCGGTTTTCGTATGCATCTCGCGCCGTCCGAAGGCATCGGCAGAAACGTTGCCGAACACGTCGTCGATATGCTTTTCCCGCCCGGAACGCCGTCGCGCATACCGATAATCGCCATCACCGGAACAAACGGCAAAACGACGACGACGCGAATGATTGCCAATATCATACGCGGAAGCGGGCGCGTCGTCGGTTTTACGACTACCGACGGAACTTATATTCAGAATAATCAAATCGTTACGGGCGATAACACCGGACCGATTTCCGCGCAGCTCGTTCTCAAAGACCCGTCGGTTCAGGTCGCGGTTTTGGAAACGGCACGCGGCGGAATTATCCGCTCCGGCATCGGCTACGACCATTGCGACATCGGCATCGTTACAAACATCGCCGCCGACCATCTCGGATTAAAAGATGTCAACACGCTCGAAGATTTAGCGCGCGTTAAAAGCGTCGTGCCGCGCAGCGTGTCGAGTCGCGGCTTTGCCGTTCTTAACGCCGAAGACGACCTTGTTTTCAATATGCGCAAGCTGGTTGACGGCGAATGCGTCTATTTTGCGATGCGCGAAGACGATAAGAGAATTCAAAAACACTCTGCAAAAGGCGGTTTGTCGTGCATTTACGAAAACGGCTTCGTAACTTTGCTCAAAGGAAAATGGAAAGTCCGCGTCGAAAAGGTGATAAATATTCCTTCGACCTACGGCGGACGCGCCGATTTTATGATTCAAAACGTGCTGGCGGCAACGCTCGCCTGTTTCGTTCACGGCGTCTCGCTCGAAGATATTCGCGTCGGTCTGACGACATTTAACGCCGGAACTGCGCAGACGCCCGGACGACTGAATTTTATCGAAGTCGGACAGGTAACCGTTTTAATTGACTACGCGCACAATCCGGCGGGCGTTGCGGCGCTGCAAAAATTCATCGGACAGATGCCGTTCGAGCGGCACACCGTCGTGATGAACGGCACGGGCGACCGGCGCGACGACGACCTGCGCGAGATGGGCGAGCTGTGCGGCTCGTATTTCGAGCGCGTCATTATCCGGCGCGGACACCATTTGCGCGGGCGCGACGAGGCGGAAATGTATCAGCTTCTGCGGGAAGGAATCGAAAAAGGCGGACGCGCCGCTTCGATTGAAGTAATTCCCGAAAGCCGCGATGCGATTTATTCAGCCGTAAAAAATTCCGCTAAAGGCGAGTTGGTTGTTGTTCTCGGCGACGACGTTACGAACGATATTGCAATTGTCAATCAAATCCGCGACGAGTTAAATGTTCCCGCTGTTTAAGCACCTCTTACCGGGTGTATTCAAAACATCCGAGTTGTTTATTAAAGAGTGATTTTCCGAATCACTCTTTTGTTTTTTGCGTTTTGCCGTCGAAATTCTTCCTTTTTTTATTAAATTCCGGTAATTGTTTGATTCAATCGGCATTTTCGTTAGAAAATGCTGTTTGGTTTTGATACAATACTTTCGATTTACTCTTAATTTTGCCGCCGGCAAACAAATAACAAATTTAAATCTCCAGATTAGGAATTCTGATTTTACTCGCGCGTTATCCGATTAAAGCTGAATAGATTTTATAACTGCTGAAAAAGAAAATTAGGTTTTAATTATGGCAAATAAGGCATTGTTGATTGATGATGATTTGGCTACTTTGGAATTGATGAAATTTCAGTTGGACGCCGAAGGCTTTGAAGTTACGACGGCGGACAACGGGCAGAAAGGTTTGGAATTCATTAAGGAAAAAGAGTTCGATATAATTCTGACCGACCTTAATCTGCCGGACTTGAGCGGCATCGAAATGGTTCAGCGGAGCAAAGAATTTTCGCCCGACACCGAAATCATAATGGTAACGGGTTACGGCTCGGTCGAAAAAGCTATTGAAGCGACCAAAGCCGGAGCTTTTTATTATGTGGAAAAGCCGGTCGAATTTGAAGAGCTTCTCGTCCTGATTGAGAAAGCCATCGAGCGCAAACAGCAGGGAAAGGAAATCAAAGAGCTTCGCGGAAAGTTGTCGAGCCGCTCGTCTTATCAGGGCGTTATCGGCGGCAGTCGGTCGATGCAGGATATTTACGAGATAATCGACAGCGTTGCCGAATCGGACGCCAATATTTTAATTTTAGGCGAATCCGGCACGGGCAAGGAAGTTATCGCCAACGCGATTCATTACAAAAGTCATCGCTCGAAAAAACCGTTTGTAAAATTAAACTGCTCGGCGCTTCCGAAAGAGTTAATCGAATCGGAGCTGTTCGGTCATAAAAAAGGCGCGTTCACCGGCGCGACGGGCGACAAGGAAGGATTTTTGGGACGCGCAAACGGCGGCAGTCTGCTGCTCGACGAAATCGGTGAGATGCCGATTGGCTTACAGCCGAAACTTCTGCGCGTGCTTCAGGAGCGGATTTATTACCGCGTCGGCGACGATAAACCGCGTGAAGTCGATTTTCGGCTGATTTCATCGACCAATCGAAGTCCGTTCGACGCCATTCAGGAAAGCAGTTTGAGAGAAGATTTGTATTACCGCATCAATACGATTGAAATAAAAATTCCGCCGCTCCGCGAGCGAATGGAAGACGTGCCGATGCTGGCGGAACATTTTCTACAGATTTACGCCGAAAAATACAATAAACAGTGCGATTTTACCGAATCGGCTTACGACCAGATGCTGACATACAACTGGCGCGGCAACGTGCGCGAACTTCAGCACGTTATCGAAAGAGCCGTTCTGCTCAGCAAAGCGGGTAGAATCGGCGAGCTGAACATACCGCAAAACTTCAGCAATCCGATTTCGTTTGCGAGCATTGCCAAAAGCGGAAAATCCTTTTCGGCTTCCGCTTCGGGCGGCGACGCGCCTTCTGCCGGCAATGACAACGGAATGTTGAATCACGTGAATTTAGACGGCGAATCTTTATTTTCCGAAGTCGGGAAATTTATCGTCGGAAAATTGCCCGAACCGATTGACGGCTCGGAGCAAAAAGACATTTTCGATTCGCTTGAGAGCGGCATCGTAACTGCCGCTCTCAAGCGGACAAACGGAAACAAACAGGCTGCCGCGAATCTTTTGGGTTTATATCGCCCGCGACTTTACGGAATGATAAAACGGCACAACATCGAAGAAAAGGTTTAATAAAAAAAGTCCGGTTATATTCAATAACCGGACTTTTTTTATTAAACGAAAAATTCAAAAAGACTGAATTATTTTGCAGGTGCGCTCGGCGCGGTTACGTTTATATCTATTTTTTCGGTTTTTTTGGTATTGCCGTTCAAAAAGCCGCTGTAATATAACGCGCCCGCGATAATAGCGACAATAATCAACGTCGTAATCGCCCAAATCAGGTTATTTCCCGTGTTATTTTCTTCCGACATAATCTTTTCTCCTTTTTTCTAATCAGAAATTTTTGACTGCATTAAGCAATGATAATGCCAAATTAATTATTAATTGTAAATATGTCGGTTATTCCGAATCGGCTGACTAACTCGTAAGGTCAGGTTTAAAAACCTTTGCAATAATTCAAGACGTTTCCGTAACCAAAGCATACAACTTATTGACAGGCAACAGTTTCCGGCAACGTCGGGATTTTGCAAAATGTTTTAAGTTAATTTTAATAAATCAAAAGGCTTTGAGTCCTAAAAATTACGGACGGCATAATGTTTGCTTCCGCAAGCCGTTTATTAACAGAAACGAAAATTTTATCGCTTATCGAATAAGTTGAATTAATTTGAAGTTTAAAGGCTTTTTGTGTGGAATCATAAAGATAAAACCGGACTCGGTAAAAAAAATACAAACGCCAGGTTTCCATACTTGGTTTTAGCGTTGTCTATTTTAATAACCGCCGGTATTGCTTATAATTTTTATCAAAACGCGCTTCATAAAGATTCGATTCGATTCAGCAACCAGGTCGCTCAAACTCAATTCGCAATCGAAAATAAAATCAATTTATATATCGCTTTATTGAAAGGCGGGCGCGGCTTTATCGAGACTTCAGCCGAAATCAACGAAGATGTCTTTGCCGGATATGTCGATAGTTTGGAGATAGAAAAAAATTATCCCGGTCTGCAAGCCGTCGGATACAGTAAGATTGATTCGGCAGCCGAACCGTTTTTCGCCGCGCGAACCACTGCCGAAAATAAAAAAAAGTCCCTTCCCATTATTGTCTCCGTAGAACACGAAGCCGAAAAAAGTAAAGAAAAGAATTTTGATTTTAACCCGAAAACGAGTTTGAGCGAGGCTTTTGCGCGGGCGGAAGAATCTGGAAAGCCGGTTTTGAGTTCAAAAATAAATCTTTACAGTGATGAACAAATCGAATCGAGCGGCTTCTTGATAGTTTTACCGATTTATACAAAAGATAACTTCAATACAGAAATTGAAGGACGCGCAAGAAATCTTTCCGGCTATATTTTCGGGGTCGTCGGCGCAAATGAATTTTTGAGAGAAACCGGAAACGGCATCGCGGCGGGCAGCATCTCCGTCGGGATTTACGAGAGCGAAAACAAACCGGAAAATCTGCTGGCGCGAAGCGATTCGACTGATAGTAAAAATAAAAATTTCGGCTTTGTCGATAATAAAGATTCTGCCGGTGGTAAAAAAAGCGATTTTTCGACGCGCAGCAAAATCGACGCGGGCGGAAAAAAATGGATTGTCGAATACGACAGTCTGCCCACTTTTGCCGAAGAATCCGGTGTCGGCTGGACGCTTTTAGTGATTCTGTGTGGCGTTTTTTTCAGTTTTCTTTTATTCAGCATTATTTATACGGAAGTTTCTGCTCGTCTTAAATTACAGGAAACAGCTGAAGAATTAGTAGAGCTGCAAAATCAAAAACAGATTTTACTTGAAAACGAACAATCCGCGCGAAAATCCGCCGAGCGCGCAAACCGGACAAAAGACGAATTTATCTCCGTCGTTTCGCACGAATTGAAAACGCCGCTCAACGCTATTTCCGGCTGGACAAGCGTTTTGCGAGCCGAAAATTTACCGCCCGCGACGAAAAATCTGGCGATTGAGAAAATCGAAAAAAATCTGCACGCGCAAGCCGCTCTGGTCGAAGAAATACTCGAATATTCGCAAATTATCTCAGGCACGGTCAATCTAAATCGAAAAAAAATAAATTTCTGTGAGCTGTTTGATAAAACCTTTTTCGATTTCGAGCCGAAAGCGCGCGAGAAAAATATCGAATTAACGAAACAGAATGAATTGGACGGACATAATATCCTGGGAGACGACGAAAAAATCAAGCTGGTCATCAACAATATATTTTCAAACGCCATCAAGTTCACGCATCCCGGCGGGCGGATAAAAGCCGTTATAACCGAAAGCGAGGGAAATCTTCAGATGTGTATAAAAGACGACGGCGACGGCATCAGCGCGGATTTTCTCCCGTTTGTTTTTGAAAAATTCCGACAGGCGGACGCATCAATCACACGAAGCAGCGGCGGGCTTGGTCTGGGCTTAACGATTTCGAATCACATCGTCAGACTTCACGAAGGAACGATAGAAGTGAACAGCGAAGGCAAAGGCAAAGGCGCGGCTTTTATCGTCAAATTACCCCTTTTGCTTCACGACGCTTAAATATTTGTCGGAGTTCACCGCAAATTTTTATGGATATTTTGATAACTCCCGCGCCTGTAACTGCTCAAAACAATTACGTTCGTTAATCTTATGAATATTTAACGAATATCTGGCACAGCCTTTGCTTGCGGGTCTATACAAGTCGAACCGGCAGCGTGCTTATCTTTCCCGGAAACCTGCCGACTTTTTTAATCAAACGGAGAAAAAATTATGAAAACACAGATACTTAGAACATTAACAATCGCTTTATTTTTATTTTGCTTTGCGAGTGTTACGACCGTAACGGCGCAAAGACGCAATTTGCCGTATAGCGTTTCAGACAATACTTTAAGAACGCTTCTTGTCCGAATCGAAACCAGAACCGACACCTTTAAAGCCGCCGCAAACCGCGCGCTTAACAGAAACAATGGAAACAACGCGGAAAACGTTTCTGCTTACATCACTGATTTTGAAACCGCGACCGACAGATTACAGCAAAATTTCGATGCGCGCCGCTCGGTAATGAGCGACGTTCAGGAAGTTTTAAACCGCGCCGGCGCTATCGACGGATTTATGAGAAATAATCGTTTGAATCCGGCTTCGCAACGCCAATGGGGACTTTTGAGAACCGATTTAGGCACGCTTGCTAATTATTACAACGTCAGTTGGAATTGGAGCAATTCGGGCAACCTGCCTTCGTCGGGCGGCGTAATCGGCGGAAACGCCGGAAATAATCCATACAACACGAATGACCGGAATGTTCAAACGCTTATTTCACGGTTGGAAACTCGCACCGACGCTTACAAACGTGAAATTAATTTAGCTCTCGGTCGAAGCGTTATAAATAATTCGCGCAGCGGCGAATCTATTACCGCGTATATAAATGAATTTGAAACGGCGACCGACCGGCTGAAGCAAAATTTCGGCACTCGCCGCTCGACTTCGGCTGACGTTGAAGAAGTTTTGAACCGCGCCTTTTTTATCGACGCTTTTATGCGTGATTATCGTTTGACCACGCAGGCGGAAAGCCAGTGGAGATTGATTAGAACCGATTTGGATACTTTGACGACATATTATAACGTCAGCTGGAACTGGAATCGCCAGTATTCACCGGCGAGCCGTTTCGATTCGATGCTGACCGGCACGTATCGTTTGAATATCAATCAAAGCGATAACGTCGGCGATGTCGTCGGCAGAGCGGTTGCGACGTATCCGGGCAATCAGGGAAATCGGGTTAGAAATAATCTGGAAAGACGTTTAACTTCGCCTGATACTTTAATTATCGAAAAAAGAGACAGACAGGTAACAGTCGCCTCGAATATATCGCCGCAGATAACTTTCGACGCCGACGGCGTAGCCCGCACGGAAACTACTGCAAACGGTCGCTCTACTAAAGTTACAGCAACGACGACGTATGACGGAGTTGCGTTGAATTACGAAGGCGACAGAGTTAATGATTTTTACGTTAATTTTATTCCGCAAAGCAGCGGTCAATTAAGAGTCGTGCGCCGCGTTTATCTCGAAAACAGAAACGAAACCGTTACGGTTGCCAGCGTCTACGACAAAATAAGTCCGACGGCGCAGTTTTCAAACGCCAATAATTCCGGCTACGGACAAAACACGGGAACAAACTCGAACGATTTTGTCGTCGCCAACAATACGCGTCTGACGGCGGTTTTGAGAACGCCGATTTCGACAAACGCCAGCCAGAATAACGACCGCTTCACAATGGAAGTTACATCGCCGAACGAATACGGCGGCGCGATTATCGAAGGTCGCGTAACCAACGCGCAGCGTTCGGGTCAGGTGTCGGGACGAGCCGCTCTTTCGCTTGAGTTCGATATGATTCGTTTAAGAAACGGCGGCACATATCGTTTTGCCGGAATCGTTGACCAAGTTAGATTGGCAAACGGCGAAACCATAACAGTCAACAACGAAGGAACTGTCCGCGATAACAATCAGACAACGAAAACCGTTACGCGCGCGGGAATCGGCGCGGCTTTGGGAGCTTTAATCGGCGCTATCGCCGGCGGCGGACAAGGCGCGGCAATCGGTGCGGCGGTCGGCGCAGGCGCGGGCGCGGGAACGGTTATTTTACAGGGACGCGGAGACGTTGATTTAGCTCAGGGAACTGAAGTAACAATTACGGCTTCATCGCCGAATAACGTGAACAGATAAATAAATTCAATTTATTTTAACGAAAAGGGTGAATGTTTTATTCGCCCTTTTCGTTTTGATACAAAGGAACGTTTTGTTTTAATGCACTTTTTTTATACTTTGCAATCTCAAATATGGAAAACTCGGTGAAAGTTTGTAAAATTACTGGCACGAATTTTGAGTATGCAGAACCGAAGCCATCTCCGTATTGCATTTATAAAATCTAATGTTGAGTTCCGCTTCAAACCAGCCGGGCAGGGGAAAATTCTAAAACAAGGGTTATAAAGAGCGAACAAGGGGTTTATTTCATTCAAAGGTAAATACAAAAAATGGAAGCAGATAAAAAAGCCAAATATTCGGATTATCCGAGCGCGGAACGCGACCATTGGAACGCCGAAGATGTTTCTAACGAATCGGTTAATCAAATGCCGGACGAAATTGTCAGACAGGTTCTGCGCGGCGACGAATCGAAAGGAGATGCCGACGAACGCGACATTGCCGGACGAAGCGCTACCATCGACACGCCGCAGGGACGCGAAGAAGCAAAAATAAAAGACAAAAAGACGTGAGGTAAAAATGGTTGACGACAAACTGGCACTTGAAGAAGCTCAGAGAAACGCCAATTACGAGGCGGTGAAAACGGACGTAAAATCGGAAGTCGCCGGTGAAATTGCCGCTCGTGCCGAGCGTCCGGCTGCTGGTGAAACCGGGCAAATCAATAATCTCGCCGGTAATATGAGGCGCAAAGCGGTCAATGAATTTACCGAAACCGAGCGGGAAGTCGAACGCGGTAGAACCCTGGCGCGGGTTTCTCAGGTTGTCGATTACCTATTCTTTGTCATCTACGGACTTCTAGCCATTCGCCTGCTTTTGGAATTATTCGCTGCCAGAGAAAACGCCGGTTTCGTTAAATTTATTAAATCGGCAACCGGAATTTTTTACGCGCCTTTTCAGGGAATAGCTGCAAGTCCGACGAAAGACGGATTTACGCTGGCGCTTCCGATTATTATTGCGATAGTCGCTTATATGGTTTTGCATCTCGCCATTAACGGATTAATCAGATTATTCGTTCACCGAAAAACTGCCGTTTAAGAAAAATGTCAGATTTTTAATTGAGAAAGGCGTAGAATCCGTTGTAAAGTTTTATTGAAGTGTCCAGAGGCTTTTATGAATTCCCACAGGTTTAATGTCGAGGATGAGCAGGATTCTGCAAATATTCTCCGGCGAATAGCGGAGGGCGACAGGTGCGCGGTCAACGATTGTCTTGATAAATATGGTAAATTAGTTTGGAGTTTAGCCGGAAAATTTACTCAAACAAGAGAAGACGCCGAAGACGCCGTTCAGGAAATATTTATTGATATATGGAAATACGCCGCCCGATTCGACGCGGCAAAATCTCCAGAAGGCGCTTTCGTTACTTTGATTGCGCGCCGCCGCCTGATTGACCGCATCCGCAAATCCAACAGTCAGCCCCGGACAGCTTTCTTTGAAACCGCGCTGGCAAATCAGGCAAGCGACGCCCATAGGAAACTGCAAATGCGGGTCGAAATGAAATTTGTCGTCGAGGCGCTGGAAAAGCTCAACTTACACGAAAAGCAAATTCTGCAAATGGCGGTCTACAGCGGAATGACGCACAGCGAAATTGCAAAGACCGTCGGATTGCCGCTCGGAACGGTCAAATCACAGCTTCGGCGCGGCTTACAAAAGCTACGTCTCTCTCTCGGCTCGCCGGTTACTTCCGCAGTAAGTTTCTGATGTTCCCGTTCAGTTTTACAATTATTTCAAGAGCAAAAAGCCGCGTTACTTTTAAGTAACGCGGCTTTTTACAGTTTTAATTTTAAACTTCAGGAACAATTCGGATGATTACAGTTACAGGCAATTTCCGTCATATCAGTTTTTTCGGCATTTGCACAGTAATCGCCGCAGTAATCCGAGTCCTTTGCCTTCGGACACATACAGATTTCGTGTCTGCATTTATTTTCGTCTGCCATAATAAAAGTCCTCCCTTAACTTGTCATAACTTTTGCTGACGGATTATCCGGCAGCAAAACAATTATAAACCCATCGCAGCCACTAAACAACATTTTATGAGCGGCGCGTTCAAAAAAAGGTAATCAGTAAAAAACTT
>JBBPXZ010000028.1:0-26705 GCA_038200355.1 Pyrinomonadales bacterium | reverse complement strand
TCCCGACGGCAAGATGAAGGATTACGAAACGAATTTTTATCTGCCGTTTATGGGCTTTGAAAAACCGTTTTACGCGATTCCGGGCAATCACGACTGGTTCGATGCCGACGAAGCGTTTAACGCGAATTTTTTGAATTACGATGCAGCGCAGATTTCGCTGCGTTCGCGGCTCGCCGAGGATTTGAAAACCGATGTTGTCACGACCGACAAGCGATTCGACGAAATTACGGCGGAAGCCGAACGTCTGCGTTCTTATTACAATATCAACAACGGTTTGCAGCGCGCGCCATTTTTTGAAATGCAGACGGCGGGATTTTCTTTAATCGCTGTTGATACGGGAATTTTGCGCTCGATTGACGACAAGGAAAAAGCGTGGCTCGAAGCCGCTCTGACGCGGGCGGGAAACAACTTTAAACTCGTCGTGATCGGTCATCCGTTCTACGTCGGCGGCGAATATATGGCGAAGGACGATAAAAATTTCGATGAAATTTATCGTATTTTGCAGCGTTATAATGTTGATGCGGTGATGGCGGGCGACACGCACGATTTTGAGTTTTACCGAATAAAATCGCAAGGCGCGGACGGAAAAAAGGAACTGCTCAGTTTCGTCAACGGCGGCGGCGGCGCGTATTTGAGCATCGGCACGTCGCTCGGTTTTCCCGACAATCCGGCGACAAACGATTACGCATTTTATCCGCGCACCGACGAATTAACAAAGAAAATTCAGTCGGAAGCGCCGTTCTGGAAAATGCCGTTTTACTGGTGGCTCAAATGGTTTCGCGGTTATCCGTTCGACGAAGAAATGGTGTCGGGCGCGTTTGATTTCAACCGCTCGCCTTTTTTCCAAAGTTTTTTGGAAGTCAGCGTCGAACGCTCGAAAAATCAAGTTAAATTTATGCTTTACGGCGCGAACGGGCGTTTGCGCTGGCGCGATATTCAGACGAGCGGCACGGTCAAACCCGCTGATAAAAGCGATGAAGATTTTGTCGAATTTACCGCGCCGCTCGCCGTTCGATAATCGGCATTTGTATTTTATGGGAACCGATAGTAGAAATTTAGTAAAAGCAAATGTCAGTTTGCCGGGGCAATGTATGATTAAGCCTTCGGTTGACCGAATCTGACCGGCTCTTTGAATATCAGTTTTATCAATCAATCACTTAAAGAAATTTTCAATCGGCTGCCGAAAAGCCTGTTTTGGCAATTTCCGGCGCAGCTCGCGCCCTTTTGGATCGAGCGCCTTTTTTTGCCGGCATAATCGGCATCGAATCAATCAGGAAATCATCTCTTTTCGTGCGGCGGCGGTAGTTTTCTTATTCAGCCGCGAGCCGCAAACGCGCCTCGCGTTCGGCTTTCAACTCTTCGCGCATAAATTGAGCGGCTCGTAAAATAAGCGTGATAACACTTAAATTTGACGAGTGTTATCACGCTTTAAATGGACGGGGATAACTTTTAAACTCATTACTTGGGAGTAACAAAACGGCGTTAAGCCCGCCGTAATATAAAAATATAAAAATGAACGTCAGACAAATTTTTATAACATCATCGATTGTAATAATTGCGTCAATTCTGCTGCTCGGTTTAATCAATTCGTATTTTTTCCTGGGTTTTATCTTCGTCGCGCCGGTAGTTTTTGTCGGTTTGCTCGATATAATTCAAAAGAAACAGACTATTCGCCGGAACTTTCCGATTATCGGAAATTTTCGGTATATGCTGGAGAAGGTTCGCCCCGAAATAATGCAGTATTTTGTCGAAACGGACACCGAGGGCAGACCGATTAACCGTTTGTTTCGTTCGGTGATTTATCAGCGGGCGAAAAAGGAGAACTCCACCAGCCCGTTCGGAACGCAGTGGGACGTTTATCATCCCGGTTATGAATGGATAGATCATTCCATTTATGCCGCGAATCCGGCTGATCTGGAGCAGGAACAGCGAGTTTTGGTCGGCGGACGAGACTGCGCGAAACCGTATCCGGCAAGCAGATTAAACATTTCGGGAATGAGCTTCGGGTCTTTGAGCAAAAATGCCGTCTTGGCGATGAACAAAGGCGCGAAAATGGGAAACTTCGCGCAAAACACCGGAGAAGGCGGAATCAGCCCGTATCATTTGCAGCACGGCGGCGATTTGATATGGCAAATCGGCACGGGTTATTTCGGCTGCCGGACGGAAAACGGCGGATTCAGCCCAGAACTGTTTCAACAAAAAGCCGCGCTCGACAGCGTGAAAATGATCGAAATAAAACTTTCGCAGGGCGCGAAACCCGGACACGGAGGAATTCTGCCGGCGGCGAAAAACACCGAGGAAATCGCCGCCATTCGCCACGTCAAGCCGCATACGACCGTCAACTCGCCGCCCGCTCACTCGGCTTTTAACAGCGCGGAAGGATTGATGCGCTTCGTCAAACAACTGAGAGATTTATCCGGCGGCAAACCTGTCGGTTTTAAAATCTGCATCGGAAAAAAATCGGAATTCGCGGAGATTTGCGAAGCGATGATAACGACGGGAATCAAGCCGGATTTTATCGCCATCGACGGCGGCGAAGGCGGAACGGGCGCGGCGCCGATTGAGTTTGCCGATTCTATCGGAATGCCTCTAAGAGACGGGCTGGCGTTTGCGGTCGATACCTTGAACGGCTACGATTTGAAAAAGGACATCAAGGTCATCGCTTCGGGCAAAGCGTTCAACGGCTATCACATCGCGAGGCTGATTGCGATTGGCGCTGATATGGTCAACATCGCCAGGGCGATGATGCTGGCGACCGGCTGCATTCAGGCATTGCAGTGCCATAAAAACACTTGTCCGACCGGCGTTGCGACGCAGAATGAAGGATTGATGAAAGGATTGGTCGTCGAAGACAAGGCTCAAAGAGTCGCTAACCTTCACGAAGCGACGATTGAAAGTTTTATCGAATTGCTGGCTGCCTCCGGCGTCTTTTCCGCCGACGAGCTGAGTCGTGAACACATTAACCGAAGGGTCGGGGCGACGCAGGTTCAAAAATACAGCGAAATCTACCCGGAAGTGCCGGTCGGAGCATATCTGAAACAAGCACAGACTAAACCGCAGCTTCAGGCAGTAAAATCCGCCAAATGAATGGTAACAATATTATTAGAAATTACGATTTTAATTGTTGCGGGCTAACTTGCAGGAACAGAAAGCGGCTTCTGGTGGCGTGTTCATCCGGTAATTGCGAAACTCGAACCGGACATCAAGTAGAAATTTATAACGATAAAAATTGAGTAAATAATGAGCAGAGGATTTGTTAAAGAAGGCGATCAGGAAGAAATTCCTATTTTAACGCCGAGAGCTTACTTGCCCGATGGTGCAACCAACTACGTTACTCAAGTCGGTATGGATGAACTTTTAGACGAAAAACAGATGCTCATCAATGACAGAGACGATCTGGACATTACAAATGAAAATGAAAGACGAGTTGCTTTGAATCATATAAACGCAAAATTGCAGTTGTTGAATGAAAGAATTCTTACTGCGAAAATAGTAGATTTAAACAAACAATCACAGGACGAAATATGGTTCGGCGCATCGGTAACACTGAAGATAGATAATGAAACAAAGCTACAGCAATACCAAATTGTAGGCGTAGATGAAGCCGATGTTTCTAAAGGAAAAATCTCATTTATTTCCCCGATTGCCAAAACATTGATGGGCAAGGAAATTGGTGAAAAAGCAATCTTAAAACTTGCAAAAGGAGATAGGACATTCGAAATTATGGAAATCGTCTATTAAAGTCCGGCGAAATTTTTAGCCTTACTGTTTATAAATTATCAAATAAGTTTAAGATTTATCGGACTTTCTCAAAATGCGGAAACACGCACGTCAGTGAGTGTTTCTCCTTCTTTATCATCGCGCCTTACATACTGTGCGGGCTTCTGCAAAAATGAGAAAGTCCTTAAATTGAACTAGAAAAGCATTATTGCTCATCTAGTTCTTAGTTTTGGGTTCAAAGCACTATTGATTGCAGTATTGAGAGAACAAAAAGAAAAGAGATGCTTTTTACACATCTCTAAGTTCTTTACTTTGCTAAAGTTAAAATGGTGATCCGAGAAGGACTCGAACCTTCGACCCAATGGTTAAAAGCCATTTGCTCTACCGACTGAGCTATCGGACCACACTTTGGAAAAAACGGCGGCGGCTTTAAATGTAAGCCGCGCGAAACTTTAGATTTTAATTATGCTTTTGCGGAAAAGCAAGCGAGCAAAGCATTTTTTTATTTGAACCAGCTTTCCATTACTGAATCGGGCAGAATAATCGTTTGGTCGCGTTCGGGTCCGGTTGATATTAGACCGATTTCGACGCCGATTGATTCGGATAGAAAATCAACGTAACGGCGGGCGTTTCGGGGTAAATCTTCGACTTTCGTAATGCCGACGGTTTCCGATTTCCAGCCTTCTAAAGTTTCGTAAATCGGTTTGATTTTTTCCAAGTCCTGGGAAACTGCCGGAAACGTTTCGATTTTTTCGCCGTCGATTTCGTACCCGACACACACTTTAATTTCTTCGAGCGCGTCGAGAACGTCGAGTTTTGTCAGCGCCAGCGAATTGAAGCCGTTGAGTTCGGCGGCGTATTTCGTCGCCACGGCGTCGAACCAACCGCAGCGTCTGGGGCGTTTCGTAACCGAGCCGTATTCATTGCCGCGCTGCCTGATTAGATTCGCCATATCTTCTTCGTCATCAAGCATTTCAGTCGGAAACGGACCTTCGCCGACGCGCGTCATATACGTTCTGACGATGCCGAGAACACCGGAAATGTGGTGCGGTGGAATGCCTGCGCCGACCGACGCGCCGCCCGCCGTCGGGTTCGACGACGTAACATACGGGTAAGTTCCGTGGTCAACGTCCAAAAGTGTCGCCTGCGCGCCTTCGAGCAGGATTTTTTTATTTTGTTTTTCAGCTTCGGCGAAAAAATGCGTCGTTTCGCAGACGAACGGGCGCAGGCGTTCGGCGAGCGCGGAAATTTCTTCAAAAATCTCACCGGAGCGCAGCGGCTCGCGTCCGTATAAAACAATGACGCGGTTTGCTTCGGCGAGATTTCTTTCGATTCTCGATTTGAGAAGTTCGGGAACGAGCGCGTCGGAAACTCTTATGCCGCGCCGTCCGGCTTTGTCTTCATACGCGGGACCGATTCCGCGAAGCGTCGTGCCGATTTTTTCGTTGCCGAGACGTTCTTCGGAAGTATGGTCTAAAGCACGGTGATACGGCATTATGAGATGCGCTCTGCTTGAAACTTTCAGGCGTTCGGGCGTAATTGAAATTCCCTGGAGGCGCATCTGGTCAACTTCCTCGAAAAACGCTTTCGGGTCGATGACCATTCCGCTGCCGAGAACACAGGTCGTGTCTTCGTGAATAATTCCCGACGGCAAAAGCCGCAGCACAAACGCTTTTTCGCCGACATAAACCGAATGTCCGGCATTGTGTCCGCCCTGATAACGCGCTACGATGTCGAAGCGGTCTGCCAGCAAATCGACGATTTTTCCCTTTCCTTCGTCGCCCCATTGAGCGCCGATAATCACGATAATCATATTAAAAAATCCGACATTCTAAATTTTAATGCAAAAGTATTTCATCGTATAGAGCTTCATACTTAGCGGCAATCGTTTCGCTATGAAAACGCTCGATGTTTTTCAAGCCGCTTTCTATTAGTTTTTCCCTTAATTTTTCGTCGTCAATTACTCGCCTGATTCCCGCTCTGATACTCAAAAAATCATTCGGGTCAACCAGATAAGCGCCGTTGCCCGCGACGCCCTTCATCGGTTCTCTGTCGCTGGTAACGACGGGGGCGCGCATCGCCTGCGCTTCGATTATCGGCAAGCCGAAACCTTCGGTTGTCGAACAAAAGGCGACCAAATCCGCTTTTCGGTATTCAAATACTATTTCCTCTTCCGCCAAATCAAATTCGTTTGTAAATTCAATTTGATTTGCCTGTAATTCATTTAATAAATGCTCGTCGAGCTTTCCGATAATTCTGAGCCGGCACTTTATTCCTTTCAAGGCTTTCGCTAAATTTACGACGTTTTTGTGCGGTGCAGTTCCAATCTGCAGAATCGTCGGACATTCGGAATTAAACGTTTTGCCAATCTCTGAATATAAATTCTCGTGCAGCGGAATCTCGATGACGCGAATTTTTTCCGCTTCACAGTTGACGTGCTTAATAATCTCACTTTTCGTCGCCTCCGATATAGCGGTTATATATTTTAATTTCCTGACGGGCAAATCGAAAAACAATTTTTTTATAACGAACCGCCGCAAGCCTTTCCGGGTTTGCAGAATCGTCGTGTCGGGAATAGTTAAAACGGTCTTTTTCGTCGGCAGTATCAAAGCCATAAAGTGGATATGACCCGTTATGTGGTAAATATCGGCTTCGGGTTTCCTGAAAAAAATAAGGTTTTTGACCACTCCGCTCAAAGTGCTGAGATACGGCACCTGCACGAACAGAGTTTCAAACTTTTCTTTCGAGATATTTTTTTCAACCTGCGCGAAAACCTTTTCGAGACTCACGTATTCCCAAAACTTTCTTTCGACGTAGACAATCTTCGGCTTCATAGATAATAACTTCGACGGGCGTATCGCAGACAAATCGAACGGCTTATATTTTCGGCTGCCGTCAATTTCCAGCCTGCGCCGCCGTCAGTCTTAAATCATTCGCAACCATCTCTTTTACCAGTTCGGAAAACGTATATTCAGGCTGCCAGCCGAGAACGCGCCGGGCTTTAGCCGGATTGCCGACCAGCACGTCGGCTTCGGCGGGACGATAATGTTTTTCATCGACAACGACGTATTTCCGGTAATCGAGAGCCGCTTCATCAAAAGCCAGTTCGCAGAAGTCCCGCACCGAATGTGTTTCTCCGGTTGCGACCACGAAGTCGTCGGGTTCAGACTGCTGAAGCATCGTGTGCATCGCCCGCACGTAATCGGCGGCGTGTCCCCAGTCCCGTCTAGCTTCGAGGTTTCCTAAACGCAGTTCCGTGTCGATTCCTAATTTAATGCGGGCGACGGCGCTCGTGATTTTGCGCGTAACGAATTCAAACCCGCGTCTCGGTCCTTCGTGATTAAAAAGCAGTCCGCTGCAGCAAAACATATTATACGCTTCGCGGTAATTTCTCGTCAGTTCAAAACCGGCGACTTTGCTGATGCCGTAAGGACTGCGCGGGTGAAAAGGCGTGGTTTCATTCTGCGGCGTCTCTTTGACCCGACCGAACATCTCGCTCGTTCCGGCAAAGTAAAAACGGCATTCGGGATGCAGTTCCCGAATTGCCGCCAGCATATAATGCGTACCGTTGATGTTGGTATTCATTGTCGAAAAACCGTCGGCAAAACTTTCGGCGACGAAACTCTGCGCCGCCAGATGATAACATTCGTCGAATTTATGCCTGCCGATAACGTGGAAAATGCTCGGATAGCTTTCCAGACTCGCCGGATGAAGCGTAATTTTATCGAGCAGATGACTGATTCGCGCGAATCTGCGCCGCGGGTCTTCGAGCGCGACCTGACGCACGAGACCGTGAACTTCATAACCCGAATCGAGAAGATGTTCTGCCAGGTAACTGCCGTCCTGCCCGGTGATTCCCGTAATCAAAGCCTTTTTACTCATTGTAGTTATCTGGATTAGACGGCGTTTCAAACTGCCGGTCGACGTTTCACGCGCCCGCAGTCATTCGGTAAAGCCCGACATATTTGCGCGCCGCGTTCTGCCACGAATTATCGACCGACATCGCGTTTTGTTGAATTTTGCGCCAGGTTTCCGGTTCGTTGTATGCAAAAAGGGCTTCGTAAATCTTTTCCAGAAATTTATCGGCACGAAATTCTCCGAATTTAAAGCCGTTTCCCGTCCCGGTTACGCGGTCGAAATTCTCAACCGTATCGTCGAGTCCGCCGACGGCGCGGACAATCGGAATCGTGCCGTAACGCAAAGAATACATTTGGTTTAACCCGCACGGCTCAAAGCGCGACGGCATCAAAAACACGTCCGCACCCGCTTCGATTAAATGCGCCAGATTTTCGTTGTAGCCTTTGTAGATTCCGACTTGACTGGGCGCGTAATCTCTCAAACGCTGCAAAAAATCTTCGTAAGATTTATCGCCCGAACCGAGCGCGACGAAATACGCGCCCGTCGCCAGAATCTCGCCGACGGTTTGCTGAATCAGTTCAAATCCTTTTTGCGAGGTCAGGCGCGTGATGCTGGCGAAAACGGGTTTATCGAGATTTACGGGCAAAAAGAAATTTTCAAGAAGCGCGCGTTTACATTCGAGTTTTCCGCTTAAATCTGAAGCGTTGAAATGCGCGGGCAAATCCGGGTCGGTTTCGGGATTCCAAACGTCGTAATCGACGCCGTTCGTGATTCCGATTAAACGGCTCGAACGCGCCCGAAGAAGCCAGTCGAGTCCGTAACCGTTTTCCGCGGTTTGAATCTCATAAGAATAGCGCTTTGAGACGGTCGAAAGCATATCCGACGCGCTCAAACCGGCTTTGAGCGCCGACGCCGCGCCGTTAAACATAAAAGAATTTCTCTCAAATTCGCCGCCGAAACCGAGCTTCCACAATTCTTCCGCGCCGAAAACGCCTTGATAAGCGAGATTGTGAATCGAAAAAACGGTGCGCGTGTTTCGCCAGTAAGCGTCCCATTTTCTTCTCGAAGCGATTTCGACCGCCGCAAAACCGCAGTGCCAATCGTTCAAGTGAACAATATCCGGCGGGGCTCCGATGCGTTCGAGCAATCGCAATGCAGCGTGATTGAAAAACGCGAAACGCTCGTAATCTTCACGAAAACCGTAAATCGAAGAACGATGAAAATATTCGGGCGCGTCGATTAAAAATGTCGGCGAACCGTTCGCTTCGCTGTAGAAAACCTTTAGCCGAACGGGACGCCCGCGCCAATCGAAAGACAAATCGTCAAATGCGATTTTCCACAGGAATTCGCCTCTGGTTTGCAGGTAACACGGCGTTATTAAAACCGAATCGACGCCGATTTGCTTTAACGCCTTCGGCAGCGCGCCCGCAACGTCGCCCAAACCGCCTGTTTTTGAATATGGAACTGCTTCCGCAGATAAAATTGCTACTCTCATTTTCAGTTATCAGTTATCAGTTATCGGCTTTCGGTTGTCAAATCTCAAGCCGCATCTTTAATTATAACAGGACTTTCTCACCTCGGAGCGCGAGCATCCTGCCCGCAAAGATTGCGTGAGCAATCTAAATAAAAACGATTTTGACCGTAAAAAAATCGTGAACGGAATTCGCATCCGTTCACGATTTACTGTTTATAATTTACGAAATCTAAGCTTGCATCGAGGCGAGAAATTCGGAATTCGTCTTTGTTTTGCTCAACCTTTCGAGAACGACTTCCATCTGCTCAACCGGCGAGAGCGGATTAAGAACGCGGCGCATAACCCAGATGCGGTTTAAATCTTCCTTATTTATCAGAAGTTCCTCTTTGCGCGTTCCAGAACGCTGTAAATCGATTGCCGGGAACAGACGTTTTTCGCTCAAACGTCTGTCGAGATGAATTTCACTGTTGCCCGTTCCCTTAAATTCTTCAAAGATAACGTCGTCCATACGCGAGCCTGTGTCAATCAAAGCGGTGGCGATAATCGTCAAACTTCCGCCTTCTTCGATGTTTCGAGCCGCGCCGAAAAAGCGTTTCGGACGCTGGAGCGCGTTTGAATCGATACCGCCGGAAAGAATTTTGCCCGACGGCGGAACGACCGCGTTATGCGCTCTCGCAAGTCTGGTAATCGAATCGAGCAGAATCACGACATCGCGTTTATGTTCGACCAGACGTTTGGCTTTTTCGATAACCATATCGGCAACCTGCACGTGGCGCGTCGGCGGTTCATCGAACGTCGATGAGATGACTTCGCCTTTGACCGAGCGCTGCATATCGGTAACTTCTTCGGGTCGCTCGTCGATAAGCAGAACAATCAATGTAACTTCCGGGTGATTGACCGTAATCGAATTGGCAATCGTTTGCAGAAGCATCGTTTTTCCGGTGCGCGGCGGCGCGACAATCAGCGCGCGCTGTCCTTTGCCGATTGGCGTTACGAGGTCGATGACGCGAGCCGAAACATTGTCGGGCGACGGAACTTCCATCGTCAGCTGTTCGTCCGGGTAGAGCGGCGTTAAATTATCGAAGAAAACTTTTTCGCGGCTGTGTTCGGGCGCTTCAAAATTTATCGCTTCGACTTTGATAAGCGCGAAATAACGCTCGCCTTCTTTCGGCGGGCGAATTTGTCCGCTCACAGTGTCGCCGGTGCGCAAATCGAATTTGCGAATCTGCGACGGCGAGACATAAATATCGTCGGGACCGGGAAGATAGTTGTATTCGGGAGCGCGCAAAAAACCGAAGCCGTCCGGCAGAGTTTCGAGAACGCCTTCGCTGAATATCAAACCGCTTTTTTCGGTCTGCGCGGCGAGAACTTTGAAGATAACTTCCTGCTTTCGCATTCCCGAAGCGCCTTCGACGCCCATATCCTTGGCGATTTGCGTTAATTCGGAAATCGATTTCTCTTTTAATTCGGCTAAATCCAAAGTCGCCGCAACGTCCGGCGCGTGTTTGCCGCCGCTGTTGTTATTATTATTGCTGCTGCTCCGATTGCTGCCGTCGCCGTTGTTATTACTGCTTCGGCTGCCGCCGCTGTCGCCGTCGTCGCGGCTGGTTCTTTCAGCTTTTACATCGGACGCCGTATCGACGGGCGCTATCGTTGTTTCGGAAGTTTCTTCCGGCAGTTCTTCGGGCGCGCCGTCCTCGTTGTTCGCGGCTTTGACCGTTCTTTTTGCTCTTGTCTGCGTTGTTTTTGTTGCCATTGTGTTATCCGTTTGTTTGGGGTAAGTTCCGGGAGTTTAGAATCGAGTTAAAGGCACGAATGAAGCCTTGTAAAATGTTTTGAAACAGTAAACTCTTCTGGAAAAAATTTTGTATGGATTTCCGTCGCGGATGAAATTGAATTATAAGCTCGATGCTTTTCAAAAAACCGTGAGTTTTCTATGGGAATGTTTAATTATTACTTTATTCAATCGGATAAATCAAACCACGCGCCTCACTTTTTTTCGAGCGCGTTTCCGATTTCGCGCCATACGGCGTCTTTGCCTTTTCCGGTTTCCGCCGAGTAAGCAAGCACCAGGCTTTCGGGGAAAACGGTTTCGATTTCCCGCAAACTTGTTTTCAATTTATTATTCGAGAGTTTATCGGCTTTGGTTGCGATGACGGCGTGATTTTTTTCGTGGAAAACGAGCCATTCGTGAAGCTGTCGGTCAAGCTCGGTCGGATGATGGCGCGAATCGACGAGATGTATCGACAGCGCGAGTTCCTGCCGGTTTGCCAGATATTCTTCCGCCATTTTTCCCCAGTCGGCGCGCATCGTCTTTGAAACTTTCGCGTAGCCGTAACCGGGCAAATCGACAAAATAAAACGACTCGTTAATCAGGAAATAATTAATGCTCTGCGTTCTGCCCGGCGTGTTTGAGGTGCGCGCCAGACCTTTGCGCTGCAATAACGTGTTGAGCAGGCTGGATTTACCGACGTTCGAGCGTCCCAGAAAAGCAATCTCAGGCAAGCCGTCGGTCGTCCAATGACTTTCGTTAAACGCGCTTTTGACGAATTCGGCGGAAGTAATTTTCATAAAAAATGAATAGCGAATAGTGAATAGTGAATAGTGAAACACCAAAGCAAATTATTCAGAGATTTCCTTTTCCGCTTCTACTTTTCACTTATCACTTTTCACTTTTCACTTATTTTCTGGCTTCCATCGCGCGCTTCATCGTCTCGCGCGATTTTTGAAGACGTTCTTTAGCGTTCGGCTGGCGCATCACGAGCTTTTCGAGATTGGCGAGCATTTTCGGATTGCCCATCATTTCTCTCAATTCGGATAAAAACGGTTCGATTTTGGCAAAGACAACAAAATGTTCGCCGTCGATGTCGATAAACATTTCTTCGTCAATCGCGCCGTGATTGACGAACGCCGCCGCCATTTCCCAATAGGTAACGACCATCCGGTAATACGCCGACGTTTCCGAATTCATTACCGCCTGCACGATGTCCTGCGCGCTTTCCGGGAAAAACGAACCCATCCAGTTGCGCGCTTCTCTCATCACCGGCTCGCGCCGCGTCTCATATAGTTTCAGAATTAAATCTGCCGATTCTACTTTGCTCATATTTTTTGTATTTTGTATCGGATAAATTTTTAAGCGAGAAATTATTTTAGATTGAAAGTAGAATAAAACTGCCGCGCAAGTCAAATTCGATTTATTAAATCCGAACGGCTCGCTTAGTATTGAAATAAATCTATGCATTCAATCGAGAAATTAACGAAAAAAATGTCCGACGCCGGCGGAGCGAGGCGTTTTTATGAACAGCTTGCGGAAAAATTCCCGTCCGAAATCAGAAAGCTCGAAAAGAACGAAGGCTTGCTCTCCGACATTTTGACCGTCGCCGCATACAGTCCGCTGCTGGCGACGACGCTGCTGCAAAATCCAGACTATATTTCGTGGCTCAACCGGCAGAGAGTTTCCGCCAAAGTTCGCGGCAAAGACGAGCTTCTCGAATCGCTCGCCCGTTTCGCGCTGACGAATTCGGGCGTCGAAACCAATGTTCTGCTGGCGCGCTTTCGCCGCCGCGAGCTGCTCCGCATCTACCTGCGCGACATTCGCAACCTCGGAACGATTAGCGAAACGACCGAAGAAATTTCAAATCTGGCGGACGCCGTTCTCGAATACGCTTTGAGAATCGCGCGTCAGGAACTCGACAATCGTTTCGGCGCGCCGCTCGAAACCGACGAAAAAGAACGCGCTAAAACGGCTGAGTTCTGCATCGTCGCTTTAGGAAAGCTCGGCTCGAAAGAACTCAATTACGCCTCCGACATCGATTTGCTTTTTCTTTATTCAAACAACGGTTCAACCAGCGGTCAAGGCACTCGCGGTGCTGTTACAAACCGCGAATATTTTATAAAGCTCGCCGAATTTATTACGAAAATCGTCGGCGGAAATGCGGGCGAAGGCGCGGCGTATCGCGTCGATCTGCGCCTGCGCCCGCACGGACGCGCCGGCGCGCTGGCGATTTCTCTCGCCGAAGCCGTCAACTATTATAAAAACTCGGCGCAGAGCTGGGAACGCCAGGTTTTGATTCGCTCGCGGGCAAGCGCCGGAAAGACGGGCATTTACCGGAAATTTTTCGACGCCGTAAAATCAAATGTTTTTTCCGTTGACGAGACAATCGAAAACGCACTGCGAAACGTCCGGCTTTCCAAAGAAAAAATCAATCTCGAAAAAAGCTCCGGCAAAGGCTTTAACGTCAAACTGGGGCGCGGCGGCATCCGCGAAATCGAATTCGTCGCCCAGGCGCTGCAACTGGCTTATGCCGGACGCGACCAATGGCTGCGCGCGCCGCACACCTTGATAAGTTTAAGTCGTCTGGCGGACAGAAAGCTGCTCGGCGAAACGGATTTGACCGAGCTTTTTGAAGCCTATTCCTTTCTCCGCTGTCTCGAACATCGTCAGCAGATGGAAAACGGACTGCAAACATACATTGTTCCCGAAACGGCGGAAGCGCGCTTTTTGCTGGCAAGACGAATGAATTTCGGCGATTTGGCGAGTTTCAACCGCGCGCTGGAGAAACACACGGGAAACGTCAGCCGGATTTTCACGCGCATTTTCAAACAAACCGAACACGAAATCGATTGTTTGAAAGAACTGCCGCCGCGGATAATTTCATCGCACGAAAAGTCGAATATCGAAATCGATTCTGACGTCGCGGCTTTCAAAACGCTCGAACTGCTCGCGGAAGTTTCACCGCATTTTGCCGGAATGCTGGCGACCAATCCGGCTTTGATTAAAAGTTTGCCCGACCGGAAAAAAGGCTTCGGCGAAACGGATTACCGGCAAATTTTTTCGGCTCGACTCGGCGAGACAAACGATTTTGCCGGAGAACTATCCGTTTTGCGAAAATCGTGGGCGCGCTTTCTGCTCGAAATCGTCGTTTTCGACGCGTTTGAAAAAATCACCCGCGCCGAAGCCAAAAAAGCGCTGACAAAACTCGCCGAAGCGAGCGTCGAAGCCGCGATTTTTATTACAAAGCGCGAGCTTGAAAGACGCTTTCGAGTCAAAATCGAAGATTTTTCCTTTGCCGTTTTGGGTTTGGGAAAACTCGGCGGCGGCGGAATGGATTACAATTCGGATTTGGATTTGATTTTAATTTACGACGACGAAGCGGACGCGGCAACGCGGCGAGACGGCGAGACGGAGAAAAACAATTTGTCGGCGCGCCAAATCTCCGCGTCTCCGCGTCTGCCCGTCTCCGCGTCTGTCTTCTACGCCCGCGCCGCCGAAATTTTCGTAACCGCGCTGTCGAGCCTGACGCGCGACGGACACGTCTATCGCGTCGATTTGCGGCTGCGTCCCGACGGCAAAAACGGTGCGACCGCAATCGGCAGAAAGGCTTTTTTAAATTATCTGGAAACGCGCGCGGCAATCTGGGAATGGCTCGCTTACGTCAAGCTCCGCGCCGTCGGCGGCGATTTGGAGTTAGCCGAAGCGGTCGAAGGCGAAGCGCGAAAAATTATTCACCGGAAAGCGATTGAGTCGGACGCGTCCGAATTAAAAAACGAAACGCGGCGCGTGCGCGAACGGCTGGAACAGGAAAAAGCGGGCATTCAGAAAAGCAGTGAAACGGATATAAAATTCGGCGCGGGCGGAATGCTCGACGTGTATTTCGCAATGCGCTTTCTACAGCTGCGCGACGATGTTCCAGACGACGCGGAAAATCGTTCTACTTTATTTACGCTCGAAAAGCTGCGCGCGAAAAATTCTTTGAACGAAGAAGACTTTCAAAACTTCTCGAACGGCTACGAATTCTTAAGTGAACTCGACCACAATCTGCGTTTAATCGTCGGGCGTTCGACGCGTCTTTCAACCGGTAATAAGTCGATTCTGCAAATTATCACCGAAAGAATGAAATTAAGCTCGCCGCAGGGATTACTCGAAAATTTAACCGTTCATCGTCTCAACATTCGCGCCGCCTTTGAAAACATTCTCGAAAGCTGATTGTTACAGTCGAAGAAAGTATCACAATCGAACCACCGGAGCGAAAACGACTGAAATATTATTACCTTGTCAGACTTCCCGATTTCAAAATCGGAAATTAAACATTATGAAATACATTTTAAGTTTATTTTTCGTCTTCGGCTTCGCTTTCGCCGTTTGCGCGCAAACCGAAACTTTAACCAACGGCGAAATAATTTTGATGACCAAAGCCGGTTTGAGCAAGGAATTGATTGCGCGCAAAATCAAAGACTCGAACGGCAGATACGAGACGACGGCGCAAAGTTTGATTGAGCTGAAAAAATCGGGCGTCGCCGACGCGGTTATCGCGCTGATGATGGATAAAAGGAGCGAAACGGTTGAAAAAGTTTCGCTTGAACCGAACAATCGAATGATTGAAAACATCACCGAAAGCGGAACGCCGTCGGTCGAAAGCAACGCAAAAGCGCACATTGTTTTAGACGCTAAAGAAGCCTTTCGCGGCGCGAAAACGATTGCGATTACGAAATCGACGCTCAATCCTTCGCGGCAGGCGCTCGAAAAGGAATTGTTGAAGAATACAGACTGGCGGCGTTTGAACCTGAATATCGTGCGCTACAAACAGGACGCCGATTTGTATATCGAAATCGGTTTCGTGCCGCTCTCGATTATCACGCACCGCTACGTTTTCCGCATTTACGACAACAAAAGCGGAACGGTTATCGCCGCCGGTGAAACGACTTCGTGGGGTTCTCTGGCGGAAAATCTGGCGCGCTCGATTTCTAAAAAACTCGCGCAGGCGGCGGGCAGCTAATAATTTTTCTTGATAAACGAGGCGGGAGATGTATAATTTTTTTACCGAAAAAGATGAAAAGATTATTCACCGTCACTTTTATAATCGTGTCCGCTCTGAATTTTATATTCGGACAATCGCGCCGCGCGCCGATTTATTCGGAAAGCAGCGCCGATTTCGATAAAACGGAAGCGAAAGCCAAAAACGCTCAAAATAAAATCAACGCGGCGGACGAACCGAAAGACGAGAGCGAAACCATTCGCGTCGATACGAATTTAGTCGTCGTTCCTGTGCGTGTATCGAGCCGCGACGGGCGTATCGTGTCCGGCTTGAAGCGCGAGGAATTCAGGGTTTTTGAAAACGGCGTCGAACAGGAAATCGCTTATTTTTCCGGCGAAGAACAGCCATTTACCGTCGCGCTCGTTTTGGATATGAGTTATTCGAGCGTCTTTAAACTCAAGGATATTCAGGACGCCGCGTTCGCATTTACCAATCAACTCCGCCCCGACGACAGGGTAATGATTGTTTCGGTCGATGAACGCGTGAATGTTTTATGCGAGCCGACGAACAATCGAAAAGTCTTAAAGCTGGCAATCGAAGCGGCGAAAATCGCTTCGGGAACAAGTTTTTTTGCTGCCCTGAATCTGGTAATTAATGAAAAACTAACCCGCGTCGCCGGACGCAAAGCGGTTGTCGTTTTGAGCGACGGCGTAGATACGACAAGCCGCAGCGTTTCACCCGATAAAATTTTAAGCGACATCAGTCGGAAAGATATTCTGGCTTTTCCGATTCAATACGATACTTACGAAGACGTGCAGAGAAACCGGAAGGAAACGGCGCAGGTTTTTTTCGATGACGACGACCGACCTTACACAATCGAAGCGCCGCCAATCGCCGGAGAAAGGAAAGAAGATTATAAACGCGCGAACGAGTTTTTAAAGCAACTGTCCGGGCAGTCCGGCGGCAGAGTCTATCGCGTTTCTTCCTCGACGAATTTAACCGACGCTTTTGCCAATATCGCCGAGGAACTTCGCAAAACCTACAGTTTGGGCTATTATCCGGGCGGCGAAATAAAAAACGGCGTCAAATACGCGTTAAATGTTCGCGTCTATCGCCCGAATTTAATTGTCCGCGCTAAAAACGCTTATCTGCGGTGAGAGAATTGAGCCGGTTTAATTGACGTTTTTCGACATTTCGAGCCGCTTTCTATCGGAATGCGGCGTTATAACACAAAATTTCAAAATTTATTTGCAATTTAAATCGAAAATCGCTTTATAATGCGTAGGTTGAAGATTCTGTTCTCATTCTGAGGAAAATCAATATAAATCAAGCCGTCTTCCGGCTTTGATAAGCTTTTAATTAAAGGAGATAAAAATGAAGAAGACCAATTTTTTTATGGTTTGTATGCTTGCTGTTTCGTTTTGCTTTGCGTCCAGCGCTTTCGGACAAGAGGAAATGATGACCAATGACGAGGTAATCACGCTCTCCGGCGCGGGGCTGAACAAATCGATTATCGTCAATAAAATCAAAACGTCGAAAACAAATTTCGACCTCTCGACCGACGCTTTAATCAAGCTGAAAAAAGCCGGCATCAGCGACGAAGTTGTAACGGCGATGCTCGAAGCGAAAAGCGGAAGATCGATGGCGGCGACCGCATCAGCGGCGGCGGCAAATAACGGCGACCCGAACGACCCGAACACTCCGCACGGTTTCGGCTTGTATTTATACGAAGAAAAAAATGGCGTCAGAAAAATGACGCAGCTTGCCCCGAACGTCTCGGCGCAAAACCGCACGGGCGGATTATTTACATCTTCGCTGACTTACGGAATCGGCAAAGTAAAGACGAAAGCCAACCTGCCGGGAACGACCGCCAAGCTGCAGATTCAGGAAACGACGCCGGTTTTTTATTTCTACCTCGATAACAAAAGCGGCGGATTAAACACGTCGAGCGGAGTTCCTTCAACGACAAATGAATTTACGCTCATTCGCTTCAACGTCAGAAGCGACAACCGCGAAGTTACCATCGCTAAAGGAAACGCCTTCGGCGCGAAAGGCGGACTTTCGGACGAATATGTAATGCCGTTCGACGCTCAGGATTTGGGCAGCGGCATTTTCAAAGTTACGCCGAAAACGGCTTTGAAAAACGGCGAATACGGATTTTATCTAATCAATTCCGGCGGTTCAAACACCGGCTCGGCAGTCGGCGCGAAGTTTTTCGACTTCGGCGTCAAACTCCAGCCGTAGTAAAGCGATAAGGGTAGAGAAGGCGGAAAGGTGAAAAAGCGGCGCGGCAATATTCCCCAAAGTTTTTCACCTTTTCACTTTGCAAATTAAAAATTTTCTAAACAATTTCGGTTGGAGGATTCGTTTCTTCAAACCAGCATCGCTCGCAAAAGCGGTGCTTTTTTCGTTCTTCGCGGGAAAATTCGGCGCTTTTCGGCAGCCGTTCGACTAGAAATTTCTGCTCACTTGTTAACTCCCGCCACGATTTCATTCGCGGATAATGACATTTCGGACACATATTTTCTTGAAAATCATTCATTTGCTTTGTGCGTTTGCGCTCCGACAGTTTAATATCATTGATAAGTTCTGCAAAATTCAAACCCGAAAGTGCCGGATAATTTTACTTAAATGAAACTAAAGAGTCTTTTGTTTTTCGCGCTTCTCTGCGCCGCATTTGTTCCAAACACCTTTTCACAAACGGAAGAAAAATTCGACTTCTACACGCGCGGCGCGTATCGCGCCGAAGTTCCGCGCCCGCAGAGCATTCTGCGTTACGATGTCGGCGATTTTCACACCAATTACGCGCAGATGGAAACGGTTATCAATGCGATTGCAAAGAGCGCGTCCGACCGCGTAAAGATTTTTGACATCGGCGAGACGAACGAACATAGAATGCAGCATATTATTGCGATTTCGTCGCCGGAAAATATCGCAAGGCTCGACGAAATAAAAGCGAACAACGCAAAACTGACCGATTCGAGAAAAACCAATTTAACCGAAGCCAACCAAATCGCACAGACGAATCCGGCGATTGCGTGGATGGCTTACACGATTCACGGCAACGAATCGGCGTCGTTTGAGGCGATGATGCAAGTTGTTTATCAGCTCGCCGCATCGAATGAACCGGCGACTTTAGACATTTTAAAAAATAACGTAACGCTGATTATTCCCGGCGAAAATCCTGACGGACACGAAAGATTCGTTACCTGGTATAACTCGGTGGCGACGGGCAACGCCGACCGCAACGCGCTCGAACACCGCGAGCCGTGGACGATTACCGGCAGATTCAATCATTTCCGGTTTGATTTGAACCGCGACAATATCGCGGCGACGCAGGTCGAAACGCGCAATCTGCAAAAAGCGTTTTTTGAATGGAATCCGCAGGTCGTCGTTGACCATCACGGTCAGCCGTCGCAATTCTTTTTTCCGCCCGCCGCGCTGCCGATAAATCCGAATCTGCCGCAGCCGCAAACCAGTCGATGGCTCGACACGTTCGGGCGCGCCAACGCTAACGCCTTTGACCGCAACAGATGGGATTATTACGTGCGCGATATTTTCGATTTGTTTTATCCGGGTTACTGGGATTCGTTTCCGGCGCTCAACGGCGCAATCGGGATGACGTATGAAACCGACGGCGGCGGCTTCAAAGGCTTGCGCTGGACACGGGACGACGGAACGATTGTTACCCTGCGCTCGGCAATCGCCAAACATTACGTCGCGTCTTTGACGACGCTTGAAACGCTCGCCGCCAATCGCGCCGCCCGGCTTCAGGATTTTTACGATTTCCGCCGCACGGCGATGGAAGACACGGCACGCGAGAAATTAAAGCGCATCGTCATCGACCCGTCGAAAGACACGGTGAAAACGGCTGAATTGATTGAAATTCTGCTCCGCGCGAAAATCGAAGTCAAAGCCGCCAACGCTTCTTTTTCTTCTCAAACCGCGCACGGTTATTCTCAAAGCGACGCGCCGAAAGTTTCACAAACATTTCCGGCAGGTGCTTATATAATTGACTTAAACCAGCCGCAGAAACGAATTATTAAAGCTCTGCTCGAACAGGACACGCCGCAGGACGCCGCTTTCGTCAAAGATAATTTAACGCGTTTCCGGCGCAACGAGCGGCGCGGTTCTTCGGCGCAGAAGGAAGAATACGGTTTTTACGACATCACCGCCTGGAATCTGCCGCTCGCGTTCGGCGTCGATGCGTTCTGGACGGAAGACGCGCCTGCTGTAAATTCAACCGTCGTTACAAGCGAATATCTCGAAGCGGCAAAAACGGGCAGCGTTTCGGGACGCGCCCAAGTCGCTTACATTATCCCGTATCAAACCGACGCGGCGGGCGCGCTCGCGTTGCGATTATTAAAAGAAGGCTTCCGCGTCGCCGTCGCCGCGAAAACTTTAACGGGGGGCGGCAGAAACTATAATCGCGGAACGTTTGTCGTCCGCGTTACGAGAAATCCCGAAACCGTTCACGAAGCGATAAATAGGCTGGCAAAAGAGCTGGGCGTCAATGTTTTCGCGGTTAATTCCGGCTATACCGACGAAGGCGACACGAATGTCGGCAGCGAAAACGTCGTTTCCCTGCAAGCGCCAAAGATTGCGATGGTCGCCGACGAAGCGGTTGACCAGACGAGCTACGGCTCGATTTGGTGGACGCTCGACCGTTATAAAGTTGATTTTACGTCGCTGACGATAAACAACGTCAAAGGCGGCGCGCTGAAAAATTACACGGTTTTGATTATGCCGAACGGCGCGGCGAGTCGTTATTTCGGCGCGCTCGGCGCGGGCGGCGTCGCATCGCTCAAACAATGGATTAACGGCGGCGGAACTTTAATCACGGTCAAAGGCGCGTCGGTTTTTGCCGCGCTCAAAGATGTCGGGCTGACTTCCTCGAAACTCGTCGGCAGCGACGATGACGAAGAAAAAGGAAAAACCGCCGACGGCGAAGACGGCGACAGGCGAAAGGAAGCCGAAACGCGCCCGGCATCGACGCCGGAAAAAGCAAAATCGAAATTAAAACCGCAACGGACGGAAACCGAATCGAACGCCGCGCAGGAATTAAAATTTGACAAAGCCGACGGCGCGTCGCCGGTTCTGCCGCCGATTGCCTCGCCCTCGGCAAACGCCGGAACTGTTCCCGAAGCGATTCCGGGCGCGATTATGCGCGCCGCCGTTGACCGCACGACATATCTGACTTACGGCATCGAAGACGACAATCTGCCGGTTCTGCTCTCATCCGGTTATTTTTTCCGTATTTCAAAAGACGGCACAAACGCCTTATTATTTGAACAAAAGCCGAAAAACCCGCTGACCATTTCCGGTTTCGTCTGGGAAGGCAACACCGAAAAACTTCTCAAAGGCACAAGTTATCTGATTGACGAGCCGACGGGCGGCGGACACGTCATTTTATTCGCCGAAGAACCGTTCTTTCGCGGCATCTTCCGCACGGCGACGCGCCCGTTTTTTAATTCGATTTTATTTAACGGAACTTTTTGATTAGGCGTCAGGTGTCAGGAAATAGATTTCAGAAAATCATTAATGGTTTTATCCGCTTTTCCCTATTTCCTGACACCTGACACCTGACACCTAATTTTATGTTCACCATTCACACCGATTACAGCGACAAGTTTGAAGTAAAAACATCCGCGAAACGTGTGCGCGATTTTTTTTCCGACATCAGAAATTTCATCGAGCTGATGCCGAACGTCGAGAGCATCGCGCAGAACGCCGACGGCACGATGCGCTGGATTATTCGAGCCGATATTCCGCTTGTCGGCGCGATGCGGCAGGCTTTTAACGTCGAGTTGAGCGAGTCGAGCGACGAGCGCATCGAGTGGATTCCGCGACGGGGCGAGACCGCAAATTTTCTTCGTTACGCGGCGGATTTCGTCGAAAAAAATCCGGCGGCGACGCTCGTCCGGTTTTCGCAGAAAGTCGAGCTTCGCCGCGCCAGAGCCAAAGAGCTTCACCTGCTCGCCGGGCTTGCCGGCGAGGCGAACGTCAGCAAAGGAATGCAGTGGGAAGTTGCCGGAATGATGAAAAAATTCGTCGAAAAGGCGAAACGGAAATTAGAACAGACACGGTAAAAATATGAAAAAAATAAATTTGATTTTGATTGCTATTTTGTGTTTGAGCTTCAGCGCCTCGGCGCAGCTTAATCTGCCGCGCGATTCGCAGCGCGCCGAAGTCGCGCAGACAGTCGGCGACACGCGCGTCGCGCTCGTTTATCATCGTCCGAATACGAAAGGGCGCGAGGTTTGGGGGAAAATCGTTCCCTACAACGAAGTCTGGCGCACGGGCGCGAACGAAAATACGACGTTTGAAACCAATCACGATTTGAAAATAAACGGTCAAACGCTGCCCGCCGGAAAATACGGTCTGCACACGATTCCGAACAAAGACGAGTGGACGATTATCTTCAACAAAGTCAACGACGCGTGGGGCAGTTTTACATACAAACCCGAAAACGACCAGCTGCGCGTAACGGCAAAACCGCAAATTGTCGCCGAATCGCAGGAAACGATGTCGCTCGGTTTTGAAAATATTAAGCCGACAAGCGCCGAAGTCGCCGTGCGATGGGAAAAACTTCGCGTTCCGTTCACGATTGATGTCGGCGATATGAACGCGAGAGTTCTCGAAGATATTCGCGGACAGGTGAAAAATTTAAAGGCGGGCGATTCCAAAACGCCGATTGATGCGGCAAATTACATTTACGGGCAGAAAATGACGGCAAATTATAATGAGGCAATCGGCTGGCTCGACGCGTCGCTCAAAACCAAAGAAACCGCAAACGCGCTCGGCGTAAAAGCAAACCTTTTAGCCGCAGCCGGCAGAAAAGCCGAAGCAATCACAACGGCGGAACGCGCGATTATAGTTGCCAAAGCCGCCAATCCGAAAGCCAACACAAGCGAATTAGAAAAACGCGTCGCGGAATGGAAAGGCGTAAAATAGAAATAATCTTAAACGACAAAATCGAAAAAGCCCGGCGGGTTTTCCGTCGGGCTTTTTCGATTAAAACAAATCACATTTCATTTTTAAGTTACGGCGCCGCCGTCAACGATAACGATTTCGCCGTTCATAAAGCTGTTGCGGTCGCTCGTCATAAAAGCGGCGTATTCGGCGAGTTCCGACGGTTTTCCCGTGCGTCCTTTCGACACCCAGAAATCGTGCATTTGAAGAAGTCTCTGCGGCAAAGTATTTCCCAAATCAGTGTCGAAAATTCCGGCGGCAATGGCGTTGACGCTGATTCCGAAATTAGCGGCTTCACGCGAAAGGCATTTTGTAAATCCAATCATTGCCGCTTTTGAAGTTGCGTAATGAACCGATGTCGGCAGAGAACGAATCGCGCCGACGCTCGTAATATTCAAAATCGAACCGGCACGCGCCCGAATCATCTGCTTATAAAAAGGTTTTGTAACGGCGAAAAGGCTGCCGACATTCGTGTCGCAAACCCAATCCCAGCTTTTATCGGTCGTCGTCGCAAAATTGTCCGGCTTGTTGACGGCAGCGTTGTTGACTAAAACATTCGTCGCGCCCCACTGGTCGAAAATCTCGCGGGCGACGCGCTTCATTCCCACGCGGTCTGTAACTGAAACTTTGTAAGATAACGCTCGCCTGCCGTGCGCTTCGATTTTAGCTTTGACTTCTTCGGCTAAATCGTCGCTCGAATGGTAATTAAAAGCGACGTTCGCGCCTTCACGGGCGAAAACTTCGCAAATCGCCGCGCCGATTCCGCGTGTTCCGCCCGAAACAAAAGCGTTTTTCCCTTCCAGTAAAAGACTCACAAATTATTTCTCCAGTTAAAGACTCGAAAAAGAGAGTTTAGGCAATTGAACGGAAAAAGGCAAAACAGCGAAAATCGAGGTTTCCATTTTCTGCGGCAAATAAAAATTATTTTTAGACGGCGGCGGGCAGAATTTGTTTTTTAACCCGCGTCTGAGGCGGAAGAAGCGCGAATATTTCCTCGATAATCTTTTTCGTCGAATCGGGATTCGATAAATCAATCGTCGCGGCTTTCATCTGGCTGTATTTTTTTGAATTTCCGAGCAGACTCTGAATCGTCGGCACAATATCGCTCGCTTTTTTGAGAAGAATTCCCGCGCCGCCTTTGGCGATTAAATTAACCGTCCCGGCTTCCTGCGGCATCGGCTTCGTCGTTGCGTCGGCGATAATCGGCAGATGACACGCAATCGCTTCATAAGTAGTCAAACCGCCGAGCTTTGAAATCATCACGTTCGCCGAGTGCATCAGTTTTTCAATCTCGTCCGAATAACCGATAACTTTAACGGGAAACTTCGCCGTTTTCGCCAGATTCTCGGCTTCAAGACGCAATGCTTCATTTTTTCCGGCGAGAAAAATCGCCTGAACGTCCAGCTCGCCGCGTACCAGTTCACGAAAAATCTGCGGAATGTTGCCGCCGCCAACCCAGCCGGCGTTGACGAAAACCGTAAATTTATTCGGGTCTAAACCGAGCGCTTCTCTGGCGGCTTGCGCGTCTTTTTCGGTTACTTCGCAAAATTTAGCGTTAATCGGCATCCCCGAAATTTTTATTCGTTCCGGCGCGATTCCGTAATCGATTAACTGTCTCTGCGCGTCTTCATTTGCTACTAAATAAAGCGAAACGTCGTTGCACGCCCAGCCTTTCCAGAATCCGTAACACGGGTCGGTTACGACCGTAACGAGCGGAATTTGTTCGGACAAATTTAATTCCTTCAAGATTCTGGCGAAAATATGCTGCGTCATCGGGTGAACGCTGACGACGATGTGCGGACACCATTTTTCAAATTGTTCTCTGACGTAGCCGATACAGCGGCGATGAAAAAATTCGCGCGTTTCCGGGCGAAAACGGTTTATCGTCCAATAAACGTATTTCATCCAGTGCTGGCGATTGCGCAAAATCCAATTATAAACATTGACCAGCTTTCCGGTCAGATGATGAGATTCTTCGGCGGCTTTAATAACGCGGACGGCAATCGATTTCCCTTCCCAAAATTTATACAAACCTTCGCTCAAAGCCTGCGCCGCCGAACGATGACCGCCGCCGGTGTCCGACGAGATGATTAAAATTTTCGGTGTGCTTTGGGGCATTGTTTATAAAATGAGCAGTAAGATTTTATAAATGCTTACTGCTCCTGTTTTCAACTAAACCGGCTTTTCTAAATTAGACTTTAACAGCAATTCCTTCATTTTTCGGCTGTTGACTAATCATCTCTTTGCTCGCCTTTTTCATCTGCTTTTCGAGTCGTTTGATTTGAATCAAATGCTTCGGATTAAACGGTAAACTCGGATAATAAGAATTCGATTCGTGCGTGCAGAAACAGCCGTCTTTAGCTTTTTTGCGGCGCGCAATCATCGCGGGCGAATTCCAGGCGGCTTTAAAGTCCCAGTCGAAATCACGCAGGTTTCCTGTTGCTTCCAGGTTTTCACACGACGAAATCGTGCCTTCGTCGAAGATGACCGCGCCCGCCGTTCCCGCATAGCACGTCATTTGCGGCTCGCCGGTTTCCTTTGTTTTGGCGATAAGGTCGTGCATATAAAGGTCAATTGCCGCCTTAAAAAATCCGGCGTCGCCGCCGTAATTGTTTTTTATCGCCGCGTTTTTCGTATCGTCCAAAATCATCTGCGACAACTGCGCGTAGCGATTGTGGTCGAAATCGAGTTCTGTCGGGTCGGCTGACGGCGGACGAATGTAGTTGATATTCACCTTGTCCGGCTTCAAATCGTGTTTTAGAAAGTCATACCAATCGAAAATCGTGTCTTCGTTCGAGCGCATGACGCAGGTGCAGGTCTGAACGTCGAGATTCGGAAAATCTTTTTTCATTTCCTTCAAGGTGCGCGCCGTGTGAATCGCCTTGTCCCACGAACCTTCTTTGCGGCGAATTTTTTCGTGCGCGTCCTTCATTCCGTCGATGCCGAGCGCGATTGTTACATTCAGATTCGGATTTTCCTGCAAAATTCTCGTTACGTCTGGAAAAATTCGCGGATGGATTTGCCCGTTCGACATTATATAAACCGAATCGAGCTTATTGTTGCGGTAAAAAGAGTTGCAGATTTCCGGTAAATCCTTGCGCGTGAACGGTTCGCCGCCGGCGAGAATCAAAACACCGAGATTTCCGCCCAAAGTTTCGGAAATTTTCTCGATTTCGCCGGTTTTCATCTGCAGCTTTTTGCGCGGTCGGTCATCGAGTTCGTCCGTGAAAAAACAATGAGTGCAGCGCATATCGCAAACGCTCGTTACAAGAATATTGAGCAAAATCGGCGCAAACGGCTGTCCGATTGCCAGTTTCGCATAACGTTTTAATAATTCTTTTGTTGTAAAATCCATTTTTAATTCCTTTGTCTAAAAACTTCAGCCGCTTTGATGCAAAGTCGTATTTCCACGTTTTACTTTATCTTACCCGAAGCATTTCGGGCAATACGTTTGATTCTTTCGGAGCGTTAAACTTCGTAATTGTTTTGTAATTTCATACTTTATAAATCAAATATTTAATATAAAACGATTGTTTCCCTTCTCGATTATCGCTATTTTCAGCCGTGCGTTAAAATATTCGTATGTTTCGCAGAATTTATTTAGACAACAGCGCGACGACGCCGGTTGACCGCGAAGTTATCGACGCGATGATTCCTTTTTTGACCGAAAAATTCGGCAACGCGTCGAGCATACATTTTTTCGGGCAGGAAGCGCGCGCGGCAATCGATAAAGCGCGTCATCAAGTCGCCGACCTTATCAACTCGCGTCCGAATGAAATCGTTTTCACTTCCGGCGGCACAGAAGCGAATAATCTGGCGATTCGCGGTCTTCTCGAAGCGAACGAAAAACACGGAAAACACGTTATCACTTCGCAAATCGAACATTCAGCCGTTAAAAACGTTTGCGAAGATTTGGAAAAACGCGG
>JBBPXZ010000027.1:0-11340 GCA_038200355.1 Pyrinomonadales bacterium | reverse complement strand
TGCACACGTCAAACCGCGCCTGCTCGGACACTGGGGAACGACGCCGGGTTTGAATTTTATCTACGCGCATCTGAACCGTCTGATTAAACGCGACGATTTGAATGTGATTTACATCTGCGGTCCCGGACACGGCGGACCCGGAATCGTCGCAAATACTTATCTCGAAGGAACTTACAGCGAAGTTTATCCGAACATCTCGCAGGACACGATTGGAATGAAGAAGCTGTTCAAACAGTTTTCGTTTCCCGGCGGCATTCCGAGCCACGTCGCGCCGGAAACGCCCGGCTCGATTCACGAAGGCGGCGAACTCGGCTACGCTCTGGTTCACGCTTACGGCGCGGTTTTCGACAATCCCGATTTAATCGCCGCCTGCGTCATCGGCGACGGCGAAGCCGAAACCGGACCGCTCGCGGCAAGTTGGCATTCCAATAAATTTATCAATCCGGCGCGCGACGGCGCGGTGCTGCCGATTCTGCATTTGAACGGATATAAAATCGCCAATCCGACCGTTTTAGCGAGATTGAGCCGCGAAGAATTGGAAAATCTGCTCGAAGGTTACGGCTGCAAACCTTATTTTGTCGAAGGCGACGAACCCGAAGCAATGCATCAATTGATGACGGCGACGCTTGACGAAGTATTTGCAGAGATAAAAGCGATTCAAAAAGACGCGCGGGAAAACGGTTTCACAAAACGTCCGGCGTTTCCGATGATTGTTCTGCGTAGCCCAAAAGGCTGGACGGGACCGAAAATCGTTGACGGTTTGCCCGCCGAAAATTCGTTTCGCTCGCACCAGGTTCCGCTCGACAAATTGGCGACGAATCCTGAACACTTGCGGCAGCTCGAAGAATGGCTGCGAAGCTACAAACCTGAAGAACTTTTTGACGAAAACGGCAGACTGATTGTGGAGCTGGCTGAATTAGCACCAAAGGGAACGCGGCGAATGGGCGCGAATCCGCACGCGAACGGCGGACAGCTTCTCAAAGATTTGCTGATGCCAAATTTTTGCGATTACGCGGTTGAAGTTTCCAAACCCGGAACGGTTCAAGCCGAAGCGACGCGCGTGATGGGACAATTTTTGCGCGACGTAATGAAACTCAACTCGGAAGCGAAAAACTTTCGCGTGATGTCACCCGACGAAAATAATTCCAACCGCTGGAACGCGATTCTCGATGCGACGAACCGTGTTTTTACCGGCGAGATTCTGCCATCGGACGACCACATCGCAACGGACGGGCGCGTGATGGAAGTTTTGAGCGAGCACCTCTGTCAAGGCTGGCTCGAAGGCTATCTTCTCACGGGACGACACGGTTTCTTTTCCTGCTACGAAGCGTTCATTCACATTATCGATTCGATGTTCAACCAGCACGCGAAATGGCTCAAGACAACCCGACATATTCCGTGGCGGCGACCGATTGCTTCTTTGAATTATCTACTCTCGTCTCACGTATGGCGGCAAGACCACAACGGCTTTTCGCATCAGGATCCGGGTTTTATTGACCACGTAATGAACAAAAAAGCCGAAGTCGTCCGCGTCTATCTGCCACCGGACGCTAACACGCTTCTGTCGGTAACCGACCATTGTCTGCGAAGCCGCAATTACGTCAACGTCATCGTCGCCGGAAAACAGCCAGCGCTGCAATTTCTCAATATGGACGAAGCCGTTAGGCACTGCACGGCGGGAGTCGGAATTTGGGATTGGGCGAGCAATGATGACGGCATTGAACCGGATGTCGTGATGGCTTGCGCGGGAGACGTGCCGACGCTTGAAACACTCGCGGCGGTTGATATTCTCAGGCAGAAGTTTCCTGATTTGAAAATTCGTGTTGTCAACGTCGTTGATTTAATGACGCTGCAATCGGAAACGGAACATCCGCACGGACTTTCCGACAAAAATTTCGATTCGCTTTTCACAACCGACAAACCCGTAATTTTCGCGTATCACGGTTATCCGTGGCTGATTCATCGCTTAACTTATAAACGCGCCAATCACGACAATATGCACGTTCGCGGCTACAAGGAAGAAGGCACGACGACGACGCCGTTCGATATGGTTGTGCTGAACGATTTGGACAGATTTCATCTGGTAATTGATGTCATTGAGCGCGTGCCGAAGCTCGCAAATATCGGCGCACACGCGAAACAGGAAATGCGCGACAAACTGCTTGAACACCGGCAATACATCCGCGAATACGGCGATGATATGCCGGAAATAAAAAATTGGAAATGGACATATTAAAGGTTTTAGGCGACGCTTCATAAATAATGAATATTCTCGTCTTAAACTGCGGCAGTTCGTCGCTGAAATTTCAATTGATTGCGACCGATTTGGAGCGCATCGCAAATAATACTGATGTGCGCCTTGCGCACGGGCAAATCGAGCGCATCGGCGGCGCGGCGATTATCAGGCTGACTGCCGAAGGAGAAAATTCCCAACGTTCAGCCGCGCCAATTAAAGATATGCGGGCGGCGGTTGAAACCGTTATCCGCTGGATTGCTTCGGACGATTCGGGCGTTGACGCGATTAAAAGCCTCGCCGACATCCGCGCCGTCGGACATCGCGTCGTTCACGGCGGCGAGCGTTTTACCGAATCGGCAGTCATTACGGACGAAGTTCTGCGCGTCATCGAAGAATGCATCGAACTCGCGCCGCTGCACAATCCGGCGAATATCAAAGGCATTGTCGCCGCCCGCGAAGTCTTCGGGCGCAATGTGCCGCAGGTCGCCGTTTTCGACACGGCGTTTCACCAGACTTTGCCGGAAACCGCTTTTCTATACGCGCTTCCCTACCAGCTTTACCGCCGTCATAAAATCCGCCGCTACGGTTTTCACGGCACATCGCACCGCTACGTCGCTTACCGATACCGCCAACTGGAAAAAATCGAACGCGGCGCGGTAAATATTATTACTCTGCATCTCGGCAACGGCTGTTCGGCGGCGGCGATCAAAGGCGGCGATTCGATTGATACTTCGATGGGAATGACGCCGCTCGAAGGTCTGGTGATGGGAACGCGCTCCGGCGATTTCGACCCGGCAATTATCGATTTCATCGCCGCTAAAGAAGGCTTGTCGGCGACGGAAATCGAATCGTTGATTAACAAACAATCGGGACTTTTGGGAATCTCCGGTTTGACCAACGATATGCGCGAACTGCTCGCTGAATCCGCGGAAAACGGCGACCGTCGTGCTAAATTAGCCATCGAAATTTTTTGTTACCGGGCGGCTAAATACATCGGTTCATATTTAGCGGCGATGAACGGCGCGGACGCTCTTATTTTTACCGGCGGCATCGGCGAAAATTCGGCGGAAGTTCGTCGCCTGATTTGCGAAAACTTATCCTGGATGGGAATCGAGATTGAACAGCGGCTAAATGAAAAATTTATTAACGGGGGCGAAGGAATCATCAGCGCGGACGCGGCAAGGTTGAAAGTTTACGTCATCCCGACGAACGAAGAACTGCTGATTGCCCGCGACACCGTTCGGCTGATTAACGGAAATTAGTGAAACGGCTGATTTACACCAGTCCGCGTTATTCGATTGAAAGGTTTATTTTAAGTTGTTTGTTTATTTCGGCGGAGAAACATTATGAAAATTTTACTTGTTACGGACGGTTCAAATTTCAGCGAGACGGCTATCGATGCCTGCCGGGAAGTTGTTGCCGCTCCCGAACGCGCGAGTTTCAAAATCATTTCAGTGGTTGAATTCCCAACGATGCTGCCGTCCGACCCGTTTATCGGAGACTCGGCGGAGTATTACGACCAGATTGAAAAAGCCGGACACAGCCTGGCAAAAGAATTCGCCCGACCAGGCGCGGAACAGCTTTGCTCGCTTTTTTCCCGGTGTTTCGCTTGATTTAACGACGGAAATATTAGACGGTTCGCCGCAGCGCGTGATTGTCGAAAAAGCTGAGAGCAGGGGCGCGGATTTAATGGTTATCGGCTCGCACGGAAGAGGTTTCTGGAGCAGAACATTAATCGGCTCGGTTTCAAGTTCGGTCGTGCATCACGCGCCGTGTTCCGTGTTGGTGGTGCGGACAGGCGAAAGATTCAAAAAAGTCGGGTTAAACCGGTATTTTTATAAAGGAGAAATTAAGCTCTAAAAATTTGCACAGAGATTTGATAAAAATTACTGAATTCATTTAGAGAATTATGAAATTAATCGTTCTGGCAGCAGGGGCTTAAAATTCAATAACCAATAATATATTTGGTGGAGGCGGCGGGAATCGAACCCGCATCCAAAGGCTGCGACCTAGAGACTCTACACGTTTATTCGATTCACTTTAATTTTCGCCGCTCGCAAGTAAGTAAATCGACAAGACCTTGCGAAAAGCTAGTCCGGCTTAAATTTCACTCGCATTCGCAGACGGAGAATACGAGCTAGCTTAAAATGAGTTATGCCTTATTCACGCGCTTCAAGCTGACTTGTGATAAGACACTTGACTGGCTAAAGTTAATTAGGCAGCAAGGGCTAATTCTTGATTAGCATTTGTGTTTTGCTTGGTGGTTTAACGAGCTAACAAGCAAGCCCGACGTGCATCCAAAGATCTATACAAACCCCTGTCGAAGCCTGTCGCCCCCAAAAGGTAAGATGTTTATATTACAGCATTTTGAGGAAATGGAAAGCCGAAAAGTTGTCTTTTATATTTTGCGGTAAAGCTCCGCGCCTTCTTTTAATTCGACGACAATCTTTCCCTGCATTTCGGCGTAATCAAGATGCGCGACCGTTTCGGAAAGAGCGAGGAATTGATGAATGTTTTTTTTAATCGCGTCGGGGAAAAGTTTGTTTGCCGTATCCCAAGCCGTCGCGCCGTCTTTTGAAATCGAATCGATTACATTCTTCTGCCGCTCGTCAATCGAGCGCACGTAGCGATGAAAAATTTCGTCGTAATCGTAAATCGGTTCGCCGTGTCCGCCGTAAATTAATGTCGGCGCAAAGGAACGAATCCGCGCGATGCTGACCAGAAATTCGGCTAGAGATTTGAAGCGTTTGCCTGAATCAATCGGGTCGGGCGCGAGCATCGGATTCGGCGTAACGCGTTTTAAAACGGTGTCGCCCGCAATAATCGTGCGGTTCGCTTCCCGCAAAAACGAACACGAGCCGGGCGTATGTCCGGGCGTGTGCAGAACTTTCAAAACGCCGCTCGAAAACTCCAGTTCCATCTCGTCCTTTAATTCCGAAAATTCGCCTTCATTCAAAACATCGGTTAAAAGCGAAATATCTTTATACGTTTCCTGTATTTGCCGAAAAACTTCCGGCGGAACACCGGCGCGGAGCATTAAATTTCTGTGTTCGTCGCGTGAAAGCCGCCCGAAGAGATGTCCGGTTTCCCATTTGTGAACAAAGATTTCCGCGTTTTTCGCTTCATCTTTGATTTGTTTTGCCAAGCCGCAATGGTCTTCGTGCGCGTGCGTTAAAACGATGCGGCGAATATCGCGGATTTTCACGCCGTTCATTTGCAGTTTTTCGCGCAGAGCGTCGCCTGCATCTTTCGTTTTCGGTCCAACGTCGATTAACGTCAGCGGTTCTTCTTTTATTAGATAAACATTGACCGTGCCGATATAAAAAGGCGTCGGAATTGTAATTGGTATTATTTTCATAAAGTTTTCAGCCGCGAATTACACGAATAACACGAATCGAATACAAAGGAAAATGCAAAAGGTTACTGGAAAAGCTAAGATAATTTTACAGTGAAATCCAAAATCCAAAATCTAAAATCCAAAATCGCAATTGTCGGCGCTGGTCCGGCGGGCGCGAGTCTGGCGATTCGCCTTGCAAAAATTGATTTCGACGTTTGTTTGATTGAGCGCGAGCGGTTTCCGCGTCATAAATTGTGCGGCGAATTTATCTCGCCCGAATGTTTGCGGCAATTCAGGGATTTGGATGTTTTTGATGAAATGATTTCACTTGGCGGCGACCGAATCGAGCGGACGATTTTTTACGAGCCGGGCGGAAAATCAGTCGTCGTTCCGAGCAAATGGTTCGGCGGAGACGCTTCGGGCGCGCTGAGTTTGAGCCGCGCCGAAATGGATTTTCGGCTGCTTGAGAAAGCGAAACAAATCGGCGTTGAAGTTTTGGAAGAAACAAGCGTCGTCGGAGTTTCAATTGAAAACGATGCGATTCGCGGCTTGAAAATCAAATCGAAAGACGCCGAAACACGCGAAATTTTTGCCGATTTGTTCGTTGACGCGACCGGGCGCGCAAGCGTTTTGACGAAGTTATTTGAAAAAGAAATTTCCCGCAAAGACGCGAAGACGCAAAGAGAAATCAGTTCAAAGTTAAAAATCCAAAATTCAAAGTCGGCTAAAATCCGAAATCCAAAATCTAAAATCCAAAATCGCCTCGTCGGTTTCAAGACGCATCTTGAAAATGTTTCGCTTGAGAAAGGTCTCTGCGAGATTTATTTTTTTCGCGGCGGTTACGGCGGTTTGAGTTTTGTCGAAAACGACAGAGCGAATCATTGTTTTTTGATTCGCGCCGATGTCGTCAAAGAATTCGGCGGCGACGCGGATAAAATTGTCGAAAAAATTATCTTTCAAAACAGGCGGGCGCGTGAAACGATGCGAAATGCCGCGCCGGTTCTCGATTGGCTGGCGGTTTCGGTTGACGGTTTCGGCGGAAAAAATTTAACGCCCGCGCCGAATCTTTTTACCGTCGGCGACGCGGCGGCGTTTATCGACCCGTTCACGGGCAGCGGAATGCTGATGGCGTTTGAAAGCGCGGAGATTTTAGCGCGCGCGATTGCGGAGAAAGCCGCTCAATCGATTGCCGAAAACTATAAAACGTCGCATCGGTTGAAATTTCAAAACAGATTACGCGTCTGTTCACTTTTGAGACGCGCCGCTTTTGTTCCGAATTTCGCAAAATTCGCCGTCGCCGCTTTGAATTTGAGCGCGCAGACGCGCAGGATTTTAGCGCGCTCGACCAGACAAAGTTTTTCCTCAGCCGAAAGCGAGCGTCGAACGTAGCGAGAATGCGACTTTTTACTTGCTTAAAAACCGTCTTTACGATTAAAATCTCAGAGACTAACCAAATCCGTAAAATAATCTATTCAGTTTAAGTTCGAGATTCTCCGAAGTGTGAAAATGCGCCGAAGATTCTAAAGCATTATTAACTTTCCGTTCGCAAAGTATTTTTGCGAATTCCCGGCAGAATCCGAAAAAAGTTTCAAAAAATTTGTGGAGATAATGAAAATGAAAGCATTTCCTTTGCGCTTGTCCGCCATCGCCGAAAAAGTTTCGATGCTGGCGATAATGATGTTTTTCTGTTCAGCCGGCGTTTTCGCGCAGGCTCAGGCATCGACCGCCGATTTGCGCGGTCTTGTAACAGACCCGAACGAAGCGATTGTGCCGGGCGCGACCGTTACGGCGAAAAGTTCCGCGACTGGAATCGTCCGCACCGTTACGACCAACGACGAAGGCACATATCAGATTTTCGCTCTGCCGCCGGGAGAATACGAAGTTTCGGTCGAAGCCGCGACGTTTAAGAGAACCATTATTTCGCCGGTTCGCCTGACAGTCGGACAAAGCGCCGAACTCGGTATAAAACTCGAAATCGGCGGACAGGACGCTGTTGTCAACGTTTCGGGCGATTCGGTCGATTTAGTTGAGACGACCAGCACATCGGTTTCAAACACGATTGACCAGCAGCGCATCGAAAATCTGCCGATAAACGAGCGGAGCGCGACCGGATTCGCCTTGACGATTTCGACCGTCGGGCGCGACAACGGACGCCCAATCGGACCCGCGCCGACTTCCGGTTTGAATATCGGCGGACAGCGCGGACGCTCGACGCTCGTTCAGGTTGACGGCTCGGATTTCACAGACAATTCAATAAACGCCGCGCGCACAACGGTTTCGCAGGAAGCCGTGCAGGAATTTCAGGTTGCGACAAACTCATACGCGCCCGAATTCGGACGCGCGACCGGCGGCATCATCAACGTCGTTACAAAACGCGGCACGAATCAATACAGCGGAAACGTCTTCGGCTTTATCCGCGACAAAAGCATACAGGCGCGCAACCCGTTCGCGCAGACGAAATCCGCTTTCACGCGCACCCAATTCGGCGGAACTCTGGGCGGACCGCTTCCCTTTTTGAACTTCGGCGAAGGCGGACCGTTTGCCACTTCGGGCAGAGACAAAAACTTTTTCTTCGCGTCGTTCGAGCGCCGCCAGCGCAATGAGACCGGATTTTTTACAAGCAACGTCGCGCAGGGCTTAACCGGCGCAGGGACAACAGCGACCATCGGAGTCATTCCCGGATTCAATCCGACGGCGCGGTCTTTTACCAATCTGACCGCACCGCAAGTAGCGTATATTAACAATGCAGTTGCGACCGGCTTGCAATTGCTCGGCGCGGGACAGACGGCAAGCGGCGCGGGTCTAATCTGCGGCGCGCGCGCTTACGCATTTTTCGCGTCGAGCGGCGGGCAGACCGGCTTGACCGGCACGAATACGCTCGTTACGCCGAACGACGGCAGCGTTTGTCCGGCAATCAGCCCGATTCTGCCGAGCAGTCCGGTCATTGGCTCGCGCTTTATCTTATCTGGCGCGCCCGTTCCCGTCGGCACGCAGAACGCTCAGGGACAGTTTATCGCTTTTCGCCCGCTGCTCAATTTGCAGAGGGATTTTCCCGTTACCGACCGCTCGAACTTTTTCTCGTTCCGCACCGACCACAACCTCAATACGGACAATCAACTGACGTTTCGCTTCGGCTACAATCCGGGAAATTTAACGGGCATTCAGGTCGAATCGCAAAACCAATCTCTGGGGCAGAACGATTTTTCGCGCACGGGCATTACGAAATTGAAAGATTATTCGTTCACGGCTGGCTTAAACACGACTTTGGGCGGAAGAGCGGCGAACGAATTTCGCTTCAGCTACGGCAGACGCGACACGTCTTTCCGCTCGCAAAACGGCGACGCGGTTTCGTTTAACATCGCGGACGCGGCGTTTATCGGGCGCGAGCTTTTCTCGCCGGTTGACCGCACCGAAACGCGTTATCAATTCGCCGACAATTTCAATTACATTCTCGGAACGCACACTTTAAAGTTCGGCGGCGACATCAATTTCGTGCGCATTCCGAAAGCGCTCTTTGAATTGAACTTCGCCGGTCTGTTTAATTTCGGCGACTTTTCGGCGGGCAATCTCAACGCGGCTTTTGCGTGTCCGACCGGCACGCCGCGCACGCCGCTCGAATGCGCGCCGAATTTCTCGCCCGTCCAATCTTACGGACTCGGCTTGCCTTCAACTTACGTTCAAGGTTTCGGCAACCCGAACAGCACGATTAAAAACACGCCGATTGCCTTTTTCGCGCAGGATACGTGGAAAGCGACGCGCCGTTTGACCGTTAATTACGGCATTCGCTACGACATCGAATACACGCAGACGATTGCGCCGGTCGGTTTCCGCGACCCGTTGACGGGCATCAATTTGTCGGCAAGCGATATTCAGGCGGCGCAGGACGCGCTGAACGTGCAGCAAGGTTTTCCGCGCGACAAAAACAATTTCGCGCCGCGCTTCGGTTTTGCTTACGACATTTTCGGCGATGGCAAAACGGTTGTGCGCGGCGCGCTCGGCTTGTTTTATGACCATCCGCTACTTGCCGCCGCGTTTAACTCGGATATTGCCGACGCCGCGCAGCAGCAGCAGGCGGTTTTGACGGCGGGAAGTCCCGCTCCGACAGCACTGCTCAACGCCGCGCAGGTTTTTCAAGGAACAGTTTGCGGCGCGGTCGGTTCGGTTTCGGCAATTTGCGGCGCGACCGTAACGCCGGGCGTTGCGCGCACAGCCGAATATCAATTCGGCAGACAGCGTTTTAACGACCAGACATTTACCGGATTCGGAACGGTTCTGCCGTTCACGCTGCCGATTGCCAAAGATTTTCAATACGCTTCGGCGACGCAGGCTAATTTAACTTTTGAGCGCGAGATAATGAAAAATATGTCGGTTTCAATCGGCTATATTTTCGTCGGCGCGCATCATTTGCCGCACCCGAACGATTTGAATGCGCCGCGCACCGATTTGCAGATTCAGAATTTTCAGCGTTTCGCCAATCGTCTGCCGGGCAACACGCAGGAAGTCGCAACGCTGGCGTTGCCGGGCGCAACGGGAATTCCGGGTTTAGCTCCGGGAACTGCGTTCACGAACAGCTTTAACGTAACGTGCGCCGTCGTCATTCCCGGCGTAATCGCGCAATGCCCGAACGGTCGAGTTATCGCTCCCGCATTCGCCAACTTCTTCCGCCCGAACGCGCCGAATTACTTTCTGGCTCAATCGTTCGGCATCTCGAAGGCGGTTCTCGATTCGCAGCTCGCCGGCTCGCTTCGCACGCCGGGCGTGATTTCGCCGTTCGGCGCGGTCAACGCGCAGGTGTCGGACGGAAACTCGGATTACAACGCGCTGAACGTCGAATTAAAAAGACGTTTTGCGAATAACTTCACGTTTCTGGCGTCTTACACTTTCTCGAAATCGATTGACGACTCAAGCGATTTGCAGACGCTTCTGATTCCGCAAGACCCGCGCAACTTCCGCGCCGAGCGTTCGCTCTCCCTGTTCGACCAGCGGCATCGGTTCGTTTTCAGCGGCGTTCTCGCCGCGCCGCAGAGTTTTCGCACCGGCGGACTTATGAAAAGATTTTTAGCCGATTTTACCGTCGCGCCGATTATCGAAATCTCGTCCGGTCGCCCGTTCAATATCATCACGAACGTCGATACGAACAACGACCAGGCGACGCAGACCGACCGTCCGAGTGTCGGAGCGGACGGAAAACTGTTTCTGCCCGCCGCGTTCACGACCGGGAATCTCGGACGAAATCGCGGAACGACACATTCGTTCGCGTCGTTCGACTTGCGCGTCGCGCGTTCGATTCGTTTCGGCGAGCGCACGCGCCTCGAATTGATTGCCGAAGGCTTCAACCTGTTCAATCGCTTTAACGAAGCGTCGGCAGCGCCGCTTTTCTCTGCCGTCAACGACTTTGGTCAGCGCGCCAAAAACGGCAGTTTTTACAGCCGCCCGACTGCTTCATACGACCCGCGCCAATTTCAATTCGGCGCGAAATTGAATTTCTAAATTGTAGGGGCGACGGCTTGTCCTCGCCCGCAGGCGTTGAAATGATTCGCCTTAAACGGGCAGGGACAAGCCCAGCCCCTACATTTTTTTAATTTGCCCCGACCGATTAGCAGTCAAGCTAATCGGTCTTTTTTTATTCTCGCGCTTTTGTGGTTTAATTTTCGTATGGCGTCGCTCACCGAACAAATAAAACAAAAAGCGCTCGAAATCGGTTTTCACAAAATCGGCGTCGCGCGCGCCGCGGTGCTTGAAAATGAGGACAAACATTTTAAAGAAT
>JBBPXZ010000026.1:0-5283 GCA_038200355.1 Pyrinomonadales bacterium | reverse complement strand
CGCCAATTGGCTCGGCTGGACCTATGTTGTCGGGCGCGAACTGGGCGAAATTCAAACGAAAAACCACTTCAAAACCTATTCCGTGCACGGCGGTTTACCGATATTCTGCTTTTGGGAATGGGCGGTTCGTCGCTCGGACCGGAAGTTTTTTCAATCACTTTCGGCAAAACTAATTTTCACGTTTTAGATTCGACCGTTCCGGCGCAGATAAAAACCGTCGAAAGTAGGATTGATTTACAAAAAACGCTTTTCATCGTCGCCAGCAAAAGCGGTTCTACCTTAGAGCCGAATACGTTTAAGCAATATTTCTTTGAAAAAGTCGCGGAAAAAGTCGGACGCGAGAATGCCGGAAAACAATTTGTTGCGATAACCGACCCGAACTCGAAAATGCAGACGGTTGCGACACGCGACAACTTTAGAAAAACTTTTTTCGGCGACCCGGAAATCGGCGGCAGATTTTCCGTGCTTTCGGCGTTCGGACTTGTTCCGGCGACGCTGATGGGAATCGATGTCGAAGAATTTTTAACGCGCGCGGCTGAAATGGTCAACGCTTGTAAATCAAACGTTTCAACCGAAAATCCCGGCGCGATTTTGGGAATGATTTTAGGCGTTTGCCAGACAAACGGGCGCGACAAATTAACGATTTTCACATCGCCGGAAATTCACGACGTCGGCGCGTGGCTCGAACAGCTCATCGCCGAATCGACGGGAAAATCCGACGTGTCGATAATTCCGGTTGACCGCGAACCGCTTATTCCCGCCGAAGATTACAGCGACGACCGTGTTTTCGCTTATCTAAAACTGGCGGGCGACGACGATTCATTAGACGAGAAATGCGCGGCGCTCGAAGCAGGCGGACACGCGGTTGTTCGCATTGTTCTCGAAGACAAAATGAATCTCGGACAGGAATTTTTCCGCTGGGAATTTGCGACGGCGGTTGCCGGTTCGATTATGCAAATCAACACGTTCAACCAGCCGGACGTTGAAGCGGCGAAAATCGAAGCGAAGAAAATCACCGAAGAATACGAAAAAACCGGCGCGCTTCCCGAAGAAACGCCGTTTTACGAAGAAGACGGAATTAAACTTTTCACCGACGAGAAAAACTTAGCGCAGCTCGACGAATATGTCGGCGGCGAGAAATCGTTAAAAAAATACCTGGCGGCGCACTTGGCGCACTTGCAGGAAACCGATTATTTCGCCGTTCTAGCATATATAGAAATGAACGCCGCGCACGAAGCATTGCTGCAAACGATACGCGCAAAGGTTTTAGAATCAAAATTAACGGCGACGTGTTTAGGATTCGGACCGCGTTTTCTGCATTCGACCGGACAGGCTTATAAAGGCGGCGCGAACGAAGGCGTGTTTCTGCAAATCACGTCCGACGACGCGGAAGACCTGCAAGTTCCCGAACAGAAATTTACGTTCGGCGTCGTCAAAGCGGCGCAGGCGCGCGGCGATTTTCAGGTTCTGCTTGACAGAGAACGCCGCGCCCTGCGCGTTCATTTGGGCGAAAACGTCAGCGAAGATTTACGAAAATTGTCTGAAATGATTTAACGGCGCGAATAATTTATTCAACCTTTGCCGCAGTTTGCGCGTCTAAAATTTTCGGACGCGCCGGCTGCGGCTCTTTTGTTTTATAAAAACTTTCCGCAAACGCCCGTCCGCATCTCCTCGACGAAAACATTTCAACTCTCCTCGAATTGTTTTAATCCACAAAAAATACGGAGAATAAAAATGAAAATATACAGCTTAAAACTTCTAGTCGCAGTAATGGCAATCGTCGGCTCAATCGGTTTGATGAACACTGAAACGAACGCGCAAATCAGGCGCGCCAATTATTCGAGAGCGCAGATTGACCGGCTTATCAGAAACGTCGAAGAACGAGTCGACCGCTTCGTCGTCCAATTCGATTACGCGCTCGACAACAGCCGTTTGAATAACACACGGCGCGAAGATAATTTGAACCAGCGAGCGAAAGATTTGGAAACGGCGACCGACGAACTGCGCCGTGAATTCGACCGCAACGATTCAAAGCGTGAAAACAGCGCCGAAGTTCGTCGATGTTTAGACATCGCTTCGGATATTAACGTCGCGATGCGAAACCGAAGGCTCAACCGGGCAAGCGAAAACAACTGGGCGATTGTCCGAACCGAGTTAAACGCGCTCGCCCGCGCTTATAATCTGCCGCAAATCGGCGGCGCGTATAACGCGAACACGCCCGGACGCGGCAATTTCAATCAGAAAAAAGCGCAGGCTGACCGCTTGATTAAAAATCTCGAAGAACGAGTCGACCGTTTTGTCGTCCAGTTCGATTACGCGCTCGATAACAGTCGCCTGAATAATACGAGACGGGAAAATCGCTTGAACGAATTGGCTAAAAATCTGGAAACGGCGACCGACGAGCTGCGGCGCGAGTTCGACCGCAACGATTCGCGGCGGGAAAATTCGGCGGAAGTGCGCCGCTGTCTCGATATAGCGTCGGACATCGACGCTGCGATGCGAAACCGCAGGCTTAACCGCGCGACCGAAAACAACTGGCGCGCGGTTCGCGTCGAACTCAACGCGTTAGCCCGCATCTACAATTTATCGCCGACCGGCGGCGCGTATCGTTAATCGGATAATTTCAACAAAAATAAAGGAAGCGTTCGGAAAATTAATTCCGAACGCTTCCTTTATTTTTATAACACGAACATTATTTCGCGTCGTTTTCGTCTTTGCCGTCGTCGTAAATCAGATTGCCGCTTTCGTCAATCGCGTCTTTATCGACGTGTTCCTGCGGCGTTTTCTTTCCCGCCTGCACCGCGTGTTCCGGGTGTTTCCCGACATCTTCGGCAACCGTTCCCTGTTCTTCATTTTGTTCAAGCGCTCTTTTTGCTTGAGCAACGTCTCTTTCATCCGGCATAATTTTTAATCTCTCCTTTTATTCAGCTTTTCAGTCATTAAGCTCTTTCAAATTCTTCCTCTTCAATCAAATACGGCGTAACAGCCGGTTTATCCAAATCTTCTTCCAAAACTTTGGCAATCACGGGCAAACTTAAAGAGCGCGTTTTACCGATGCCTTCGACTTCCTTTCCCTTAGCGTAAACAGCGTGGCGACCGTTTTCCTTATACCATTCGCTCAAACTCGCGGTTTTGTTCATTTCTTCGACAATCTGCCGCCAGCCGACACCCGTGTTATAAGCGCAAAATGAAATCTCGCCTTCCTGCGTGCCGTATGGAATAACGCACATTTCCGTGCGGCGGAAATCGTAATTAAATAAATCCTGAAACCACATTCCTTCGACGCACAACACGCGCCACATATCATCAGATTCGTTTTTCGGCTCGGCTTTCATTCGGTCATTTCTATCCGAATTTGAATCAGCCGACGACGGTTTGAATAAGTTTAAGATTTGCGAAACGGGAAAGCCTTCGGGCGCGTTCGATGCGTCGTAATTCCGCACAATCGCCATCCCCAATTGCGCCATCGTCAATTTCTTGCCGCGCGCCGTGTCGGTAATCGTCGCCACGTCTCTCGTAAATTGTTCGTAATTGAAAAAGTCGAACAGTGATGTCATCGCGCCTGTATTTTTATTAACGACAATCAAAGTGAAAATCCCGCAATTCGGATGACAGTTGCACGACGACCAGCCCCACGGAGCGTCCGCGCCTTGCAGCATATCCATCACGGAAGTAAAGGCGGAATAACTCGAAAGCGGAAACCAATCGCGCAGCGGCTGAAGCGTTCCGTCCAATTGATTTTTCAAATCGTGCGTCATTCCGGCGAGCGTATAGCGTTGTTTTATACGAAGTTCATCGGAAATATCTTCGTCTCGTCCGGTGAATGAAACGGGCTGGAAAGCAATCGTCTGAACTTTGTCAATATTCTGCGCGGCAAATTTTACGATGTCGCCGATTGCATCGTTATTTATCGTATTAACAATCGTCGTAACGAGCGTAACTTTGATGCCGACCGACGCAAGATTTTCAATCGCTTTTAATTTTACATCGAACAAATTTCCAACGCCGCGATGTTTGTTTTTCTCTTCCGAAGTTCCGTCAAATTGCAGGTAAACGCCGTGTTGTCCCGCCGCTTTCGCCGCTTTGCAAAACTCGATGTCTTCGGCGTAACGAATTCCGTTAGTCGCGGCTAAGATTCGGTAAAATCCAATCTTCTTCGCATATGCCACCGATTCCAAAAAGTGCGGCGCGATGGTCGGTTCGCCGCCGGAAAATAAGATGATAATTTGACGGCGCGGTTTGAACGAAATGGCGTTGTCTAAAATCTGTTTCGTGTCTTCAAACGTCGGCTCGTGAACGTAACCGACTTGGTTCGCGTCCATAAAACAGGGGTTGCACATCATATTGCAGCGGTTCGTCAAATCAACGGTAAGAACCGCGCCGCGCCCGAATTTTATATCTGAAGTTCCGTGATGATGAACGTGTTTGTCTTCCGCCGCTTTGAAATCGCGCCCGTAAAAAAGCGATTCGATGCGTTCCAAAAACTTGGCGTCGGTCGCCATCACGTCAACGAAATCGCCGTGCGTCGGGCAGGTTTTCTTCATCAGAACCTGACCGTTTTCTTCGACAATCTGCGCCTTAATCTCGCCCGGATGCGAGTTCATCAAAATTTCCAGCGGAATCGTCTTATCAATCACGCCGTTGCGAACATTCTTCACGCAAGTCGGACAAAGCGAATCGGTTTCACGCGGAAATCCGAGCGGCGGCGCGGTTCGCTCGTATGATTTTAATAAAGGCTCTGCCGCCCAATTCGGCGTAATAGATTCGCCTTCGGGCAAAGATTTATTAACCGCTTGAAATGCTTTCCAACTCAAATCGGCAAGTTTCGACGCCGCCTTCGAGCCGGTCTTTCCCTTTCTTTTCCCGCCTTCGCCGCGTCTGAAATTGTCACTGAACATAATTGTTTAATATAAAAAGTTGGATAGAAAATTTTTCGGTTTTCGATGGAGTAAATCAAGGTAAAGGCTAACAAATTTCGGCTTTATTGTCTAAAACTAATTTGTTTGTAAACAATTTTCTTAATATTCATAAATCAAATTTATCCCATTTCGATGGTTTCTATTTTTTCGATTGGAGTTGAAAGACGCGCTTTGCCGTCAACAATTGAAACTTTTCCTCTCACTTTCAATTGAATATTTTTGTACTAAGCACACGACAGTAAAAAGGAGTTTGTTAGAATTGAGTTGATGAAAACCAAAAAAAACAAACTCCCGACGCTTTAGAACAAGCGCTGCAATCAAGAATACAAGGAACAAGACACGCCATCAAGTTTATCAGCGGATT
>JBBPXZ010000025.1:0-8798 GCA_038200355.1 Pyrinomonadales bacterium | reverse complement strand
TGGAAGTAGGTAGGTTCGAAAACGGCGAATAAATTCGATAAGGATTCTTTTTAAGATTTTAAAGTGCTGGAAAAAGAAAGCCGTAATAAATTCTTGCAATAAATTGCAAGGTTTTTAACCTTCGTGTTTCGAAGAATAAAGTTATGAAAGCAATTGCGGTTACACCGAGACAGGCGAACACGGTTCGGCTCGAAGAAATGGATGCGCCCAAAGTCGCGGACGTAAAAGGCGGGCGCGGCGTTCTGGTCGAAGTTCTGCGCGTCGGCGCGTGCGGAACTGACAGAGAAATCAACAACGGCGAATACGGCGTCGCGCCCGAAGGCTTTGATTTTCTCGTTCTCGGACACGAAAATTTCGGGCGCGTCGCGGAAGTCGGCGAGAATGTTAAGGAATTTAGCGTCGGCGATTTTGTCGTCGCAACCGTTCGGCGTCCGGGACACAGTTTTTACGACCAAATCGGCGAGCAGGATTTTACGACCGACAGCGAATATTTCGAGCGCGGAATTTCCCGCCTGCACGGTTATATGGCGGAGTTTTATGCTGAAAGTGCGGATTTTCTCGTCAAGATTCCGCCCGCGATTAAAGAAATCGCCGTCCTTTTAGAGCCGCTTTCAATTATCGAAAAAGGTTTGAAACAGGCGAGCGATATTCAGGAACGCTTGAAAATCTGGCGACCGAAAACGGCGGCGGTTTTAGGGACGGGCAGCGTCGGGCTGTTGACGGCGATGGCTTTGCGGCTGCGCGGTTACGAAGTTCGCGGCTTCGGCAAGCAGAAGCGCGAAGGATATTTAAATGCCGAACTGCTCGAAGAAATCGGCGTCGGTTATGATTCGACCGACGAGATAAGCGTTCACGCTTCGACCGAAAAATACGGCGAATACGATTTGATTTTTGAATGCACCGGATATTCGCCGATTATCTTCGACGCGATGCAAAGTTTGAATGAAAACGGCGTGTTGATTTTAGCGTCGGTTACCGGCGGCGACAGAAAAACCGACGCTGTTCCGTCCGACGTTATCAATCAAAAATTCGTTCTCGGAAACCGTGTGATGTTCGGCACGGTCAACGCCAATCGCGAACATTTTGAAATCGGAGTGAAAGATTTGGCTTTGTGCGAAGCGATGTTCGCGGGCTGGCTCTCAAAGATGATGACGCACAAAATCGAAGGTCTGGAAAACTACGCACAGGCGTTTGACATCTTAAACAACGCCGGAAAATACAACGCGATTAAGGCTTATTTTGAAGTCGGGAAAATCTAAAGATTTTTAGCCGCGAACAAACACGAAAAGACACGAAAAAGAAATTAAAATACACTTAATCTAAAAATGATTTTGTTTGTTTTTTGATTTTCTTTTCTTCGTGTTCTTTCGTGTCTGTTCGTGGCTAAATCTTTTCTGTGGCAAAATAACTTTATGCCCGAATTTCCAGATTTTGACACCGACGTAATAACCGAAAGCGAAACGCGCGTCGAGAAACCGAAACTTTTCAAAGTTCTGCTGCACAACGACGATTTTACGACAATGGAATTCGTCGTCTTCATTTTAAGCCACGTCTTTATGCGTTCGACGAGTGAAGCGTTTAAAATTATGATGCAGGTTCACAACGAAGGCGTCGGCATCGCGGGCGTCTACACTTACGAAGTCGCCACGATGAAAGCCGAAAAAGCGATAAATTTATCGAAGGCAAACGAATATCCGCTGCTTTGCACGGTCGAGGAGGAATAAGTTTATGCAGACGAATTTAGAACAATTTAGAGAAATAATTCGCGCCTTGCCGATTGAAGATTTCGACAAAGCGCGCAAAGTTATTGACGAGGAAGAAAAAACAAAACGTGAAAAGGGCGAAAAATCACAGTGGCGATTGAAGCGTTATAAAAAAGCGCGCAAATGGCTCGACGCAAACGGCGAAAAATATATGAACCAATGGGTTTGTCTGGAAGGCGACGAACTCGTCGCGCACGGCGCGGATGGTTTGGAAGTTCACAAAAAAGCCATCGAACGAGGCATCGAATCGCCGTTTCTGCATCACATTGTCGAAGAGCCGAAGTTTTACACCGGAGGCTGGTAGATGGAAAATATCCGCTTTGACCGGATTTATCAATACGACACGCTTCAAACCGGAATTACGGTTCTTGTCGTGCTGCAATACGACGGAAAAGAGGCGGATTTTGAAGCCAAAATAGATACCGGCTCGACGCATTGTATTTTTGAGCGAAAACACGCCGAAAGATTGGGAATCGATGTCGAAAAAGGCGATGAAATATCCATCAGCACGGCGTTAAGTTCTTTTTCCGCCTACGGACACGGATTAACATTCAATGTCTTAGACATAGAATTTGTTTCGACGGTTTATTTCGCGGCGGACGAAAGTTTCACGCGCAACATTCTCGGCAGACAAGGTTTTTTAGACCGCGTGAAACTCGGTTTGATTGATTACGAAGGCAAACTTTTATTGAGCGATTATAAATGAAAATTTCCGGCTTTGTTTGGCTCGAAGAAATCGTGCAGAAATTGATTTGGAAACATTCGGTTGAAACCGAAGAAGTGCGCGAGACTTTTCTGAACAATCCGAAGTTTCGTTTCGTTGAAAAAGGGCATCGAAAAGACGAAAATGTTTACGCGGCGCTCGGACAAACCGACGCGGGACGTTATTTAATTTGTTTTTTCGTTTATAAAAATGACAGCCGCGCCCTTGTTTTGTCGGCGAGAGATATGACCGGCGCGGAAAGGAAAAGATATGGCAGAAAATAAAAGTTCAATTTCGGAAGCCGAATCTTACCGGCAAATCGGCGAATTTTGGGATGTGCGCGATTTGGGCGAATTTTGGGAAGAAACCGGAGCGGCGAAATTCGACGTTGATTTGCAGTCGGACGTTTTTTACTACGCGGTTGAAACTTCGCTCTCGTCGAAACTTCATCTGATTGCGGAAAAGAAAGGCGTTTCGGCGGAAACTCTGGTTAATCTCTGGTTGCAGGAAAAGGTCAATTCAAGTATTGCTGATGATTAAAAAACTTTCAGGTAAAGAAGGAATCGGCGGTTTTGAAAATTTAACCGTTAATGATTTCTGGGCTTGGGCTTATTCGGATATTTTGTCGAACCGAAACTGCTCGATTTTTGCCGAATTTATAGTTGCAACGGCGCTCGGAGAATTTAATAGTCCGCGCGTTGAATGGGATGCGGTAGATTTGCGTTACCGCGAGAAAAAGATTGAAGTTAAATCAGCCGCTTACGTTCAAAGCTGGCATCAAACAAAACTTTCTACAATTAGATTTGATATTGGTAAAAAGTTAGGATGGTGTGCCGAAACAAACATTTCGGCAGTCTCGGCGGAAAGAAATGCGAATTGTTACGTTTTCTGTTTATTTACCGAGCAAAATCAAGAACAGGCAAATATTTTAGACATTGAAAAATGGACGTTTTTTGTTGCACAAACTCAACAACTCGAAGAGAGATTTGGTAATCAAAAATCAGTGTCATTAAATTACTTGAAAGCGATTTGTTTAGAAGCTGACTTTCAACATTTAAAACAAGTAATCGAAAAGGCTTTATTTTAAAGATTTTATGTTGACCAGAGAATTAGAAGAAACATTGAGTTTTGCGGTTGACGAAGCCGTTAAATATAAACACGAATATGTAACCTTGGAGCATTTGCTTTTCGCGCTGCTCGAAGACAGCGCAGCGCGGGATATTTTGTATCATTGCGGAGCGCAGATTGAGGAAATCGGCAAGCAGTTGGAAGATTATTTCGCGGACGTTTTGGAGAAAATGCCGGCGTATGTCAAGCAGACGCCGGAGCTGACTTCGACGTTTCAATCGACGATTCAATACGCGATTTTGCAGGCAGAAGGCAGCGGGCAGAAGGCGGTTGACGGCGGAAACATTCTGGCGGCGCTCTATCAAGCCGAGCAGAGTTACGCCGTTTATGTCCTTTTGCAGCAAGGAGTTGCGCGGCTCGACGTTTTAAATTACATCTCGCACGGCATTTCTAAAATCGACGACAACGACGCGATTCTGGAAGGTTTCGGCGACGCGGACGAATTCGGCGGACAGGCGCAGGCGAAGAAAAAACCGCTTGAAAGTTTTACGGTTGAATTAGTCGCAAAGGCGGCGAAAGGCGAGATTGACCCGATAATCGGGCGCGCGGCGGAAATCGAAAGAACAGTTCAAGTTTTGTGTCGGCGCAAGAAAAATAATCCGCTTTACGTCGGCGAACCCGGCGTTGGCAAAACGGCTCTGGCGGAAGGTTTGGCGTTGAAAATTTCCGAAGGCGACGTGCCGGAAGTTTTGAAAGGCGCGAAGGTTTTCGCGCTCGATATGGGCGCGGTGCTTGCCGGAACTCGCTATCGCGGCGATTTTGAACAGCGTTTTAAAGCGATTATCAACGATATAAACAAGGAAGAAAACGCGATTCTTTTCATTGACGAAATACACACAATCGTCGGCGCGGGCGCGGTGTCGGGCGGCGCGATGGATGCGTCGAACATTTTGAAACCGGCGCTTGCCTCCGGGACTTTGCGCTGTATCGGCTCGACGACTTTTGCCGAATACAAAGCGGCGTTCGAGCGCGACAGAGCGCTGGCGAGACGTTTCCAGAAAATCGAAATCGGCGAACCGACGATTGACGAGACTTACGAAATTTTGAAGGGCTTGAAACGATTTTACGAAGACCATCACAAAGTTCGCTATTCCGACGATTCGCTGAAAGTTGCCGCCGAACTTGCCGGAAAATATATCAACGACAGGTTTTTGCCCGACAAGGCGATTGACGTAATCGATGAAGTCGGCGCGGCGACGAAACTTCTGCCCGAAGACAAGCGACCGAATCAAATTTCCGTTCAGATGGTCGAAAACACGATTGCGCGGATGGCGAAAATTCCGCCGAAAACCGTTGTCGCCGACGAAAAAGAGCAGTTAAAAACTCTGCGTCCCGATTTGAAGGAAGTGATTTTCGGTCAGGACGAAGCGATTGATAAAATCGTCGACGCGATTCAGATTTCCCGCGCCGGTCTCGGACACGAAACAAAACCCGTCGGCTCGTTTCTGTTTTCCGGTCCGACTGGCGTCGGCAAAACCGAACTTTCTAAACAATTGGCGGAACAGCTCGGCGTCGAATTTATGCGCTACGATATGAGCGAATATGCCGAACCGCACACGGTTTCGCGGCTCATCGGCGCGCCGCCGGGATACGTCGGCTTTGACCAGGGCGGACTTCTGACCGAAGCGATTATGCGGACGCCGCACGCCGTTCTGGTTCTAGACGAAATCGAAAAAGCGCATCCGAATCTTTTTAATCTGCTTCTGCAAGTAATGGATTCGGCGACTTTGACCGACAACAACGGCAAAAAAGCCGATTTCCGCAACGTGATTTTGATTATGACTACAAATGCGGGCGCGCGCGAATTGTCTTCCGGCGGAATGGGTTTTAAAAATCAAGCGAACACGAAAGGGCAGGGCAAAGGCGCAATTGAACGCACGTTTACGCCGGAATTTCTTAACCGTATGGACGCGTGGGTTGCTTTCAAACCGCTTGATTTGGAAGTTATCAAACTCATCGTCGATAAATTTATCAAAGAATTGAACGGACAATTAGCCGAAAAGCGCGTTCTCGTAAAACTGACCGAAGCGGCGCGCGAATGGATGGCGAAAAACGGTTTCGACGGCAAATACGGAGCGCGCCCGATGTCGCGTCTGATTCACGATAAAATCAAACAGCCGCTGGCGAGCGAAATTCTTTTCGGCAAATTAACGGACGGCGGAAGCGTTGCGGTTGACGAAAAGGACGCCGAGTTGGTTTTGAATTTTTGAAAGAAAGCCTCTAACTTGCTGGAAATTTTTGAATAAATGATTTAGAGCAGAAAATTTCAGGATTCTCATCTTTAGGGCTGCTTGCTTTCGAGCGCGAACCATTCGACGGCTTCGCGGTCAGATTGAAATTGTCGAGCGTCTCTCATTTTCAATTTTTATTCTTCTTCCTCTAAACTAATCGCCGTTATTTTACCGTTGTCGTCCAATTCAAAACGCCACAAAAAGATACGGGAAGCGGTTTCGGCTTTGTAGCGATAAATCTTATTTTTGTCGGACGTTTCGCTGCCGACGAGACCGAAGTTTTTGATTGCGCCGTATGCGGCGATGCGTTTGGCGTTGAGTTTGGCGCGGTCGGTTGTCAGCGCGGCGCGGGTTTTGTCGGTCAATAAAGAAGCGTCGGGTTTGTCTTCGAGATATGAGCGCAAAGCGTTTTGCAGTTGTTTGGTGATATTTGCATCGACGTTTTTCTGCACATTCATCGCGCGAAGTGAAATAGCGGGAATATAAATTTTAGCGATGCCGCGCGCAATCACACCGCCGAGTCCCTGTTCGCCTGAATTGGTTAAGACGATGACGGTTAGATTATCATCGACGTAACGCGAAATGTTGGCGGCGAATCCGGCAGTTTGTCCGCCGTGAGAAACGAGTTTGTGTCCGCGAAATTCCGTAACGTTCCAGCCGAAACCGTATGGATAAGGTTTGCCGTTATTGAAACGAACGGGCGTCCAGATTTGCGCCTTGCTCGCGGGTTTCAAAAAGTCGTCGCCGCGCAAAGCAGCGTCCCATTTCGCCAAATCGAGAACGGTCGAAACAATCGCGCCCGCGCTGAAAACATCGGTCAAATCGTAATCGCGTCCGACGAGTTTATTATTTTCCCATTCGTAGCCGTCGGCGCGGTTCGGAACGATAAACTGCGGGTCTCGGTCGGCGGTTTTGGTCATTCCGAGCGGTTTGAAGATTTTCGTTTGAACGAAATCCCAATAGGATTTTCCCGTAATCGATTCGATGATAAAACCCAGAAGATTGTAACCGGAATTGCTGTAATTCCAGCGCTCGCCCGGCTCGAATTCGAGCGGAAAAGCGCCGATTGCCTTGATAAATTCGTCGCGCTTTAGCCGTTTTGTCAAGTCAAAACCCGATAAACCCGTGTAGCTTTTAATGCCGGACGTGTGCGTCAAAAGGTTTTTGACGGTTACGTTTTTCCACGCTTCGGGCGTGTTCGGCAGGTATTTCGAGATTTTCTCGTCCAGATTTAATTTACCTTCTTCGACCAGCAACATCACGGCGGCGGCGGTGATTTGTTTGCTGACCGAGCCGATTTCAAAAACGGTTTCCTTTGTCGCCGGAACATTTAATTCAACGTTTGCCGAGCCGTAACCGTCGGCTTTAATGATTTTGCCGTTTTTGATAACCGCAATCGCCGCGCCCGGAACGTGCCGCTCGCGCATCTGCGCCCGAACGTATTCGTCCGTCGCGTCCGCTTTTGCCGAAAACGCCGCCCCCAACAGGAAAACAAAGGCGATAAACAGGCGAAGGTCTGAATGTTTAAGTTTATAGTTCATAAGGTTTACGGAAAAAACTACAACATTTGTTTTAGGAAATCGTCTTGAAAATTCGTTTCACAAAATTAAGGCTTGCCGTGTTTTGGTAAGAGAATTTTGCATTATTCAGGAAGTTTTATCAATAAAATTCAGCAACACAGGAATTTACTGTTTCATATAAAAAATTTCATATAAAAATCCGCGCCGAAGTTTTAACTTATTTCGACGCGGAATATTTTAACTAAGTTTTCGGATGCTGAATTTTCATTCGACCGTAACCGATTTTGCCAGGTTGCGCGGCTGGTCAACGTCGCAGCCGCGGCGGACGGCGATGTGATAGGCGAGCAGTTGGAGCGGCACGATTGCCAGAACCGGCGACAGGAAATCGCTCGACTGCGGAATTTCGATAACGTGGTTCGAGACGACCGAGGACATCTCGTCGCCTTCGGTTAAAATCGACAAAATAATTCCGTCTCGCGCTTTTACTTCGACGATGTTTGAATGAGTTTTTTCGTAACGAAGCTCGCTTGCCGCGTTTCCTTCCTCGCGCGTGTTGATAACGACGACCGGCAATTTTTCGTCAATCAGCGCGTTCGGTCCGTGCTTCATCTCGCCCGCCGGATAGCCTTCGGCGTGAATATATGAAATTTCCTTTAATTTTAACGCGCCTTCTAAAGCAACCGGAAAATTTATGCCGCGTCCCAAATATAGAAAATCCTGAGAGCGGAAAAATTCTTTTGACAATTCTTCGATTGAATCGGCGTCGTTTAACAGATGTTCGATTTTCAAAGGAAGTTCGGCTAGTTGCTGCGCGTGATATTTCGCTTGTGTTTCGTCCATTTTGCCGCGAACCTGTCCCAGATGCGACGCGAACAAATAAAGCGCAATCATTTGCGACGTGAACGCTTTTGTCGAAGCGACGCCGATTTCCGGTCCCGCATTGGTCAGAATCGTGCCGTCGGCTTCGCGGTGAATCATCGAACCCTGCACGTTGCAAACGGCAAGCACTTTGCAGCCGTATTTTTTCGCTTCGCGCATCGCCGCGATTGTATCGGCGGTTTCGCCCGATTGAGAAATAACAATCAGCAAAGTATTTTCGTCCAATACCGGATTTCTATATCGAAATTCGGACGCGTAATCGACCTCAACCGACACGCGCGCCATCTGCTCAATCATATATTTTCCGGCAATTCCGGCGTGCCACGAAGTTCCGCAGGCGGCGATGGTGATTGAAGTGATTTGCTTTAAGTCGTCTTCGGAAATATTCGCTAAATCGAGATAAATTTTGCCTGTGTCCAGAGAAACGCGTCCCTGCGCGGTGTCGCGGACGGCTCGCGGCTGTTCGTAGATTTCCTTGAGCATAAAATGCTTAAAGCCGCCTTTTTCCGCCGCAATCGGGTCCCAGGTAATGCGCTGCTGCTTCGGCTCGACGACGTTGCCGTCAAAATCCGTA
>JBBPXZ010000024.1:0-46920 GCA_038200355.1 Pyrinomonadales bacterium | reverse complement strand
TAAAACGCCTTGATGACGGCGGGAAAATGATGAACGAAAACCGGCTGGTTGAATTGATTGGCGATAAAGGTTTCGTCCGGCGCGCCGAAATCGCCGCCCCACTCGAAGTTATTTTCAAGCTCGCCTCGTTCAAATCCGGCTTGCAGAATTCTCACGGCTTCGTCGTAATGAATGCGCGGGAATTTGCTGTTTGGAATCGCTTCTAATTTTGAAATATCGCGTTCCAGAATTTTTAATTCTTCCTGCCGGTCGGTTAAAACGCGCTCGACAATGTAATTTATCAAGCCTTCGCCCAAATCCATCACGTCCGCAAGATGCGCGTAAGCCATTTCCGGCTCGACCATCCAGAATTCGGTTAAATGGCGGCGCGTTTTCGATTTTTCGGCGCGGAAAACCGGACCGAAAGCGTAGCTTCTGCCCAAACTCGCAACGGTCGCTTCGTTGTAAAGCTGCCCGCTTTGCGTCAGATACGCTTTGTCGTCGTCGAAATAATCGACTTCAAACAAGGTGGTCGTGCCTTCGCAGGCGGCAGGCGTAAAAATCGGCGTGTCCGCTAATATAAAACCGTTGTCGTCGAAAAAATCGCGGGTCGCTTTGATAACCGTGTGGCGAACTTTTAAAACCGCGTTTTGTTTGCGCGAGCGAATCCACAAATGGCGATTGTCCATCAGAAATTCCGTGCCGTGTTCTTTCGGCGTTATCGGATATTCGCTGGCGTTTTGAACGACTTCCAAATTGGTTACGTCGAGTTCGACGCCGATTGACGAGCGCGTATCTTCTTTTACTTTGCCCGTTACGATTATCGAAGATTCCTGACCGAGCGATTTGGCGCTTTCATAAAGCTGTTCGTCGTTCGGCTTAAAAACGACGCATTGAACAATTCCGGTGCCGTCGCGCAATTGCAGAAAAACCAGTTTCCCGCTCGAACGCGAATTATAAAGCCAGCCTTTTAACGTAACCGCTTCGCCGATGTGATTTTTTAATTGGTTGATATATGTCTGATTCATAATTTATTGAAAACGATTTGTTTGACGATTTTTTGCAGGGCGGGAAATCTTTGTAAATTTTCAGCCGCTTCGAGAACGATTTGAAACATCGGTTCGATGTATTGAATGAAATGAGTTTTGCCGCGCCTTTCCGATTGAAACGAAAATGTGCCGATGGCTTTCAGGCAGCGCTGAATCGTTTGCAGGCGGAATTCGCGGAGAAAATCGGCAAATTCGATTCGCTCTAAACCGAGATTCGCTCTTTCCGCCAGAAGAAATCGAATTTTTTCTTCGAGCCAAACGTCGTCCGGCTGCGTCAGAACGCGGTCGAGCAGAAGCGACGCTAAATCATAACTTGCCGCGCCGATTCTGGCGTCCTGGTGGTCGATGATGCGCAGTTGATTTTTCCCGTCAATCATCAGATTGGCGGCGTGAAAATCGCGGTGGCATAAAATGGCGGCGCGCTCTTCGAGTTCAAGCGCGATGTCGGCGAATTCTCCGGTTAAAGCCTGATTATCGCCGTCGGAAAGCGCTTGTTTCCGGTAAGTTTCAAAATAATGTTCCCTGAAAAAATTCAATTCCCAGACGAGCTTTTCGCGGTCGAATTTCAGGCGCGAGGCAATCGAATCAAGCTCGAAAGCCTTTTCGGTGGTCGCCTGAATACGCGCAATCAGTTTTATCGCTTCGTTTAATAAATCGTTTCGCTTTTCCGCGTCGGCGTCGATTAAAACGTCGCGCAGAATCGTGTCGCCGAAATCTTCCTGAACGATGACGCCGAGTTCGCCGCTGAAATCGTATATTTTAGCGACGGGCAGACTGCCGCGCAGGAAAAGATTCGTAACGTCGAGATACGATTGTTCGACAGGCAGAAACGGTTCGGGATAAACGCAGGCGATTGCCGTCGAATCTCTCCAATTGACACGGAAATATTCGCGCGTCGAAGCGTCCGGCGTCAGCGGCTCGATTTTTAGCGGCTCATTTTGCGCAAGAAGAAAGCTTTCCAGATTTTGCCGTGCGGAAGTCATAGTTTCACTTATCTATGAGTTACGCAATTGAAATGAAGTGCAGAAACACGCGCGTAAGTTTGTTCCTATTTGCCTTGCGCCCTTACTTCGTGCGGGCTTCCGCATTCAACCGCGTAACTTCTACGGGTAATAAATTTAATATTAAACATTCAGCGGAACGACATAATTGTCGCCGACGTATTCGCCCTTTAAAGCCTTTTCGGGAACATCACTGCAATTGCGAAGCATTTCGGCGCGGACGACGGCGACGTTTTCAAAACTTTCACCGCTTTTTATCGTTACGCCGTCGGCGATTATCGCTCTGTTTAAGTTCACGCCCGATTCGACGACCACATTATCCCACAGCACCGAATTTGATACGCGCGCGCCGCCGGCAATGCGGCAGTTTTCTCCTGTGCAGACGCTCTCGCCGCCGTTCATCATCGCCAGCGAAATATCGAGATAACGCGGTATGGTCGAAAGCTCGAACCAGTTTCCGCCGGTTACGTGCGCGCCGATTTTTTCACCTTTTTGTATCGCCGGATTATAAAACGTCGGCACGATGTCCGAATAAACTCCGCGCGGAATATAATCGAAAACTCTCGGTTCGAGAATGTGAATTCCCGTGAACATTAAGGGAATCGGCGATTGAGCGGTCAGATTTGAATGCGGCGGTTCGGGGAAATTTCCGAACCCCGTAACCAGATTGTTTTCGGTTTCGACAATGGTAAAGCGCTCGCGCAAAACGTTTTCCTTTAAAATCATCGTCGCGACAGCGCCGGATTTGCGGTGCGCGTCGAGCGCGGCGGAAATGTCTATATCGGTGATAATCTTCCCGTTGACGATTAAAAAAGTTTCGTTTTCAAGTAAATGCCGCGCATTGTCGAGCGCACCCGCCGTTCCCAGAATTTGCGGTTCTTCGAGCGTGTAATGAATTTTCACGCCGTAGCGACTGCCGTCGCCGAGCGCTTTTTTGACCGATTCGGGCTGATGATGGAGATTGACGACGACATCGCTGAAACCGAAGCGGGCGACGTATTCGGCGACGTAACCGACGAGCGGTTTGCCTAAAAAAGGAATCGCCGGTTTGGTGCGGTCAATCGTTAAAGGAAACAGCCGCGTTCCGAAACCGGCGGCTAAAATCATTGCTTTCATAACGGGAAACACCGGTGTTTGAGAAAAGAGAGTTTTTTCCGCCTGCGCCGAAGTTCAAACGATACTTTATTTTAATCTCCGAATGCAAACTTGCCAAAAACGGCGCGGCGGCTAAAATCAAAAGACGAATGACATCTGTGAACGAGGAGAAAACTTACGCGCTCATTGCGAGTCCGAACGGCAAACGAATCGTCAAAACGATTGAAAGCGCGGGCGCGAAAGTCGTTCTGTTTCCGCAGATTCAAGCCGCGCCGCGCCGTTTGGACGAAGAAGAAAGTGAAATTTTAAGCGAAGCGGTTAATTATGACTGGCTGATTTTTTTCGACGTGCTGGCGGTCGATTATTTTTTGCGGAAGCTCGAAGAGGCGGAAACGGATTTGTTCGAGCTTGATTCGATACGCATCTGCGCGCTCGGCGAAGCGGTCGCCGACCGCCTGCGTTTCGTTCAGCTTCACGCCGATGTCGTTCCGCTGGCGGTTGACGCGCAGACGACTTTCAGCGCGCTGACCGATTATATCGGCGCTGAACGGTTAAACGGAAAACGCTTTCTTATCGTTAAAAGAGAATCGGCGGAAGCTGAAATTAAAAATAATCTGACCGAACGCGGCGCAATCGCGGCTGAATTGGAAATTTACGAAACGATAATCGAGGAGCAAACCGAAAACGCGCGTCTGAAAGCGCTGCTCAAAGGCGGCGCGATTGACGAATTCGTTTTCGCGTCGCCCGAAGACTTAATCGCGCTGCGGGCATTTTTGCGAGTCGATTCCATCTCCGATTATTTTAACGAAACAACAATCAGCGTGGCGGACGAAGTAACTTTTCAATCTCTGCGCGAACATCGTCTGAATCCGCGATATTTTTCGGTCAAATAAAAGAGGCACACGAAAAGTTTTCGTGTGCCTCTTTTATTTGTAGCCGTGTAAAAAACTTAGTGAATGTTCCAGCTTTGAACCGGAATATCAAAATTCATTCCCCATTCAAACGCCTGAAAAGTCTGACTGCCCGAACGCAGAATATAATAATAATTCTGCGTCGGGTCTGAATTCGGACGCCAAACGGCGATGTCGGTTTTGCCGTCGCCGTCGTAATCGCCGGGCGTCATATAATCGCCGTTGAGACCCCAAAGCATTGCGTTTGCGCCCGTTCCGCCGCCGGTTCGGGTTTGCAGAAACCATTGCAGCTGACCGTTGACCGGACGGACGACCATAAAGTCAGCTTTGCGGTCGCCGTCGTAATCGCCGGGAACAATGTAATCGTCGAAAAGTCCCCAGTTTATATATTCAGCCTTAAAGTCCGACGACCTGAGAAGGACAAATTGTCCGCCGCCGTTCGCGACCTGGCGGCGAAGGCAAAAATCGTATTTGCCGTCGCCGTCGAAATCGCCCGGACTGACGTAATAATCCGAATCTGTGCCGAAACCGAAGGGAACATACGTAGTGTTCGCTTTCGGATTATTCAAGCTGCCGCGATAAAAGAAATAACATTGACCGGCGGCGTTTTCCGGGCAGCGAAACGTTGCGACATCGGCGATTTTGTCGCCGTCGTAATCGCCGGCGACCGTCGGGTCGTCGCCGGTTTGCCCGAAACGCTCGACGCGAAATGTTTTATCCGAGCTTTGCAGAATATAAAACGCGGTTTCGCCCGGCGCTCCTTCGCGCCAGACGGCGATGTCGGTTTTGCCGTCGCCGTCGTAATCCTGCGGCACTTCCAAATCGCCCGCTCTGCCGAATTGAACAACGTCGTATAAATTCGTTTCGTCGCTTTTGATATACCAGTATTTCGGCAAATCGGCTTCTGCCGCGTTTCCCGCTTTTTGCAGTCGCCTGCGCTCGCTGAACGATTTGGCGCGATTTGTATTTAAAAAATCCGAGTTAAACGATTGGTTAAAGGGCGTCGAAGTTTCGCGCGTAACCGCAAAATCGGTTCGCCCGTCGCCGTTCATATCGACAGATGCGCCGCCGCCCGCCGCATCTGCGCCGGAAGCGGTAATTGTCAGCGACCAGCCGCCTTCAACCTTTCCGGCGTCCCCCGGCGCGAAATCTCCGATAAAAAGTTTCCACGTCCCGTTCGGGTCTGTGCCGCCGTAAGTTGAAGAAAAGGTCGAAGCGCCTTCTTCGGACGGCGTTTTATAATTGCCGTCGGGCGCGGGCGCGGGAAATACGTCCGAAAAATACGCTGTCGGTTTATAAGCGCCGTCCTTCCACGTGCCTTCTAACGGCAGCAGTCCGGCTGCGTCGTCGCTAAGCGTATAAGTAACACCGTTCAGCGCGTCGTCGCCCGCGTAGTCCTGTAAAAGAAAAGCCGCACCGGTCGGACCGACCAGAACTATCGCAATGTCCTGCGAATACGGATGTGTGAAATTATTAAAGCGAACTTTTACACTGCCGGGCGCGCCGGAAATTTTTCCGCGCAAGCCCGAAACATTTATGGTCGAAGGATACGGATTGGCAATTCCCGGACTCGTCTGGCTGGCGGCGTCGTTTATGATGACGGCGGTTGAATTGGTAAAAGTGGCTTGCGCGGACGATGCGGTCGTCAGAACTGATAAAATAAACAGCAAACCAGCGGCGTAAGATAAAAACTTCATTTTTCCTCCGAGAAATTAAAACGATAAAAACTTGTTTGAACTACGGAAATTATTAGCCGCGAGCGTTCGAGAGTTTATCAAAAGTAAAAAGTCGTGAAACTTGTGTGAGCAAGTAAAAATTACCTTTTTTAACCGCGGCTTGTCAATGATTTCACCGTGTTTCGCCTGTTTCAGAATATAAAGACAAGTTTTCAACAGACCTGCTCAATTGTTATTATATAAGAGATGAAAAAACCGGCAGTTCTTCTTTTTTTTATTGACGGATTGGGCTTAGGCGGACGCGACGAAACAAACCCTTTGTTTTTGACCGGGAACATTCAGCCGCTGGCAAATTTTCGAGGTGAAAACTTTGAAATGATTTTCGACGGGATTCTCGCGCCGACCGACCCGCGAATGGGCGTCGAAGGTCGCCCGCAGAGCGCGTCGGGTCAGACGACGATTTTAACCGGCATAAACGCGCCCGCGCTGCTCGGACATCATAAACAGGGTTTCCCCAACGCCGCTTTGCGCGAAGTCATCGAAGAACATTCGATTTTCCGGCAATTAAAAAAACTGAAAATCGAGCCGAACGTTTTTGCAAACGCTTACACGCCGCAGTTTTTCGAGGCGCCGCCGCGCTGGAAGTCGGCGACGACGTGCGCGGTCGAATCGGCGGATTTGCCGTTTCGACGCCTGCCGGATTTGCTCGCCGGAAAAGCCGTTTTTCACGATTTCACTAATCGTCTTTTAATCGAAAAGGGTTTCGACGCGCCGCTTTATTCGCCCGAAAAAGCCGGAGAAACTTTAGCAGGTTTGACGCGGGAAAACAGATTTACGCTTTACGAGCATTTTATTACCGACAAAATCGGACACGACCGCGACTTTGAAAAGGCGCGAACTCATCTGCCGCAGCTCGCCTCGATGATAAGAGAAACTTTGTCGAACATCGATTTAGAGAATACGACGGTTATTTTAACGAGCGACCACGGCAACATCGAAGATTTGTCGATTCGTAACCACACGTTAAATGACGTGCCGACAATCGTTTGGGGAAGAAAACACCGCGAAATCTCAAAACGAATAAAAACCTTAGCCGACATCGCGCCGGCAATCGTGCATCTATTGAATTAGATTGAATTTACGGTTAAACTTTCGGCTGACTTCTAACAATTTTCCTTTAAATATAATAACCTTAACCTGCAATGAAGCGCTGGACGATAAAAAAACACAATCACGCCGAGGTGAAAAATCTGGCAAACGCGCTTGCGGTTTCGCCGATCGCCGCCGCGCTGCTTATCTCGCGCGGGTTTGAAACCGAGGAAAAAGCCCGTAAATTTTTGAATCCGCAATTGTCCGATTTGCACGACCCGAATTTACTTAAAGGAATGAATGAAGCCGTCGCCCGAATCTTTAAAGCAATCGAGGAAAATGAAAAAATTTTGATTTGGGGCGATTACGACGTTGACGGCACGACCGGAACGGTTGTTCTGCGAAAAGCGCTGGAAATTCTGGGCGCGGAAACCGGCTTTCATATTCCGCATCGTTTTACGGAAGGCTACGGATTAAATATCGAACATCTGGCTATTGCCAAAGAGCGCGGATATTCGCTAATCGTTACAGTCGATACCGGAACGCGCTCGTTTGAACCGCTCGCGTGGGCAAAGGAAAACGGTTTGGACGTTATCGTTACCGACCATCATTTGTCGGACGAAGCGCGCGGAAATCCCGAATGCGCTGCAATGGTCAACCCGAATCAGAACGGCTGCGAATATCCAGACAAAAATCTGGCAGGCGTCGGCGTCGCTTTTAAATTGGCGCACGCGCTGCTTCGGACGCGCGGCAGAGAAAAAATGGTCGCCGGTTTTCTGAAAATCGTCGCTATCGGCACGATTGCCGATATGATGAATCTGACGGGCGAAAATCGCGCAATCGTTACGCTCGGCTTAAGAGATTTGCCGAAAGCGCATAATTTCGGACTTCGCGCCTTAATGGAGGTCGCCGACTGCAATAATCAGATGACGAGCTACGACATCGGATTTCGTGTCGCGCCGCGCATCAACGCGGCGGGCAGAATGGACGAAGCCTTAACGGTCGTTAAACTTTTTGAAGCCGAAACATTTGAAAAAGCGAGAGAATTTGCCGAAATTCTCGACAGCCGCAACCGCGAACGCCGCAAAGTTCAGATGGAAATTACCGAACGCGCCATCGTCGAATTACTCGAAAACGGCGGAATCGCTAAATATCCCCACGTCGCCGTCGTCGCGGGCGAAGGCTGGCATCGCGGCGTCATCGGTCTGGCGGCGTCGAAAATCGTCGATAAAATTTACCGTCCGGCAATCGTCATCTCGCTGGAGAACGGCGTCGGACACGGCAGCGCGCGGTCTATTGCCGGTTATCATCTCTTAAACGGTCTGGACGCGTGTTCGGAGCTTTTCGAGCAGTTCGGCGGACACGCCGGCGCTGCCGGAATGCGAATCAAAATGGAAAACATCGACCTTTTGCGCGAACGACTTAACGAACACGCCGCACTGCATCTTTCGCCGGAAAATTTTATACCCGAACTGAAGATCGACGCGCTCGTTTCCTCCGCGTCGCTAAACCTCGATTTGATTGAAAATCTGAAACAGCTCGAACCATACGGCATCGGCAATCCGAAGCCGGTTTTCGCCACGCGCGACCTGGAATTGATTGATGAGCCGTATGTGATGAAGGAAAAACATCTCAAACTGAAGCTGCGCGGCGAAGCCGGCAAACAGTTTGAAGCGGTCTGGTGGGACGGCGTGGACAAATCGAGCGGGCAAACTCTGAAACGCAATTCGCGCATCGAACTCGCCTACACGCCGGAGGCGAACACGTGGAACGGAAACACTCGATTACAGTTAAAGGTCGAAGATTTGAAAATCGCGTAAAGGTAATCGATACGATAAAATTTTCGGAAATCCATCGAAAAACGAATTAAAAGATTATGAATTTAGCGGCGAAATGGCAGGAATTAATCGGCGACCCGTTCTTTCGGGATATGCCTTATAAAATCGAGCTTAATAAATTCGGGCAGATTCTGATGAGTCCGGCTTCCAACCGGCACGGCATTTTACAAAATAAAACTGCACGCGAAATTGAACGCAATAAACAAAGCGGCGTAGTTATTACCGAGTGTTCGATTTTAACGAGCGAAGGCGTCAGAGTCGCCGATGTCGCGTGGGCTTCGGACGAATTTATAATGGAGTTCGGCGAAACTACGCCGTATCCGAAAGCGCCGGAAATTTGCGTTGAGATAAAATCGCCGGGCAACAGCCGCGCCGAAATGAAAGAAAAAACTCGTCTTTATCTGGAAAAAGGCGCGCAGGAAGTCTGGATTGTCGATGAAAAGGGAACGGTTAATTTCTTTTCGCACACCGGAGAAATTAAAGAATCGAAAATCGCCGCCGGCTTTAAGCTGTAAATGTCTGAAAATATTCAACGCCGTAAGAACGTCAAAAATCTCAAACTTCGCGCCCGGATGCCGCAGGTTTTTCGGATGCTGGCGGTTTTTGCGCTCGCCGCCGCGATTTTAGCCGTCGGCGTCGGATTTTATAATTCGCGCAATAATCAGGAATTTCGGATGAAGGGAATGCCCGCTGCGCTTTCCAAAAATGTCGTCGCCGAGGTGAACGGCTACGAGCGGCGCGAAGCCGACGGCGATGTTGTCAAATATTATCTAAAAGCCGATAAAGCAACCACTTACGAAGATAAACATCTGGAACTGGAAAACGTCTTTTTGCAGGTTTTCGACGACGCGGGCAATAAATTCGATAAGATTACGGCGAATAAAGCGATTTATATTCCGAACGGCGGGAACAGTAAAGTTTTCAACGCGTATTTTTCGGGAAACGTCGATATTGAAACGCGCGACGCCCTGAAAGTCAGAACCGAGCAGCTGTCATACGACAAAGCGCTTGAGACGGCGGAAGCCGAAGAAGCGGTCGAGTTTTCGCGCGATAATGTTGCGGGCAAATCCGTCGGCGCGATTGTTAAAATCAAAGAAAAAAAACTTGAGCTTCTAAATAATGTCGAAATAAGCACTTACGAATCGGCGCAGCTTGCTCAATCTAATATTCAGTTTGCGAAAATTTCGGCGGGAAGCGCGTCGGTTGACCAGAATGCGGAAAAAATCGAGTTTAATAAAAATGTCAAAATTAATGTAATTCCCGGAGATTCAAACGAACTCGCGCAGCCGACCGATATTCAGACCGACCGCGCGACAGCTTTTTTTACCGGCAAACAGGTTAAAAAAATCGATTTAAACGGCAGCGTCGAAATCTACCAGAAGGCGACGCCGCGCAACGCGAAATGGACGAAAACAAAAGCCAATCGGGCGATTGCCAATATCGACCGCGAAGTAAAAAGTTTTGAGCTGTTTGAAAACGTCGAGATTGAAACCGCCGCCGGCGACGACAAACCGGCGAAAATCAAAGCCGGCTACGCGCTTTACCAAAAAGACGCGGATAAATTCGAGCTGAAGAACGGCGTCGAAATCGTAACAGTCGAAGACAATCAGCCGACAGGAATCCGCGCGAACGACGCGATTTACGAACAGTCGAACGGCAAAGTTTTTCTCTACGGCGCGGCGGAAATCTCGCAGGGAAATGATTTTCTCAAAGGCGATAATATAACGGCTGAACTTTTTCCGAATAAAAAACTCAAAAACGGTTTTGCAAAAGGAAACGCGTATTTGAAGCAGACAACTGCGGAGCGCACGACCGAAGTTTCGGCAAACGAATTGAACGCGGTTTTCGGCGACAATCAGCAATTACAAAACGCGAGCGCGACGGGCGCGGCAGCGGCGATTTTAATTCCCGCAAATTCGCGGGAATATTCAAAAGTTTCGCTTTCCGCGCCGAACGCGATTAAATTGGATTTTCAGCCGAACGGACTTTTGCGGCAAATGCAGACCGAAGGGCGCACGACGGTTCAAATGAACGCGCCCGCTAATAATCCGAACGGCTCGAATAAAAAGTTGACCGCCGATAAAGTCGTAACCGTTATGAACGCTTCGGGCAGAGATTTCGAGCGCGCCGAAGCAGTCGGCAATGCGGAACTTTTCATTGAACCGCTTCAGGCATCGGCGCAGAACTACAAAACGACGATAAACGCCGCGCGTTTCGACTGCGCTTTTTTTGAAACCGGCAACAGCGCGAAAAACTGCGCGGCTCAGGGCAAAGCGAAAACCGTCCGCGTGCCGACAATTTTAGACGCGAATAACGGAACGCAGACGATTACAGCCGACAAACTGAACGCCGACTTCAGCGCGCAAACTCAGGATGTCGAGCGTTTTGAAGCGTTCGGCAACGCGAAATTTACCGAGCGCGACCGCAGCGCGATTGCCAATCAATTTAGTTTTACGGCAAGCGATGAAACGCTTCGACTGCGCGGCGGCGAGCCGACAATCTGGGATTCTCAGGCGCGCGCCAAAGCCGGCGAAATCGATTGGGACACGCGTAATGAAAAATCTTTTCTGCGCGGCAAAGTCTCGACGACTTATTACAGCCAGAAACAGACGAACGGTGCGACACCGTTTGGAGATTCAGGCGCGCCGGTCTTTATCACGGCGGCGGACGCCGAATTTAACCACCGGGACGAAACCGCGCTTTACACCGGAAATGCCCGCGCCTGGCAGGAAAATAATTACGTCCGCGCCGACCGTCTTTTGATAAAACAAAAAGACGGTCAGTTGTTCGGCGACGGCGCGGTGCAGAGTCTTTTGTATAACGCCAAGCGCCGCGAGAACGGCAAAGAATTAATCGTTCCGGCGTTTGCTTCGGCTCAAAAAATGATTTACAGCCGCAGTGCCAATTCACTCAGATACGAAGGAAACGTCGATATTCGGCAAGGCACGGACAGAATCACGGCGGGCGCGGCGAACGTTTCGATGAACGACAAAAACGAGGTCGCGCAGACCGTCGCCGAAAACAATGTCGTCGTTACTCAGCCGAAGCGCAAAGCGAGCGGCGATTACGCGCAATACACAGCCGAAAACGAAGTTATAATATTGCGCGGAAATCCCGCCCGCGTCGAAGACAGCGAAAGCGGCTCAACCCAAAGCGCGCAGCTGACCGTTTATCTGCGCGAAAACCGTTTCACCGGCGAGAGCAAAGCCGCTCAGACAAATACGGGCAGAATCCGCAGCGTTTATAAAATTAAAAAGCAGTAAGTATTTGGATTGAATAAAGCACGCACGTCAGTAAGGGCGCAGGAACACACTTACTGACGTGCGTGTTTCTGCAATAATTTATCTGTCAAATAATGCGCGTCCGATTACTTAAATGGAAAAAGTTACGAATTACGAATGTCGGAATTGTTTTTTTTAGTTCATAATTTATAATTCGTAATTCGTAATTCACAGCTTTTGCCAGTTTTTGCCGAATGCCCGATTTTATTCAACCAGAAAACCCAAATTCCGCAAACGGCAAATCCGAAACTTTTCCCGCCGATTCGCTTTCCGCCTTTCATCTGCAAAAAACTTACGGACGGAGAAAGGTTGTCGATAACGTCAGTCTGTTTGTCGAGCGGGGCGAAGTTGTCGGACTTTTGGGCGCGAACGGCGCGGGGAAGACGACGACTTTTTATATGATGACCGGCTTGGAGCAGACCGAAGGCGGGAAAATTTATCTCGGCGGCGATGACGTAACGAAACTTCCGATGTATCTGCGGGCGCGTCTGGGTTTAGGATATTTGCCGCAGGAGCCTTCGATTTTTCGGAAGATGAGCGCCGAGCAGAACATTCTGGCGGTTCTGGAGACAATGAAAATGCGGCGCGCCGAACGGTTTGCGCGGCTTGAGGAACTGCTCGAAGAATTCGGCGTCGCGCACGTTAGAAAGACGCGCGGCGACGCGCTTTCAGGCGGCGAGCGGCGACGCGTCGAGATTGCGCGCTGTCTGGCGACCGAGCCGCAGTATATTTTATTGGACGAACCGTTTGCCGGAATCGACCCGCTGGCGATTGAAGACATACGCGAAATAATTCTTTATCTGAAAAATCGCGGCATCGGAATTTTAATCACTGACCACAACGTCCGCGAAACCTTAGGCATAACCGACCGCGCTTATATTATGACCGAAGGAAAAATACTGCGCGCGGGCAGTCCGCAGCAGCTTGTCGAAGATGCCGATGTCAGGCGTTTATATTTGGGCGAAAGGTTTAGTTTGTAAATTTTATACTTTCCCATTTTTTTCTTAAATCGGTTATAATATGAACAGCTTACAAAATTCATTTATTTTAACTTGCAGAGATTTTCGTCCCGCTGACTTTTGAATTAAAAATGGCTTCGCTCAGACTTACACAAAAACTCTCCCAAAGAATGGTTTTGACGCCGCAGCTGCGCCAGCGTATCGAGATGCTGCAAATGAGTACGCTCGAATTAAGCGAGCTGATTCAGCAGGAAATGGTTGCAAATCCGGTTCTGGAAGAAGTCGTAACCGAAGACGAATGTCAGGAAATTTCGGAAAAAATTCTCGACCAGCACGCCGACGGCGGCGAGGAAAGTTATCAAAACGGACAGGACAAGGATTTTGAATTCTCGTCTAATGTTGACAATTCGGTTGAAAATCGCGTCGAGGAAAATGTTTCCGACGAGAGCGGCGGCGATTTTGAGGGTGAAGCGGAAAACGCGACTGCGGACAAAGCCGATTCTTTCGATGAAGTCGATTACGGCAGGGAATTTCAGGATTACCTCGACCCCGGATATAAAACTCAGGAAATCGAATTCAAAGACGACGCGCCGAGTTTTGACCAGTTTTTATCGCGCTCGCCGTCTTTAACCGACCATCTCGAATGGCAGTTGAATTTGCAGAATATCAGCGACAAGCTCGAAGACGTTGCCGTCTGCGTTATCGGAAATCTGGACGAGGATGGGCGACTGACGACTTCTAACGAAGAAATCGCCGGGATGTGCGATTGTTCGCTCGAAACCGTCGAAAAAGCCAGAAACGTCGTGATGCGGCTCGACCCGGTAGGCTGCGGCGTGCGCGACGTGCGCGAATGTCTGCTCGTCCAGCTCGAAGCGGGCGGCGAAGGCGAATCCCTGGCGGCAGACCTCGTTAAAAATCACCTCGAAGATATGCAGCCGCACCGTCTTCAGCATTTATCGAAAGACACCGGAATCGACGTTCACGCGCTCAACGAGGAAATCAATAAAATCCGCATTCTCGACCCGTATCCCGGACGCCGTTATTCGTCGGAAGAGCCGATTTACGTGTCGCCGGAAGTTTATATCGAAAAAGTCGAAGGCGATTACGTCGTTTATTTTACCGACGACGGCAGCCCGCGCCTGCGCATCAGCCACACGTATCAAAGACTGGCTGACCAGGCGGAAACGACCAAGGAAACAAAAGATTTTATAAAGGACAAGATGCGCTCGGCGGTTGACCTTCTGCGCAATATCGAACACCGCCGCCAGACGATTTACAGAGTTGTCGAATGCATCGTTCATCGTCAGCGGGAATTTCTCGATAAAGGCGTCCAGTTTATCAAGCCGATGATGCTCAAGGACGTTGCCGAAGACATCGGAATGCATCTGTCGACCATTTCGCGCGTCGTCAATCGCAAATACGCGCACACGCCGCAGGGCGTTATCGAGCTGCGCCGGTTTTTCAGCGAGGGAATGCTCAACGAAGACGGCGAAGAGGTTTCGACGCGCATTCTGAAACTCAGAATCAAGAAAATGGTCGAAGACGAAGATTCGCACAAACCGTTGACCGATGACCAGATTGCCAAGGTTTTGAGCAGGGAAGGCGTAAAATTATCGCGCCGCACGGTTGCCAAATACCGCGACCAGATGCAGATTTCCGGCTCGCGCGAACGGAAAACGGTTGTTTAATAATAGTTCTTAGAGTTTATAGAGTTTATGGAGTTCGTAGAGTAAAAGAATCTTTTGCAAGTATTTAAACCTTTTACTCTAAAAACTCTACGAACTCTACGAACTCTATAAACTCTAAGAACTTAAAAAAAAGAGGAACTTTATGAATTTTGAATATACGGGAAGACATATTGAAGTAACGCCGGCGCTGCGTTCTCACGTCGAGAGTCATTTTGAAAAACTGGCGCATTTGTTTGAAGGCAACGGCGATAATCACGCGCACGTAATTATCGAAGTCGAGCGCGGCAAGCATCGTTCCGAAATCGTCGTTAAATGGCACGACCAGGTTTTAACAGCGACGACGAGCATTTCGGATATGTATCAATCCCTGTCGCAAACCATCGATAAAATCGAGAAACAGGCGCTGAAACTTAAAAATAAAATCAAAGATAAACACCAGAAAGCGGTTAAGGTCAGCGCGATTACGCCGCCGGTTGACGACGTTGTTCCGGCGGACGGCGCGCCGGAAATCATCAGCTCGACGAATTATCCGGTTAAACCGATGACGGCGGAAGAAGCCGTTATTCGTCTCAAGGAACAGGAAAACCAGTTTCTCGTTTTCCGTAACTCGGAAGACGAGCGCCTTTCCGTTATCTTCAAACGCAAAGACGGAAATTACGGCTTGATAGAGCCGTAATTTCCGAGAAATTTTGCCGTTATTACAAAACAAAGCACGCTTAGTCGGAGCGCGGGCATCCCGCCCGCACACGTCGCTCGAAGCGACGTAGAAAAATTTAGTCTGAACTTAACTTATAGTTAAACTCGATTGCTTGCGATTTTGCGCTCAATGCGGGCAGGATGTCCGCGCTCCCGGTGAAAGCGTTTAGAGAATATAGAAAAATTATGCCCGACCCTGAAACGGAAAAATCCGTTTTCCCAAATTTCGTCATCATCACCGGACTGAGCGGTTCGGGAATGAGTTCGGCGACCAACGCTTTTGAAGATTTGGGTTATTTCTGTGTCGATAATCTGCCGCTGACGATGCTTTCGACCTTTTCGCGCCTGCTGTTGCCGAACGAGGAAGGGGCGATTGCGATTGAAAGAGCCGCGCTGGTCATCAATATCAGGGAACGTCATTTTTTGTCTGAATTCCCGGATGAACTAAATAAGCTGCGAAAAAAAATGTCGCCGTTCGTTTTGTTTTTTGAAGCATCGGACGCGATTTTGCAGCGCCGGTTCAGCGAAACCAGACGACCGCACCCGGCGGACGGCGGTCAGGGACTGCTCCAGGCGATTCGGGCGGAAAAAGAAGCGATGCAGACGGTGCGCGACAACGCCGATTTAATCATCGACACGAGCGAGCATACGGTTCACACCCTGCGCCGTCTGCTGGTCGAAAGATTCGGACATAAGGAAAAAGGAACTCCGCTGCACGTTGACCTGTTCAGCTTCGGTCATAAACACGGCGTTCCCGGTCAGGCGGATTTGCTGTTCGACGTGCGCCATCTGCCGAACCCGTTTTTCGAGGAAGGCTTGCGGGATTTGCCCGGAACGGACGAAAAAGTTATCGACTTTCTCGAAAATCAAATTGAAGTTCAGGAAACAATCCGGCGTTTTGTCGATTTGATGGAATATCTGCTTCCGCTTTATAAACGCGAGGGAAAATCCTATCTGACAATCGGCGTCGGCTGCACCGGCGGGCGGCATCGTTCCGTTATGGTTGCCAACCGTTTGGCTAAAGCGCTCAAGCGAGACAATTTCGACGTTTCGGTCGTGCATCGCGACGTGCAGAAAAACAAATAACGATATGAAAAAAATCGGCGGCGTAATTGTTTCGCACGGGCAGGTTGCCAACGAATTACTGGCGGCGGCGGAAACGGTCGTCGGCGCTTTGAGCCATATCGCGGCGGTTTCAATCGGCTGGCACGACGATGTTGAAGTGGCGAAAGATGAAATCGAGCGCGCCATCAGAAAAGTTTCCGACGGCGGCGGCGTTCTGCTTTTAACCGATATGTTCGGCGGCACTCCGACTAATATTTCGGCGATGTTTATCAAGGAAAACGAAGTTGAAATCGTAACGGGCGTAAATTTGCCGATGGTTATAAAACTCGCTTCTCAGGACGAAGAAACGACGCTTGCCGAAATTGCCAGAGAAGTCGAAGAACAGGGAAAACAGTCTATTTACCGCACCAGCGAACTTCTGGAGCCGCCGAAAATTAAAAAAGATGCTTGAGAGCGAAATAAAAGTCGTCAATCCGCTCGGACTCCACGCCCGCGCCGCCGCCCAGCTCGTCCGCCTCGCCGGAAAATCGGATTCGGAAATAAAACTGCTTCGCGCCGACAACAATGCCGACGCGGACGCCAAATCGATTTTAAGCATTTTATCGCTCGCCGCGTGCAGGGGAACACGGCTTAAAATCGAAATAGCGGGCGCGGACGAAAAAGAAACTCTGCAAAAGATAGAGGAGCTTTTCGCAATCGGTTTCGGCGAAATTTAAATTTTTCATAAACTTATGCTGTCAGAAAATTACGATTATCCCGGACGAGGTAAAAAGGTCGGGATTTTAGGCGTTCCGCTCGGTTTCGGCGCGGAACAGAAGGGAAGCGAATTAGGCGTTACCGCGCTGCGCATCGCGAGAATTCGCGGAAGTATGCTGGTCGAACTTATCGCCGGGCTCGGCTACGAAGTAAAAGATTACGGCGATGCGGACATTATTAAACCCGCGTATGTCGCCGAAAAGGACGAGAAATTAAAATATCTCGCCGAAATACTGGCGTCCTCTGAAAATTCGGCGGCTTCGGTCAAACAAATTTTGGAAGACGGCGCGTTTCCGCTTATCTTAGGCGGCGACCATTCGATTGCCGTCGGAACATTTTCCGGCGTTTCGTCTTTTTTTCACGCCCGGAAAAAGGAAATCGGTCTGCTCTGGTTCGACGCTCACGCCGACATCAACACGTTCGAGACTTCCGATTCGGGAAATATTCACGGTATGCCGCTGGCGGCGATTTTGGGCTACGGCGAAAGCTCGCTGGTCAATCTCGAAGGCTTCGCGCCGAAAGTCAACCCGAAATACTGCGCCCACGTCGGCGGGCGCGATTTTGATTTGGGCGAGCGGCGACGAATCCGCGAACTCGGTCTGCGCGATAATTTTTTTACGATGAGCGACATCGACCGGCGCGGAATGCTCGCCTGCGCCAGCGACGCGATAAAAATTGTATCCGAAGCGCCCGGCGGTTTTGCCGTAACCTTCGACGTTGACATTATCGACCCGACGTTTGCGCCCGGTTCGGGAACGCTCGTTCGCGGCGGCATTAGCTACCGCGAGGCGCATCTGGCGCTCGAACTGGTTGCCGAAAGCGATAAAATACGTTCTTTTGAAATTGTCGAAGTCAATCCGCTGCTCGACAAAAGCAATATTACGGTAGAGCTTGCCGGCGAACTGATTCTCTCGGCGCTGGGCAAAACGATTCTTTGAGTTCGTAGAATTCATAAGGTTTATAGAGTTCGCGGAGCAAAGAAATCGCTTCGACTCTACGAACTCTACGAACTCTACGAACTCTACGAACTCTTTATGGAAAAAATAAAAATCGGCGTAATCTTCGGCGGACGTTCGGGCGAACACGAAGTCTCGATTCGTTCGGCGAAAACCGTTATCGAAAAAATCAATAAGGAAAAATACGCGGTTGTTCCGGTTGCGATTACAAATGAAGGAAAATGGCTTAATCCCGCGGAATCTCTGCGTTTGATGCCGGAAAACATTCAGCGACAATTAAGCGAGAGCGTCGAAAAATTCACGGAAAACGCCGTCGCACTTTTAGGCGACACAGGATACAAAGGTTTAACGCGCATCGGAGTTTCGCGGAATGAAGAACTACTCTCGCCGCTCGATGTTATTTTCCCGGTTCTTCACGGCACTTACGGCGAAGACGGCACGATTCAGGGCTTGCTCGAAATGGCGGATATTCCTTATGTCGGGTGCGGCGTTTTAGCGTCGGCGTGCGGAATGGATAAAGTCGTAATGAAAACGCTTTTCCGCGACGCCGATTTGCCGATTTGCAAATACGTCTGGTTTTTGAGAAGCGAATGGGAACGCCGGAGCGATGACGTTATCAAACAAACCGAATCGAAACTCGGTTATCCGTGTTTTGTAAAACCGGCAAACTTAGGTTCTTCGGTCGGCGTTTCAAAAGCGACGGATAAAGAATCGCTGCGCGTCGCAATCGAACTGGCAGCTCAATACGACCGCAAAATAATCGTCGAAGAAGGTTTGGATATGCGCGAAATCGAATGCGCCGTTATCGGAAATGAAGAACCTCTGGCGAGCTTGCCGGGCGAATATATCATTCACGACGAAGGGAAAAAATTTCTCGATTACACGGAAAAATACACCGGAACGGGGAACAACGAGTTCGTCGTTCCCGCGCTTATCTCAGAAGAACTAACCCGAAAAATTCAGCAGACGGCGGTTTCGGCGTTCCGCGCAATGGACGGCGCGGGTTTGGCGCGCGTCGATTTTTTTCTTCGCAGCGATAACGGAACGCTGCTCGTCAACGAAATCAACACGCTCCCCGGTCTGACCGACGCTTCGGGTTTCCCGAAAATGTGGGCTGGAACGGGTAAGGATTTTGCGGAAGTAATCGACGATTTAATCAATTTTGCAATCGAAAGACACCGCGATAAATCGAGAAATAAAACCAGTTTTTAAGATTTTCAAAAAGAAATTTATTTAACTTTCGGCGCGTTGTAGCCTTTTCGGGTTCTGATTGTCAGATTCGGCTGGGAAATTTTCAGTTCGATTGCCCGCCATTTGCCGTCTTTTTTCACGTTCGACGGCTGATAACCGAGCGTATATTGAGCGCCGAGTTCCTGAACGACACGCTTGAAAGCCTCGCGCATTTGGACGCCGCCCGGCGCGGGAACGAAAAAGCCGCCCGATTTCTCGGCGAAATTTTTCAGCGCGCCCTGACTTTGCATTCTTTCGCGCCCGCCGGAATCGCCCAAAGACATATCGACCGTGTAAATGGTTACGTTGGCGGCAAGCGCCGCCTTGAGCGCTTTGTCGGTTGAAATTTTACTTTGCGTGTCCGCGCCGTCCGAGAGAACGATTATCGCTTTACGTTTTTCCGGGCGTCGATTTAATTCCTGCGCGGCTCGAAGAACGGCATCGTTTAAAATCGTCATTCCGTCGGCTTTCAAATCGAAAACGCCCGGCGCAACGTCGCGGCTGTTGGAAAAATCCTGGACGAGCGAAATTTTTGAATCGAAATTATAAATCGCCGCCGCGTCGCCTGAGCGCAAGCCGTCGAGAAAATTTATCGCCGCCGAGCGCGCCATCGAAATTCGCTGTTCCATACTTCCCGAAGTATCGATTAAAATCACAGCCGCAAAAGGCGTTTCCTGAGTTTCAAAAAAATCTGTCTTCTGCTCGATTCCGTCTTCAAATATTTTAAATTTCGATTCTTTCAGATTGGCGACGGCTTTGCCTTTGTCGTCGGTTATCGCCGCATTGAGAACGACGAGCGACGATTCGACTTTTATGGTTTCTTCTTCGCCGTCCTGAGAAAAAACGGGAACTGCAAGACAAAATAAAATTAAAAGAATAAACGGAAGCGAAGCAAAACCCGGATTTTTATAAAAATTTGACATAAAAATTCAAACCCGAAAAAAGCCGTTCCAGAGCTGTTAATTTTTGCTCTGACGCAAAAAGCGAACAATATTCAAAATGGTATTCGAGCTTTGAATGGCGATTGCCGAAATCGTATAGCGCGTGGTTTTTTTTAATTCATCGGACAAATTCGCGCTGACGTTTTTTAATTTGTCGAAACCGTCGGCAAACGAATTTAATTTTTCGTCCGCGTTCACATCCGAAGCCGACGCGTCGGACGAATCGGAATCTTTGCCGCCGAGTTCTTCGCGGATTCTTTTTGAAATTTTTTCCAGACGTTCGAGCTTTTTACGGTCTTCGGAGTTCAGGGAACTGTTTTGAACAAACGACTTACTGAGTTCTTCGCTTAATTTCGCCGCTTCGTCTCCGCGTTCGAGCAGTTCCTGGTAATCTTTTTTCTCGCGCTCGATGCGACCTTTTGCCAAGGATTCCTTTATTCCTTTCGGCAATTCTTCTTTGGCATTGAGATTTGAACCGCTGGCGTCGGTCTGGGCGCCGGCGCAAACGACTGACGCCGCGAAAAGAAACAGGATAAAGGTTAAACGAGAAAAACTGTAGAACATAAATTTAATATCGAATAAGTAATCGCGCTTTGAGTTCACGCTGAGAGCGTATCTTTTCGCCGGCGAAGAACAAGCTGAAGTTTGAACGCGAGAACGATTGCTGATTATTTAACTTCTCTGCAATTCTACTTAAGAATTATTAATTCGTTTCAGGCTGTGCGCCGGGCAGAGCGCCGTTAATCATCTCGACCAGCTTAACGAGAAATTCATCTTCAGCCGAACCGCTGCTTTGCAGACTCGTCCACTCGGACTGCAAACCGTTTTCGGAACGTCCTTCGACTTTTGCGGTTACAAAAACATTATTTTGAATGCCGTCAATCGATTGAACTTCAATCGTCAAGGTGTAGCGCCCGCGCGTCCAGGAAGTGTCCGAACTCGGCAGAACCGCGTAGCGATTCAGTTCGTTGCGCGCCGTAACCGCGCCTTTGGCGAAAACAAACGGCTGCGTGATTATGAGTCCGTCCGACAATCTCGACGCCGAATCGTCAACGATTATTTTATTTTCCTTCAAAATATCGGTTATCGATTCGACTAAAACATCGCGCCGCGAATTTAGTTTATACGGATTCGCCAGCGCCGCGCGCACTTTCGTTTTGTCTTTGCCCCAGTCGTAAGAACGCCCGCCCGCGTCGTTCGGGCGCGCCGTAACTTTGTTGGCGCCGGCTTTTATGGTCTGAGTCTGAGTGTCGATTCCTTTCTGAGTTTGCTGAGCGGAAACGGCTGAAACGGACAAAACTACAACGGCGAACGTATAGAATAAATTTTTCATAAGATGTTTTTGAAAGCCAACCGGCAGTTTTTAATATACCGTAAAACTCGGATGCGCCAAAGGTTTGATGTGCGCGAAAATTTTATAGTTGTAAAAGGCGCGCGTTATTTTTCGGCATTGTTTTTTTTCTGCATTTCAAACAAAAGCAGATGTTTTAAAAAAGCGTGATGCGCGGCGAACCGGGCGATACAAAATCCGGCTAATCCGTCGAGGAAACCCATTTTCAAAACGTATGTCTGAAAAAAAGTTGTAAAGCCGGCGGTCATAATTTTGAGCGGCGCAGTTCGCCTGCCGCGCTCGAACATCTGCTGCGCGGCAAGCGGCGCGTAACGCTCGCCAATCATTTTATGATGATGCGCGGCGTTTTCAACTGAAAAATGCAGGATGTCGCCCGCGAGCTTTTCGATTTTCGTATTTCCGAACATTTGAACCGATTCGTGAATCAAAACATTTTTCCAGACGCCTTTTCGCCGGTTGAAAAATCGCGTCTGCCAATCGGGATACCAGCCGCCGCGCCGAATCTCGCGATTCATATAAAACGACAGGCGCGGCAATTTATAGGCATCGGCTAATTCGTTTTCCGGCAATATCTTAAGGCGACACAATTCATCTTTTAGTTTAACTGATATTTTTTCATCAGCGTCGAGGCTCAAAATCCAGTCGTGCGCCGCATTTTCGACGGTAAATTGTTTTTGTTTTGAAAAGCCGAGCCATTTCTGAACTATAACTTTCGCGCCCAGACTTTGAGCAATATCAATGGTCGCGTCGGTGCTTTCCGAATCGACAACCAGAATTTCGTCAGCCCATCGAACCGATTCAATCGCGGCGGCGATATTTTTTTCTTCGTTAAATGTAATGATGCAAACAGAAATTTTCACGCTTTTTTTACCTTAAAAATAAATTTATCATACCAGTCGGATATTAAATCACAGCCTGAAATTAAAATTTAAGACAAAAAAAGTCCGAACAAAAAACTCTGTTCGGACTTCTAAGATTAAAACGTATTTGTTTAGATTTTCGACAAACGCGTATCCGACAAAGTTTTTACCGGAGACGATGCGGTAGCGGCTGTAGCAACTGCCGCTTCCTGACGTTTCTTGCCGACGATTTTTCCGTATTCGGTCAGTGCCTGCGCGACAATCTGGTCCATATTGTAGTAACGATATGTCGCCAGTCTGCCGACGAAGCGCACGTCGGAACGAGCGTCGGCGAGCGTTTTATATTTGGCGTAAAGCTCGGCGTTTTCCTTGCGCGGAACGGGATAATACGGGTCGCCTTCCGCCTGTGGATATTCATAGACGATGCTTGTTTTCTTGTGTTCCTGTCCGGTCAGATATTTAAATTCCGTGATGCGCGTGAACGCCTGTTCGTTTGGATAATTGACGACCGGCGCGGTTTGATACTGTTCCGTGTCGTGCGTTTCGTGTTTGAATTCCAGGGAACGATAGGGAAGTTTGCCGTATCGGTAATTGAAAAACGAATCAATCGGACCTGTATAAATCAGTTCTCTGAACGGAATGTCTTTGCTGATTTCTTCGTAATCGCAGTTGAGCATTATTTTAATGTTCGGATTATCGAGCATTTTCTCGAACATTCGGGTATAGCCGTGTTTCGGCATCGCCTGAAAAGAATCGGTAAAATAACGGTCGTCGCGCGTCGTTCTGGTCGGCACGCGCGCCGTAACGGTCGCGTCGAGTTCCGACGGGTCTAAGCCCCATTGTTTGCGCGTGTAGTTGCGGAAGAACTTTTCATAAAGCTCGCGCCCGACTTTCGAGACGACGACATCTTCGGAAGTTTTTATCTGCTCGCACGGTTCGGCTAAAGAGGCGAGAAAATCTTCGACTTCAAACGCCGTTAAATTCAAGCCGTAAAGTTTATTGATTGTATCGAGGTTTATCGGAATCGGCAGCAGCATTCCGTCAACCGACGCCAGAACGCGATGTTCATAAGAACGCCAATCGGTAAATTCCGACAAATAATCGAAAACGTCTTTTGAATTAGTGTGAAAAATATGCGGACCGTATTTATGAATTAAAATGCCGTCGTCGTTGTAATAATCAAACGCGTTGCCGCCGATATGCGAACGTTTGTCGCAAATCAAAACCTTTTTACCCGAACCGTTTGCGAGTCTTTCGGCAAGCACACTGCCGGCAAAACCGGCGCCCACTATCAAATAATCAAACATATTTTCCCCTCGTCCTTTTTAATATAACTATACAATAAAAACACGTAAAAGATTAAAAAATCAAGAAACCGCCGCTCGTTTGAGCGCAGCTTCATCGACTAACTCCGACATTGCTCTCCACGTATTGTCCCACGAAGTCTGCAATAAAAATCTGTCAACCTTCTCCAATCGCTCGGCTCGGTTTTCGCTCAATGCTTTTTCGATAGCGGCAGCGAATTCTTCGGCGGTCGCCGCGATGTGAACCAAGCCTTTTTCACCATATGGGCGCACGACATCTCGTATGGCGGTCGAGACGACAGGCATTCCGGCAGCCAGAAACTCCGGCGTCTTCGTCGGGCTGATAAAACGCGTCGAATCGTTTATCGCAAACGGCATCAGCGCCGCGTCCCAACCGCCAATATAAGCGGGCAGCTCGCCGTAATCTTTTTTTCCGAGATAGTGAATGTTTTCAGCTCGCGGCAAATCGCCTTCAGAAATTTTCACAACCGGACCAATCATTATAAAATGCCAGTCGGGACGCATTTCAGCCGATTGTCGAAGCATTTCCAAATCTATCCGCTCGTCGATAACGCCGATAAAACCGAGTCGCGGATGCGGAATATCAGATTGGTCGGCGGGTTCTTCGGAAACGCTTCGGGCTTTTTTAAAGTGCGCGACATCGATGCTCGAAGGAAACGCCCAGATGTTTTTGTGCCTGGTTCGCTTTGCTTCGTATAAACTCTGCCCACCGGTAAAAACAACGTCGCTTTTAGCGAACAGCTTTTCTTCATTCGACAAAAGCGTCGGCGGCGCGAATTTAAAAAGCGACAGCTCGTCCATACAATCATAGACAATTGCCCGCGGCTTAAAGTGTTCGGAAAACGCCATCGCCATCGGCGTATAATACCAGAAAATATAGTTTTCTACGTTTTCCGCCGCGAACATTTCATCGAGCAGCGAGCGAATCAACTCGTCGGTCGATTGCGCTTCCGCTTCCGCTTTATTCAGCTGCGGAACGACTACAAACAATTTGTCTTCGCGCCGGCTGATGTCCATAAAAGAAGGCGCGTCGATGAACATCGGCTCTTCGACGAAAAACACGCGCTGCTGCTTTGCGAAACGACTCAGGAGATGCTGCGGACGCTGATAAACGAAATCCCAGCGAAGATGTGAAAAACAAACTAAATCAAAAGCCATAACCTTCCAGTTCGGAAACAATAAACACCTTTTTTGAAAAACTAAAAATTACAACCCGGGACAGTAAAAGCCGAGTATCCGAATGCCGAAAACTTCCGACAATCTAATCTTTGGTCTGTATTACCTAAAATATAAATTTATTATACTCTAATTTCCGAAAATATATCTGTAAGGTGAAAGACATAGTGAAATATATTACAAAGTATGATGAAGAGTTAAAAACTCGTTTGAATAATCATTTGGTCGTCTATAGAATTCTTCGATTCGGGTGAAACGTTATTTGTGTTCATCTTTTTTTGCGGAAAACCGATTTATACTTAATAGCGTATAATCTTAACGGATTATGCAGAACAAATTTTAAGATATAAGAATTAGAAGTTATGCGGAAAATATTTGCAGGCAGTTTAATGGGCGGTTTCGAGTGTTCGACACATATTAACTTTTCGGGAAAACGAATTGACGTTATAGATTCGACCGGACACGACAGGTTTGCCGAACAGGATTATCGGCGGCTGCTTAATATCGGTATCAAAACCGCCAGAGACGGCGCGCGCTGGCATCTTATCGAAAAACAGCCGTTTGAATATGATTTTTCAAGCGCTTTAAATCAGGTCGAAGCGATGAAGAAAACCGGAATAGAGATTATCTGGGATTTGTTTCATTACGGCTACCCGGAAGATTTGGATTTATTGAGCGAAGAGTTCGTCATTCGTTTCACGGCGTTTTCCGAAGCGTTCACAAAATTTTTAATCGGGCAGGGAATCGAAAAACTTTTTTTCTGCCCGCTCAATGAAATTTCGTTCTATTCCTGGGTTGCGGGCGATGTCGGCGCGTTTTATCCATTTATCCATCAGCGCGGACACGAAATAAAGCGAAATCTGGTGCGTGCCGCAATCTCGGCGAGCCGTGCGATAAAAAACATTTGCCCGGCGGCGCGGCTTGTCCACACCGACCCGGCAATCCATATTACTTCGGCAAATGATAATCAGGATGCGCGTTGGGAAGCCGACAGGCACCGGCAGCATCAATTTCACGCGCTCGATATGGTCTGCGGCAGACAAGAGCCGGAACTCGGCGGCGCGCCGGAACTTCTCGATATAATCGGCTTAAATTATTATTCCGACAACCAGTGGCGATTTGAAACGGGCGAGCGCGTTTTTCGCGACCATCACGAATACCGCCCGTTTCACGAAATTTTAGAAGAATATTACCGAAGATATAATCGCCCGATTTTGATTGCGGAAACCGGAATCGAAAACGAAGCGCGCCCCGAATGGTTTCGATTTGTGTGCGAAGAAGTCGATACGGCTGTGTCGAAAGGCATTCCGGTCGAAGGAATTTGTCTGTATCCGATAGTCAATCACCCGGGTTGGGACGACGAGCGGCATTGTCATAACGGTCTCTGGTGCTACCCGGACGAGTTCGGCGGACGGGAAATCTATGAGCCTTTAGCTGCCGAGGTCGAACGGCAAATCAATCTGCAAAAACAAAAAAGGCGAAGTTTTGAAAAACTTAATATCCGGGCGAAAGCCGTAACTGCGTGAGTTTTTCAGATAAAAATCGATTGTCTCCTGTTAGAAATTCCTTAAAGTAAAAAATTAAGAGTCGAAAAATCGACCCTTAATTAGATTTCTAAAACATCTCTCGTAACTGCTGCAATAACTTTACTTATTGTCCATTGGAGAATCGATTTCGATGTTATTTAAGCGGAAAGTTGTCGAAGTGGCGCGCTGCAAATCGGAGAGGGATTTACTGTAATCGGTTTCGGCGCGGATTTCGGCGTTGCGCGCGTTGGTCAAAGCGTTTTCGCGCTGAAAAAGCAGAAACGTCGTCGAGCGTCCGACTTCAAAAAGTTTTCTCTCGCCCTGCAATTGAATTTCCGCGTTCTCACGCGCCCGCCGCGCCGTCAAAACCCGCTGTCTCGAAGTTTCGACCGCCTGAGCAGCGTTGCGAACCTGAGCGATTATCGTTTGTTCCTGAAGACGCGTCTGCGCTTCGACCTGCTGCTGCTGAATTCGCGCGCCGGCAAGATTCGCCTCGGCTGTCCGATTGCGCAAAGGAAACTGAATCGTTACGCCGACCGAATAACTCGGCGCGTCGGTGCGGAAAAGATTTCCCAGCGATTGGAACGTTCCGCCGGTTAAGGCATTAGGCAAACCCGTTACAGGAATTTGCTGATTTGAAATAATCGGTAATCTGTTATCAGCCGTCAAAAGAGGATTCAGGACTCTTCGGGTATTATTTATTTCTTCAAGCAAAGCTAAATTGTTTCCCGTAAATTGAGGAATTGTCGTGCCGTCCGCAACGGTTTGCCCGCCCAGAGACAAGCCGCCGAGCGAGAATGTAGAATTTAAATCGATACGCGGTTTGGTTTGGTTTCTGAAATAATCGATGTCAATCGTGTTTATTTCGCGCTGAAGCCGAAGGCGACTCAGTTCAGGACGATTATCAACCGCGTCTTTGAGCGCGTCTTCGATAATTACCGGCTCGTCGCTGAAAATTGGCGCGTCGGTCGGGACAAGCGCCTGCGTCCATTCCGGCGCGGTCGGCTCTCTCAGTAAAAGAGTTTTCAACCTATTTTCCGTTATGGAAACCTGCTGTGTGGCAAGCAGAACATCGGATTCGCGATTGGCTAATTCGGTGGCGACTTCGGCGCGGGCAAGCGGCGCGGCTGCTCCGGCTGTAATTCGGACTTCGATTTGCCGCAGATTTTCTTTTGCCAGATTCAGGTTCGCGAGACGATTCTGCTGGTCGCGGAGAGAAAAAACCAAATCCCAGTAAGAACTTTGCACCTGAGAAATAATATCGAGCGTCTGGCGGCGAAAATCGGCGTCGGACTGCTGAAGTCTTTTGCGCTGAATTTTTATCTGGCGGCGCGTGTTGTCGATTGCGAAATCCCGGAAAAGCGGCTGAGTATAATTTACGCCGAGATTGCTGATATATGTCGTGCTGGAGGAACTGCCCAAAGCCGAAGTTTGATTAAAAGCTGTGTTGTTCTGCGAGTTTCTGCCGGTTTGGCTGTTATTAAAAAAGGTATTTATTCGTCCGCCGCCGCGCTCGAAAAACTTATCGACGCCGGCGTTGAGCCTAAAATCATTCGATGCGCTCGAACCCGTCGAAGAACTACGCGAAAAAGTCGGCGTTACCGAAAAAACCAGATCGTAAGTTCCGAGCAGAGAACGCAATTGAGTTTCCTGAATTCTAACGTCCGCGCGTGCGACTTCGATGTCGTTGTTGTTTTCTAAAGCCTTGCGAATAGCTTCGTTAAGCGAAATCGGCAAGGTCTGCGCCGTTTGAACTCCGACACGGTTTAATACGCTTGAAAATTCCGGCGCGTAGTAGTTTTTAGACTTTTCAGGCGTCTCTCTTAATTCATTTTTAACCGGAACAGCGATTTCTTTTGATTCCGCCGTTTTTTCAGCAATTGCGGGAGCGGAATTTATTTGAGTCTGCGCGAAAGATTCGGCTGTTTCCGAATTGAACAGACAGGCGCACAGGCAACCGCAAAACAGAAAACGAACGATGATTTTCATTATAAAAAGACTCCGGGTTTATGAATGTAGAAAAATAAAATCGGTATAAACTCAATGCCTTACTACGCTGAGAGAATTTTTATTGTTTCAAATATTTGAGCTGCCAGATTATTATTTATTATTTATTATTTGAACTTTGCAGCAGAATAAGTTATCTTCAAGTTTTTAATAAGCAAGTATTTTCAGACGGAGGAATAAATCAAAAAATGGCGATTAAAGTTGGTATAAACGGTTTCGGGCGCATCGGGCGCAACGTGATGCGGACGGCGCTCGGCGATAAAGACATTGATTTTGTTGCGGTTAACGATTTGACCGACACGAAAACGCTGGCGCATCTTTTAAAGTATGATTCGGTAATGGGCAATCTCGAACACGAAATTTCCGCGACCGAAAATTCGATAAAAATCGACGCGGACGAGTTTCGCGTGTTTTCGGAAAAAGATCCGGCGCTGATTGACTGGAATTCTGTCGGCGCGGAAATCGTCATCGAATCGACGGGTCGTTTCACGAATGCCGAAGAAGCTAAAAAACATCTCGGCGGCTCGGTCAAAAAAGTCATAATTTCAGCGCCCGCCAAAGGCGAAGACGTTACGATTGTTCTCGGCGTCAACGAAGAAATGTATCAAGCCGACAAGCACAACATCATTTCCAACGCTTCCTGCACGACGAATTGTTTAGCGCCGGTCGCCAAAGTGATTCACGAAAATTTCGGTATTAAAAACGCATTGATGAACACGATTCATTCTTATACGAACGACCAGCAGCTGCTCGATTTGCCGCACAAGGATTTGCGTCGCGCCCGCGCCGCCGCGCTGTCGATGATTCCGACTTCGACCGGGGCGGCAAAAGCCGTCGCGCTCGTTATTCCCGAACTCAAAGGTAAATTCGAGGGAATTTCCGTGCGCGTGCCGACGCCGAATGTTTCTCTGGTCGATGTCGTAATAAACGTCGAAAAGGAAACTTCGACCGAAGAAGTCAACCGCGTTCTGAAAAATGCGGCAAATGAGGAATTAAAGGGAATTCTGGGTTTTTGCGAAGAACCGCTCGTCTCGATTGATTTCCGCGGAGATTCGCGTTCTTCAATCATCGACGCCGAAAATACGAAGGTCATCGGCGGCACGATGATGAAGATTCTTTCCTGGTATGACAACGAATGGGGCTATTCGTGCCGTGTGCGCGATTTGGTTAAATTTATAGCAGGCAAAGGTTTATAGATTTATCTGTAACAAAAAAAAAGGTAAAAGGCGGCAAATTATAATTTGCCGCCTTTTACCTTTTTTCGTTTTGAAGTATTTTATTTGACCGCGACGAGACTGTCGGCTTTCATACGGCGAAAACCTGTGATGTAGTTTTTCCAGTATCCGTCGAATCTCGAATAGCTGACGCCTTTGCTCGAAGATGCGTGATAAAAACCGTTTTCGTCAGCGACGATTCCCATATGTCCCAGATCTTTGAAAAACACCAGAGTTCCGAATTTGAAACGCTCAGCACCCTGAACCGCTTCGGAAGCATACCAGATGTTTCTCGCGCTCGTCCGTTCAAAGGAAAATCCAGCTTCGCGGAAAACGCTCCAGACCAAGCCCGAACAGTCGTATCGGGTCGGACCGTCCGAGCCGTAAAGATACGGAATGCCCAATCTCGTTTGGATGGCGTTTAATAATCTCTGGCTGAAAAACGAGCTATAGGAATTTTTGTTTATGTAATTGTTTGTCGAAGAATTGATTGGCTGGGAAGAAACGATTTTTTTGACGAGCGGCGCGGGATTTTGAACTAATTGAATATCGGTGGTTAAGGTTGGTTTCTGTCTTTGATAAGTATAAGGTAAATCTTGTTTTTCGGGGACTTGAGGAACGACTGTAACTTGTTGATTCGGTGCGGTTTGAATTATTCTTTCCCGCGATTGCGAAAAAGAATTTCCAACCAAGATGACGCTCGATAACGCGAAGAACAAAGAAACAGACAAGGATTTACGAAAATTCATCAAAGACGACTCCTGCTTAATTTAATTTTTTTAACTTTTTTAACTCTTGCTTGGAAAGCGCTTGAAGACAGGCAGGAATGTTTCCGCCTAGTTTAAAGAAATAGTTAAAACGAGAATACTTCCTGAAAATCCAAACGTCGGATTTCGGAGAAAACAAAATTAAGTTTTTATGTATTTATTTTCGGAATTAACTAAGACGGAAGTTATCTTCTCGCAAAAGAAAAATAATTGCAAATCGTAAAAACAATTTTCGATTCATCGAAAATTGTTTGCCGAAGTCTTTTGGAGATTTTGGTCGAGACCGAGATTGATTTCTACGGTGAGAATCTCGTAAATCTGAGATTCTCACCGTAGGCTGCCCGCTTCTTCCGCCGCCTTTCGCGTTCCTTCTGTTGTCTTTGGATATTCAAGAAAAGTTTCAATCGGCGAGAGTTTCCAAAAAAATAAAGAAGATGCGAAATCTAATTTCGCATCTTCTTTATTTTTTAATCAGATTACCTGTTTAAGCCGAAAACGAAGTTCCGCATCCGCATCCGCCGGTCGCGTTCGGGTTTTCAAACGTAAAGCCCGAACCCATCATATTAGACGTGTAATCGACCGTTATGCCGTTAAGATACTGAGCCGAAAACATATCGACGAAAAGTTTCACGTTGTGCTGGTCAACGATAAAATCACCCTGTTTGGATTCTTCCTCGATATTTAAGCTGTATTGAAAACCGGAACAACCGCCGGGAACGACCCGGACGCGAAGACCTGCCGTTTCGGGTAAATCTTCTTCGCTCGCCAAAAACTTTTTGATTTCGACGGCGGCGTTTGCCGATAAATTGATTTCTACTGCCGGTGCTGCTACTGCTGACATTTTTATAAATCTCCTTTTGGATTTTTTAATTTTTAATAAGATTCCGACGCGGCGTCTAATCTTTACTTTAATTTCAATATTACTGAACTTTCATTTAGATAACAAGTTTTATAGTTTGGTTGCGCCAAAATGATTTTTAAAAAATTATCTCGCCCGCGTCGAAATAACGAGTTCGGGTTTCATCGCTTCGATTGAGATTTGCGCTGCGACTTCTTCAGCGACGCGTCGAAAGGCATTAGCCTGCGGCGATTCGGGATTTGCGATGACGACCGGAACGCCTTTATCGCCCGCTTCGCGAACTTCGATTCCGAGCGGAACTTCGCCCAGAAACGGCACGCCCATTTCGTCCGCAAATGCGCTTCCGCCGCCCGCGCCGAAAATATCGTAGCGCTTTTCCGGCATATCCGGCGGCACGAAATACGACATATTTTCAACGATACCCAAAACCGGAATAGCAACCGTTTCAAACATTTTCAAGGCGCGCCGAACGTCGGCAAGCGAAACAATCTGCGGCGTGGTAACGAGAACCGCGCCCTGCACCGGAACTAACTGTGCCAGCGACAACTGCACGTCGCCCGTTCCCGGCGGCATATCGACAATCAAATAATCCAACTCGCCCCAATTTACGTCCGATAAAAACTGACGAACGATGCCGTGAAGCATCGGACCGCGCAGAATCATCGGCTTGTCGGGCGGAGCGAGTAGCGCCATCGACATCATTTTAACGCCGTGCGCCTCAATCGGTATGAGCTGACTATTGCGAACTTCCGGCTGTTTATGCGCTGCGCCAAGCATCAGCGGGACGTTCGGACCGTAAACGTCGGCGTCCATCAAACCGACTTTCGCGCCGTCGAGCGCCAGAGAAACCGCGAGGTTTACAGCAACCGTCGATTTTCCGACGCCGCCTTTACCGCTTGAGACGGCGATAATATTTTTCACGTTTGGCAGAGTCATATTTCCCGACACGCCGCGACCTTTCGGAACTTCGGCGTCCATCGTAACTTTGACAGCGGCAACGCCGGCAATTTTGCCGACCGCTTCGTATGCGAGCTGTTCCATTTGTTCTTTGACCGGACAGGCGGGCGTCGTCAAAACAATGCGAAACGAGACATCGCCGCCGTCGATTAACAAATCTTTGATAAATCCGAGTTCGACAATGTTTTTGTGCAGGTCAGGGTCGATAATCGTTCTTAAAGCGTCAAGCACCGCCGATTCCGAAATCTCGTTCATAATAATAAATCTCTGCTCTTTGAAGTTAATTTATAAAATAATATTTTCTCAAAATTGGACTGACTTGTCGAATTAACAAGTTTGCGGTCAAATATGCCGCTTCCGAAATTTATGTCCGGCTTGAGGCTTTGAAGTCGATTGGGTAGTATTATTGATAAATGTGCGAGTCGCGGGCGTGTAAAAATTTAAGTCAAAAATAAATTTATAAAATCAACGAAAATTTTTACGGGTTATCGAAAAACGGCATCTATAGAAAAAGCTTGGATAAAATCCATATCTGCTGATTACAATACGGTTGAAACGGTTCTTAGATTAATGAAAACAAAAATACTTCTCTTTCTTTTATTCGTGTCGATTCCGACTCTGACATTTTCACAAAAGTTGAATTATAAAGGCTATAAACATAAAGGCGTCGTTTTCGGCGAAACTCTGCCGAACGGCGTGAAGGATTTGGGCGGCGGTTTGCTCTCCGATGAAAGTTACGGCGTCTCGCGTTTTTCAAAAGGTAAAAAATATATGCTCTGGTTTGAAAAAATTTCCGACAGAGATGCTAAAGGCGTGCCGAATTGGGTAGTTCTCGATGTCTTAACATTCGACGCGTTAAAGAGAAATCAAACGTTTCTGCTTTCCTACAGCTCGAACTGCCGGCAGAACGGCAAAAGCAATCTTGATTTGATTGTAATGGCGGAGATTCTGCCGAAGAAAAAATCTTATAAAATTATTCGCGCCTGGAAAGCGGATATAAAAAATAAAAGGTTTGAAAAAACCGATTCTAAATTTGTTATCTGTAAATATACAGAACAGTAAGCAGTTAAACTCTCAACAATAACTTTAACTGACAGAGGCGATTGATTTGAATATTTTAATTCAAATCAATCGCCTCTTTTAATGTCTATTTGAAACTTCGGCTCTTAGCCGTTTGTGCGGCTAGTGTTAACATCGCCGTCGAATTCTTCGACTTCGACATCGGTGCGGCGAACCGTGCCGCGAATTGTTTCTTCACGTTCGGAGACGGTTTTTCCGACCGATACTTCTTCGACGACGCGAGCTTGCTTGCCGATAATCGCTTGTTCGGCGTGTTCGGTTATTTCGATTTCGCCTTCTTTGAAGTTCGTTAAATCGGTGTCCGTAACAGCCCGATTGACCGGCTGACGATTAACGACGACGTGTTCTTCGCGCAGTCTGACATTAGTTTCGACCGGCTTTTCGATGACGCGGCTTCTGACACGCGCGCCGCCGGTTTCGACTTCGCGCTTGCCGACCTGTAAATTTTCTTCGATAACCGGAATCGTCGTATTTGTCTGATTACTCGCAGCATTTTGCGTCGCGCTTTCCGTCCCGGTTAAATTCTGCCGGGAATTTTGAGACATACGCCCGTCAACATCGATTGCTCCGTTTCTGTCGAGAATATCGGCGGCAACTCCGGCTCTGTCCGCCGAATCGACGTGAACCGTTAAAATAGCGTCGGCGTCGCTCGCGGCTTCGGTATAAGTTCTCACCGAAGTTTCGTCATCGCCGAAAAGCGACCTGAAAAAATCACCGACGCTTCTGGCGAAATCGGTCGAACCCGAAACCTCGGTTGCGGACATTGTTCCACTAACCCGACCGTCATTGCTCCGAGCCGGCGTCGAACCGGCGCTGCCGGAATCGCTTCGGTTTGAAATATCAATGTTTTCCTTCGCGAAACCGCTTTGAATCAGCTGCTGCATTGCCGTCTGCGCTTCACTTCTGTTATCGAATATACCGACTACCGTATGCGACATAACTTATTTCTCCTTAATTCCTTAGAATTATTTTTATTTTATTGATGTCGAAAGCAATTATCGACAACGCCTTTGTGTTAAACGCCGGAGTTTTCATCGACGGCGATTCTTGTAACTTCCACTTCTTCTTTAAGTAAAGTAACGCGCTCGGATTTGTGTGATTCGACGGTTTGTTTTCTGACGTGCAGTTCTTCGACCAGAACAAGCCGTTTTTGAAGGACGACCTGTTCTTCGATAACCGGAATAATCAGCGTGTCGCCGTCATAACGCGTCGGCAGACGTTCCGCGACGACCTGATTTACGGGAACGCGTTCGACCGATACTTCTTCGCGCAGAAGCGGCACATCGACAACTTCTTCGACTTCCCTGGCGTGTTTTGAAATACGCACTTTACCGGCTTCGACAATTCGTTTTTCGATTGTCGCCGTTTCTTCAATCACCGGTATAACGCTGACTGATTCTTCCATACGCCTCTCGTCCGGCACGGTTTCGCTGTTAGAATTTATGACTTCTTTATTATTCATTGGCAGATTCCTTATCAAAACTTTGAGAAAAGTATTCAAGTTTTTTTGATTTGCTTTATTTGTCGAACATTTCGATTACGCTCGTCAAAGCAAACAATGTTCCAAAAATAAACCGGGCGAATAAATTTATTGCCCGAAACATCGGTCAAGCCGTTTCTTTTACGAGATTAGAAAATAATTATGTGATTGTAGAATTAGCTCTCGCCGCGAAAACCGAGCTGGTTAAATATATTTTTACTTTTATTTAGTATCGAATCTATACACCGGAAAATTTTTCGGTCGCCGACATTAACAGCTTGTTTTTGGTAAAGTAAAAGGAAACGAAAATTATGAAAGATATAACTTTTTACTGGTCGCCCGATTGCTCTACGTGCCAAAAGGCAAAGAGATTTCTCGAAAGACACAGCGTCGCGATTAGTCGTGTGAGAGATATTAAGGAAGAACCGCTTTCGAGAAGCGAAGTCGAAGATATTTCAGAAATGCTCGGCGGCGCGGAAAATCTTTTTTCCCGCCGCGCCGTTAAATATCGTGAAATGAAGCTCGCCGAGCGCGAATTGTCCGCCGGTGAAATGCTCGATTTGATGGCGGAAGAATACACATTCTTAAAGCGCCCGATTCTGGTCATCGACGGAAAAGCGACTGCCGGATTTTTTGAAAAAACATTTGAGAGCTTTTTGTATGACTAATTTAAATTTGAACGAATATAAAACGATTCGCGGAAACGGTTTCGGTTATAAGGAAATGCAGCGCGGTTTAATCGAAGTGTCCGGCAGGGAAGCCGTGCAGTTCCTTAACGGCTTGGTTACAAACGACGTTGCCAAACTCGAAGACGGCACGCAGATGTCGGCGGCGTTTCCGAACGCGCAGGGCAGACTTCTGGCGCTCGTCCGCATCCTGCGGCGCGGCGATACGTTTCTGTTTGAAACCGAACAGGCGACAAGCGAAAAAGTCTTTCAAAACCTTTTTCGCTTTACTTACGCGGGCGATTTTTTTGTCAGCAATCTGTCGGAGAAATACGTTTATTTTTCATTACTCGGAAAAAACATTCCGCAAATCACGGACGAAACATTTATCGTTTTGCCGTGCAAAAGCGGCGTCGATTGTTTCGTTCCGAAGGAAAAAGCCGAAAGTTTTAAATCAAACTTAGGCGGCGCGATTGAGATTTCCGACGATTTGTATGAAGTTCTGCGAATCGAAAACGGCAAACCGCTTTACGGGGTCGATATGGACGAGACGACGATTGTGCTGGAAACGGGTTTGGACGAAGCCGTAAGTTTCAGCAAAGGCTGTTACATCGGGCAGGAAATCATCGCCCGCATACACTTTCGCGGACACGTCGCCAAACGTTTGAACGGTTTGATTTTTGAAGATGAAAACGCGCCGGTTAATCCGAACGACGAAATAAAATCCGCCGACGGCAAAAACGCCGGACGCCTTACTTCGGTAACATATTCGCCGACAATCGGAAAAGTTATCGCGCTTGCCTACGTTCGCTACGATTATTTAGCCGAAGGAACGCCGCTGAAAATCGATGGTTTTGCAGCGACGGCAAAGGATTTACCGTTTGTCGAATAATTGGGTTAAAATATTTTTAGAGTATAAAATGGAAATAGAACACATAAACAGCAACTCGGACATTGATTTGCCGAACGCGAAGCTCGCTTACACGATTATCAACGGACTGCTCGAAAGCAACGAAGCGCTGAGCGATTTGCTGACCTTAATGGCGCACGCGCTCGACGAAGACGTTACAAAAGCTTTGACCGAAACCAAACAATGGGAAACGTATATGGAAAGCCGCCGCAATTTGGAAAATACGAAATTGCAGATTGAAAAATTTACCGAAGAATTGAAGAAAATGGAAAATGGATAATGGATAATGGATAATGGATAATAAAGAAAATGTTTTGAAGGACAAGTCTTATAAATTCGCCTTGCGGGTTGTGAAACTTTATAAACATTTAGCCGAAGAAAAACGAGAGTTTGTGCTGTCTAAACAGGTTTTACGTTCCGGCACGTCGATAGGCGCAAATATCAGCGAGGGAAATCAGGCTCAATCAAAACCCGATTTCGTTCATAAACTTTTAATTGCTCACAAAGAAGCGTTTGAAACTGAATACTGGCTTTGTCTATTGCGCGATGCAGAATACATTACTGAAAAACAAGCTGAATCTTTGTTAATTGACTGTAATGAATTACAAAAAATTCTGACCGCATCAATCAAAACAGCAAAGGGAGTTTAATGTAAAACGGATAATGGATGATTAAAAGCTGTTTAAGGTTAAAATCGCAATCGGCTTTTAATCATCCATTATCCATTATCCATTATGAAAGATTTAATAATCATCGGCGCGGGACCGGCGGGAATTTCCGCCGCGTATGAAGCTAAAAAAGCCGGATTGAATTACCTGGTTTTGGAAAAGAATTTAATCGGCAATACGATTTATCAATATCCGGTTGGGTTGACGGTTTTCTCGACCGTCGACGAGTTGGAACTTCTGCCGAACACGCTTTTTCCGGCGCGTGAAAAACCGACGCGTGAGGAATTGCTGTCTTATTACACAAGATTTGTATTGGAAATTAATCTCAATATTCAGTGGGAAGAAGCGGTTGTTAACGTTGAAAAAACCGGCGAAAATCATTTTGAAATAACGAGCGAAAAGGGCGAATATCAAGCGAAAAAAGTTTTGTTCGCGTTCGGCGCGATGCAGTATCCGCGACATCTAAACGTCAAAGGCGAAGATTTGCCGAAGGTTCATCATCTTTTTACCGAAACTTATCCGTATGTCAAAAAATACGCGATTGTCGTCGGCGGCGGAAACTCGGCGGGCGAAGCGGCGTTGTTTTTAGCCAGAGAAGGCGCGTTTGCGACGCTGGCGACGTTTCGCAAAGATTGGGAAGAAAAAGACCCGAAACAGGGCTGCATCAAACATTGGGTCAAAGAGCCGCTCGAACAACAGTTGGAAAAAAACTGTCTCGATGTTTTTTTTCTCGGTCGCGTAGTTGAAATCAGGGAAAAGGAAATCGTTCTCGAAGACGAAAACGGCGCAATTGAAACGCTGCCGAACGATGTCGTTTTCGTTTTAATCGGCTCGGACGCGGATTTGACGATGCTCAAAAATCTCGGCGTCGAAATTAAAAATTCAAAATACGGCGCTGTTCCGGTTTACGACGAGGAAACTTTCGAGACGAACGTCGCCGGCGTCTACGTCGTCGGACATTTCACCGAAGCGCGCCACATCGTCGGCGCGATTGAAGTTCCGAAAAAGATTATTCCGAAAATCGCCGCGAAATTTGAAAAAGTGAAATCTGTTTAGAAAAAGAGATTTGCCCGCGAAACACGCGAAATAAGAAAAAGAATTAAAATAATTTCTCTTTTTCGTATCTTTCGTGTGTTTCGCGGGCGAAAAACAAATCAATGAACATCGAGCGCGCACAGGAAATTCTGAAAAGTCAATTCGGCTACGATTCGTTTCGGATGAATCAGGAGCAGGCGATTGAAACCGTTCTGGCAAAAAAAGACTGTGTTGTTTTAATGCCGACCGGCGGCGGAAAATCGCTCTGTTATCAAATTCCGGCGATAATGTCGGACGGTTTGACGCTCGTCGTTTCACCGTTAATCGCGCTGATGAAAGACCAGGTTGACGCGCTCAAAAACAACGGCGTCGAAGCGGCTTTTTTAAATTCGAGCCAAACCGGACGCGAGCAGACGGAAGTTTTTCAGCAGGTGCGGAGCGGCAAATTAAAACTTTTATATGTCGCGCCCGAACGCCTGATGCAGAGCGGCGACCAGTTTATCGATTTTTTAAAGAGCGTTAATATTTCGCTGTTTGCGATTGACGAAGCGCATTGTATTTCTAGTTGGGGACACGATTTTCGTCCCGAATATATGCAGCTCAGGAAATTAAAAGTTCATTTTCCCGACGTTCCGCTGATTGCGCTGACCGCAACCGCCGATAAATTAGTGCAGAAAGATATTACCGAGCGTCTGGGTTTGCAGACCGCGCCGCTGTATGTTTCAAGTTTCAATCGACCGAATATTTTTTACACCGTCGAGCCGAAGCGGAATTCTTACGGGCAATTGCTCGATTATCTCGATAAACATAAAGACGAAAGCGGAATTATTTATTGTCTGAGCCGTAATTCGGTCGAAAAACTCGCCGAAGATTTACGCTCGGAAGGCTTTGACGCGCTGCCGTATCACGCCGGTTTGGACAAGGAAAAGCGCGACAAACATCAGGAATTATTTTTGAAAGACGAAGTGAAAATCATCGTCGCCACAATCGCGTTCGGAATGGGAATCGACAAATCGAACGTCCGGTTCGTCGTTCATCTGGACTTGCCGAAAAACATCGAAAGTTATTATCAGGAAACGGGACGAGCGGGGCGCGACGGCTTGCAAAGCGAAGCGCTATTGTTTTTCAGCTGGGGCGATGTCAATAAATTAAAAGGCTTCGCGGCGGTTGACGGCAATGAAGCGCAGAGTCGGATAATGCTCAAAAAACTGAACACGATGGGCGAGTTCGGCGATTTGAAAACGTGCCGCCGCCGATTTTTATTAAAATATTTTGACGAGCAGTTAACCGAAGACTGCGGAACGTGCGACAACTGCAACAAGACTTTCGAGCGGTTCGACGGGACGATTATCGCGCAGAAAGCGTTGAGCGCGGTCGCCCGCACCGGACAGCGCTGGGGATTAACCTATCTAGTCGATTTTCTGCGCGGCGCGCAGTCGAAAACGATTCGGGACGAGCATAAGAATTTGAAAACCTACGGCGTTGGCGCGGACATCTCGAAAAACAACTGGTTCGAGTATTTCAAGGATTTAATCGCGCAGGGTTTTTTAGCGCAGACCGATGGGCAATTTCCGACGATTGTTTTGACGGAAAAAAGCGAAGCGGTTTTACTGGGACGCGAAACCGTTGAACTGTATAAAGTTACGGCTAAAGAAGAAAAGAAAAAATCGCTCGTTTCAGAGTTGGCGCATCCGTATATCAAAGATTTGTTCGACGATTTGCGGAGTATTCGCACCGCTTTCGCAAAAAGTGAAAACGTGCCGCCGTATGTAATTTTTTCCGACGCGACTTTGATTGAAATGGCGACGTATCTGCCGCAGAACGACCAGGAAATGCGGAAGATTTCCGGCGTCGGTGATTTAAAGTTAGAGAAATACGCGGCGGATTTTCTGGAAACGATAAGGGATTACTGCGAGAACAACAATCTCGAATCGCGCATCGATTTGAAATCGCCGAAACGCGAGCGAAAGGTTCGCACCAAACGCGACGAATACGGCAACGATACTTACAACGTAACGCTGGATATGTTCAAATCGGGAATGTCGATTGAGGAAATTGCTGAAGTTCGTGAATTGGCGAAAGGCACGATTGAATCGCATCTCGTTCGCTTTATCCAAACCGGCGAAGTAATGCTCGACGATTTGGTTCACGAACAGAAAATCGAGCCGATAAAAGAAGCCATCAAGCGCATCAACGCCGGTTTCGCCGTCGCGCCAGTCAAAGAATTCTTAGGCGAGGACTACAGCTACGCCGAAATCAGAGCGGTTCTGGCGACAATGTAAGTCATTGAGAAAAACAAGCCGAAGACGATTTATGTTTATCTCTTTTCAAAGCCGCGCGTTTGAAAAGGCGAGCTTTTGAATTTTTTTTCGTTTTATAAGATTCCGCGAACAAATCTCAATGACCGCCGCCTTTAAATATGAACACCAGATAAGCTAAAGCGTAACTCACCAGACTGTTCAGCAAAATTGTCGAAATTAAGACGAGAACGATTTGCAGAATGCCGAACAGAATGTTTTTCGGTTTGAAAAACTGCCAGTATGTCCAGATTAAAAAAAAGTATTTCAACAGTAGATTAGAGACGATGGCGGTAAATTTGAATTGTTCTGTGTTGGGCGACGTGGCAATGTTGTAAAAAAGAATATCGCTGATAATCATTTGGGCGGTAATAAAAGTATTCAGGACGAGATGCTCGGCGAAATTATAGGCGGAATTACGAAAAACAAGAAACGAGCTGACGGTCGCCGGTAAAATCATCAGTATCACAATCGCTTTATAGTAATTGACCTGAAGGTATTCATCGGCTGATTTAATGTCGGTAATTTCGATCTTTACGCGCGTCTCGTCGGCGAAAAGATGGCTTACCACGACAAACACGCCGCACATAATCAGGGCGTATAAAAACGGGCTGAAATAATCTCTGCGCCTGCCGCCGAGATATTCCCGAATCATATTTCCGGGACGAAGACACAGATTTTTGAAAGTATGGAAAAAACCGCCGTCAACGTGAAAAAGGCTGTGCGGTATTTCGTGCAGCCATTCGCGCATCGTAAAACGGTGCGTAGCGGCTTTTTGCCCGCACTCGTTACAAAACTTTCCGTCGAAAAGATGCGAGCAATTTAAACAGGTATTCATAATTTTTGATTTTACAGAGAAGCGTCGGCAGTTTGGAAAAATCGAATTTAACCGAACGGACGAAACAGACCGCGAAAAATGCCGAGAACAGCGATTTTATCCGCTGGAAGCGTGATGGAAACAAAGCTGGAATTTGCCGGACGCAATTCGATTTTCGCGCCCGTGCGAAAAAAATGTTTTAAAACGGCGCGTTTGTTTTCGGTTAAGGCGACGACAATATCGCCGTCGCGGGCGAAGGCGCGTTTTTCGATTAGCGCGATGTCGCCTTCGCAGATGTTTTCTTCAATCATCGCGTCGTTCCGCACGCGAAAGGCGCGCAGCTGTTCAGCCGTGTAAAATCCCAAAAGACATTTCGGCAGAAAAAGCGTTTCGCGTTCCCATTCTTCAGTTAAATGATGCGGTTTCGGCACTTCGAGCCATTCAACGGCGCAGACGGCTTCGCTGATTGAATTGACGGAGCGAAGTTCAAGATTAAAAACTCCATTTTCACGGCGGCGCGTTAAAAGTCCCTGATTTTCAAGCGATTCGATGTGGCGGGCGATTCCGGCTTTTGAAGAAACGCCCAGATGCCACGCGATTTGCTGATACGACGGCTCGTAACCGTGTTTTTCGATATAACGCGTGATAAAATCGAGAACTTCTTTTTGTCGGCGTGTTCGCGGCTGCATTTTTCGATTGTATTGGAGCGGGTTCAAAGTTCAAAGTTCAAAGTTCAAAGTTTGTCATTAGACATTGAACTCTGTGTATTTAATCCGAGTTATCCGCTAAGAAGATTTGCCCGCGAAAGGGCGAGAAAATTGCGAAAATTAAAACAAATACATTAAGATTCGGTGTTTTCTATTTCTTTTTCGTGCCTTTTCGCGAATTTCGCGGGCAATTTTTCTTAAAGTTTAATAACCGGCAACTTTGTGTATTTAGTCTGATTTGGAAATTTAGAATCTGAAGATTGAAATCTGTTATAATCAGGCAATAAAATTTGTCGGAGGAAATAAAATTTATCAGTAACGTTCACGGTTTTACACAAGGCTTAAAGCACAATCAGCTGCGGCGCATCGAGAAACTTTCTGACCGCCGGGTCGCGCCCGAACAAATCGTCTCGCCCGAATTGGCGCGGCAGATGACGGAGATTTCATTTGAAACCGGCAGACAAATCGGCGTTCTTATCAATCGCAAAGGACAAGTCGAATACGTGATGGTCGGCACGGCAAAGCGCATCGAGATGCCGGACTTCGGGCGCGCCCGCGTTTCCGAAGAACGATTTCGCGGGCTTCGGTGCGTTCACACGCAGCTTTCGGGCGAAAAGCTGACGCAAGACGATTTAACCGATTTGGCGCTTTTGCGGCTCGATTTGATGGCGTCGATTCAGGTCGATAAGGAAACCGGACTTCCCAATAACGTCTACTCGGCGCATCTTGTTCCGACAACCGCCGAAAAGCTCGAAACCGAAGCTCAATCGCTGCCTTACGAATTTTTAGAGCCGAATATTCCCGCACATCTCGACGCGAATTTTTTATCTTTAATCAACTCGCTCGAGAACGAAATGGCGCGCAACCGCAGCACGGCGCGCAGCCGGCAGACGAACCGCGACCGCGTGATTCTGGTTTCGGTTACGACCGGACATTTGTCGGAAGCCGAAGAGTCGCTCGCCGAATTAGAAGAACTCGCGCTTTCGGCTGATGTCGTCGTTCTCGACAAAATTATTCAGCGCCGCTCGAAAATCGACACGAAAACCGTTCTCGGACAGGGCAAGCTCGAAGAACTTTTAATCAGAGCGATGCGTTTGGGCGCTGATTTGATTGTTTTCGACCGCGAGCTTTCACCGGCGCAGGTTCGTTCGCTGTCAGAGGCGACCGATTTAAAGGTTATCGACCGCCCGCAGCTGATTCTCGATATTTTCGCGCAGCGCGCTCAGTCGAGCGAAGGAAAATTACAGGTCGAACTCGCGCAGTTAAAATATCTTCTGCCGCGTCTCATTCAAGGTCAGAATTCTGCATTTTCGCGGCTCGCCGGCGGCATCGGCGGGCGCGGTCCCGGGGAGACGAAGCTCGAAACCGACCGCCGCCGCGTGCGCGATAAAATTTCTCATCTCGAAAAACAGGTTGAAAATCTGCGCACACAGCGTTCGCAGCGGCGCAAGGAAAGAATGCGGCGCGATGTGCCGATTATATCGCTCGTCGGCTACACGAATGCCGGTAAATCGACACTGCTCAACACTTTGACGAACAGCGAAGTCTACGCCGAAAAGAAAATGTTCGCGACATTAGACCCGACATCGCGCCGCCTGAGACTGCCGGTCGAGAAGGAAATCATCATCAACGATACGGTCGGATTTATCCGCGATTTGCCGGACGCGCTCGTCGCCGCTTTCCGCGCCACGCTTGAAGAAATCGCCGACAGCGATTTGCTCGTCCACGTTGTCGACGCGTCAAACCCGCAGGTGCTGGCTCATATCGAAGCGGTGGATAAAATTTTAACTAATCTCGAATTAAATAAAATTCCGCGCCTCATAACATTAAATAAAGCGGATTTGCTCGACGAAGTTTCGCTCGACGCCTTGCAGCGAACGCTTTTGTTTGACAAGGGAAGCGAAAGTGTGGCAGTTTCAGCTATTCAACCCCAAACCTTAAAACCGCTTCTTGAGAAAATCGGCGAATTTATTTCGCAGGATTTGGAAGTTAGTTTGGAGAGTTTATAGAGTTCGTAGAGTTTGTGGAGTTTATGGAGTAAAAAAGATTCCTTCTACTCTACGAACTCTATAAACTCTACGAACTCAGAGAGAATGAGAGATTTTGCAAAATCATTAAAAAAGCGGTGGAAGAACGTCAGAGATAATGTTTCGCGGACGTTTGATAAGCTGTCGGGAAATCAAAAATTCTGGATTGGTTTCGCGTTTCTTTGTTTGATAACGACGTTTCTCATCAATAATCCGTTTTGGCGCACAAATCTGACCGAACAATATAAGGAAGGCGACATCGCCCGCGAAAGCATCGTTTCGCCCGCCGATATTTACGTTACCGACACGACGGAAACCGAAAGAAGGCGGCAGACGATTCAAAAATCCGTGCGCCCGATTTTTACATTTGAATCGAACCGCGCCGCCGAAGCCGTGCAGAGCTTTCGCTCGATGTGGGAAAACTTGCAGAGAAAAGCGGAAAACGTCAACGCGAATCTTAAAGCGAATTCAAACTTCAAATCGGAAAGACAGACGGCGAACGAGACGAGCGCGGATTTAAGCAAAGTTTTCGCGGCGCGCAAATTCAGCGCCAACGAGCTTGAAGCGATAACGCGGGTCTTGCGCGAGAACGCCGAAGGCTCGATTTACGGCGACCAGGACAAACAGTATTTTCAGGACGAACTGTCTTTGAGCGACCGCCAGAAACCGAACCAGCAGTCAATCGTGAAAATGCCGGAAAGCAGTATGACGGCGCTTTCGGCGGCGCGAAACAAACTTCGCGAAGACTTAAAGCAAATCAGAAGTCTCTCCGACGCCGAAGCCGAAACCTTCAATGCCGCGCTTGCGCCGCTCGTTCAGCCGAGCATCATCTATGACAGCGTGGCAACCGATAAAGCGCGCGAAACCGTTGCCAAAGACATCGCGCCGGTTACGATTTCACTCAAGCGCACGCAGAGAATCGCCACCGAAGGCGACATTATTACGCCGGAAGTTCTCTCGCAGATTTCCGCCATTCGCAGCTATAGTTCAACGACCAGACAAACGAACCGCTTTTTCGGTCTGCTGGCGATTATATCGGCTTTGTTCTGGGTCGCCTGGAAATTCGTTCAGCATCAGGGAACGGTTTCGCGCACCGTTTTGTCGGAACGTAAAACCTTCGCGCTGTTCGGCTTCGTCGTCGTCGCGCAGACGGCGCTGATGTCTCTGTTTTTCCGCCTTGCCGAATTTACGGCGATGCAGAACGTCAAATCGCCGCTCAACGACGCGACTTTGTGGTCTTACGCGATTCCGTTCGCCTTCGCCAGTCTTTTAATGACGCTGCTCGCCGACCGCCGAATCGCGCTTTTTACAGGGATTTTTCTCGCGCTCATCGCCGGTTTGATTGCGCCGAAAAGTCTGGAATTCGCGCTGTTTGCCGTTATCGCCTCGGCGGTCGCGGTCTACGGCATCGGGCGTTACCGAAATCGCTCGTCGGTTACGACGGCGGGCGTTCTCGTCGGTCTGGCAAGCGCGGCGACCGCCGTCGCGCTTATCGCATACACGCAGCAGCCGTTTATTCTGAACACGGTTCTGCTGGCAATCGCCTGCGGTTTGGCGAGCGGACTCGTAACGGCGGCGGTTACGGCGGTTTTTCTGCCGCTCTGCGAATCATTTTTCGGAATATTAACGGACGTTAAACTGCTCGAATTATCGAATGCCGATTTGCCCGCGCTCGGACAAGTAGCGATGCGCGCGCCGGGAACGAATCAGCATTCGCACGCCGTCGGACAATTGGCGGAAGAAGCCTGCCGCGTCGTCGGCGCGAACACGCTTCTGGCAAGAATCGGCGCGCTTTATCACGACATCGGCAAAACCGCCGCGCCCGAACATTTCGTCGAAAACCAGCTCGGCAAAAACCCGCACGACCGCCTCAAACCGGCGCAGAGCGCGAAAATCATCATTAGCCACGTAACTTACGGCATAAAGCTGGCGAAGGAAATGGGATTGCCGCAGCGGATAATAGATTTTATTCCGCAGCATCACGGCACGCGAACGCTTCATTATTTTCTCAAAAAAGCGCAAGCCGAAGCGCATAATCCGGCGGATGTCGCGGAAAACGATTTTCGTTATCCGGGACCGAAACCGCAGTTTAAGGAATCGGCGATTATGATGATTGCCGACAGCTGCGAAGCGGCGGCGCGTTCTCTCTCTGAGCCGACGCCGGAAAATATTCGTTTCATCGTAACGAAAATCATCGACGCCATCGTCTCGGACGACCAGCTCGACGAATGCGATTTAACCCTGCGGCAATTAACCCAAATCCGCGAAGCGATGATAAAGTCGCTCGTCGCCATTTACCATTCCCGCGTTGATTATCCCGGCTACATTCCGCCGGGCAGCACATCGCAATCGACAACAGTTCCCGCCGAAATGGATTCCGAAGAACGCGGCTTGCGCTACAAAAATCCCGCCGACATTCCAATCTCGCCCGGCGGCGAAGTCGAAGACGAATCCATCGACCGTTCCATCCAGCCGAACAAAAACGCCGCGACGAATTAAAGTTTTTAAGCATCAGCCGAACTACGACGCCGAGCCGGTTATTCTGCAAAACGTGCGCGTAAATCATCGCCATCTTCCGGTAAATCCTGAATGATGCGAATATCGTAACCGTCCTGAAGAAGATGCGTCGAAGCCGAAACCCGATTTTCAACGGCGAGACGCGACAAAAACGCTTCAACCTCCGCCGCGCCCATCTCATTCGGATTTCTGATGTGATGAAAACCGATATAATGGCGTATCCGATAAACGCATCTTTTCCCAGTTTCGTCACTGTAACGCCGCATCCGCATCAGCGACCGGACACGCCCAAGTAATTTCGGCATAAATCCTCTAGGTCGGTGTAAAAACTTACACGGATTAGTTTTTTGATGGCAAAGATAAAATAAAACTGTTGAAAAACCAAATTTTTATTGACATCAATAACTAGAGTAACGTATAAAAAGTTCAGTATAAGAAAACTGCCAGTCGGTAGAATACAAAGTT
>JBBPXZ010000023.1:0-13850 GCA_038200355.1 Pyrinomonadales bacterium | reverse complement strand
GAGGCTGTCCAGGAATACTTGGAGCATCATCGGCAGCAATCAAACAAGGATAACAATCCGTTCATCCTTGAAGATGATTAGGTTTGGACTTTCAGTCCTTTTTCAAACCTCTGCACTTCCAGTGCAGAGTCGTTTAGTTAATTCTTCCGCATCCGCATCCGTAGTTTCAACCGCGCGCCAACGGCTTTCGGCTGCGGTTGCGGTTTTGTTCAAACGAACTTTATCCGCATCGACCGAAGCTACCCAATCGGTCGGAATCAGGTGATGTCGCCCGTCAGCCGAATCTTTGCGCGTCAGCTTGATTTCGCTGCCTTCGACTTTATCGACCGTGCCGATGTGCAGATTGTCCAAACCGACGACTTCCATATTTTTGCGAATTTCAGTCCGGCTGGTTTCAGTGGCGCTTTTCGACAGTGAACCGGCGCTGCCGTTATCTTTCGATTTTTTGGAATTAAGAAGCGAAGCCGCGAGCAGTCCGCCGCCGACAAGCAGCCCGGCAGTCAGAAGCGGGTGAATGCTGGCTCTTTGGTATAAACTTTCTTCCAGCACAAATCTATCGCCCGCGCCGCGCTCGCGCAGATTTGAATTCGTTTCATATAATCCGTCGGGACGATTTGAATCCGTCCGCCTGCCGGAATTCTGCATCGAATCAATCATCGATTCGTTCATTTTGTCGAAAAGCCCAGGCGCGTTAAGCGCCACCGAAGAATGCGCCTTTGCCATTTCGCCGACAAAGAAATCGCGTTTCGGATTCTCGGCGCAATACAAAATAGCTTCCGCTACCAACTCCGGCGCGTAGAGGGGCGACGGCAACTGCGGTTCGTAAGGCAGATAGTTCTTCGCGTTTTCGGGAAAAGGCGTGTGAATGGCTGTCGGCTTTATCAGGCTGACGGAAATCGGCAGACCGTCGGCTTCAAGCTCCATCCGAAGCGCGTCGGTAAAACCTTTAACGGCGTGTTTGGAAGAGGCATACATTCCCTGAAGCGGAATGGGCGCATCGGAAACTTCGCTGCCCAGATTAATAATCGCGCCGCCGCGTCCGCGCAGATGCTCGACGGCTATTTTCGACCCGTTGACGACGCCCCAGACGTTCGTTTCAAAAAGGCGGCGCAAATCAGTCGTCGGAACGTCCACAATCCGCCCGTAAATCGAGCCGCCCGCGTTGTTGACCCAGGTGTCGAAACCGCCGAAGTTTTCTTCTGCTTTCCGCGCAGCCTGACGTAAAGTGTTTTCGTCCGCCACGTCGCCAGCCGCGTAGACAGCCCGCGCCCCGCTTGAATTTAATTCGTCGGCAAGTTCCCGCAGGGCGTCTTCGTTTCTGGCGACCAGAACCAGATTCGCCCCATTTTCAGCCGCCATTCGCGCGGTGGTTAAACCAATGCCGCTGGTAGCGCCCGTAATTACAATAGTTTGATTTTCAAGTTTTTTTAATTTTAGTTTCATATTTCATCTCCCCCGCTCGTATCGGTTCCGTCTAAGGCTTTGTATTGATTTAAGCCAATGGCGAGCATCCGCCGATAAATTCGATAATGGATAAAAAGCGGATTTCCGGCGCTGACTATTTTATAAAAGCGATAAAACATCAGTTTTATAAAAGCCATTATCGGCGATTGCCTCTTATCGATTAAGATTCTCTTTACTCGTAGAACCTTCGAGGAAGCAAATCTAATGCCATCGTTATCAACACGAAACTTTATGTGAAAGACTGGGAACGGGATGTCCCGTAGTACTGATGCACGGCTTTCCGCTTTCCGCCGACAGCCGGGACGACCAGGCAATGGCAGTCGCCGATGCCGGTTTTCGCGCTGTCGGCTGCGCCCGGCTTTGATTAGTTCTGCTCGCCGACGCAAAACAATTGACGCCTTTGCCTTTTCCGCAATACTTATGAACAATCAGAAAATGAAACTTTTTGCGTTCCAGCCGACCGGCTACGGGCAATACTCGTTTTTCGTGATGGCGGCAGGCGAACGCGAAGCGTTTGAAGCTGTCGAGCGCTACATCGGGGAAACTTTCGGCTCAACCTGTAGTTATCCTTACGCGGGCTTCGGGACGGACGGTTATAAATTAACGATGCTCGGTCGCGGAGAAGTTGTTGTTAATGCCAATGATTAATAAGCGCGAAACATTTACCGGAAATGTTGTCATCGACCCGATTTCATAAAATCGGGCGGGCATTTGCTACAAATTATAATCGCCCGCCGCTTCGGGTTGATAGAGAATCTCCAGAATCTTCAGGCGGCGCAGGCGCGACGGAGCTTGAAATTCAACTGTGTCGCCGAGCTGGCAGCCGAGGATTGCCGTTGCCAGCGGCGAGAGAATCGAGAGTTTGCCTTCTTCGGATTCCGCTTCGGTCGGAAAAACCAGCGAGTAGACCGTTTCCTCGCCGCTGTCCAAATCCTTTAGGCGCGCCTTCGAGCGCATCGTGATGACATTCGACGGAATGTTTTCCGAGGCGGCGACTTCGGCAAATTCCAGTTTCTCTTCGAGTCTTTCTATGTAGGAAAAAAGCTGGCGTACCTGCTGATTACGCACAAGTCCAATCAAATTTCCGAGCCGCTCCAAATCCGTCTGCGTAATCCAAATCGTTTCTTCTTTAACCATAATTTTTAATCTCCGCGCTGCGGTTCACCCGTTTGCCGCCGCCGCTTTTGAAATTTTGAAATCGGGGCGAGCGCTTTTCCTCTTAATTTTTTTGTCCTCGAATCGTATAGCGTTTCGACCGCCCGCAATCCGCGGCGGACGGTCGGCTTCCGCGGCGGATTGAGCCGCGAAATTATCCCGCGAGCCGAGTATTATCAGCTGCGCGCCCCAGGTTTCGGCTCGTTCGGAAACTTCGCTTGAAACGAGGATTCTTCCCGGCAGCGTTTCGACGCGAATGTCCCACGAAGGAAACATTGACGACAGCAGTTCCCGCGCCTCGCAGCTCAAAAAACGCTCTTCTTCCAGTTTTCGCCGCGCCGGAATGTATGAACACATCCCCGACCTTTCCACCTTTAACCGCCGCGCAGCTCGCGCCCGCTCGAATTCTTCCGCGGTTTCCGGCAGCCAAACGTCCGTAACGACGATTAAAACTTCGTGTCTGCCCGGCGGCAGACCCGCTTCGGATAAATCGCGCAGCGCGTTTTCGGCATTCTGAGAGCCGTCGTATGGAATTAATATCTTCATTTGCTTTTCAAAAAAAGCCGCGTCTGAAAGCGCGGAAATTTATGCGAAAGACCGACGCCGCGCTTCAAATGTTTCCTTGAAACGCCGTCGCGCCTTTCGCTTTTATGTTTGCCCCGAATCGTTCGCTTCCCCAGCCCGATAAATATAATTTACAGGTAAATAAGCGGCGCGCCGGCAGCGTGTCAGCACCTGAACTCGTCGCGTGTTCGCACCTGTTTAGCGTTGGCGATTTATTTAAGAAAAAGATTATTCGTTTCGTAACCCGGTTTCTACCGTCTTGGAAGAAATCATCTCCGACCCGTCTCTTCGAGATTGAATTGCCATCCAGACGATAAAGCCGAAAAATGACCCAGCCATTACTATGACTACGATAAGCGCGCTCAAATCCATAAAAATACGCCTCCTTTAGTTTGTAATTGCTATGCTTTCTGCCACGTCCGCGCGGTTTTCCGCCGTTTCCAAAGCCGTGTTCCGCCGCCCGGCGAAAGCCGCCGCAGCGCGAAATAAATCGTTTTGGCGGAGAGCTGAACTTCTTCGAGCCGGCACTCGCCGCCCGTTAAAGCGTCTTCCACACCGGAATCGTCCAGATGGTCGAGCGGGTATCCGCATCGGGCGAATTCGCCCCGTATGCGAATTAATCGCCTGCGGCGGCGCAGTTTATTCAATCTCTGTCTAATTTTCTCGAACATCTGATTTCACCTCGTTTCAAATCTTTCGTAATCTTCCGACGCGCCGTAATTTGCCGCCGCCGACATCTTTCAGAAGTATTGTGTCTTCGATAAAAGTAATTGCCGCGCCGGTCAGACGCGCCTCAATATTTCCACGAATGACGCTCGTTCACCCAGAACGGAAGCACCGCCACGAGTCCGGCGAAAAAGAGCGTCGAAAAGATAAAACCGAAAACGGTCAGCGTTATCTCGCTTAAATTGCCGGTTAAATACACGACGCCGGCAGCCGCCGCGACCAAAAACCAAATCAATACGTAAATTATTAACGCCTTCATAACTTCCTCCTTCGTCGATAATTAAACTTATGACCGGCGACTCAATTTCTCGTTACTTTAAATTTAGCCTTTGGGCGACTGGCGCGAAACGGTATTAACACCCGAAAACGGCGGGTGTTAACACTTGCCGGAAACCGAAAGCAGAGACGCGTCAACAATTTACGCTGTATTGTGATTTTGAACGGGTGTTAACACCCGCGCGTTCCGAGTAGTAACTCTCTTTTTTCAATCTGTAACGGGAGCGATAATTAAGGTGTTTGAAAACTAAGGCGATTGTAAGAAAGCGGGCGCGGATAAAGCGGTAGGTTTTCAACCGGGAGCGCGGGCATCCTGCCCGCGCTCCCGGTGTTTATTCACATAAATTATAAAAAGCGAGGTGCAGAACAAATGAAAGTTTTAATCGGTTACGACGGTTCGGAAAGCTCGAACCAGGTGTTTGATGATTTAAAACGCGCCGGATTGCCGCCGGATACGGAAGCGGTCATCGCGTCGGTCGGAGATTTGCTGATGAGCAGCCCGCCGCTTCAGGAAGCTGCTCTTCAGGCGATCGGTTCGCGGCGAGTCGCGTCGAGTCTTAAACAGGCGCAGACGCACGCGGCAAAAGTAATTAAGGAAACTCAGGAACTTGCCGCGCAGGGAAAAAAACAACTAAGCGCGATTTTCCCGGACTGGCGCGTCAGCGCGGAAATCTTCACCGGAACGCCCGCGTGGGTTTTGATTGACGCGGGCGTTAATCTGAACACCGATTTAATCGTCGTCGGCTCGCAGGGACGCTCCGCTCTCGGACGATTTTTTCTCGGCAGCGTGTCGAAAAGAATCGCCACCGACGCCCGCAGCTCGGTGCGCGTCGCTCGCCCGTCTGCCCGCAACGGTTCGGACGCTCCGCCGCGCATAATCGTCGGCGTGGACGGCTCGCCCGCCGCCGAGCAAGCGATTTACGCCGTCGGGCAGAGAGTCTGGCAGGACGGAACGGAAGTTCATCTGGTAGCGGTTGACGACGGAACGCCGCCGGCGCGCATCGCCGCGCGGCTTCCGCAGGCGGCAAATATGATTAACAGCTATTTTCAAACCAAAGATTCGCGCGTCTCCGCGATGCTCGAATGGGCGACCGAAGAGTTGAGCCACATCAATTTGAAAACGACAATTTCGCGGGAAAAAGGCGACCCGAAAACCGTCCTGCTCACCGAAGCGGAAAAATGGAACGCCGATTCGATTTTCGTCGGAACGCGCGATTTCAAAAGCGGTTTTGAAAGATTTCGTCTGGGAAGCGTTTCGACGGCAATAGTTACCAACGCTCACTGCTCGGTCGAAATCGTGCGCCCGTCGGAAACAATGCAGTGATAGACAAAGCGCGGCGGAAACCGTCGAGTTTTCCGCCGCAAAAAGGGAAATAATAAGTAACAAATAAAAGGAGATTAAAAAAATGCCTGATTTTGTTTCGAGAAAGAAACTAAAGAAAAAGGTTTTGGACAAATGGGAAAACGAAGGCGGAAATCTTTCCGCTGACGGGAAAAAAGCGACGGCAACCGAATTGCCGCCCAAGCGAAAGCGAAAGAAAAATCGTCCGGGACAATCGCCTGACCCTGCTTCGGCGTAAAGCGAAACCGACCCGAACGCCGCGCCATTCACAAGGCGCATAAGTTTTATTTAAGACGAGTCGGAAACCGCACGTTAACCGTTATTCGCCGCCCGCCGATATTTATCAAAAAAAGCGGGCGGCGAATAACGATTAATTCGGCTGATTAACTCGAATGCCGATTCTGAAACTCGTATCGTTCCGATTATCGCTTTTTCAAATTTTATCTCGCGTCCGTCCGCCCGAATCGGCGGCTGATAAATTGGAAATTTCTCTCAAAACAAATTTACGAACAAACGTCTTTCCGCGATTATTCTACTAATTTATCGCAATGATTATCCGCGTCAGCGTCTCTGCTGTCACGAAAGCGCCGCCGAACTGATAAAATATATGCGGTGAGAGATTAATTAACGTGAAAAAAGTTGCTTCGCCCGCGCATCCGAAGAATTGGAGGTTTTTATGAAAATGACATTATTTTTAACTTTTATCTTTTCGATTTTAGCATTTGCCGCGTGCCAAACGGCGACGGCTGATAAAAGCGCCGCCGAAATAAAACAAATTTCGGTCGAGCAGGCGAAATCCGATTTGGCGCAGAAACCAACCGCGCAGTTTATTGACGTGCGAACCGATGCCGAATACGCGGACGGACACGCGACGAGCGCGGCGCATTTTCCGCTCGACGCGCTCGAAAACGATTTGAGCAAGCTCGATAAAAACAAGCCGGTTTACGTGATTTGCCAGACAGGACGGCGTTCGCAGAAAGCGGCGGAAATTTTGCAGAAAGCCGGTTTTCAGGAAATTTACAACATCGGCGGCGGAACTGCGGCTTGGCAGAAAGCCGGTTTGCCGGTTGAGAAATAACAAAACCGTTCTGTTGATACTTCGGTTCGATAAGTTGCCGCTTTGCTTTAATGAATTGCCGCCAGCTTTAGCTGGCGGTTAGATTGAGACAAAGAAAAAGGCTTTAGCCGAACAGTAAATCAAAAATCAATCATCCTTTTCGCCTTAGCGCAAATTAGGCTAAAGCCTTTTGGAATTTATCAAGAGATATTCGGCTGAAGCCGCTTGCTTGTTATCATTCTGTCCACCAGCTAAAGCTGGCGGCAATTTAAAAAGCGCAGTGTCAACAAAACTTAAAAAGGCGCATCGAAGTTTCGCGGATTTAAATACAATGAAAAATCGTAAAATCATCGGTTTCATAGTTCTTTCGGCTTTAATTTTCGTTTTCGCTTCCGTTTCGACGGCTCAGAAAAAGCCGACGGCAAAAACCGCTGTAAAGCCGCTGCCCGAATTAACTTTAAATACGGCGGACGGGAAAGAATGGAGTTTGTCGGAACAGCGCGGCAGTCTCGTTCTGCTCAATTTCTGGGCGACTTGGTGCGCGCCGTGCCGGACGGAAATTCCGGTGCTGGTGCGGCTGGCGGATAAATATCGAGCGGACGATTTGCGAGTCGCGGGCGTGTCTGTGGACAGCGAAAACATCGGGTTAATCAACAAATTTATCGACGAATTCAAAATGAATTATCCGGTTTTGCTGGCGGCTTCCGGCTCGGCTTTGTCGAGGCAAAAGGCGATTCCGATGTCGCTGCTGATTGACGAAAAAGGCATACTGGCGAAAAAATACATCGGCGCGGTCAAAGAGAGCGTTCTGGAAAAAGACATCAGGGATTTGCTGAACAAAAAAATCGCTCGCCGGAAAATTCCGCCAATACGCCGGCTCACGGAAAACGGCGCTGTTTATCGCCTCAGCCAGCCGAAAAGTCCGTGAACCACGCTTGCGCGATTTCCTTCATAAATCGCTCTGGTTGTCGGAATCGACATCGGACAGACCAGCACGCAGTTGTTCGCGCTGCTGCAATTCTGCACACCGTCCGCGCCCATTATGCCTTCGAGCCTCTCGTCGCGGTTTATTTTTCCGTTCGGGTGCATATCAAAAAGTCTGAACTGCGTGAGCGTCTGCGCTCCGATATAATTTCCGTCGCCGTATTGCGGGCAGGCTTCCAGACAGCAGCCGCAAGTCATACAGCGCGAATAGGCGTAACGCTCGTCGGTTTCTTCCTGACTCATCTTCGGACCCGGACCCAAATCGTATGTGCCGTCGAGTTCAATCCAGGCGTGAATGCGCTTGAGATTTTCAAACATTTCCGCGCGGTCAACAACCAAATCGCGCACATTCGGAAACTTCGTCATCGGCTCTAAGCTAATCGGCAGTTCAAGCTGGTCAACCAGCGCCGAACACGATTGGCGCACGCGCCCGTTGATAATCATCGTGCAGATGCCGCAAACCTGTTCGAGACAATTCATCTCCCACACGGGCGGCGTTGTTTTTTTACCGTCTTTGGTAACCGGATTTTTGCGAATCTCCATCAGGCACGAAATAATATTGAGATTCGCCCGATACGGAATCTCAAATTCTTCCCAATACTGCGGCGCGTCCGGGCTGGCGCGCCGCTTGATGCGAATCGTAATTGATTCGGGCGTTTCGCGCTCTGACGGCTTTGCCTTCGGATGCTGCGTAAAATAATTCATTTTGTCCTCCATTCGACAACGATTATCTCACTAAAAGCCGTGCATTTCACTTCGTCGGTAATTCAGCCTTTCTGAACGACGGTTTTCGCGCTGCCGGAAAGGTTCTCGAATTTACCGGACAGCTTGCCGACGCCGTATTCGTCGCACAGATAAAGATAATTAAGCGCGAGCGCTTCGTCTTCCATCCGGTCGCTCAAATCCAAATCGCGCGGCGGAAAACGGTCGGCGAGACGGCGAAGCGACCAGCTTAAAAATTGCCGGATTGATTGCCCGCGAAACGGATAATCCTTCGCGTCGGATTCAATCGCCCGCACGATTTCCAGAGCGCAAGCGCCGCAGTAATTTTTTTCTTCCGTCCGAAAAATCATCATTTTTTCTCAAATTCGCTTGAAATACCACCGCGCCGCTGAAATTAAATTTAGTTTTTTAGCCGCGGGTTTAAGCTGATAACGCGGATAATACAATTTGATTTTTTTGTTTTGATTTTCTTCGGATTTAATCCGCGTCATCCGCGCAAATCCGCGGCTAAATTTCTTCAAAATAGTTTTGTCCCGCCGCTTGCTTTAATTACTTTAAATAACCATTCTTCAAACGGCGAGAGTGTTATCACGCGAGAAATACAGGTGTTTACTCGCGCGGTCAGCGCATTGACGGTTTGCTATACTTAAACGAAACGAAGATACGGACGAGTGAATTTACGAATTTCTTTTGCGCCGGAGATGACGGCGGTTTGAATTATGTCGAAAAACATCAGCGAGCGATTGCGGCTTTTAGAAACTGCCGCCGAACAATTCGGCGAGAGAAATTTCGCGGCGCGAGTCGAGGTCGGCGGAACGGACGATGTGGCGCGGCTCGAAGCGAGTTTTAACCGGATGGCGGAGCGTCTGGAGAAAAGAGCGGCGCGGTTTAACGTGCTTGACCGTTTGAAATCGGATTTTGTGAGCAGCGTTTCGCACGAATTGAGAACGCCGCTGACGACGATTAAAGCCTTGACCAGACTTTTGATGCGCGGCGAGCTTTCCGGCGAAAAGCAGCGCGAATATCTCGAAACCGTTTCGGTCGAATGCGACCGCCAGATTGATTTGGTTTTGAATTTATTGGATTTATCGCGCATCGAAGGCGGCGTCTTCCGCGTCAGCGCCGAGCGCGTCGAACCCGAATCGGTAATCGAATCGTGCGTCAAATCGGAAATGACCGCCGCCGAAAAACGCCGCCACCGATTGCAGATTGAACGTTTCCAAAAAGTTCCGCCCGTCTGCGCCGACTCGAAAGCTCTGCGCCGCGTTTTGAGCAATTTGATTGAAAATTCGATTAAATACACACCCGACGGCGGATTGATTACGGTTTCAGCCCGCGCGGACGACGACTTCGTTTGCATCAGCGTCGCCGATAACGGACGCGGCATTCCGCCGGAAGATTTGCCCGTTTTGTTCGACAAATTTCATCGCGGGCGTCCGCAGAAAACGGCGTCGGCGGCGGAAGAAAACCAGACGGACGAAGATTTTCTCGACGACGCGGAAGTGTCCGGCGTCGGGCTTGGGCTTTATCTGGCGCGAAACGTGATGCGGCAGATGGGCGGGCGCATTACGGTCGAAACCGAAGTCGGGCGCGGCAGCGTTTTTACATTGCATTTGCCCGTGTGGAAAGAAGCGGATTGCGGAAAATTAACCGTCGAGAAGGAGAAAAGGAAAAATGGCGAAACGATTGCTGGTCGTTGACGATGACCCCGGATTATTACTGGCAGTTTCGGAAACTCTGCGGGCGGAAGGCTACGACGTGGCGACTGCCAGACGCGGCGCGGAAGCCCTGACGCGCGTCGCGCAAACTCTGCCGGATTTAATCATCAGCGACATCCGTATGCCCGGAATGGACGGCTATCAATTGGTAAAAAATCTGCGCTCGAACGCGCGCACGCGGCTTGTCCCGATTGTATTTCTAACCGCCAAAGACGAAACCGGCGACCGCATCACAGGTTTTCGCACCGGCGTTGACGCTTACCTGACAAAGCCTTTCGAGCCGGAAGAATTAGCCGCCGTCGTCGCAGGAATTCTTGAGCGCGTCGAGCGGACGCACGGCGATTTGGCGCGAATGTTCGGCGAAAAAGAACCCGAATTAGAGTTTCAGCGCGACGAGCAGTTAACCGACGCCGAATGGCGCGTCGCCGAAGCCGTCGCCCGCGGCTTGAGCAATAAGGAAATCGCCGCCGAACTAAACCTGAGCCTGCGAACAATCGAAGGACACATCAGCCGCATTCTCGACAAGAAAAACCTAAACAACCGCGTCGAACTCGCCCTGCAAATCGCCGAGCGCCGGCAATCGGACTAAACCGCGAGCCTTCCAAACGCCGCGCCGCAGACGCAGCAAGCCGCAAAAGACGACAGCCAATCAAACTCCGCGTAAATTTTTACGCGGAATTTTGACTTTGCCCAAATTCAAATATAATTCGGATGAGACCTTGATTTTTATTGATTAATGATTCAAGGGCAGTATATAAAAAATTCGGTATGAGAAAACTCCAAATCAGTAGAATATAAAGTTAGCTGTCTTCTTTTGTGTAAGGCGCGAAATATAACGCGGTCAACCGGCTCGTTGAAATTTACATCGTAAATAACGGCACAAACGGTTGTGCGCGACGTCGGCGGGGACGACTCCGGCGTTTATAATCAGAAAGTTTGGGACGCCCCAAGCCGTGATGTGAAATTATGGTTTGGGTCTTTTATTAAAAAATACGTGAGAGGTGCAATGATGATTTATAAAAATGCAATTATAACTTTATTTTCCGTTTTAACGATTTTTGCAGCTTCGTTTTCCGCTTCCGCTCAGCAAACTCGCTCGGCGGCGTGGCTCGACCGTCCGCTCGTCAATTGGAACAGAGCGGCGGGCGGATTGCCGCAGCTGCCGCGCACCGTCGCCGCTCCGGGCGCGGCGGACAATCGCTGTCTCGAACAAATTCGCCAGCCGGAAACGGCGGCGGAAAGAGTCTTGGCACAGCGCGGATGGCGGCTTTACGGCGCGACGCAGAGCTTCGGGCAAACGCGCGTTGCAACGGCGCTCTCCGGTTTTGACCCGATGTGCCGCCCGCTCGGATTTCAGGCTTTCGTCTACCGGGAAGGCAGATACGCCGGAACGCTCGCGCCTGCCGCGATGGACTCGCGCGCGGACGGCGCTTTAACGGAAATTCGACTTGTCAGCCCGACAGTCGTTTCGGCGGAATTCGTCCGCTACGCTTCGTCAGACGCGCTCTGCTGCCCGTCGAAAATCAGCCGCGTTACTTACAATCTGCGGCGCGCCGACGCGCCGGATTTCGCGCCCGTCAATGTTACGACCGACGCGGCGTGTCAAATGACGGGACAGACGGAAAACTCTTCCGGCAATGACACGGATTCGCTTTTCGGCAGGCGCTGGGTTTTAACCCAAATCGGCAATCAGCGCGTCAGTTCCGGCAGACCATTCGTCGAATTTAATAATCGGGAAAAGCGCGTTTCCGGCGATGCGGGCTGCAATATTTTTTCGGGCGGTTTCGAGATGAGCGACGCGGCATTGAAATTCTCGAACGTCGCCTCGACGATGCGGGCGTGTGCTGACGCGGGGGCAAATCGCATCGAAACGAGGTTTCTGCAAACGCTCGACCGGGTTACCGGATTCGCCGTCGCGGGCGACACGCTGCGCCTTTACGCGGGCAGCCGCCGCAATAATCCGCTGCTCGTTTTTCGCGCAGACAGCGCCGACGGAGCGGAGCGGAAAACGGCGAGCGTAACCGGAACGGTTACTTATCTGCCGCGCATCGCGCTTTCGCCGAAAGCCGTCATCGAAGTCAAACTGCTCGACGTTTCGCGGGCTGACGCACCGTCGATTACCATTGCCAAACAAACAATCGAATCGAATGGACGACAAGTGCCGTTTTCCTTTCAGCTGCCCTACGACCCGAGCCGCATAAATCCGCGCCGTCGTTACGCGGTGCAGGCGCGGATTCTCGAAAACGGCAGATTGCGATTCACGACGACGCGGAGCTATCCGGTAATTACGAACGGAAGCCCGAACACAGTCGAAGTAATCGTCAATCCGGTTCGCTGAGCGGCGTAAAAGCATTCTAAGCGGCAAGGCGTTTTTCAAGGAATTTTTAAGGAGTTTTACAATGGCGTGGACCTATCTGTTGATTGCCGGTCTGCTCGAAATCGGCTGGGTAATCGGTTTGAAATACACCGAAGGCTGGTCGCGGCTCGTTCCGAGTCTGCTCACGGCGGCGACAATGGCGGCGAGCTTTTATTTTCTGTCGCTCGCTGTCAGGTCGCTGCCAATCGGCACGGCTTACGCGGTCTGGACTGGCATCGGGACGGTCGGGGCGGCGATTTTAGGCGTTTTAATTTTCGGCGAACCGCGCGACGCGGGCAAAGTCGTCTGCATCCTGCTGATTGTGATGGGCATCGTCGGTCTTAAACTGACTTCGCCGCATTAAAACCAGCCGCCGAAGCAAGCGGCGTTATTCGACGATTCGTTTTCAGTTCAGGCTTTAGCCTTCATACTTGACCCGACAATTCTTCACTCCGCCGCGCCGTAAAATAATTTTCCGTTTTTGATTTGCGCCGCTGAGGTGAACGGGTGAATATCGTTCTTCTTTAAGCCGATAATATGCTCGACCGTAATGCCCGCCGCCTTCAGATAATCGGAAACAAGCGCGCGATGGCATCGCCACCAGACCACTTCGGAACACATAAAAGCCGTTCGCTTGCGCCGCGCCAATTCTAATAATTGTTCGATTCCGTCCTTAAATTCCGCCGTTTCCATATAATCGGCGTAGCCGCGAAACGATTCGCTGCGCCAAATGGTGTTCATTGAATCTTTTCGCGCCCGCCGTCTGCCGCCGAGTTGCTTAAACGGCGCGTATTCAATTTTATTTTCGGCGAGCGACGCGTCCAGTTCCGCTTCGTTAAAATGCGGATACTTGCGCGAACCCGGATAACGGCGCACGTCCGCCAGAGCTTCGATTTCATTAACCGTAAGCAGTTCGAGAAATTCGGCAAAAGTGCGCGTCGAATGACCGATTGTCCAAATTTTTAATTCTTTTTCGTCCGACATATTCCGTCTTGAAATGTAATTTATTCTTCAGCCGCCCGCGCGATTTCTCTTAACTCCCGAATTCTGACAATCGCTTCGCCGCGCAGAGGAGCGTGCATCACGAATACTCTCGATTTACCGATAGAATCCTGCCAGCCGAAGGAAAAATCTTTTAATCCGGTAAATTTTTGATAAGTAACCTTGCCGACGAAGCACACCACTTTCGGCGTCTCGGCTTTTATAATACGCGAAATCTTTTTGCGACCGGGCAATTCCTCACCTTTGACAAGCTGCGTAACGTCGCGCGTCGGTCTGCTGATGATATTTATAAGCCCCAATCCGTAGACCGCGTTGAATTTTCTTTGTAGATGCGTTTCAGCGCTTTATTTTACAATAGGGCGGCGGTTTCCCGATTACGGCGTTCTTCAACCAATTCCGACAAACCGTTTTTATCGCTGAAATCATACGCTTCCCACGTTACGACCGGAGTTTCAATAAAGTTTTCGGTCGGCGGCGGGGAAG
>JBBPXZ010000022.1:0-13422 GCA_038200355.1 Pyrinomonadales bacterium | reverse complement strand
GTCGTCGCGGGAACGTGCGTTTTGGGCAGTCAATTGATAATCGTCGCCGGACAGTTTGAAGCGGCAAAAATTCTCTGGTTTGCCGGATTGATTTTGTGGGCGATTATTATGTATTCGTTTTTCACGGCGGTAACGATTCGTGAAGAAAAGCCGCCGCTTGAGAAAGGTTTGAGCGGCGCGTGGCTGATTGCCGCCGTTGCGACGCAATCGATTTCCGTGCTTGGAACGCTGCTTTCAAATCATTCGGGCGCATACCGCGAAACGCTTCTTTTTTTTACGCTCTGTATGTTTCTCGTCGGCTGTATGCTTTACCTGCTGCTGATTGCGCTGATTTTTTACCGCTTCACTTTTGTTCGCCTGACGAGCGCCGAATTAACTCCGCCGTATTGGATAAATATGGGCGCGGTCGCGATCACGACTCTGGCGGGCGCGAGATTGATTTTAGCCGCGCCCGAATGGAATTTTCTTGCCGAGATTCTGCCGTTTCTCAAAGGCTTCACCTTATTTTTCTGGGCGTGGGGAACGTGGTGGATTCCACTCCTATTTATTTTGGGATTCTGGCGGCACGTTTATAAACGCTTTCCGCTTCGATACGACCCGCAGTATTGGGGAATGGTTTTTCCGCTTGGAATGTATACGGTTTGCACTTTTCAGTTGTCAAAGGCGATAAATTTCGAGCCTTTGTTGATAATTCCGCGAGTGTTTATTTATTTTGCAATTGCCGCGTGGCTTGTCGCCTCGTTTGGTTTAATTTACAGTTTGCTGTCGCCCAGACAAAAACAAAATTGACTTTTAATTTGAAAGAACAGACGAACAATTTGCTGGCGCACGACCATTCGGAACTCGACGAACTGCTCGCCGCGTTTTTCGCCGCGCTGGATTCGGGCGATATTGAGCAAACGCACAAAAAACTCGATTTTTTCTGGGCGCGGCTGGCGATGCACATTCGCGCCGAACATCTGCATTTGTTTCCCGCGATACTTCGGGCGTTTGAAACGGAAAGACAAACAAAAGAAAGCCGCGCGCCGACTTTCGAGACCGCGCAAAGCACGTTATCGAAACTGCACGACGACCACGATTTTTTTATGCGCGGATTAATATCGGCGATAAAACAGATGCGCGGCTTGCGCGAAGATAATCGAGACGCGCCGAGTCGTCTTCCGCAGGTGCGCGAAACGGTTGCCGCCGTCAGTCGCCGACTCGACGCGCATAACGAATTGGAAGAATCCGAGGTTTATCGATGGATTGATACGCTGCTCAACGCGCCCGAACGCGTCGATTTGAATGCGAAAATGCAGAAGGAAATCGACAATCTTCCGCCGCGATTTCGGTAAATCGAAAGAAGTTTTTTAAGACTGTTTTTTACTTAAATTTGCCGGCTCTAAACTTCGTTTCGCACCGCGCGCTGAATATGCTTTTCTGACAGGAGGAGAAAATTATGAGAATTTTACTGGCGACCGACGGCTCGAAATACAGCAGCGCGGCAGTCGAAGAGTGCTGCCGGTGGTTTGCCGGCGGCGAAAATCCGGCGATTAGAATAATTTCGGTAATCGAGCCGCCCACGCCGATACCGATTGAGCCGTTCGCCGTCTCCGGCGAATATTACGCCGAAGCTCAGACGGCGTTGAGCGAACAGGCGAAAGGGGCGGTCGAGCGCGCCGAAAAACTGATTGTCGAAAGATTTACCGCTGCTAATCTCGATGTCGAAACGGCAGTCGTAACGGGAAATCCGACGAAGGCAATCGTCGAAGAAGCGAAGCGATACGGCGCGGATTTGATTATTCTCGGCTCGCACGGCTACGGATTTTGGGAGCGCATACTGCTCGGCTCGGTCTCGAACGCCGTGGCGCATCACGCGCCGTGTTCGGTTTTGCTGGTCAGAGATACGGGCGAATGAGTAAAAGAACGGAATTAAATAACCGGCTGCCGTTTCGAGTTCAAACTTTAATGATTTTCGATAAAGGCGAAGCGCAATTTTTTTCATCCGCCGCTGTCCGGCGTCTCCGTGTCATTTGCGGTTTTATGTAAAACGGCTTTAACGGTAAATCCGAAGCGATTATGAACGAAGATTCCGGGAACGCCATTACGGCAGACTGAAAATCAGCCGTCGGCGGTCGGAGCGAAAAAGATTTTATTTTTCGCTCCAACCGCCGACGCGTTAAAGTGGTTTCTCAAGTGAACGAATGCCGCGCAGCTGTCAATAAAGTCAGGATTTATCTGCTGTTTTCCGGGCGTGTTCAATCATCATCGCTTCCGCCCTGTCCAAATCCGATTCGGTAATCTGCCAGATTTGTCTGTCGCGAAATTCTTTGTAAAGCGCGTCGAATAATTCAAAACTCAGAAACGGCGTAACTTCGTTCGAGTCGTATTCGCGCTGTTTTTCTCCGTAGAGACCGAGAAAAGTCTTATCCCGAAACCACGATTCCTGATTCTGCTCCTGAAGCTCCTTTAAATGCGACTCGCTCGGATTGCGCTGGACGAACTCGAAAAACATACCGCTCGGCTTCGTTCCCGGAAAATACCATTCGCCGCTGAAAACCTGAATCAGATTATCTTCTTCATCTTTGAGAATCGGCGTTATAAACTGCACGCCGCGTTCAATCGCGTGCTGGTGAAATGCCAGCAAATCCGGCGTTCTCAGCGCGATGTGCTGCCAGAGCGCGGCGGATTCGTGGCTGTCGAGCATCTGACGAACGTGCGACGGCTGCGTGAGCGGCTCGCTCGGCTGGACGACGGCGATAATCGTATTATTCAAATCCGGGTCCGGGTGCGCTCCCTTACCGATTCGCACGGCAAAAGTCATCGACTTCTCGTCTTCGTCAGCCTTCCACTGTTTTCTTTTCTCATATAAAAGGTCGTCCGGTCCGACGCCGAAGATAACCTTAAAGGTCAGATAAGCCACTTTGTAAAGCTCCGGCTGAAGCAGCAGAGTCATATGGTCAACCTGAAAATTTAAAAAATCTTTTTTCAAAATTATTTTCTCCCTGATTGTTTAATAAAATACAAAAATCATTTTACCATCTTACGAAATCGCCCGGAGAAGCGGAAACCGCCGCGCCGGAAATATTTCCCGGCATTCGACTCCGCGCCGCGACTAAACTCTTATGCGAATCGGTATTCGGAAATTGTCCGCCTCTGCGTTTCCGCGGTGTTTTTTTGTTTCGGGTGAAGATGGAATTTACCGGGCTTCTCTCGTCTGGAAATAAACGCATTCGTTTGTTTCACGGTCGATAATTTCAACCTGAGCGAAGGTCTTTAATAATTTATTAGCTTTTTGTTTCGCCGTTTCAAAATCCTGTGATTGCCCTTTTTGCGTCAAAGGCATCGAATCCTTATTTTCCGTGTCGCCTGCTTTTATTAAATACATTTAGTTAAAACTCCTGATTCTTTATAGTCAATGTCGATTATTTTTACAATATTGTTATCAATGCTACACTTTTTCAGCAGCGCTTAACATTCTCTTAAATTATTTTTGAATTATCGATTAAAAAGCCGACATCGCCGCCGCCGGAAAATTGCCGCGAAACTTCGCCGCCGGGCGCGGAATCATTTCGTTTAATTGTTGGAGACACACGGGTTTATGAAACAACCGGTTCGAGAAATAAAAAACGCCTTCCTGATTGTTTCAGGTATCCTTTCGGCGAGCCTGGGGCTGAAAGGATTTTTGCTGTCGAGCCATCTCATCGACGGCGGCGTAACGGGCGTTTCGATGCTCGTTTCAAGCGTGCTCGGATTTCCGCTCTCGATTCTGATTTTGGTCATTAATCTTCCTTTTATCGCGCTCGGTTACAAACAAATAGGCAGAAAGTTCGCCGTTAAAAGCGCGCTCGCGATTTTGGGTTTGTCAATCTGTCTCGCCGTCGTCGAGTTTCCCGACATTACGCCCGATAAACTTTTAACCGCCATTTTCGGCGGATTTTTTATCGGTGCGGGCATCGGACTCGCCATTCGCGGCGGCGCCGTTTTGGACGGAACGGAAATCGCTGCGCTGCTCGTCAGCAAAAACAGCCACCTGTTAAAAGTGGGCGACGTTATTCTTATCCTGAACATATTCATCTTCCTTGCCGCCGCTTTCTTTCTCGGAGTCGAGACGGCTTTGTATTCGATTCTCACATATATCGCCGCCTCTAAAACAGTCGATTTTATAATTCACGGCATCGAGGAATACACGGCGATTACGATAATCTCAATGAAAAACGAAGAAATAAAAAAAGCGATAACCGGACGGCTGCACCGCGGCGTAACGGTCTACAGAGGCAGCGGCGGTATGGGCAGCCGGGGCGAAGGCGACACCGAACGGGACATTCTTTACTGCGTGGTAACGCGTCTGGAAATCGGAAACATCAAAAACGTCGTTAAAGAAATAGACCCGACCGCATTCGTTACGACACATTCATTGTCGGAAGTCGAGGGCGGGTTAATTAAGAAATCCGGCTTGCATTAAAGATTAAGCCGAACAAGCAGCCGCGCCGAATCGAGCCGGCTTTACAATTTATCGACGCCGAGAATGTCGCCGACCTTTTTTACGAGTTCATCGGGCGCAAAAGGTTTCTGAATAAAATTCGTGCCGATTTCCGTGATTCCTTCCCGGAAAACTTCGTCGTCGGTGTAGCCGGAAGTAAAAAGGACTTTTAAGCCGGGCAGCGTTTCGGAGAGCCTGACGGCTAACTCGCGTCCGCCCATTTGCGGCATAACGACATCGGTTACTAATAAATCGAACCCGCAATCTTCTTCGGCGCAGATTCTCAGCGCTTCCACGCCGTTTCGGGCTGCGGTAACGACGTATCCGCTTTCCGTCAGAATCCGCACGGTCAGACTGCGAACCATATCTTCATCTTCGACCAGAAGAATCTTTTCTCCGGCGGGGCGCGACTGACCGGGCGAATTTCGGGTTTCGTCGATTTCAGGTTTATTTTCAATTCGCGGCAGATATATTCCGAACACCGCGCCTTTTTCAACCTCGCTCCGCACCTGAATATGACCGCCCGACTGCTTGACAATGCCGTAGACGGTCGCCAAACCCAAGCCCGTTCCTTTGCCGACTTCCTTGGTAGTAAAAAACGGCTCGAAGATTTGCTTCTGAATCGCCGGATTCATACCCGTTCCGGTGTCGCTCACCTCCAGCATCACGTAGGATTCGGGCGCAGCCGGAATATGACGTTTTTCAAAGTCGTGATCGATTTCGACATCAACCGTTTTAATCGTCAGATTGCCGCCGTCCGGCATCGCGTCGCGCGCGTTGACCGCCAGATTCATAATCACCTGCGATATTTGTCCGGGGTCGGCTTTAACGCGTCCCAGTTTCGGATCGAGAACGGTAATAAGCTGAATGTCCTCGCCGATAAGACGCTGAAGCATATTACTCGTATCGACGATTACTTCGTTGAGGTCGATTACTTCGGGTTTGAGAACCTGGCGGCGGCTGAATGCCAGAAGCTGCTGCGTCAGCTGCGCCGAGCGTTCTCCCGCCTTTCTTATTTCCAGAATATTGGCGCGCAGCGGGTCGTCGCCCGCCAGCCGGCGAAGCGTCAAATCGCTGTAGCCGTTAATTGCCGTCAGCATATTATTAAAATCGTGAGCGATGCCGCCCGCCAGCCGCCCGACCGATTCGAGCTTCTGCGACTGCTGAAGTTTCGTTTCGCTTTCGTGCAGCCTTTCCTCGGCTTTCTTCAAGTCTTCAATATCGGTATTAGTTCCGAACCACTTGATTATTTCGCCCTGCTGATTCCGCATAGCGTTTGCGCGGCACAAGTGCCAGCGATACGCGCCGTCCCATCTTTTGAGCCGGAACTCGATTTCGTAATCGTCTCCGGTCTCCAGCGAATGATTCCATTTTTCGGCAGTTTTCTCCATATCGTCGGGATGAATTAAATTGAACCATTCCGCGTCGGGCAGGCTTTCCGTCGGGAAATGAAAGTAGTCGATGTTGCGCCGGTTCACATAATCGACCAGCCCGCCCGCGTCTGCCGTCCAAACCTGCTCCGGCATCGATTCGGCAACGAATCGATACCGCTTTTCGCTTTCGATAAGTTTTTCTTCCGCCAGCTTGCGTTCGGTAACATCGCGCAGTATCCCTTCGTGAAATAAAACCTTTCCTTCCGAATCGCGTATATATCGTCCTTTTTCTTCGACCCAGATTGTCGTCCCGTCCTTGCGGCGCATTCGGTAGACATCCGATTCTTCGCTGCCCGAATCGCGGACGTAACTTTTTCTTTCTTCGACGGAAAAATACAGCTCTTTCGGAATATCGACGCGCAGCATCTCTTCCTTGCTTGAATATCCGAACATTTTAACGAGCGCCGGATTAATATCGACGAACTTTCCGTCCGGCGTGGACATATAAAAACCGTCGAGCATCTGCTCGAACAGCAGGCGAAAGCGTTCTTCGGACTTCCGCACGGCTTCCTGCGCCCGTCTGCGCTCGGTAATGTCGCGCTGCGTTCCCCAAACGCGGTGAAGGTGTCCGTTCTCGACGATACCCGTCAGATTGTTCGAGAAAATTCGGGTATTTCCTTCTTTATCAAGATTGAAAGATTCGGAATTGATGAGTTTATAGCCTGAGTCGATAAAGGCGCGCAGCTGCGCGATATTCTCCGGTTCGCCGCGCGGCATCATATCGCTGACGCGCGTGCCGACCAATTCGCCGGTGCTTTCAAAGCCGTACATCCGCGCCATTATCTCATTGCATTCGGCAATATAACCGCCGCGGTAAAGGCATTCAATCTGCTCGTCTTCGGAAATATCGACCGGACACGGCGGTTCGATTTCAATCCGCCAGATTGCCTCGGTAATGAGTTCGATAAATACCCGGCAGCGCTCCTCGGAATTACGCAAATCGTCTTCGGACTGCCCGCGCTCGTCAATATTCATAACAATCGCGCCGGTCAGCCCGGACATTGTTTTATCTTCGTTTTGCATATCGTGCGGAAATCACAATTCCTTAACTCCTTTTTTCCAAATCGCGTGGCGGCTTATTTCCAATCGACGATTTCGCGGACCTCGATGCCGTCTTCCCTCAGCTTTTGCGCGATAAGCCTCCGATGGCAATCTTTTTCCGAACGGCAGCCGCACATCAGCAGCAGATTTACTTTAAGCTCGGTGATAATTCTTATGCCGAGATTGAGATTTTGAATGGAAGTCTGAGCCGCGCCGACTTTCGCGCGATTGCCGAGACTCGGAACGTGCCGGTATTTATCCTTCAGCAGCAGCTTCAGATAATCTTTTCCCCACTGCGGTTTCCCGTCTGTCGGATTAAACCGGACATCGACGAGAACGGCGTTCAGAGCGCGAAGTAAATCCGGCAGCCGCCGCACGTCTCTGTCCGTATAGCCGGTCGTAAAAACGCGCTGTTTATAAAGCTGTTCGGGCTTCTCCCGCAAATATTTCGCTGAAAGATTCATTCGGCTGACAGTTTTTTTGTTAATCGCTTTGTGGAACTATTGCTTTGTTATCCCAATTTCGATAATCAAAATTTCGGCAATCGTTCTCGCGTTCAAACGCGGAACGCACTTTGCTTCTTCGCCGGCGAAAAGACGCGCTGAAGGCTCAATCGGTCTTTTTAAAGTCCCATCTTTTTTTAGTTTTTATCGTCAAATCTTCCCTGTCAACCGCTATTCTGATATAGCCGGAAGATTTTCCCTTTTCTGTTTTCTGCGGATAAAATCCGAGCAGATATTGTTTTTTCAATTCTTCGGCGATGCTTTCAAACGCCTGATTTAAGTCGGCGGCGTCCTTTTCATAAACGACGCCGCCTGTTTCTTCGGCTAAAAATTCGAGCATTTTAATCGAGAGCGGTTTATTTTTATTGAGCACGGCGCGCGCGCGCGCGTCGGAAGCGGATTTTGTTTTGAAGATAATCGGGTAAAAAACCGTGTCCGTTTTCTGTAGATTATCGAGCGCCTGCTGAGTTGAAACTGCGCCGCGCATAACCATTCCGTCGGTTAAAACGATAATCGCTTTTCTGCCTTTGAACGAAGCGAAATGATTGACGGCGACATCGAAAATCGCCTGGTTCATATCCGAGCCGCCTTTATCGGCGATATATGTCGCGCCGATTGCTTTCGACAGCGCCTTCCGGTCTGATGTCAGCTGACTTAAAAACAACACGCGGTAATCGAAACCGACGATAATCGCTTTATCTTCCGGTCGGAGAACCTTGACGAAATTGCGGGCGGCTTTCCTGATTTTATCCAGAACTTCCTTTGTGCTGGCGCTCGTATCAATCAAAACGGCGACGTTCATCGGCGCTTCTTCGTTAAAAAAATATTCGATATTCTGTGCTATACCGTCCTGAAAAATCGAAAAATTTTCTTTTTTCAAACCGGCAATATTGCGCCCGCGCCGGTCGTTGACCGTCAGCGGCATCGTCAGCAGAACCGTATCGATTTTAATCGGCGCGTCGTCGCCGCTCGCGTCCTGCGCTTTGACAGCGTTTATCGAAAAAATTAACAACAATAATAACAATACCGCCGGTTGTTTTTTCATTTTAATTCGTTTTTACCGATTGAAATCTTTGAAGCCAATCCATTTATGTAACAAAAATAACCTAATTGTCGGTATTTACCAAAAATATCAAATGAGCGGCAAAGAAATTTAAGGTATATTTTGTAGAAGTATATTTTTTATATTTGGCATTCGACTAAGATAATTTTTATGGAAAAACAACTGAAAGCTATCGAAATAAAAATCAATCTGCACACCAGAAAAGAAAAAGGCGCGTGGGAATTCCTGAGCGTCGAGGAAAGAGAAACGTGGGCGGAACATTTGATTGGCAAAAAGCATTATCTGAATGCTTCGAGATTTACGACCGACGCGGATAAAAAAGTCGAATATCTGCGGCTTTATAAAGAGAGATTCGGATTATGACGCCGAGCCGGACAATTTATGTTATAAATCAATCGCCCGCGCTGCTCAAAGGCTGGCGCGAGCTGAGCGAATCTCAAAAGCGCGCGGTTGTAAAGGCGTGCGAAACGGCGGAAGAAACCGACATTGAAAGAATTCTGCTTGAAGTTGCCGACGGGCAGAGACGATTGTTTTAACCGGCGACTCGCCCGATAATCTGTGTCGGGTAGTTGCCGATTTCGTGATATTTCTGCGCCGCGATTGTCGGAAAATAACGGGCGGCAGCCTGACCGAGCGGCGAACCGGTCCCGCCGATTTTTAAGTTTTCCCAGTCCGACGCGTAGCTTCTGGCAAACCGGACGACATCTTCGCCGACCAAGCCCTGCGCCCGCGCTTTGGCGACGCCGACGCGATGCGCGTTGCCCATCGCTAAAGATACAGTTCCTTCGCCGCCGTTATACGCGGCAAGCACGAATTTCCAGAAATTAACGCCCGTCGGCTGTCCGTATTTTGAAAACGCCGCTTCGCCGAGCCGTTTGGCTTTTATATTCAAAAGCCGCGCCGCCGCCGGAATCGCCTTGCTCGGATTCAGGCGCTCGTCGGACGCGCTGCCGGCAATGCCGACGTTTAAGCCGACTTCACGCGCCGCCGGTCTGCCGAACTGCGCGATGCCCGCGTAACCGTAGCTGTTTATCACGTTCGGACGAAAATTCGATTCCTGCGCGAGCAGACTTTTCAGAACCTGCGGCGACAAACCCGGACAGCCTTCGACCGAGCGGGCGATAACTTCGTCGTAAAGATGGTTCGAGACGCCGGAGACGGGCAGGTTTTTAACCGGCGAATTCGACGCGCGTTCAAACGCCGTCTGAACTTCGCTCGCGCCGCCGATTTCGGTATTTTGGATATTCGCGCCTAAGATATTGCCGACTTCGTTGAGCGTCGGGTGAACCAGCAGCGCGCTGATTGAATTCCATTCGTCGAGCAAATCCGGCTGTCCGGCAAGCGACTGCTGCCCGACCATTTCCGGGTGTCGGGCGTGAAAAATTAAATCGGTTAATTTAAACGGGTCGGTCTCGCCGGTTTGAATCGCCTGGACAAGCGTTTTTAATTCTTCAAACGTCTGCCTGCGCGAAGCGTCGTCGCTCCATAAACCGCCGGTCGATTTCTGCTCGTCGTTAAGATTTTTGCGCTTCTCGGCGACGGTAAAATTTTTGACCGGACGATTAACGTCGCGCTGCCGGATTTCGCCGTTGTTTTCCGGCTGGCGCAAGCCGATATTTAATTTGTCGATACCCATTTCTTCCCGCCGCCTCCCGAATTAAACATTCGTGTTCAAAATAGTTTTGACACCGCTCGTCATCTGGTCAACCACTTTACTCAGCACATCAATGTGCTGCGAAACCTGATAAAGTCTCGCCTGCAAGCCGAGCATTTCGCCCTGCGACAATTCTTTATCCGAACGCATCGCCTTGTCAAGATTGAGCCATTCGTTTTCGACCTGCGAGAAGCGTCCCTTTATATCGGTCGCCTGCGGATTGTTGCCGTTCGAGCCGATAGCCTGATTCAAAATGTTTTTAAACGAACTCATACGCGTTTTCGTGTCGAGATATTCAGGGAAAATCGCCGTTACCTTCGGCGCGCCTTCGGGCAGATTCTGGTAGCGCTGCATCAAATCGACGCGCATCGATTCGAGTTTCGGATCATTGACCTTGCCGACCTGACCTTCGGCGTTAGTCGAAGCAGGCTGATTATTTTTCTGCATAACGCTTTCAAAAGAGCGTCCGCCGCCCTGCGAAGTCTGCGCCTGTTTTTCCATTCCCTGCGCGTTTCCGCCGAGTTGTTTCTGAATGATGCCGCTGATAAATTCCGCCATTGTAATTTCTCCTTATCCGCACCGAAAATAAATTGTAAAACCCAAACGCAAATCTAACACTTACCAAAGGTTATCGGCAAAATGAAAAAAAAGTTTCCTGTTTCTAGCAAATATTTTTACGAAATTATTTCCGCGCTGCCGGGACGAGCGACGATATTCCGGTTAAACCGCCGGTTTCCACTTGCCGATTCACGAATTTCAGTCTTCAAAAAGAATGGGCGAATGCCCGGAAAAAGCATTCGCCCGCGATTTTGTTTTTTATTTTTATTGAAAAATCGTTACGGTCGCCGTCCGATGTCGAAACGCCCGCGCGCGCCGTCGAATTTGCCGTCCGCCAAATCAGCCGTCCAGCGTTTTATGACCGACGAATCGGCGTTGATGTGAACGTGCGCGCCGGTCGAATGTCCGGTCGAGCCTTGTTCACCGACGTTCTGCCCGTATGAAACCGTTTCGCCGCGCCGGACATTGACCGATTGGAGATGTCCGACGAGCATAACCTGTCCGGTGCGTTCGTTTTTAACCACGACTTTGTTTCCGTAGCCGTCGCCTTCGTTTCCGGCATATAAAACTTTTCCTTCAAGCGGCGACGGCACAGCCTGACCGAAATTGCTTTGTCCGGGACGAGTCAGAACAACGTCCCGCGCTTCGAGCCGGTGTGTTAAGCGAAGATTACGCATTACGTAATTGACTGATTGATAATCGTGGTGCGCCTGCAAATCTTCGTAGCCGTCGGCAAGCCGCGCCGGTCGCTCGCCGGTGCTGTAGACGTTCCAGCGCTTGTATTCGGGAACGACACCGCGGCGCGGCGCGGGCGGTTTGCTGTTCGTCCGCAGTTCGGCGTTTTCAATCGCGTGAAATGTTTTAGCGCCGAAAATGCCGTCTCGCGTCAGTTTATGGTCGGCTTGAAAACGGCGAAGCGCGGCGTCGGTGCGCGGTCCGAAAATTCCGGGTCCGGTTTTGACCTGTTTTTCGGTCATATAACCAAGACGCACGAGGTTTGCCTGAAGACGTCGCACGATGTCGCCGCTCGCGCCCTTTTTAATGTCGCCGGAAAGTATTTTGTCCATCGCGCCGCGCGTCGCGTTATCGTAACGCCCGCTCTGGCTGAGTCCGACCGCTTTCTGAAATTTCTTAACGCCGTTTTCGGTGCGCGGTCCGAAAATGCCGACGCCGGTTTTCTGCTGCGCTTCGGTCATCAAACCGAGACGAATCAAACGGTTCTGCAAATTTTCGACCGGCTGCCCGTGTTTTCCTCTCGATAAAACATTGCCCGCGTTCGGTGCGGCGGGCGTCGGACGCGGCGGCGCGGGGTTTGTTCCTTCATAACGCCTGAGCGAATTTGAATAAACGCCGCGCAGATCGCCGAGCGTTTTCGCGCCCTGACCGCCGTAGTAACTGCCGCCGCTCGTAACCGGCAGACTTGCCCATTCGGGCGCGCCTTTATGAATCGCGCCGGTAAAATCTCCGCGCAGCAGCGGTTCAATCATTCCGCGCCGCTGCATCAGTTTTATCGCGCCCAAATCCTGCGAGCGAGGCGAGAAATCCGGCATATTCAAGCCTTTCCAGGTGCTGTAGAGAAATTGGTAGCGTCCGGCGGCGGAACTCGGCGGCTGACCGTTCGCCCAGCGCACGGCGAGATTCGGATGACGATTAAAATCGTTGACGACAACGTTTCTTTTTCCGACAAACGAACGATTATACGGCGCGTTCCGGTCGCTCGCGCCGAGAACCGTGCCGAAAACGACGCGCCCGTAATTGCTGTTCGTGCCTTCGGCAAAAGCGATTGTATCGAGCATCGCCCGGACGCGCGGGTCGCGCAGCAACTCGGCTGGCGACGAATCAGCGGTTAATCTCGACGCGCCGCCGATTCCCAGATTTTCGTTTGCCTGATTATTTGTCCGGTTGTTTCTGGCGAAAGCCAATTGGCGATATTTGCCGTCTTCAAAAAATGAGTTTCCCTTGTAGGCGTCCGGTTTGCCGAGGCTCGCGCCGGATTGGTCGGCGGGCGTTCCGGGCAAATCGTTTGCGTTTGAAGAAGTCGCGGCTTCAAACGAGTTAAAAAGCTGCCTGATGTCGGTTTCGCTTATCTTTCCCATAAAATTTCTCCGGTAAAGTTTTGATTTTGAAAATTCTTAACTTAGTTATCGGAGAAATTTTGAAAAAGTTTCCTAAAAATTTTTATTACAGAAAAAAATTACCGGCGGCGCGCTCTCGATTGGTATTTTCCGGCTTTATATGAAAAGGTTTCGCTCGCCGCTTTCATACCGACGACTTTGCTGATTTTTATTTGACTGAACGAATTATTTTTCTTCGGCAGAACTTCGAGCTGCAAGCCGTGCGCCGACAAAACTTTCTGATAACCGTCCGGCGCTTTTTGGAAAATCCAGAACGGACCTTGATTCGCGCCGTATAAGCAAACGTCTTTGGCTTTGATAATCAAATCCATCCGCCCGTCGGCGTTCAAATCGATTTCCGAAGCGGCAAACCACTTCGATTCATCGACGCCTTCGCCCTTTTCCCGGAAACACTGGTCAACGCGCTCGTCCGACTTCAAAATCGCGATAACATCGGCGGGAATCGCCGTTTCCTTTTGAACATTCGATTCGAGATTAAAGACGGTTTGAATTTTCGTCTGAGCGCTCGCCGAAATCGCGGCGGATACGAAAATAATAAAAGCTAATGCCGCTGGTTTTACCGATTGTATTGTT
>JBBPXZ010000021.1:0-3915 GCA_038200355.1 Pyrinomonadales bacterium | reverse complement strand
ACCGAAAAGGATTACGCGGTTGGGCGCGTTTCCGGCGCCGAAATACCGCGCTATATTTCGGCAGCGGATGTCGGAATTTCCTTTCGCGCGCCGACGCTTTCGATGCGCGGCATTTCGCCGCTGAAGGTTTGCGAATATCTGCTGTGCGGAACGCCCGCGATTGTCAACGCGAGCATCGGCGATTTGGATATTTTGTTTAAAGAAAATAAGGAATTGGGTTTTTTGGTGAACGAGACGAGCGACGACGAATTAAAACAGGCGGCGGAATGGATTTTGAAAATCGCCAAGCCGTCGAGAGATTATTTGCGCGAAACTTCGCGCGCGGGCGGAGTAAAAGAATTCGGATTGTCGAATATTAAAAAACTTTACGAAGATGTTTATAGCAAGTTAATCGACCGATAAAATCTTAAATTCGGGTTAAATAGTAAATTCAATCGATTGTTTATTAAAACGAAATATGCAATTATTTAAGTTTTTGAGAGGTGAGCAGTGAAAGCGGTAATTTTAGCAGGCGGGCGCGGAAGCCGCATCAGCGAGGAAACTTCCATCAAACCGAAGCCGATGATTGAAATCGGCGGAAAGCCGATATTGTGGCACATTATGAAATTTTATTCCGCTCACGGCGTGAACGATTTCGTTATCTGCTGCGGTTATCTCGGCTATGTCATCAAGGAATATTTCGCCAATTATTTCGTGCATACTTCGGATGTAACCTTCGATTTGCAGAACAACGAAATTACGGTTCACCAGCGGCGCGCCGAGCCTTGGAAGGTAACTCTGGTCGATACCGGAATCGACGCGATGACCGGCGGAAGATTAAAACTCGTCAGGGATTATCTGGGCGACGAAGATTTTTGCTTTACCTACGGCGACGGCTTGTCGAGCGTCGATTTGAGCGCGCTTATCGAAAGTCATCAGGCAAGCGGAAAGCTTGCCACCGTAACAGCCGTGCAGCCGCCCGGACGTTTCGGCGCGCTGATACTCGACGGCGAATCGGTGAGAGGTTTTCGGGAAAAACCGGAAGACGGCGGCTGGATAAACGGCGGTTTTTTCGTTCTCAATCCGAAAGTCATCGATTATATCGCGGGCGACGAAACAATCTGGGAACGCGAACCGATGGAAAATCTCGTCCGCGACGGGCAGCTGAATGCTTTTCTGCACGACGGATTTTTTCAGCCGATGGACACGTTGCGCGACAAAATTCATCTCGAAGAACTGCTGGAAAACGGCACAGCGCCCTGGAAAATCTGGTGATGAACAAAAGTTTTTGGAACGGAAAAAAAGTTCTGCTGACGGGACACACGGGTTTTAAGGGAAGCTGGCTCGCTTTCTGGCTGAAAACGATGGGCGCGAAAGTTTGCGGCTATTCGCTCGCGCCGGAAACCGAGCCGAATCTTTTTGAAAATCTGAAAATTGAAACCGGCATCGAATCCGTCATCGGCGACATTCGTGATTTGCCGAATTTTGAAAAAGTAATCAGAGACTTTCAGCCGCAAATCGTTTTTCATCTCGCCGCACAGCCGCTCGTGCGCCGTTCGTATCGCCAGCCGGTCGAAACCTACACGACGAACGTTATCGGCACAATCAATGTTTTGGAAGCGATTCGGCAAACGGATTCGGTCAAATCGGTCGTCATCGTTACAACCGATAAAGTCTACGAAAACAAGGAATGGCTGTGGGCGTATCGTGAAACGGAACGGCTCGGCGGCTTTGACCCGTATTCAAACAGCAAGGCGTGCGCCGAACTCGCGGTTTCGGCGTATCGAAATTCGTTTTTTGCGGGCGGCGAAACCTTAATTGCGACGACGCGCGCCGGGAACGTCATCGGCGGCGGCGATTGGTCGGAAGACAGGCTTTTGCCCGATGTTTTCCGCTCGCTGGTTTTCGGCGCGCCGCTCTCGATTCGCAATCCGAATTCGATACGCCCGTGGCAGCACGTTCTCGAACCGCTTTCGGGTTATTTGTTATTAGCCGAAAAACTTTATAGCGGCGAAAAGGATTTTGCCGACGCCTGGAATTTCGGACCGTCTGAAGAAGATTCAAAGCCGGTCGGCTGGGTTTTGGAAGAAATAAGAAAGGTTTGGGCGGCGGATGTCAACTGGGAAATCGCCGAAGGCAATCAGCCGCACGAAGCGAATTTATTAAAACTCGACAGCGCGAAGGCGAAAAACAAGCTGCATTGGATTCCGAAACTGAGTTTGACCGAAGCAATTGAAATGACGGTTGACTGGTATAAAAATTTCAAGGAAAACAAAGATTTAATCGAATTAACGCAAAAGCAGATAGAGGTTTATACACAAAAATAAAATGGAAATAATACCGCTGAAGCTCAAAGGCTCGTATGAAATTCGTTTTGCGCCGCGCGGCGACGAGCGCGGCTATTTTATGCGCAGTTACGACCGCGAAATGTTTGCCGAAAATGGATTGCAAACCGATTGGATTCAGGAAAACCAATCGCTTTCGACGCAGCTTCACATCGTTCGCGGCTTGCACTTTCTGCTTCCGCCGCACACCGAAACAAAACTGGTTCGAGCGGTTCAGGGAAAAATTCTCGACGCGTTCGTCGATTTGCGCAAGGATTCGGAAACCTTCGGGCAATGGGATTCGATTGAGCTTTCCGAAGATAATTTCAAGGCTGTCTATATTCCGAAAGGATTCGCTCACGGCTTCTGCACTCTGACGGAAAAAGTCGTCGTGCAATACAAGGTTGACAGCGCGTATGTCGGCGCGTCCGACGCCGGAATTCGCTGGAACGACCCGAAAATCGGCATAAATTGGAACATCGAAAATCCGATTTTATCCGAACGCGACAAAAATCTGCCGCTTCTCGAAGATTTAGATTCGCCGTTTTGAGTAAAACGCCGTGGTTGTTATACTGCCCATTGTTTGAAAATGGCTCTGGAAAAGTTTAGCCCGGCTTTTAATTCTAAACTTCTTCAGAGTCTTTTGTTAGTTGGAAGTTATGCGGTTGGATGCAGAAACACGCACGTAAGTAAGTGTGTAAAAGTTTCAAAACACACTTACTTACGTGCATGTTTCTGCAAAATCAAAAGAGATTTATTAATTCGGAACGGCTAAAAAATCGGTTTTATGAAAAGTGTTTTATTAACGGGAGCGACGGGTTTTGTCGGCAGCTGTGCGATTGCTCCGCTGCTGGAAAAAGGCTATACGGTTCACGCTGTTACGTCGAAAGCCGGGTTGCCGGAATCGAATGGAAATTTGATTTGGCACACGGCGAATCTACTCGATTCCGGTGAAACCGAAAATCTTCTGAAAACCGTTCGCCCGACGCATCTGCTTCATTTTGCGTGGTATGTCGAACACGGAAAATTTTGGAACGCGCCGGAAAACGTCGATTGGCTGAAGGCGAGTTTGCATCTGGTTCAAAGGTTTGTCGAATGCGGCGGAAAAAGAGTCGTCGTTGCCGGAACTCTGTCGGAATATGAAGAGAGCGAAGAAGATTTTCTTTCCGAGAGTATAAAATTAGACCCGCAATCGTTATACGCGGCGACAAAAGCGGCTTTGTATCAGACGTTGGAAAAATATACCGAAGTCGTCGGCGTCAGTTTCGCCTGGGGCAGAGTTTTTTTTATGTTCGGCAAACAGGAATCGCCCAAACGCCTCGTTCCGGCGGTCATTCGCTCTTTGCTCAACAACGAAACGGCGAAAACTTCGCACGGCAATCAAATACGCGATTTTATGTCAACCGGAGAAACGGCGCAGGCTTACGTCGCGCTGCTCGATTCCGACGTTCGAGGCGCGGTAAATATCGGTTCGGGCGAGGCGCGGACGATTAAGGAATTGGTTCTGGAAATCGCCGCCGCAATCGGCAGCAATCCCGACGACATACAATTCGGAGCGTTTCAAGCGCCGAAAGACGAGCCGAAAAGAGTCGTCGCGAACGTCGCAAGGCTT
>JBBPXZ010000020.1:0-31014 GCA_038200355.1 Pyrinomonadales bacterium | reverse complement strand
TTCTCGCGCTTTTGTGGTTTAATTTTCGTATGGCGTCGCTCACCGAACAAATAAAACAAAAAGCGCTCGAAATCGGTTTTCACAAAATCGGCGTCGCGCGCGCCGCGGTGCTTGAAAATGAGGACAAACATTTTAAAGAATGGCTCGGCAAAAATTACAACGGCGCGATGCAGTGGATGGAACGCGAGCCGGAAAAACGCTCCGACCCGAATTTAATTTTCCCTGACGCAAAATCGGTCGTCGTCGTCGCTTTAAATTATTTCACGCCGCACGAACACGAAGAAAATACAGACAAGGGAAAAATCTCGCGCTACGCGTGGGGCGACGATTACCACGATGTCGTCAAAGAAAAACTGCGCGAGCTTTTCAATTGGATAAAAAGCGAAAATCCGCAAATCGATGGAAAAATCTGTGTCGATACAGCGCCGATTATGGACAAAGCGTGGGCGTCTCGCGCCGGTTTGGGCTGGATTGGAAAGCACTCGAATTTAATTACGAAAGAGTTCGGCTCGTGGGTTTTCCTTGGGGAAATTTTATTGAACATCGAACTCGAATACGAAACGCAAATCGTCGAAGACCATTGCGGAACGTGCCGCAAATGCCTCGACGCCTGCCCGACGAACGCGATTGTCGCGCCGAAAATCGTCGACTCGAACCGCTGCCTGTCATACGCGACAATCGAACTGCGCGACACGGAATTTTCCGCCGAGATTACCGGGAACTTAAACGGCTGGCTTTACGGCTGCGACATCTGCCAGGACGTTTGCCCGTGGAATCGTTTCGAGAAGCCGACAGAAGAAGCGAGATTCGAGCCGCGCGCCGGCGAAACGTCGATTGAACTCGACAAAATTCTCGCGCACACGCCGGAAACTTACGCCGAGAGGTTTCGCCGGAGCGCGATGAAACGTGCGAAAATTCACGGCTTGAAACGCAACGCGGACGCTTTGCGGGAAAACAAAAAGTCGTAATTTTCCGACCTGAAAAAGTAAATCATCAGACAGCGGTTAGTTGTGAAATGCAAACCGTAAGCAGATGATTTTTCAATCCGCCGCTCGCCGCTTACCGCCCGCCGCTATTTCCTGTATTATTTTCTTAGATGGAAAATATTCTGCGCGACGCTCACAACCGAACGATTCGAGATTTGCGCGTGTCTCTGACCGACCGCTGCAATTTTCGCTGTTTTTACTGTCTGCCGAACGGCGAGCCGCCGCTGGCGCGCAAAGACACGATTTTGACTTTTGAGGAAATCGTCCGCATCTCGGAAATTTTCGTATCCCTGGGCATCGAAAAAATTCGTCTGACCGGCGGCGAACCGCTGATTAGACGCGATGTCGAACAGCTCGTCGAAAAACTATCGACTCTCAAACCGCGTTTAAAAGATTTAGCATTAACAACCAACGGCTACACTTTTCCGCGCCGCGCCGAAAACCTCAAACGCGCCGGATTAGACCGCGTAACGATTTCGCTCGACAGCTTGAAGCGCGAAAATTTCAAACGAATCACCGGCGTTGACGCGCTTCCAAATGTTTTGGAATCAATTGACGCGGCGGCGCGTGTCGGTTTAACGCCGGTGAAAATCAACGCCGTCGTCGTGCGCGGCTGGAACGACGACGAGCTTGTCGATTTTGCGCGTTTTGCCCGCGAGACCGGCGTTTCGATGCGCTTTATCGAATTTATGCCGCTCGATTCGGGACACGAATGGCGGCGCGAGTCAATCGTTTCGGGACGCGAAATTCATAAAAAAATTAACGAAGTTTTCCCGCTCGAATTAAAGGAATCTTCGCGCGGCGCGGAAACCGCCTGGAAATATCGATTTGCCGACGGCGCTCGCGGCGAAATCGGCATTATCGCTCCCGTCACGGAAATGTTCTGCGGCGCGTGTTCGCGCATACGTCTGACGGCGGACGGACAGCTTCGCACCTGTTTGTTTTCGGCTGTCGAAGACAACCTGCGCGACGTGTTGAGAAGCGGAGCAAATCGTGCCGAAATCGTCGAATTTATTCGCGGCGTCGTGTTGAAAAAAGAAGCAAGTCATTCGATTAACGACGCGGAATTTGCGCCCGCGTCGCGCTCGATGAGTTTTATCGGCGGATAAAACAGGATACCGGAAACAGCGAAAATACTACTTTTGCAAAGAGTTTTCCAGAGGTGGAAAACTCAATTTTGCACGAATAATTTTATGAAGGAAAAACTCGTTCAAACGATTGCCGAACGGCTCGAAAAGGATTCTGAAACTTTACGCGCCGATTTTCACGCGGACAAAAACGTAACGACGCATTTTACGGCGATTGACAATCTTCTGCCCGAAGATTTGGCGCGGAAAATTTATGAAGCGTTTCCCAAAGTCGATGAAATGCGCCTGCTCGACAGTTTTCGCGAGAAGAAATACACGTCGAAATCGCTCGACAAATTCGACGCGCTGATTTCCGACATTACTTTCGCGTTTCAGGATAAACGGGTTATCGATGCCGTTTCACGCATTACCGATTTGACCGACACAATCGGCGACCCGCATCTTTACGCCGGCGGCATCAGCGCGATGGCGCGGGGACATTTTTTAAATCCGCACCTCGACAACTCACACGACGCCGAAGGTGAAAATTACCGCGTTTTGAATCTGCTTTATTACTGCACGCCCGACTGGAAGCCGGAAAACGGCGGAAATCTGGAGCTTTGGAACGAAGACGTAACCGAATCGACAGAGATTCCGAGCCTGTTCAATCGCCTTGTTTTAATGGCGACCAACAACAAATCTTATCATTCGGTCAACGAAGTAAAATCGGACGGAAAACGCTGCTGCATCTCGAATTATTATTTCTCGCCGCACTCGCCGAACGGTTACGAAACGACACACGTTACGTTTTTCAAAGCACGTCCCGAACAAAAACTGCGGCGAATCGTAACCGCCGTTGACAGCAACCTGCGAACCGCGTTGAGAAAAGTCGTCAAACAGGGTTTGGGCAAGAAGGATTTATACGAAGGCGAGAAGAAAACGGATAACGGATAATGGATAATGTAAGAGGCTTTCTTAATTATCCATTATCCGTTAAAAGTTACTGCCGCTGAAAATCGGGCGAGCCTAAAATAAGCCCGACGACTTTGAAAACTTCCGGGTTGCCGCTCGGCGCGAGCAGTCTGGCTTGCTGACCGCCGCCGCGCCTTCCGCCGCCTTGACCTTTGGCGGGCGTCATCATCATCGACGCATTTTCCATTGCCGTTTCATCCGAATCGGCACTCAATTTCGGTTCAATCAACGGCTGTTCGATTTGTTTCAAAAGCATTGCTTTTGTGTTGGGTGAAATTTCTCCGCCCAAAACCGTCGCCGCCGCTTTGCTTAAAACTTCCTGTTTATTTTTCGCTTCAAACTTCGACAAATTAACTTTCGTTCCCGGAATGCGGTTTGAAACGAGCGCGACTGAAAAATTCATTCGCTCAAGAAGCGCGCCGGTGTTGACCCAATCTTCAGCCATATCGGGATAGCCGGTCGGCGCGATGTAGCCGTAGAGCGGCTCGCCCATTTTGTTGAGCATCGCCTGAACCTGCGCGCCGTTTGTCTCCGCGCCGACGACGCGCATCGCGCTGGCGACAAGTTCGAACGGCGTTTTGATTTTGGCGCGATAGTTTTCGGGGGCGAAAAATTCTTTATCAGAAAATAAAGCGCGCAGGGTTGTTTTGATGTCGCCTTTTGAATTGTGAAACGCATCGGCGACGCGATTGACAAGCGCTTCGCTCGGATTGTCGGAAACGAATTTGACGGCGAGCTTGCGGGCGATAAATTTCGCCGTCGAAGGATGATTGACCAGAATGTCGAGAACTTTCAAGCCGTCTTTCATCCCGCCTTCGCTGATTTTTTGTCCCAAAACCGTTTTTTCGCCCGTGTCGTGAAAGCGTTCGTTAAAATAAAAAGTTCCCGATTCGGCGTCTGCGGGCAAGCCCATTCGGCGCGCCTGGCGATTGGCGCGATTATTTTTCATTTCGTCGCCCGCGCTGTTTTGGTCGCCCGCCGTATTTTGACCGGCGCGACGGTAACCGCGCGGGTCGATGATTGTCCAGCCGGTAAAAGCGCGGGCGATTTCGCCGATGTCCTTCTGCGTGTAGCCGCCTTCGACGCCCAAAGTGTGCAGCTCCATAATCTCGCGGGCGTAGTTTTCGTTGATGCCGCGCTGTTGTTTTTTCGCTTTTTTCGGCGCGTTCGGCATATCGGCTGACTGCTGATTTGCCTGCATTTTCTTAATACGCGCGTCGAGTTGTTCGTCGGTAATTCCCTGCCGCGCCTTGATTCGCTCGCGCACCTGCGGATTATTGATTGCTCGCTGAAGCTGTTGATTGCCGCCGTTTCCGGCGCGCCGATTGTTTGCCTGCGCGTTCGGCGAAACTGATTGAAAGTTGTCGAGATAAAAAAGCATCGCCGGGCTTTTCGCCGTCGCAAGCAGCAAATCCTTGAAGTTGCCGAGCGCGTTCGGGCGAATCACGTCGCGGTCGTATTCGGGCAGAAACCAGCGCGTCGCCGCTTTGTTGGCATAGACGTTAAAATGATTTGTCCAGAAATCGACCATCGCTTCGTTTAACTGACGTTCGGAATAAACGGCGCGCATAATGCGTGAAGCATTCAACTGCTGCGTGATTTGCTGCGGGCGACCGAAACCGAATTCGCGGTTGACTTCGCCGATTTGACGCCGGTAATCGCGCCGCTGCGCGTCAGTCATCTGATTCGGATTCGCCTCTTTAGCCGCGCCGTTTTCCATCGCCGCTCCGTTATTTTCCATCGTGGTTTCTTCTCCGCTTTTCGCGTTCTTTTCAGTTTTTCGCGCTTCTTTCAAGTCGCCGCGCAGTTGTTTGGCGTTCAAGCCGTTGCGCTGAGCGACGATTTGCGCGGCGACTTTCTGCGCCGGATATTTGGCGAAAAGCTCGTCGTTCGACATTTTCAAAACGTCGAGATTTTTCAATTTCGCTTCCGTCGCCGCGTCGTCAATCGAATTGGCATTCAACTGCTGTTCGATATATTTATTGATGCCCATTGCTTTGACGCGCTCGACATCGCCGGGACGCGCGCCGAAACCGAGACGATTTAAGACGTGCAGGATTTTCTGGTTTTCGGTCAAAGGCTTGGCGTTCGATTTGGTCATCATTTGCGCGTTTGCGCCCGTCGAAAAAACGGGAACGAGCATTGCCGACAACATCAAACCGGCGGCGAACCGGCGAGCGGCGGAAATTTGTGTTTTCATCTTTTATTTACCTCAAAAATTTATGATTGCTTCGGAGTCTGTTTTCTTAGACGCTCGAAAAGTTTAAAAAGACGAAAGAAATTAGCGACAGCCGGCAAGGTGCAGGTTTTTCGCTAATCGTTCGCCGCTCGCAACTCGCCGCAATTCCCGCGCATCAGAAATATCGTAATATTGACGAAAACAAGTTAAAATATGTTTTTCTATTTCTCTTAATTCAGAAAACGCATTAAATACCGAAATGAAGCTCAGAAAATTCTCCTTTTTATTCTCCGTCGCCTTTTGTCTGCTGTTTGCGGCTTCAGGTTTTGCCCAGAGCAAATCTTTCAGCGACGCCAACGCTCCATACGCCTTCGATTTGCCGTCCGCTAATTGGAAAATGACCGTCAAGCCGTCGCCGACCAGCCCGAACGTCGAATATGTCTACGGCGAGCGCCAGAGCGGGCATTTTGAAGTCCGTAATCAAACGCTCAAATCCGACTCGACACTTACCGACCTAATCCGCGACGAAGAACAAAAGCTGCAATTTCTGCCCGGCTATGTCGCCGGCAAGGAAGAAAACTTCAAAGGCACGTTCGACGGCAAAGTTTTCAACTACGAATTCGTCCGCGCCGGGCGCAGAATGAGCGGCAGATTTTACTTTCTCAAGGCGAACGAAACGACCGTCTACGTTATCCGCTTTACCGGCGTCGGCGAAAAGCTCCGCTCAATCCGCAACCAAACTGACTCGATTGCCAGAACTTTCGATTTAAAAAAAGGCAAATAGACTTTCGACAAATTTTTCAGTCTTAAGATTCGTGTTCGATAATGCGGCGAAACAGGCGCGTTATCGGCGGCGTCATATTCATTAAGCCTTTTGCAAAAGTGGTTTAATCAATGACAAATACTCTCCGCGAAAACACGCCGGCGACGAAAATCACATTCGATTACCGCGCGTGTTTTCGCATTTTTGAGAAAGTCGTATTAATATTTAATAATTAAGCATTAACACAAAATTATTTTGCGCGGCTGCTTAGCTTTTCGAGGAATTTTAATGACCGAAAGAATCTACAACTTCAGCGCCGGACCCGCCGTTTTGCCCGTCGAGGTTTTGAAAAAAGCGCAGTCGGAACTGCTTTCGTTAAACGGAATCGGAATGAGCGTAATGGAAATCAGCCATCGCTCCGAACATTTCGAGCCGATTTTAGACGGCGCGGCAAACGGCATCCGCGAGCTTTTGAATGTTCCCGATAATTACAAAATTCTGTTTCTGCAGGGCGGCGCGTCGATGCAGTTTTCGATGATTCCGCTGAATTTTCTCGGCAAAGGCGAAACGGCGGATTACGTCGTAACCGGCGCGTGGGGCAAAAAAGCGGTTAAAGAAGCGAACCGATGCGGAAACGCAAACGTAATTTTTTCGACCGAAGCGGAAGGCTTCAAATCGACTCCGGCGCAGGACGAATTAAATTTCAGCCCGGAGGCGCGATACGTTCATTACACGTCGAACGAAACGATTGAAGGCGTTGAATTTAAATACGATTTGGACGGCAAAGACGCGCCCGTCGTCTGCGACGCCTCGTCAAATATTCTCTCGAAACCGATTGACATCGAAAAACACGCGCTTATCTACGCCGGAGCGCAGAAAAACATTGGAACTTCGGGCGTAACGCTCGTCATCATCCGCGACGATTTGCTCGCACAAGTTCCCGAAAATCAACATTCCCAGCTCGATTACCGCGCGATTGCCGCCGCCGATTCGATGCTCAACACGCCGAACACCTGGGGAATTTACATCGTGGGTCTCGTCTGCGAACACGTAAAAAATCACGGCGGCGTCGGCGCGATGCAAATCAAAAACGAAGAAAAAGCGAAAATTCTCTACGACGCCATCGACGCAAGCGGCGGCTTTTATCGCGGACACGCCGAAAAACCGTCGCGTTCTCTAATGAACGTAACTTTTCGGCTGCCGTCCGAAGAATTGGAAAATCGATTTGCGTCCGAAGCGTCGCTGCAAAGTCTCGACGGATTAAAAGGACACCGCAGCGTCGGCGGCATTCGCGCTTCGATTTACAACGCTTTTCCGAAAGAAGGCGTCGAAAAGCTCGTCGAATTTATGCGCGGCTTTGCGCAAACAAACGGTTAATCAAAAAAGGATTTAGCCACGAACAGACACGGAAGAACACGAAAGGGAAATCAAATAAATTTCACTGTTTATAATAAAAGCGGTTTTATATTTTCCCCTGATTTCTTTCGTGTCTGTTCGTGTTCGTTCGTGGCTAAATCTTCGTTAAAACTTCTAAAAGCTCCGTTTCTTCTGTGTCGGAGACGGTTCGCAAATCAATCAAAACCCTGTCTTCCAGAATTCTCACAATAACCGGCGGGCGCGAAAATCGTAAAAATTCTTCGAGCTTCGCGGCGGACATTTTTTCGTGTCTCAAAGCCAGAAGAGTTGTCGGCGGCTGAATCGCGGGCGCTGAACCGCCGCCGACGACCGAGTTTCCTTCGATTATCTCAAACTTCAAATCAATGTTTTCGTTCGATTTTTCGCGTAATCTTTCGGCAAATTGTTCGCTTCGACGCCGGAGTTCCGCGTTTGTTCGGGCAAGCATCCGCAGAACCGGAATTTCATCTAAAGCAGTTTCTCCGCGAAAGGCTTCGAGCGTTGCTTCGACGGCGGCGTAAATCAATTTATCGACTCTCAAAGCGCGATAAAGCGGATGTTTTCTTAATTTTTCAATCACATCGCGCCGCCCGACAATCAAGCCGGACTGGACGCCGCCCAAAAGTTTGTCGCCGCTGAACGTAACAACGTCCGCGCCCGCCGCGATTGATTGCGAAATAATCGGCTCGTCCGTCAAACCGTATCGGCTCAAATCGAACATCGCGCCCGAACCGGCGTCTTCGTAAAATAAAATGTCGTTTCGATGCGCTGAATCGGCAAGCTCGCGCATATCCGGCGCTGCCGTAAAACCGATTATTCGATAATTCGACGGGTGAACTTTGACAATCAGGCGCGTGTTTTCGTTTATTGCTTTTTCGTAATCGGAAAGACGCGTCCGGTTTGTCGCGCCGACTTCTCTTAAATGCGCACCCGATTCGGTCATCACGTCGGGAATGCGAAAATCGCCGCCGATTTCGACCAGCTCGCCGCGCGAGACGATTGCTTCGCCGCCTTTGGCGAGCGCCGTTAAAACCAGAATGCACGCCGCCGCGCAGTTATTTACGATGAGCGCGCTTTCCGCGCCCGTCAATTCGGCAAGCAAACCTTCGGCGCGCCCGCCGCGTCGTCCGCGCTTTCCGGTTTCAAGATTGTATTCGAGATTGCAGTAACCGCCCGCTTTTTCAAAAATCGCTTTCCGCGCCTTGTCCGACAGCGGAGCGCGTCCGAGATTTGTATGAATGATAACGCCCGTCGCGTTTATCACGCGCTGCAAACTCTCGGTTCGCTCGCTTCGCCACAGATTTTCAAGATTTTTTTCAGCTTTCGCCAGTAAGATTTCGTGAGAACAATCTTCCTTATTTACCGCGCTTTCGGCAATATTTTTTTGAATTTCCTGACGTATTCGGTCAATTACGGCACGCGCCAAAACGGTCAGATGTTTCGCACCGGCGCGCGGTAAAATCTTATGCGCGGTTTCCGAATGCAGAAGCGCGTCGATTGCGGGCAAAGAACGTAAAATTTCAGCGCTGTTCGGCGTCGCCTGGTTTTTCATAAAAATATTTTAACTTTAAAAAGCGGAAAATGAGGAATAGTATCGTTTTTGGAAATGTAATTTAAAGATAGGAGTTTGTTTTCCAGAAACAAGCGGAGGATTTGAAAAATGGCAATTATAGGCAACAAATTATATAGAGAAACACAGACGAAACAGGACGACACGGCAAATATCGACCGGCAGATTTCGCGCATCGAAGACGACGTGCGCAAGCTGAAAATCGACTTCGACATTTATTTTAACGGCGGCGCGAAACGCCCGCCGCTCGAAGCGCGCGCGCGTCTCGAATCGAACATCAAACGCATCGCCGACGACCGCAATTTAACTTATGCCCAGCGCTACCAGTTTAATTCGATTATCTCGCGTTTCACTTCCTACCGCGAGCTTTGGCGGCGGCTTCTGAAAGCCAAAGGCGAGGAAACAGCTTAAAGAAAAATTAAACCGCAAAGAAAAGGACGACCCTGATTAAAAGAGTCGTCCTTTTCTTTATAAACGCCGTCCGGCTCGTAAAAAACCGTTGGCGGTCAAATTGTTTCGGCTTATTGAACCATCAGCACGTTTTCCGCCTGCGGACCTTTCGGACCTTTGGTAACTTCAAATTCAACGTCCTGTCCCTGCGTTAAGGTTTTGTAGCCTTCGCCGGAAATGGCGCTGTAATGGACGAAAATATCCTGCTCGCCGGGCTGTTCGATAAAACCGTAACCCTTTGCGTTGTTAAACCATTTGACCTTACCTATTGTTTTTGACATCTTTCTAATTCCTCCTACCATACTTCAGTGAATTTAATTTAATGAACTTTTTTTAGAGCGTTCAAGCCTCTGTTCCGAGCCGGAAGCGTTTTACAATAAAACACAGGCAAAAAACAAAAATCCGCGTTCGATTAAAACCGAAAACTTCGGTTTTAATCGAACGCAAATTGACGGAAATATAACAAAACTCATTTTTAACAAGTAGAAAATCTTAAACTGCAAGATTCTTTCGGAGATTCATTTGTTGCGTTGTTTTTTTGACAGAACGATGCAAAATTTATCCGAAATGGCGCGTTCTGTCAAGAGAGTTTTTTAAGTTTTTCCGGCTTTCGCCGATAAACCCGATAAATTGACATAAATTCCGCGATAAACGAAGATAAAATAAAGATTTGACAACGATTTCGCGATTGGAATTTAAGACGGACGAACCATTTGGAAAAGCGCTATGAATATTAAAATTCTGCTCGAAAAAACCGGCGACAATCAATACGCCGCATCCGTTCCGGCGCTCGAAGGCTGCCGGTCAAGGGCGAAGACGCGCGAGGAAGCGCTGGACAGCGTCAGCGAAGCGATTTACAACTATTTTGAAGCGAAATTCGCGGAAATCAAGAACCCGGAAAACGCCGAAATCATCGAGCTTTCAATATGACAATTCCACTTTCATACAACAAATATCTAAAGATTCCCGAACTGCTGAACCTGCAGGAAACCTTGTCCGACCCGCAAAGCCACGACGAGCATCTGTTTATCATTATTCACCAAACTTACGAATTGTGGTTCAAGCAGATTCTGCACGAACTCGACGCGGGCGTAAAATGGCTCGGCGAAAACCGTATGTTTCGTGCCAATCATTCTCTGCGCCTGGTGGTCGGCATCGAAAAAGTTCTCGTAACGCAGATTCATATTCTCGAATCGATGGCGCAAATCGGCTTTCTGGAGTTCCGCGACAAATTAAATCCGGCGAGCGGTTTCCAATCGGTTCAGTTCCGCGAACTCGAATTCCTGTCCGGCGCGAAAGACGAACATCTGCTGAAATCTTTTTCGGGCGACGAGTTCGCAACGGCTCGGCTGACCGAAAGATTCGGTCAGCCGAGCCTTGCCGACGCTTTCTGGAGTCTTGTGCGGCGAAACGGTTTTGCGGTCGAAACTATCGACGAGCGCGTCAGTTCGATGGTCGAGATTTTAACGAACCCGGAACAGAACGCCGAACTGTTTAATATGCAGGATTTACTGGTCGAACACGACGAAAACATCGCGCTCTGGCGTTATCATCACGTTTTAATGGTCGAGCGAATGATGGGAATGAAGCGCGGCACGGGCGGCTCGGACGGCGCGGATTACCTGAAAACGACGCTTCCGAAACGATTTTTCCCCGAACTCTGGGAAGCCCGAACGCACCTGCAAGCGAAAAGATAGATTTTAGGTTTTAGATTTCGGCTTTACCTGACACCTATCACCTATTACCTGCTTTATGTTGATTTCCGACTTCGATTTCAAGTTACCGGAAGAACTTATCGCGCAGAAACCGCTCGAACGACGCGAAGATTCGCGAATGCTCGTCGTTAATCGAGGCGCGAAAACTTCGGTGGACGAGCATTTTTATAATTTCCCGCGCTTTCTCGAAAAAGGCGACGTTTTAGTTCTCAATAACACAAAGGTTTTTCCGGCGCGATTGTCGGGCGAAAGCGAAACGGGCGCGAAAATCGAGCTTTTTCTCGTCCGCAGCATCGGGCATCAAACGTGGGAAACATTAGCGCGTCCGGCTAAAAGATTGAAAACGGGCAAAAAAATCTTTTTCGGCGAAAACCTGGTCGCCGAAGTTCTGGAGAAAACGGACGAAGGGCGCGTAATTGTAAAATTTGAAACAAACGGAGATTTTAACGAAATTCTGGATAAAATCGGACAGACGCCGCTGCCGCCGTATATCAAGCGCGAGAACGGCAGTTCGGACAAAGACCGCGAGCGTTACCAAACCGTTTTCGCCAAAAATCGCGGAGCAGTCGCCGCGCCGACCGCCGGTTTGCATTTTACGCCGGATGTTTTAGACGAAATAAAAAATCGCGATGTAAAAATCGAGGAAATTACGCTGCACGTCGGCTACGGAACTTTCGAGCCGGTGCGCGTCGCCGATTTGTCCGAACACAAAGTTATGCCGGAAAGCTGCGAAATTTCGGAAGACGCGGCGGATATTTTGAATCGCGCTAAAGCCGAAAAAAGAAGAATCGTCGCCGTTGGCACGACGACGACACGCGCGCTCGAATCTTTTACCGGCGAAGACGGCAGAATCTCGCACGGCAAAAAAGCGGCGGATTTAACCGTTACGCCCGGTTACGAATTCAAAACCGTCGGCGGACTTTTAACCAATTTTCACCTGCCGCAAAGTTCCCTGCTCGTTCTGGTTTCGACCTTCGGCGGCGACGAACTTGTAATGAACGCTTACCGCCGCGCCGTCGAAGCGCGCTATCGCTTCTACAGCTACGGCGATTGTATGTTTATTTTATAGTTCGTAGAGTTTATAGAGTTCATAGAGTTTTTAGAGTTTTTAGAGTCGAAGAATCTTTTTTGCTCTACGAATTCTATAAACTCCACGAACTCTGTGAACTCTATAAACTCTATAAACTTTCTTATGGCAGTTTTGCAGAAAATTCGTGAGTTTTTTACCGTTCAGGAAGAAATTGCGCCGGAGACGATTGTTCCCGCGCCGTCGATGACGTATGAAATTCGCCCGCTGACGGATAAATATCTGAGGGAAGTTTTAAAGCTCAATCTGCGTTGTTTCAAGGAAGGCGAAAATTATACGAAACACACGTTTTCCTATCTTTTGAGCGAGCCGAATTGTCTCAGCTATCGTCTGGTTACGCCGGACGGCAATCTCGTCGGATTCGTTTTCATAATGACGAGCGAAGACGGCACGGGACACGTTACGACTATCGGCATCGCGCCCGAACACAGGCGGCGCGGTCTGGCGCGCAGACTTTTAAATCACGCCGAAGACGCTTTGCGAACTCGCGGCATAAATACAGTCCGGCTCGAAGTTCGCGTCGGCAATCTCGCGGCGCAGAATCTTTACCGGCAGCGCGGCTACGCGGTCGTTCAGCGACTGGAAAACTATTACAACAACGGCGAATCCGGCTTTTTAATGGTCAAATCTTTATAATGGAAAACGGAAAATGGAAAATGGATAACTAAAATCCGGGAAATAGTTTTAACCATATTCATTAATCATTCTCTTTATTTTCCATTTTCCGTTTTCCATTTTATAAAATGTTTCTTCCACGCATCTACCCAATCACGGACACGCGCCTTTCAAAACTCTCGCACGCCGAACAGGTCAAACGGCTTGTCAAAGGCGGCGCGACATTTATACAGCTGCGCGAAAAGCGGTCTTCGATGAAAGATTTTTTTGCCGACGCTGCCGAGGCGCTCCGATTTGCGCGGAAGAACGGCGCGAAAATTATTATCAATGACCGCGTTGATGTCGCGCTCGCGCTCGGCGCGGACGGCGTTCATCTCGGTCAGGAAGATTTGCCGCCCGAAGAAGCCCGAAAAATTTTAGGCGAACGGGCGATAATCGGTTTTTCGACGCACAATTTAAAGCAGGCAATCGAAGCCATTAAACTTCCGGTCAATTACATCGCCGTCGGTCCGATTTTCGATACGAAAACAAAGGAAAATCCCGAAAACGCGGTTGGATTGGAGGCAATAGAAAACGTTCGCAAAGAAATCGGCAATTTTCCGCTGGTCGCCATCGGCGGAATAAATTCGATGAATTTCCGCGAGGTGTTAGACGCGGGCGCTGATTCGGCTGCGATTATCAGTGATTTGCTTTCAGAACCCGATGAAATTTCTAAAAAAGTCAGAGGTTTTCTTTTAATTCAAGACAGAAAGTAAAACAAAGTTTATCTAAGTTAAAATATTACTTGCTTTTTAACCGCAATCTGCGTAAAAATGTATATCGATGAAGGCTGACAAAGTTTCCACCTCTTGAAACTCAAACTTACTAAACCCCGCCTTTTTAATTTTCTCTTAACAGGAGTAATCCAACCAATGAGTTTGCTGGACGTAGCGCCGATTATTGAGCAGATGCTGCTCATTTCCGATAATGTAAGCGACCTTAATTTTTCGACCGGACAAAAGCCGCAGATAGAAATCAGCGGCAGTCTTTATTCGGCGTCGCCGATGGGTTTGGGAAAGCTGACGAGCTTTCAAACCGAGATGATGGCGATGGCGATTCTACGCGACAACGCGGAAGCCGCCCGCCAGCTCGCCAGCCACGGCACTGCCGATTTGAGCTACAGCATACCGGGAAAATGTCGCTTCCGCGTAAATATTTTTCAGCAGCGCGGCTCGCTTTCGATTGTGATGCGCGTTATTCCCTACGGAATTCCGAGTTTTGAGTCGCTTAACGTTCCCGCGCAGCTTGCCGAAATCTGCAATCTCCGCACCGGATTGGTTCTGGTTACAGGTCCGACGGGTTCGGGAAAAAGTTCGACGCTCGCCGCCGCCATCGACCGAATCAACGAAACGAAAAGTTTTCATATCGTAACCATCGAAGACCCGATAGAATTTCTGCACCATCACAAAAAATCGACGATAAACCAGCGTGAAGTCGGCTCGGACACGAAAGATTTCGGCTCAGCTCTGCGCGCTGCGCTCCGGCAAGCTCCGAAGGTGATTCTCGTCGGCGAAATGCGCGACCTTGAGACGGCGGAAATCGCGCTCGAAGCGGCGGAAACCGGACATCTCGTTTTATCGACGCTGCACACAATCGACGCCGCCAAAACGGTTGACCGCATTATCGGAATGTATCCGAAAAACGAAGAAAAAATTATTCGTATGCGGCTGGCGCAGACGTTTCGCTATATCGTTTCGCAGCGCCTGATACCGCGCGCCGACGGCAAGGGACGCGTCGCGGCGGTCGAGATTCTGCGCTCGAACCAGCGAACGCGCGAATACATCGAAAAAGGCGAGTCGGACGGCAAAACGCTGCTCGACGCGATGCGCGACGGCGAGCTTGACGGTATGCAGGATTTCGATTCGGTAATCCTGAAAATGATTGAACGCGAAGTTATCACGCTCGAAGACGGACTTTCATTCGCCACCAATCAAAACAATCTGCTTCTACAGCTCAACGGCTTGGGCAGCAGCGAAAAATATGCCGACGCCGCGCCGAAATCCGCGCCGCCGGTCGCGCCGCCGCCGGTCAAAAATACTAATTCACTTCTCGATATGATTGAATAATAGTAGTGAACTATGAGTGGTGAACGGTTAGTGAAAGAAAATTCATTAACTCACCCCTTACCTTTCACCGCTTACCACTAAAGAAATGATAATACGCTGTGATAACTGCTCGGTTTCGCTCCAGCTCGACGAAACGAAAATTCCGAAAGGAAACTTTACGGTGCGCTGTCCGCGCTGTCAGAACCTGATTCGCGTCGCGCCCGGCGCGGGCGGTCAAACTTCGTCGAGCGTTCAGCAATTAAAGGAAAACGCGCCGGCGGCGGCGGTCAAAGAAGGCGCGCAGCAATTTTCGGAAAAGGAATCCGAGTTTCAAATAAACAACGCCCTGCGCTCGCTGCTTTCCGCCTTAAAAACCGAAAACAAAACGTTGCAGGCGGACGACGAAGCGAGCGTCAAACCGCGCCGCGTGCTGCTCTGTCTCGGACAGACGCGCGATTCGGTTGCGAAAACTCTGGTCGATGCCGGTTTCAAGGTTTACCTGGCGCAGACTCCGGCGCAGGCAAACGAGCGGATGCGCGAAAGCAAAACCGAGATTCTGATGTTTTCCCCTGATTTCGCAGCCGAATTCGGCGGCGCGGCAATGCTTCAGCAAAAAGTCAACGCGATGTTCGCGTCCGAAAGACGACGCTGTTTTTTCGCTTCAATTGAAGACGGCGGCACGACGATGAGCGCCCACGAAGCCTTTCTGCGCAACCTGAATTTAATCGTCAACACAAACGACATCGGACAGCTTCCGATGATTCTGAATCGCGCATTAAAAGATTTCAACGAGCTTTATCATTACTATAATATCGCCGTCGGAACGGAAGCAATGTAATATAAGTGATAGATAATAACTGATAAGTGATAGGTGAAGGCTTGTGTTTTACCTGTTACTTATCAGTTATTATCTATCACTTACTTATGATTTCCTTCTGCAAATTTCACGGTTTCGGCAACGATTACATTGTTTTCGACGCGGGCAAATTAAAAAACGTTTCTTCCGTCAATGAATTTGCCAGGCGTGTCTGTCATCGGCACACGGGCATCGGCGGCGACGGCGTTGCGATTCTTGAAAAGCTCGACAATGAAACACCCGATTATTCGTGCCGCATAATAAATCCCGACGGCGGCGAAGCCGCATTTTCCGGTAACGGAACGCGATGCGCGGTCGCATATCTTTATTACAAAAATCTGTGGCGTGAAAAATCGCTCAAGCTCGAAACGAAAAGCGGTGTCAAAACTTACGAGCTTTTAGAGCGAAACGATTCGACATTCTGGTTTCTCGCCGAACTCGGCAAACCCAAATTCGATTTGCCGGCGAGTCATTTGAAAACGGGTTTTGAGCCGAAGAAAATGCGTGGTGATTTATATGCGCTTTTCCTGCCTGAACTAGGATTAATTTTTGAATTTTTCTTCGTCGATGTCGGCAATCCTGTAGTTTGCGTATTCGTTCAGGATTTCAGCGATTTCCTTAACGTCGCCGAACCGCTTGAATGGCAGGCTCTCGGACAAAAAATTGAATCGCTCGAAGAATTGTTTCCCGAACGAACGAATGTAGTTTTTATCAAAACGCCCGACCGCGACAACATCGAAATCAGAATCTGGGAACGCGGCGCTGGTGAAACTTCGTCGTCGGGAACGTGTTCGATTGCGGCGGCTGTCGCTTCGGCTTTCACGGGCAAAACGAATCGCAAAGTTTCGGTTCACGCGCCCGGCGGCACAACCGAAGCGGTCTGGCGCGAAACGGACGACGAAATGATGATTACCGGACGCGCCGATTTAGCTTTCTGCGGCGAATATTTTCAATAAGTGCGAAATGTTTCACAAAACGCCGCGAAAACTTTTGCGGTGAATGTCGCACGCGCCGTGCGTTCTCAATGCTTCAAAATGCGCTTTCGTGCCGTAGCCGACGTGTTTTGCGAAATTGTATTCGGGATAAGTTTTATCGAGTTCTCGCATTAAATTATCACGGTAAGTTTTGGCGATAATGGATGCGGCGGCAATCGACGCGGAAACGGCGTCACCGTGAATAATTCCTTTTTGCGGCAGTTTTACGTCCTTTAATTCAAGCGCGTCGATAAGCAGAAAATCGGCTGGCGGATTTAACTTTTCAATGGCGAGACGCATCGCTTTTTTCGTCGCCTGCAAAATATTTATTTTATCAATTTCGTCGGCTTCGACCTGCGCAATTGCAAAGCAAACGGCGCTCGCCCGAATTTCTTCGTCAAGCCGTTCACGATTTTTAGCAGAAAGCTTTTTGGAATCATTCAAGCCTCCGGGCAGCGGTTTCGATAAATCTAAAATACAAGCCGCCGCGACGACCGCGCCCGCCAGAGAGCCGCGCCCGACTTCATCGACGCCCGCAATAAATTTATATCCGTCAGCGATTGCCTGTTTTTCAAACTCGATGCCGATTTGCATATTATTTAAAGAAATAGGACACGGACGAACGCGGATTCGGCGGATTAACACGGAATTCTTTATAAAAAGTTTATCCGCGCTAATCAGCTTTATCCGCGTTCGTCCGCGTCCCATTGACTTCAATTTCTAGCTTGTCGCCAGTTTTTTCGCGGCGCGGGCGGCGTCTTTGTTGCGCGTGTCGCGTTCGGTAATACGAGCGGCTTTTCCGCGCAGGTTACGCAGATAATAAAGTTTCGCGCGGCGGACTTTTCCGCGCCTTGTAACGTCGATATGGTCGATAACCGTCGCGTTGACCGGAAAAATACGCTCGACACCGACGCCGAAACTTACTTTTCTAACCGTTACGGTTTCGCGTATGCCGCCGTGTTTGCGAGCGATAACGATGCCTTCAAAAATCTGAAGGCGTTCCTTGCTGCCTTCCTGAATGCGAACGTGAACGCGCACGCTGTCGCCCGATTGAAAGTTCGGAACATTATCTCGTATCTGTAAATTTTCAATTGAATCTAATCGGTTCATTTTTTTATACGTGATAAGTGATAAGTGATAAGTGATAAGGTTTTTAATTTTTCACTATTCACTATTCACTATTCACTATTCACTCCTCTAATAAATCTCGTCTAATCTTTTTCGTCTTTTCCAATGCCTTGAGAGAGCGCCATTTTTCGATTTCGGCGTGGTTGCCGCTCAGTAAAACTTCCGGCACGCTCATTCCGCGAAATTCCGGCGGGCGCGTGTAGTGCGGGCAGTCGAGCAAATTGTTTGAAAACGAATCGTTCGCCGCCGACGTTTCGCTGCCGAGCGCGTTCGGCAAAAGCCTGATAATCGCGTCCGTTATAACAATCGCCGCCGGTTCGCCGCCGGATAAAACGTAATCGCCGATTGAAATTTCGTCGGTTACGAGCGCGTCATTTACGCGTTCGTCAACGCCTTCGTAACGCCCGCAAATTAAAATAACGCGTTTCGCGTCGTCAGCAAATTCCCGCGCTGCTGCTTGTTTGAAAACTCTGCCCTGCGGCGAAAGCAAAACGACGCGCACACCCGGCGGATAATTTTCGCGCTCCGCAGTTCCAATTAAATTTTCAATCGCGGCGAAAATCGGCTGGCATTTTAGAACCATTCCGTCGCCGCCGCCGAACGGTCGGTCGTCAATCATTCGATGTTTATCGTCCGTGTAATCGCGTATGTCGTGAACGTTTATCTCGACAATCTGCGCCAACTTCGCGCGCCGAATAATGCCGAAATCGAAAACCTCGCGGAAGAATTCGGGGAAAATTGTCAAAACATCAATCTTCATTTTGCCGGAGCGCAGGCATTTTGCCTGCAATACGTCCGAAGGACGTAAATTGCGTTTGATATTCGGCGCGTTTGACGTTAATCGGGATTTTCGCGCTCTGGCGCTCATTGCAGGCAAGATGCCTGCGCTCCGACTAGAAATCCAGTAAGCCTTCAGGCGCGTCGACTTTTATCAGCTTGTTTTCAATGTCAACTTCGGTGCAAATCTTTTCGGCAAACGGAATCAGATATTCTTTTTCGTCTGATTTGACGACTAAAATTTCAGCCGCGCCCGTTCGCATCAATTCCCGCACCGTGCCGAGCTTTTCGCCTTCGATCGTTTCAACCGCGCAGCCTTCGAGCTGCCAATCGAAAAATCCGCCTTCTTCAAGTTCGACCGCTTCGCTTTCGGGAACGCAAATCTCGCAGTCTCGCAAGGTTTCCGCCGTTTCAATCGTGTCGAAACCTTTGAATTTCAGAACGATTTTGTCTTTCTGAAACCAGAATTTCTCGATTTCAAGTTCAGAAGTTTTACCGTTCGGACAAACCGCGAAAACTCGTTTCAAGTTGTCAAAGCGTTCGGGAAAATCAGTTAAAATTTGCCCGACCATCTCGCCGCGAATGCCGCGCGATTTAGTCAGTTTGGCGATGGCGACTAATTCAGAGTTCATAAAGTTCCTGGAGTTCATAAAGTTTGTAGAGTAAAAATTCCTTTAACTCTACAAACTCTTTACTCTATAAACTCTAAAACTTTTTATTCGACAATATCGAGAACGAAACGCTTGCCCTGTTTTTGTCCGGCGTAGAAAAGCAGACTGCGGACGGCTTTAATCGTGCGACCTTCGCGCCCGATAATTCTGCCCATATCGTCCGCCGCGACGCGCACTTTTACGACGGTTGCTCTATCGCTCGCATCTTCCGAGACTTGAACGGCGTCAGGCTCGCCGACGAGTTTCCTGGCAAGTTTTTCGACAGCTTCTTTCATAAATTTAGAAAAGCCGGAAAGAGTTTAATAATCTGCGGTTTCCGGTTTAGAAGCCGATTTTACTCGCTTGCTTCCGATTTATTTTCTTCGCCCGGCGTTGCTTCCGCGTCGCTTGCTTCGGGCGCTTCGACAGTTTCGGCGCTTGCCGCTTCCGCTCTTTCAGCTTCAGCTTTGTCAGCGTCAGCCTGCGCTTGCTCCGCTCTTTTTGCTTCGGCGGCTTCGGCTTCGGCTCTTGCCGCTTCCGCTCTCTTTGCTTCAATTTCAGCCCGTTTGGCTTCGGCTTTAGCAGTTTTCTCAGCTTCCTTTTGTTCCGCTTTAGTCTGAATCGCAACGGCTTTTTCTTCTTCCGTTTGCACCGGATTGTGTTTTATCAAGCTCGCAACCGTCTCAGTCGGCTGCGCGCCGACACTCATCCAATACTCGATACGGTCGTGTTTCAACAGAACTTCCGCCGGATTCGTCATCGGATTATACGTGCCGACGTTTTCCAGATATTTCCCGTCGCGCTTCGAGCGTTTTTCCTTTACAACCAAGCGATAGAAAGGTTTTTTCTTCGCGCCCATTCTCATTAAACTGATTCCTAACATAATTTTTAGTTGGTTAGGTGTCAGGCGTTAGGTGTTAGGCGAAGACAAAATCTAAAACCTAAAACCTAAAACCTATCACCTTTTCTTTTTGTGTCTCTTTTTCTTCTTTAACTTTTTCGATAACGAATCTTTCGTTTCGTCGTAACTGTTGTCAAAATCTTCCTGCCCGCCGCCGTTGCCGCCAAACATTCCGCCCAAACCGCCCATTCCGTCGCCGAGCAAGCCGCCTAAACCGCCGCCGAGTCCGCCCATCGCTTTGCCCGCGAGTTTGCCGAAAAGTCCGCCGCGATTCATCTGCTGCATCATTTTCTTCATCTGCTCGTATTGGCGAATCAGCCCGTTGACATCGGAAATCGTCGAACCCGAACCTTTGGCAATGCGCGTTTTCCGGCTGGCATCGATAATTTTGTGGTCTCTGCGCTCCTGTTTAGTCATCGAATCGATGATGGCTTCGGTGCGCTTCATCTGCGCTTCGACTTCTTCGCCCTGTTCGTCTGAAAGCTGCATTCCGCCCATCATTTGTTCGGGCAGCATCTTCATTATCTTCGACATCGAGCCGAGCTTTTTAAATTGTCCGAGCTGGGCGCGAAAATCTTCGAGCGTGAACTGATTGCTCGTCATTTTTTCGAGCTGTTTCGCCGCTTCGTCTTCGTCAATTTTGCCTTGAACTTCTTCGATAAGCGATAGAACATCGCCCATTCCGAGGATTCTCTGCGCGATTCTGTCGGGATAAAACGGCTCAATCGCGTCGTATTTTTCGCCGACGCCGACGAATTTCACCGGTTGACCGATAACCTGTTTAATCGACAAAGCCGCGCCGCCGCGAGCGTCGCCGTCCATTTTCGTCAAAATCACGCCCGTGATTCCGACTCGTTTATGAAATTCTTCCGCGCTTCGGACGGCATCTTGTCCGGTCATCGCGTCGGCGACGAATAAAACTTCTACGGGGCGCGTTTCCGCCTTGATTTGTTCGAGTTCGACCATCAAGTCGTCGTCGATGTGCAGACGCCCGGCGGTGTCAATCATCAAAGTATCGAAACCGGAATCCTGCGCGTAACGCATCGCGCCGCGCACGAGCGTCATCGGGTCATTCGTTTCCTTGTCCTGATAAACCGGAACGCCGACCGCCGCGCCGACAACCCGCAGCTGCTCGCGCGCCGCCGGACGATAAACGTCAACCGAAACAAGCAGCGGTTTTCTTTCCTGATTTTTCGCCAGCCAGTTTGAAACTTTTCCCGTCGAAGTCGTCTTACCCGAACCCTGAAGCCCGACAATCATCACGACATTCGGAATCGCCCGCGTAAATACTAACCGCGAAGACGTTCCGCCGAATAAATCTACAAGCTCGTCATAAACGATTTTGACAACTTGTTCGTGCGGCTTCAAATCCTGCCAAACCGCCTGACCTTCCGCTTTGGCGCGAACGGCATCGACAAAATCCTTCGCGACCTTATAATTAACGTCGGCTTCAAGCAGCGCCATCCGAATCTCGCGCAAAGCCGCATCGACGTGTTCCGGCGTCAACTTGCCTTCGCCGCGCAGATTCTTCAGCGATTTCTTCAGTTTGTCGGATAAAGACTCGAACATATAGATACACTTTAGGCAGTAAAGCCGAAACTATAAATACTAATGGCTGGCTGCTGAAGTGTCAAGAATTGAGAACGCTTATAATATTTTTTCAATCGCCGCGCAGACATCTTTTACTTCAACACATAAAATACATTTCGGATTCTCCGAACCTTTGCGAATTTCAATGCTTTGATGATTACAGGATTTTTCCGCGTAAACGATTTCGTTCGGCGCGTCTGTCCACGGTCGCCAGTGTTTGATGTTTGACGAACCGAAAATGACGACGCTCGGCGTTTCGACGGCTGCCGCGATATGTGCGATTCCCGAATCGTTGCCGACGAAGATTTTCGCTTCCGACGCTAAAGCCGTAATTTCAGGCAAAGTTAAATCGTCAAAAGTTAAAATCGGCGCGTGTGAATATTGTTTGAGGTTTTCCAGAACTCCGCGTTCTTTCTTTGTCGCAACGGCAATCGTCGTTAAACCTTTTACCTGTAGAAATTCGGCGACGCGCGCGAAATTTTTCGTTGCCCATTGTTTTGCCTCAAAAGCCGCCGCCGGATGAAAGAGCGCGAAATTACCGAAAATCGCTCCAAAATCTTCTCCGCGCCTTCGCGTCTCTGCGATTACTTTTTCTTTTATTAAATTCAGTGCCTCGCCGATTACGGTAAGACGAGTTTTCGGCTTATCAGAAACCGGCACGCCGACGAATCCAAGAAGCGCGAGCTGCTGTTCAGCCGAATGCGTGTGTTCTTTTTGCCAGAAATCGGCGGACGACGAAAGCAGATGATTGTAGAGAAAATTATAACGATATTCCCGATAACCGACGCGATGTTTTGCGCCGCTTGCGCGGACGAAAAACGTCGCCGTCGTTCCGCCGTGCAGATTAAAGGCGACATCGTATTTCGTTTCGCGCAGTCCCAGCGCAATGAGCGAGCGGACAATCAGCAAATCTTTCGCCGACATTTTGTCTTTATCGACGGGCAGCGAATCTTTTGTCGGAACGGCAATAAAATTGTCGATTATATCGAAATCTTCAACGAGCGGCGCGACCCAATCTTCCAATAAAATGTCAATTTGCGCGTCCGGCAAAAATCTTCGCAAAGCGATTAACGAAGGCGTCGATAAAACCGTGTCGCCGATTGAACGCAGGCGCACCACGAGAACGCGTTTAACTTTTGTCCAGTCTATTTGCGACGCGGCGAGATTGAGTTCGGTTTGAGAAAGTAAATTATCTTCTCCGCGTCTCCTTTTCTCGGTGTCTCCATTTCTCATCTATTTTTCCGTCTTCGCTTCTTCGACCAGCATCACGGGAATTTCGTCGCGTATCGGATAAACGAGCGCGCACTCAGGATTCACGCATTTCAAACCGCTTTCGTCGGCTTTAATTTCGACCTTCGATTTACATTTCGGACAGCGCAGAATTTCAATGAATTCAGGACTGATTGCCATAAGTTTCTCCGATATTATTTAACCGTATATAAAAAATTACGAATTACGCGATTGATTGCCGTCTCAATTCGTAATTCGTCTTTCGTAATTAAGTTAATCTGTTTTCGCGCCGCATTCGGGACAGAATTTCGCGCCCGGCGCGAGTTCCGCCTGACAATTCGCGCATTTCTGTTTTTCCTGTGTCGCGCCGCATTCGGAGCAGAACTTCGCGCCTTCGCGCAGTTCCGCGCCGCATTTGACGCACGGAACTTTCGAGACTTCCATTTTCGCGCCGCAGTCGGAACAGAATTTTATGCCCGTTTGGTTCGGCTTGCCGCAGTTCGGACACGGAACGGTTTGCGCCGCCGATGATTGTCCGCCGCCTTGCTGTTGTCCCTGATTTCCGCCGCCGAAAGCGCTCGCCATTTGATTGCCGACGGCGAAACCCGCGCCCAAACCCGCGCCCAAACCCGCACCGCCGCCTTCATTTTGCGCCGCGTCGCGCAGCGCGTCCGCCGCCTGAAATTTCATATATTGGTCAACATTTCCAATCGCGCCCATCGAAGAACGCTTATCGAGCGCCGCTTCGACTTCTTCGGGCAGAGAAATATTTTCGATGTAAAATTTCGTAACTTCCAAGCCGTAAGTTTTGAAGTCCTCGTTGATTTTAGCGCGAATCGCTTCGCCTAATTCCTTATATTGAGCCGCTAAATCGAGCGCCGGAATTTTCATCTCGCCGATGGCGTCGGAAAATTCGGAGACGATGGTGCGCTTTAACTGCTCGTCGATGTCTTCGGTTTGAAAATGTGCATTCGTTCCGGCGACCTGCGAAATAAATTCCCGCGGTTCGCCGACGCGCATCGAATACGCGCCGAACGCGCGCAGGCGAACGACGCCGAAATCGTTGTCGCGCAGCATAATCGGATTCGCCGTTCCCCATTTCATATCGGTGAACTGTTTCGTACTGACAAAATAAACTTCCGATTTGAAAGGCGAGTTAAAACCGAATTTCCACGCGCCCAATTTCGATAAAACCGGCGTGTTTCCGCCGTCAATCGTGTAGCGTCCGGGCGCGAAAACGTCGGCGACCTGTCCTTCAAAAACGAAAACCGCTGCCTGCGACTCGCGCACAATCAACTGCGCGCCGTTTTTTATTTCCTGTCCGGCGACCGGAAAACGATAAAGTATCGTGTCTTTTGAATCGTCCAGCCACTCGATAACTTCGATAAACTGGCTGAAAGCCGCTTCTTTAACTTTGTCGAAAATGCTCATTTTTTTTATTTTCCTCCGCTTTTTCTAACGATAAATATTACACAAAGTTCAAATAAATGGAAGTTTTGCTTTTGTCGTTCACTCTCGCCGCTGCCGCCTCGAAAATCTCCAGACGGTTTTGCGGGAAAGCGCAGACATTCGCCGACGCGGTAATATTTTACCTGTTTCGCCGCGTCGAAAATTTGTATAAACAGAGCAGTAAAATCACGGTCAGACCGCCCGCGCAGTCGAGCATCACGTCGTAAATCGAGCCGGTGCGCGTAATGTTGAAACTTTGATTATATTCGTCGATTGATGCAATCAGAAAAACGGTCAGAAAAGCGAAAACGAACCAGTATTTTTGCAGAACTTCGATTGAAGAAGTCCAAAACGCCCGCGACGCTAACAAAGCCAGCGCGCCGTATTCGGTAAAATGCGCGCATTTGCGAATGAACGCGTGATAAATAACAAGTGTTTCTTCCGTCGTATTCGGAAAAAGAAAATGCAGCAGAGGTCGAATAAAGCGCGATGTTTCCGACATCGACGCACTGCCGGTCGAAGCGAACAGCACGACGCCTGCCCACAAAACAAGCGGCGCGTAACGAAACATTCGCCCGCGCCAATCTTTCTTTTGCAATAGTTCATTGACCATCGGAAATTAAAGTTTCGGCAATAATTTTTCAGCTGACAAAAAAACGAATTACGAGATTAAAATTTTAATTTCGTAATTCGCAATTCGTAATTCGTAATTTTTTAAGCCGCTGCCGCCGCGCCCGAAACAACTTCGATAATTTCTTTGGTAATCGCCGCCTGGCGAATGCGGTTCATATTCAAAGTCAGGGTGTCGATTAATTCCCCGGCGTTTTTCGACGCGCTGTCCATCGCCGTCATCCGCGCGCCCTGTTCGCTTGCTACCGATTCGAGCATCGCGCGATAAATCTGCGTCTCGACCTGTTTCGGCAACAATCTGCCGAAAATCTCGCTCGCCGGCTGCTCGTAAATATATTCAGCTTGCGCGCCGCTCGCCGGCGTTTCGGTTTCCTGATTTTCGAGACGCGGAATCGGAAGCAATTGCCGGACGCGGATTTCCTGCGAAATAACGGATTTAAATTCGGTAAAAACGACGAAAACTTTATCTAATGTTTCGTCCTCGGTAAAGGTTCTGATGATTCTTCCGGCAATCTGGAGAGCGTCGCCGTGTTCGACGCGCCCGCCGCCGGTCAGCCCGACATATTCTTCGACAAACGTCATCCGGCGGCGTTTGAAAAAATCGCGTCCTTTGCGTCCGATTGGAATCATCTCGGTTTGTTTTCCGGCGTTTTCGCGTAGAAAATTCTGCGCCGACTTCATCAGATTCGTGTTAAAACCGCCGCACAATCCTTTGTCCGCCGTTACGAAAACGATTAAATATTTTTCGTCGCCGCGCGCGTCGAGCAGCGGATGCGAAAAATCGTCGCCGATGCGCGTGCTTAAACCGCTCAAAACTTCAGTCATTTTAACGGCAAACGGACGCGCCGCCGTTACGCGGTCGGTTGCGCGCTTGAGCTTTGCCGCTGCGACCATTTTCATTGCCTTGGTTATCTGCTGCGTATTTTTGACGGACTTAATCCGCCGCCGCATATCTAAAAGACTTGCCATAAATTTTCGTATTTACCTGCCTTCCAAAAACTCGTCAACCGTCAATTTTATGTCGTCCGCGATTTTTCTCAACAGATTCGGCGAAATATCTCTGCCTTGATGAACTGGAACAGTTGTAAATCTGCCGTCGGCACGGCGAAATTGTTTATGCGAGCCGCGTTGCCGAATTTCCGCAAAACCAAGATTTTCTAATATTTTTATAACTTCTCGTGATTTTAAAATGGGAATATTTCCCATATCAATTCAAAGAAATTGTTTGAATTCCGAAAAATTCGGCTTCAAGCTGCGGTTCGCCGTCTTCGAGAAGCATTTCGATAACTTCACGAAGATTGCCGTTTAACTCGTCAAGCGTTTCGCCCTGCGAATGCGCGCCCGGAAAACCCGGAACATAGCCGACAAACAAATTCGTTTCGGTGCATCTTTCCACAACGGCAGTGAAATTATGAGTTTTCATAAAATTAAGCGTTTGCCGTCGCCGTTCTCGCAGCGGCACTCCAGCGCGTCGATTTGAAATCTTCGACCGCCTCGCGCATCGAGTTTTTTAAATCGTCGTCGATTGATTTTTTGTCGCGTATCGTGTTTAAGACCGCCGGATGCGAACCTTCGACAAAGCTGAAAAGCTCGTCTTCAAAGCGTTTCAAATCGGCGACTTCGATGTCGTCCGCTAAACCGTTCGAGACCGTCCAGATAATAAAAACCTGTTTTTCGACTGCCATCGGCTGATACTGCGGCTGTTTTAAGATTTCCGTCAGGCGTCGTCCGCGCTCTAACTGGTTTTGCGTCGATTTGTCCAAATCCGAACCGAATTGAGCGAACGCGGCAAGCTCGCGGAATTGCGCCAAATCGATTCGCAAAGTTCCCGCAACTTGTTTCATTGCCTTGATTTGCGCCGAACCGCCGACGCGGGAAACCGAGTTTCCGACGTTAATCGCCGGGCGAACACCGGAGTTGAACAAATCGCTTTCCAAAAAGATTTGCCCGTCGGTAATCGAAATCACGTTTGTCGGAATATACGCCGAAATGTCGCCCGCCTGCGTTTCGATAATCGGTAGACTCGTCAAACTTCCGCCGCCGCGCGCGTCCGACATTTTCGCGGCGCGTTCGAGCAGACGCGAGTGAAGATAAAAAACGTCGCCCGGATATGCTTCGCGTCCCGGCGGTCGTCTTAAAAGCAGAGAAATTTCACGATACGCCGCCGCCTGTTTCGATAAATCGTCGTAGATGGTCAGCGCGTGGCGTCCGTTATCGCGAAAAAATTCGCCGATTGAAACGCCGGTGTAAGGCGCTAAATACTGCATCGCCGCCGGGTCGGAAGCCGAAGCCGAAACGACGATTGTGTAGTCCATCGCGCCCGAATCTTCGAGACGTTTGACGACCTGCGCGACGGTTGACGCTTTCTGCCCGATGGCGACGTAGACGCAGATAACGTCCTTGCCTTTCTGGTTGATAATCGCGTCGATGGCAACGGCGGTTTTCCCCGTCTGACGGTCGCCGATGATAAGCTCGCGCTGTCCGCGACCAATCGGAACCATCGCGTCGATAGCTTTAAGTCCGGTCTGCATCGGTTCTTTAACCGGCTGGCGGTCAATAATTCCGGGCGCGATTCGTTCAATCGGGTTAAACTCGCTCGTCAGAATTTCGCCTTTACCGTCAATCGGATTTCCTAGCGCGTCAACCACGCGCCCAATCATCGCGTCGCCGACCGGAACGGACATAATGCGCCCGGTGCGTTTTACTTCGTCCCCTTCTTTAATTTTCTGGAAATCGCCGAACAGCACCGCGCCGACTTTATCTTCTTCGAGGTTGAGCGCCAGTCCGCGAACGTCGTGCGGAAATTCGATAAGCTCGCCCGCCATAACCTTGTCAAGCCCGTGAATTTCGGCAATGCCGTCGCCGACTTTAATAACCGTTCCGACTTCGGAGACGGTCATATTAGCGTCAAAATTTTCAATCTGTGAACGAATAATTTCGTTTATTTCGTTGGCTTTTATTGCTTCCATATTATTAGGTGTTAGGTGTTGGGTGTTGGGAATCAGGCTAAAACCTAACTCCTGAAACCTGAAACCTAGCTTTTAATCATTTGCTGTTTCAAATTTTCTAACTGTGTCTTGACCGAACCATCGTAGACGGTTGAACCGATACGCGTTATGACGCCGCCGATGATTGTCTCGTCCATCGTGAAAGTCGGGCTGACGCGCTTGCCCGTCATTTTTTCCAGATTCGTCTGAATCTCGCTTTGCTGAAGGGGTGAGAGCGAACGCGCCGACGTAATCCGCGCCGAAACAAAACCGCTTCTCTCTTCCAAAACGCTCGCAAACTTTTCGTTGATTTGGCGGATGTCGGTCAGGCGGCTGTTTCTCAAGAGAACGCGCAGAAAGTTGGCGGTCGTCTTCGTCGGCTTCGCTCGTTCGATTAAACTTTCGAGAACCTTTTCTTTATTTTCCTGCTGAATCGACGGATTATTAAAAACTTCGAGCAGTTCGGGATTGGAAACTATCATCGTTTCCCATTGCCGAAGCTCGGTTTGAATATTGTTCGTATCGCCGCTTTTCGCGACGACATCCGCCAGCGCGGACGCGTATCTGCGGGCGACGGTTTCAACGCTCATTTAGCTTAAACCTCCGATTGACCGAATATTGGCGCGAACCAGTTGCGCGTCGGCGTCCGCGTCGATTTCCCGTCTGATTTTTTCTTCCGCCAGCCGGATGCTTTCTTCGGCGGAAAACCGTCGAAGCTGAAGATGCGCCTGTTTCGCGGTCAAATCGATTTCGCTTCGAGCCTGCTGGCGCAGTTTTTTGATTTCAAATTCGGTCTGCGCGGCGATGCGCACCTTTTCCGCTTCGGCTTCGGCTTCGGCTTTCCGGCGAATGTCCGCCGCTTCGATTTCAAGCCGCGACAGTTTCGCTTCTGTCTGCGTCAGCTTAGCCAGCGCCGCCTGTCTTTCTTCTTCGGCGCGAACCAGCTCGGCGCGAATAGCGTCGCGTTTCGCCTTAAAAGCACCGCTTAAAGGTTTTTTCAAAAGATAAACCAGCAGCGCGACGAAAACCGCGAGATTGAAAAACTTCCACGCTTCAAAGCCCGGATAATTCAAAACCGGCGCGCCGTGTTCGTGCCACCAACTGGAAAAGCCGCCGCCCGCGCGCGCGCCTTCTGCGGCAAAAATTAAAATAAAACTGTATAACATAAAGATTTAAGTATCAGGTGTCAGGTGTTAGAAATAAAGAATTAAGAAAATCTTCCTAATTCCTAAAACCTAATTCCTAAAACCTATTCCCCAAAATACTCGAACTGATTTTTTCCGCCATTTGCCCGGCGTCGCGGGCGATGACGGTTCTGGCTTCCGCCGCCTGTCTGGTTAATTCCGCTTTTTCTCCGGCGACCGTCTGCTCGGTTTCCGTTTTCACAACTTCAATCTCAGCTTGCCGGCGGCTCAAAGCCGCGTTTCTTTCCCGTTCAATCAGCTCATAGCTTTTTGAACGGGCGTCGAGCAGCGCGGTTTGATAATGCGAGTTTTTTTCTTCGGCGGCGCGTAAGATTTGCTCGGCTTCACTGAATCTACCGCCTTTATTTTTCTCGCGCGCGGCGATGACGCGGTTAATCGGACGAAAAAACGTCCGGTTCAAGAGCCAAATCATCAGCAGAATCAGCGCGATATGAATAAAGATTGTGCCATCCGGCACAAGCTGAACGTCGGCAAAAGCTAGAAAAAACATATTTCTCGAATCCGTCTTAAAGTTTTATATAAATTGCTTGTTGTAGACAAAGCGCGAAACCGCTTGTTTCGTAAAAGAGAAAGGATAACACGCCTTGTTTTTGACGGTCAAGCAACGCCGGAAATCCGCGTTTTTGTAAATAAATTTCACATAAACCTTGACAGTTTTTCGTCGAAACGCTTAAGTTAATCAACCGATATTTTCTTCGGGAGGCGCATTCGTTCTGGTGAACGGCGCGGTCTTCAAAACCGTCTGCGAGACTGTGAGAGCAGTCTTGGGTGAGTTCGATTCTCACACGCCTCCGCCAAATTTTTCGTTTATGAAAGAATGGATTTCATTAAATATGACGCCGCAAATCGGACCGCGCGCGGCGACGAAACTGCTTGAACGCTTCGGCTCGGCGGAAAATGTTTTCCACGCAGCCAGAAGCGAACTCGAATCTCTGCGCCTTCGCGCCGAGAGCGTAGAAAGTATTTTAAAGCGCGAGTTTCACGATAGAGCCGAAAAAGAATTGGAAACGGTCAGAAGTCTGGGCGGCGACGTTTTAATTTTAGACGATGGAAGTTATCCGTATTTATTGCGCGAAATTTCTGACCCGCCGATTACGCTTTACGTCAAAGGCGATTGGCAAGCGTGTTTCGACGCGCCGTGCGTCGCGGTTGTCGGCTCGCGCAAATGTTCGACTTACGGCGAAAACGCGTCGGAAATGCTGTCGCGCGATTTGGCGGCGAACGGCGTCTGCGTCGTTTCGGGTTTGGCTCGCGGAATAGATTCGGCGGCGCATCGCGGCGCGATTCGCGGGAAAGGAAAAACGGCTGCGGTTTTGGGAACGGGTATCGGGCAAATTTACCCGAAGGAAAATGCGCGATTAGTTGACGAAATATTGGCAAACGGCGGCGCTATCGTTTCGCAATTTCCGATTGACACGCCGCCTTTGAAAGAAAATTTCCCGTATCGCAACCGCATAATTTCCGGCTTGAGTTTAGCCGTTCTCCTTGTCGAAGCGTCCGAACGCAGCGGTTCTTTAATTACGGCGCGTCTCGCGATGGAGCAAAACCGCGAAGTTCTCGCCGTTCCGGGAAATATCACGTCGAAAAATTCGTTCGGCACGAATTATTTAATTAAAGAGGGCGCGAAATTAGTTCAGCAGTGGCAGGACGTTGTGTCCGAATTACCGCAGGAAATCGCCGCCGCGATTCTGCCGCCGAAAATCGAAGAAGGCGGCAAAAATGTTGAAAAAGCAAGCAAACAATCGGAACTTTTA
>JBBPXZ010000019.1:0-9675 GCA_038200355.1 Pyrinomonadales bacterium | reverse complement strand
TGCCCGTCATCAACATCAGCCGCGAACAGTTCGAAACGGTCGAACTCGCGCCGTTTCGCGCCGCAATTGCAAATGGACTCGATTCTCTGATGACCGCGCACATCGCTCTGCCGAAAGTTACGGGCGACAATATTCCGGCTTCGCTTTCGCCGCAGATCAATCAGGATTTGATTCGCAAAGAACTGAAATTTGACGGAATTATAACGACCGATTCGTTGGGAATGGGCGCGATTACGAAAAATTTTCCGGGAACGGAAGGCGCGGTGATGGCGATCAAAGCGGGCGCGGACATCGCGCTTCTGCCGCCGAATCCGAAGGCGGCGATTGATGCAATTGAGCAAGCGGTTTTAAAAGGCGAAATTCCTGAAAAACAGATTGACGATTCCGTCCGGCGTATTCTTCGCGCCAAATATAAACTCGGTTTGAACGACGCGAAAAATCTGACGGTTGATTTAAATAAAGTCAATCAAATCGTCGAAAAGCCGGAAAATGTCGCTGTCGCCAATGAAATCGCGGAAAAATCAATCACGCTGTTTCGCAACGAAAATGATATTTTGCCACTCTCGACAAAACAGGCGCAAAACACGATGTTTATTATCGCTGCCGGAGATGATGACCCGGAACAAGGCAATGTTCTAAAAGCGGCAATCGAACAACGCGTGAAAACGGCGCAAGTCGTTAAAGTTGACAAGCGCACAACTGAAAAAGAATACGAAAAAATTCTGGACGACGCGAAAAAAGCCGGAACTGTCGTGGTCGCGCCGTTCGTCAAACGCGCCGCGCTCAAAGGCACAATCGCGCTGCCCGACGCGGAAGCCGAATTTGTCCGCGAGTTGATTGACAAAAACAAAAACACGGCAATCGTCGCCTTCGGTAGTCCGTATTTATTGCAGCAATTTCCGAAAGCGCAGGTTTACATGGCGGCGTGGGCGGTCGAAGATGTCGCGCAGACGGCGGCGGCGCGGGCGATTTTCGGCGAAACAAATATCCAAGGTCGTTCGCCGGTCAGCCTTCCAGATTTTTTCAAAATCGGCGACGGTTTGCAGATCAACGCGCAGAAAAGACGCGAAAAAGAAGCTAAAGAAAAGACCGAGATTTTTAACTGATTTATGAAAAAGTTATTTGTTTTTTTATTACTTTTCGGATTGTTCAGCGGGCAGATTATTTTCGCTCAGAAAACCCCGAAAGCAGATAAAGCGGCTGAAAAATGGGTTGAAACGACGCTCAAAAGTTTGACTTTGCGCGAGAAAATCGGGCAGATGATTATTGTTCCGTTTAACGCCGAGTTTGCAAATTTTGATTCCGATAAATTCGCCAATATTCGCCGCCAGATCGAGCAAAATAAAGTCGGCGGATTCACACTTTTTCGCGGCGAAGCAAATTCCGTCGCCGCTTTGACGAACGAAGCGCAAAAACTTTCAAAACTGCCGCTTTTTTTCTCCGCCGATTATGAACGCGGTCTGCGGATGCAACTTCGCACCGGAACGCCTTTTACAACAAATATGGGCGTGGCGGCGACGGGCGACGCTTCCGCAACTTTCCGTCAGGGAAAAATAATCTGCGAGGAAATGCGGGCAATCGGCGCAAACTGGCTGTTTGCGCCCGTCGCCGACATCAACAATAATCCCGATAATCCGGTAATAAACATCCGAAGTTTCGGTGCAGACCCGAACAAAGTCGGCGAATTCGTCGCGGCACTTTCGCGCGGCGCAAAAGCCGGAAATTGTCTTTCGACGCTCAAACATTTTCCCGGACACGGCGACACGGCGACCGATTCGCACATCGGACTTTCGGTAATTTCCGCCGACCGCGCACATCTTGATGCAGTAGAATTAGTGCCGTTCAAAATGGGCATCGAAGCCGGAGTTGATTCGATTATGACGGCGCATCTCGCCGTCCCGAAAGTAACGGGCGACGATCTGCCCGCGACTTTAAATCCGAAAATCAACAACGATATTTTGCGAAAAGACTTAAATTTTAAAGGAATTATCACGACCGATTCGATGGAAATGGGCGCGATTACGAAGAATTTTCCGAACGGCGAAAGCGCGGTAATGGCGATCAAAGCTGGCGCGGACGTTGTTTTATTTCCGCCCGATGTTGAAAAAGCAATTGCGGCAATCGAAGCGGCGATTAAAAACGGCGACATCACGGAAGAACGCATCAACGATTCCGTCAGACGGCTTTTAGCGGCGAAATATCGTTTGGGTTTGGTGCAAAATCGCTTGGTTGATTTGGCGAAAGTCAATCAAATCGTCGAAAAGCCGGAAAATGTGCTTGAAGCGAATCGGACGGCGGAAAAATCAATCACGCTGTTGCGAAACGACGATAATATTTTCCCAATGACGAAGGAAAAAGCCGGAAAAACTTTGTTCGTCGTCATCGCGGCGGACGACGACGCGGTTGAAGGCGCGGCTTTTATTCCCGAAATTCAGCGTCGCGTTCCGCAAGCGAAAATCGTGCGTCTCGATCCGCGTTCGACGAGCGAAGAATACGAAAAAGTTTTAACTCAAGCGAAAAATGCGGATTCGGTAATTCTCGCGCCGTTCGTCAAACGCGCCGCGCTCAAAGGCACGGTCGCGCTGCCGGAAAATCAGACGGCATTTGTAAAAAAGATGCTCGCGCTCGAAAAGCCGGTTGCCGTCGTCGCTTTCGGAAGTCCGTATTTGATCAGGCAGTTTCCTGAAGTTAAAAATTATGTCGTAACTTACGCAATTGAAGAAGTTGCACAAACGGCGGCAACTCGCGCAATGTTCGGCGAAGTTCCATTTCAAGGAAAATTGCCGGTTAATATTCCGAACCTTTTTGAAATTGGCGCGGGAATTACAAAGTAGAAAACCAAAGTGGAAATCCAAAATCCAAAATCTAAAATCCAAAATCGCAAGGTGCGCGTCGGCATTGATGTCGGCGGGACGTTCACAGATATTGTCGTGATTGACCACGACACGCGGGAAGTGATTTCGCAGTTGAAAGTTCCGACGACTCACGACGCGGCGGAAGGTGTTGCGCTCGGCATAATTAACGCCATTGAAAGGGCGTTGAATGATCTCGAAATTTCGCCGGAAGATGTGATTTTTATCGCTCATTCGACGACGCAGGCGACAAATGCTTTACTCGAAGGCGATGTCGCGCAGGTCGGAATTGTCGGTTTGGGAAAAGGATTTTTTGAAGGCTGGAAGGCGAAAATTGATACAAATGTTCCGGCGATTGAACTTGCGCCGAATCGTTTTCTCAAACCCGAATATCAGTTTATTTCGTCGGGAAAATTGGGCGAAAAAGTAGCTTTAGATATTATAGAACAGCTCAAAAACAAAGGCGCGGAAGTGATCGTCGCGTCGGAGGCGTTCGGCGTTGATTTTGCGGAAAATGAACAAAAAATTGCCCGCCTCGCCCGCGAATCCGGCGTTTTGGCGACGAGCGGACACGAAGTTTCGCAACTTTACGGCTTGCGGACACGAACGAGAACGGCAGTCATCAACGGCGCGATTCTGCCGAAAATGATTCACACGGCGACGATGACCGACGAATGCGTTAAACGCGCCGGAATAACCGCGCCGCTGATGATTATGCGTTCCGACGGCGGCGTGATGAGCGTCGAAGAAGTGCGCCGCCGTCCGATTATGACGATGCTTTCCGGTCCGGCGGCGGGAATTGCGGGCGCGTTGATGTATGAAAAAGTTTCCGACGGAATTTTTATCGAAGTCGGCGGCACGAGCGCGGATATTTCGGTGATTATTGACGGTCAGCCGCAAACGAAATCGGCGAAAGTCGGCGGACATCGAACTTATCTGAACACTTTGGACGTGCGAACGCTGGCGATTGCGGGCGGTTCGATGATTCGTGAAAATAATGGCGAAATTGTTGATGTCGGCGCACGTTCGGCGCATATCGCGGGACTTGCTTATTCGTGTTTTCAGAAACCAGAAATCTTTGCGGGCGCGAAACTCGTCCATTTGCGACCGACGGCGCACGACACCGACGATTACACGGCAATCGAATGCGCGAACGGCGAAAAATTTTCGCTAACACCGACGTGCGCGGCGAATCTTTTGGGTTTGATTCCCGAAACGGCTTTTGCTTATGGAAACGCGGAAGCGGCTCGCGCGGCGTTTAAACCTTTGGCGGAAAAAATCAATTTGAGCGTCGAAGATGCGGCGCGGAAGGTTTTGGAAATTTCCTGCTCGAAAGTCGTCAAACAAATCGAAGAATTAATTGCCGAATATAATCTCGACCGGCAGACGGTTGAACTGATCGGCGGCGGCGGCGCGGCTTCGCTCGTTTTATTTACGGGCGAAATGATGAATCTTCCGGCGCGTCTGGCGAAAAAAGCCGAAGTGATTTCAACCATCGGAGTCGCTCTGGCGATGGTGCGCGATACGGTCGAGCGAAATATCGTTGATCCGACTCCCGAACAAATTTTGCAAATCCGGCGCGAAGCGAGCGAAGCGGTGATGAAAATCGGCGCGCTGCCCGAAACTATCGAAGTGCAGATCGAAGTTGACACGCGCCGAAATCTCGTCCGCGCGACGGCTTTCGGCACGACGGAACTCAAAAAAGAAGATACAAACGCGAAAGGCGGCGGCGTTGAAGAATGTAAAAAAGCGGCGGCGCGTTCGATGAAATTGGACGAAAATCAAACCGATTTGAAAGCCGAAACTTCCGGTCTGTATGTTTTCGCGGGCGAAAAATTGACGAAAACATTTTTCGGTTTGTTCGATTCGGTCAAAAAAATGGCGCGTGTCGTGGACAAAACCGGAGTCGTGCGTCTGCAAAGAAATGATGCCGAAATTTATCAGACGACGGCGGGAGATGCGGCGCGTGAACTGGAAAACGCGATCACGAATCTGACCGATTTCGGCGATGCGGGACGCGCTCTGCCCGACATAAATATTTTAATCGGAGCGCGAATCGTCAATCTTTCCGGCTTGGCGGAAATGGAACAAGCCGTCGCGCTCGCCGAAACCGAACTGGAAAATCTGCCGGAAGACGAAAAAGTCGTGATTGTGGCGACGGCGAGAAATTGAAATGTTTGAAGGATATTTAACCGCAGATGAACGCAGATAGACGCAGATTTTTTAAATCAATTTTATCTTTTTATCTGCGTTCATCTGCGGTTAATATAAGTTTTTAATAAATAATAAAGTGAAAGAACTGCAAACGGAAATTTTAATTGTCGGCGCGGGCGTGGGCGGCGCGGCGTGCGCTCTGGCGGCGTGCGCGGGCGGGCGAAATGTGATTTTGACTGAAGAATCGGACTGGATCGGCGGACAATTGACTTCGCAGGCAACACCGCCGGATGAACACGGCTGGATCGAAGAATTCGGCGCGACCGCGAAATACTGCAAATTTCGCCGCGCGGTTCGCAGGCTTTACAAAGAAAGTTATCCTTTGACCGAAACCGCGAAAGACAATCCTGTTTTCAATCCGGGAAACGGCTGGGTTTCGCCTCTGTGCGCCGAACCGCGTATTTTTTTGGCGGTTTTGGAAGCATTTTTGGCACAATATGTCAGAGCAGGGAATCTGCAAATTTTGACCGAACATTTTCCCGTCGCCGCCGATGTCGAACGCGATGAAGTTCGCGCCGTAACTCTGAAAAATTTGCGAACCGGTGAAGATATAACAATTTCCGCCGAGTATTTTGTGGACGCGACCGAACTCGGCGAACTTTTGCCTTTGACGAACACCGAATTTGTTACAGGTTCGGAAAGCCGCGCCGAAACTGGTGAACCGAGCGCGAAGGCGACGGCGCAGCCGAATAACTCGCAAGTCTTTTCGATGTGTTTCGCGCTCGATTATTTCGAGAATGAAAATCATACGATTGAAAAACCGGAAAACTACGAATTCTGGCGCGATTTCGTCCCGGATTTATCGCCGCCGTGGAGCGGCAAACTGCTGAGTTTAACGGGCGTTAATCCGCGTACGCTCGAACCTGTCAAATATAATTTTCAGCCGAATCAAGAGCCGAACAAAGCGTTTGCCGGTCTTTGGACTTACCGGCGAATTTTAGACCGCGAAAATTTTGAAAACGGCGCATTTGCCAGCGACATCACGCTCATCAATTATCCGCAGATTGATTATTTTCTCGAAGATTTATCGAACGCGAAAAATTACGAAGAAAAACAGCGAATGATAAAAGCGGCGAAAAATCAGAGTTTGTCTTTTCTGTATTGGCTGCAAACCGAAGCCGGATTTCCGGGTTTGAGATTGCGCGAAGATGTTGTCGGCACAACCGACGGTTTGGCGAAAATGCCATACGTGCGCGAATCGAGAAGAATCAAAGCCGAATTTACGATCAAAGAACAGCACGTTTCGGCAAAGTTGCGACAAGGTGAAAAACTCGCCGAATCATTTGCTGATTCGGTCGGCATCGGTTTTTACAGAATTGATCTGCATCCGACGGTCGGCGGCGATAATTATCTGGATGTCGAAAGTCTGCCGTTTCAAATTCCGCTCGGCGCACTAATTCCCGAAAGAATGGAAAATCTGCTGCCTGCGTGTAAAAATATCGGCACGACGCACATCACGAACGGCTGTTATCGTCTGCATCCGATTGAATGGAACATCGGCGAGGCAATCGGAAATTTGTTGACGTTTTGTGCGGAAAAGAAACTGCGTCCGCGCGAGGTGAGAAACAATGAAAAGTATTTGGCGGATTTTCAGAAACAGTTATTAAATAACGGTTTCGAACTCGAATGGCAGGAAAATTTAGAAATTGCAGACGGCGATCCACATCGCCACGCGATTAGATTTTAGATTTTGAATTTTGAATTTTGAATTTGTAAAGAATTACGTCGAAAAAATCGCGCTCGAATTTGATACGCGCGACGTTTTTTCGATTGCCGAAAAGAGCGGCGTTTCGATAATTTACGAAAGTTGGTTTCCCGTTACAAACGGCGAATTCGACAGATTAAAAAAAACAATTTTTGTAAACTTGAAGTCTGCGGAAAACGCCGAAAAAATTATTGCTCACGAACTCGGACATTTTTTCGCGCAAGATTTGAATTTGGGAAAAACGGAAGAAGAAATTTTCGCTCAAAACTTTGCCGATTATCTTTTCGGAATGTAAAATTCAGGAGTTGAAAAAATTTGCCGAGAGAAAGTTAAAAATTGCTGTTGTATTGGTTTCAAAAAGACAACAAATTTTATAATAGAACCGCTTCACATATCGGTAAAACGGCTCGTTATTTTTGTTTAATGAACAAGTCGGGATTAAGATAATTGAATATTATTTGGAAAACCGGATTATTTATCAGTAAATGAACAATAAAAAATTAATCGAGAGTTGGCGCGGCGGACTGATTGTTTCGTGTCAGGCGGCGCAAAATTCTCCTTTAGCTAAACCCGAAATTATCGCGGCATTTGCCGAAACCGCCGAATTAAACGGCGCGGTCGGTGTGCGGGTTGATTCGCCCGAAAATATTTCAGCGGTTAAATCCCGCGTTAAAATTCCTGTTTTGGGAATTTACAAAATCGTTTTCCCAGAAAGCGAAGTTTATATTACGCCGACTTTTCACCACGCACGGGAAATCGCCGAAGCGGGCGCGGATGTCATTGCGCTCGACGCAACTCTGCGCGTTCGCCCGAACGGTGAAAAACTCGAATCAATCGTTGAAAAAATTCGGGAACATTTAAATAAATGCGTAATGGCGGACGTGGCGACATTTGACGAAGCCCTGCACGCCGCCGAACAAATCGGCGTTGATGTCATCAGCACGACGCTTTCCGGCTACACAGCCGAAACGAAACATTTGAAAGAACCGGATTTTCAGCTTCTCGAAAAACTGTCAAAAAGATTAAGAATTCCGGTTATCTGCGAAGGTCGCCTGCGTTCGGCAGACGATGTAAAACGGGCATTTGAATGCGGCGCGTTCGCCGCCGTCGTCGGCAATGCAATAACCGGAGTGGACGGATTAGTTCAACAATTTGTTGCCGCTGCGCCGGGATTGTCGGCGAAAGTTTCAAGCAATTAAAGACGCAAAAGATGAACGAATCTAATTCTCAAACTCAATCTCACGAAATTTTTCTCGGAATTGACGGCGGACAGAGCCACACGGAAGCGGTCATCGCCGATGAAAATGGCAATATTCTCGGACGCGGTTTCGGCGGCGCGTCAAATCACGCAGAAGTTCCCGGCGGACGCGAGCGTCTGCAAAATGCAATTAAAAAAAGCGTCGGTGAAGCACTAAAAAACGCGAATTTGCCGCCGCTCGAACAAATGAATTTTGCAGCGGCGCACTGCGGAATGACGGGCGGCGCGGATTATAAACACGAAATCATCGGCAACATAATCAAAAGCGATAATTTGATCATCGGACACGACGCGCCGACGGCTTTGTTCGGCGCAACCGCCGGAAAACCGGGCGTGGTCGTCATCGCCGGAACAGGTTCGGTAATTTACGGCGCAAACGAATCGGACGAAACAATTCAAATCGGCGGTTTGGGGTTTCTTTTTTCCGACGAAGGAAGCGGTTTTTGGCTTGCCGCGCAGACAATTCGCCTTGCTGTGAAAGAACAGGACAAACTGATTCCCGACAGCGGTTTACAGAAAAAAGTATTAGAGTTTTTCGAAAGGAAAACAATTCGTGAAGTAACGTCGGATTATTACAACGCCAAAATTTCCCGCGACAAAATTGCGAGTTTGGCAAAAGAGGCGGCGGCAGCGGCACTTACCGGAAATCAAATTTTGCGCGATCAGATAAAATACGGGGCAAAAGTTTTAGCCGAAAGCGTTCGCAGTGCGGCAAACACTTTGAATTTCACGGACGAATTTCCGGTCGCCGGTGTCGGCGGAATGTTTCGAGGAGAATTGATAAAAGATTATTTTGTCGAATCTTTATCCGGTTATCTTCCGCACGCGGTTTTTATCAAGCCGCGTTTTATGCCGCCGATTGGCGCGTTATTTTTAGCTTACAGGCAGAAAGATATTGTCTTGACCGAAAACTTACTTGAAAATTTACAAAAAACTCAAAGTTTGTAAGGGCGGATTCTGACAAAGACCAGTCCCATACCTTATTCTTCATCGGAAAAGATGTTTTATATCTTTAAGGTTACATATTCTGGATAAATGTTTAATCTCGAGTTTTGATTAAATTTGCTCTAAAACCTCTTTTGTGAAAACTTCTGATAATCTGCAAATTGACGATTCCCAAAATTTTTCTTTCGGCGCAGGGTGAAAATGGAAAATTCGTGCCGACGCTGACCAAAGATGATTTACTGGTTGTCGAAAGCGGCGATCCGCATTTCGATCAGTTTGGGTGCGCCGAGTCGTTGAGACGTTTAGATGGCGTAACTCGTCCGATGGCAATGGATTGGCTTGAATATCGGCGATTCTGCCATAATAAGCGATGGTTCGAGCATCAATGTCGTCGGTCTTGGCGATGATGCCTAAACCGAGCGCAAATTGGCGAACCCGTTTGGGAAACACAACGGCGAAGGGCAAACCGAATTCTGAGAATGTCTCGGTTGCCAAAGTTTCGTAGCCGCCGGTCGCTTCTAAAACGATCAAACCCGGAGCGAGTTTTTTCAAGCGGCGAGCCAACGTGCGTAAATCTTTTGTTTGATTCGGACACTCCAGATGGTCATTGGTCGAATCAACGAAAACAGCCGGAGAAGATTTGGCGACATCAATGCCGACGAAAGTTTGTCGGTTGGAAATTTGGTTAAATTTGTTCATTG
>JBBPXZ010000018.1:0-95429 GCA_038200355.1 Pyrinomonadales bacterium | reverse complement strand
TTTGGCGAAAACGATGACCGGAACGCCGTTTGTTTCGATGCGGTCGCAGATATATTTCAAATAACGAAGCGAAAATTCTTCAAAATCCGACGGCGTTAAGTTTCCCGCCCACGTATCGAAAATCTGCACGGCGTCTGCGCCGGCGCGGATTTTGGCGTTCAAGTATTCGACAACCGAATCGGCGAGAATTTGCAGTAATTTGTGCGCCGTCGCCGGTTCGCGGTAAATCAAACTCTTTATAATTTCAAAACTTTTCGAGCCTTTGCCTTCGACCATATACGTCGCAAGAGTCCACGGCGCGCCGGAAAAACCGATAAGCGGAACTCTGCCCGCGAGTTTTTCTTTCGTCATTTTTATCGCCTGCATCACGTATTCGAGGCGCTCGACGACGTTTTCCGTGTCGAGTTTTTCGATGTCCGCCTGGGTTCGCAAAGGTTTATCGAAAATCGGACCTTTCGATTCGACGATTTCCAAATCCATTCCCATCGCTTCGGGAATCACCAGAATATCGGAAAACAAAATCGCCGCGTCCGTGCCGATAATATCAATCGGCTGAACAGTTACCTCGCTCGCCAGTTCCGGCGTTTTACAGAGCGTTAAAAAATCCGTTTTCTCGCGAATTGCACGATATTCCGGCAAGTAGCGCCCAGCTTGGCGCATAATCCAAATCGGCGTCCGCTCAGTTTGCTCGCCGCGACACGCTCTTAAAAATAAAAAATCTTGGTTCAAAATTCCTTCCTTAAATAACTCGTAAATTCCGCCGCAAAATCAGTCGCCGACGTTTTTGCCGAAACAAAATCGACGCGCAAATTCTTTTCTTCAACGAATCGCGCCGTCGTTTGACCGATTGCCGCGATTTTTATTTTGCCTTGCGAAAAACCGTCAAACTTTTTCAAAAATTCTTCGACGCCCGACGGACTGAAAAAACAAACGGCGTCGATTTTTCCGCAATCGAACTTTTCTTTTATTTCAATAAACTTTTCGTCGCTCGTTTCGGTTTCGATTGTTTGATAAACAACTGTTTCGACAACTTCGGCAAAATTCTGGAGCGTTTCGGGAATGGTTCGCAAACTTCGATTGCCGCGCGGAAAAAGAAATCGTTTATTTTTCAATTCTTCTTTCGGAATCGACGATAAAAGCTCTTTGACAGTCGCGGCGTCTTCGTTGAAAAAGATTTCGTACCCGCAGCTTTTTAATAAATCGCCGCTTCGCTTCCCTAAAACGTAAAACTTGCCGTTAAAATCTTTTCCCGTTTCGTTTAATTTCGCCGAAACTATTTCCGCCGCTTTTACGCTTGTAATAAAAATCCCGTCGAAAGTTTCGATTTTCGCCAGGTAATTTTCCAGTTCCGACAAGTCCGTCAGCGGTTCGGTTTTAATAGTCGGAAAATTCGTAACCGAAAAACCGTTCTCGATTAAAATCGTTGTAAAAACGTCCGTTTCACGTATGACAAGAACTTCCGGCATTTTCAAATAACCGTTTCGGGCGTTTTTTCGACGACGCTTCTGGTAAATTCGAGCAGACGATTCGCGCCTTTGGCAATCATTCGATTTCCTAATTCGCGTCCCAAATCAATCGCGTCGGCGCGATTTCCGCGAATCGATTCACGCAAAGTAACTTTGCCATCAAGACTTCCCGTAAAACCTGATAAAAAAATTTCGTCCGCTTCTAAAACTGCAAAACCGCCGATAGGAACTTGGCAGCCGCCTTCGAGCGTTCTTAGGAAACTTCTTTCGGCAATGATGCAATCCCAACTGTTTCTGTTATTTACGGGCGCGAGTAAATGTTCCGCTTCAACATCATTATCCCTTATTTCGATTCCGACAACGCCTTGAGCGACTGCCGGAAGCATAATGCTCGTCGGAATAATCTGCGCGATATGAGAATCGAGTTCGAGACGGTGAACACCGGCGAATGCTAAAATCATCGCGTCCAAATTCGATTCTTCAAACTTTCTGATGCGCGTCGGGACGTTGCCGCGAATTTCAAAAATCTGTAAATCCGGTCGATAATTTAAAAGCTGGCTGCGGCGGCGCAGGCTTCCCGTTGCGACTTTTGCGTTTAACGGCAAATCGTCGAGCGACTTGTAATTTTTCGCAATAAGAGCGTCGTTCGGCGTTTCTCGCTCCGTTACCGCGCCGATTTTCAAATTTTCCGGCAATGTCGTCGGCAAATCTTTTAAGCTGTGAACCGCCAGGTCAATCGTTCCGGCGAGCAGTTGTTCTTCTATCTGCTGTGTGAACAAGCCTTTATCGCCGATTTTCGAGAGCGCCGTATCGAGATTGGCATCGCCGACGGTTTCGATTATTTTTATTTCAAATTTCCGTTTCGGATAAGCGTTTTGTAATTGCCCGCCGACAAAATGCGCCTGCCAGAGAGCGAGACGGCTGCCGCGCGTGCCGATGATTGTTTTATCTTTCAAGCGTTTATTCCCTGTTAAAAGAAGCATCTTTCATCAGAAGCAGATGATTGACCAGATTTAAATGCTCGTTTAATTCGGATTCGGCGTTTTTCTGCCGCGCCATTTTATGAAATTGTGAAGCGTTGTCGTTTAAAAACTGTTTGATTCGTTTTATTTCTTCGACGGTTGCGAAATCCTGTTTGCCGCTCGCGCGGCAAGCCGCCGGAAGCATCGGGAGCGAATAATACCAAACGAGAAAATCGCCCATTTCCTGATAAATCAGTTTTTTAACGCGCGGTAATTCCTGTAATCTTTTGTGGTGATTGCGGTCGATAACCTTGTTTAAATCGTCGATGTTTTTGAGCGTTACAAACGAATTTTCTTCCGCTTCGGGCGCGATGTCGCGCGGCATCGCAATGTCAATTAATAATATCTGCCTGTTTTGCGCGTCGAAATCTTCCTTATTTAAAATATATTCCGACGCACCCGTCGAGCTTATAATTATATCGACTTCGTTGAGGCGCGATCCAAACGTTTCAAAATCAACGGTTTCGCTTTCAAAGTCATTTGATTTATGCAGTTCGGCGAGAAAGTCTTCGGCACGCGATTTGGTGCGGTTCGCAACCAGAATTTTCCCGACGCGCTTTTTTAAAAGACATTCGGCGGTCAATTGCGCCGTTTCGCCCGCGCCGATAATCAGCACGCTTTTATCGGAAAGCGAGCCGAAAGTTTCGCGTGCAAGTTCGACAGCCGCGAGACTTATCGAAATCGCTCCTTTGTGAATCGAGGTTTCCAGATAAGTTTTTTTGCCGATTTTAAAAGCGCGCTGAAGAAGTTGATTGAGAATTTTCCCGGTAAAGCCGTTGTCTTTGGCAATCGAATAAGCGGCGCGAATCTGCTGCAAAATCTGCGTGTCGCCGACGATTTTCGAGTCGATGCTGGTTGCGACATTAAAGAGCTGCAAACACGTCGAGCAGGAAATACTTGAGAAAAAATCGTCGCGTGAAACTTCGCCCGAAGCGTTTTTAAAGTCAATTAAAAGGTCTTTGTAAAACTCAATATCGACCGCCGCCGACGGGTGAACACCGTAAATTTCGGTTCGGTTACAGGTCGAGACGACGACGCATTCGGTCAGCGTTTCCTTTAATTTCGCAAGCAATTCTCCCGTCTCGCTTTCGTGAACGTATAACTTTTCACGCGCTTCAATCGAAGCGGTTTTATGATTTACGCCGAAAGCGAAAAGAACTGCCTGCTCATTTGCCTGTTTTAAGTTGGTATCCAAAATGTTTCGAGTCGAACGTGCCGATAAACTGCAATCTTACCTCGGATTTACAAATAATTTTCCTATTTCGAGTTTATATAAACGAATTTTGAAAATCTACCGGCGGTTTAATAACAATTACTAATAATATTATCAAATCTTTAAGGAATCCAAAAGGTTACGGTTTCGGCATCAGACATCCGAAACATTTTCAACTTCAAGTCCTTTCGCGTCTTCACTTTGCGAGTCTTTGCGATACAAAGAGCTGGCAACGCAAAGGAACGCGAAGGCTAAGACGCAAAGGAACGCGAAGATGATTTCCGGCGGCAATTTCGCGTTTTGGATTTGTTCCGGCGCGAACGCGGGCAATATAATTGAAACATCGGCACAAAATTTAATAATTTGAATGTAGGACAAGGGAAATTTTTATATGAAATATCGTCAATTGGGAAGCAGTGATTTGCGGGTTTCGGAAATCAGCTTGGGTTCGTGGCTGACTTATTCGGGCGGCGTCGAGCGCGAGCGGGCGGAAGAGTGCGTGGGAAAAGCGTTTGAAGTCGGCATAAATTTTATCGACACGGCGAATGTCTACGGCAAAGGCGCGTCGGAAACTTTTCTCGGCGAAGTTTTGAAAAATCGCCCGCGCGATTCTTACGTTCTGGCGACGAAACTTTATTTTCCGATGACCGAAGAAGATTCGGGTTTGTCGCGTGTCCAGATTCACAAGCAATTAAACGCTTCGCTCGAACGGCTGCAAACCGATTACGTCGATTTGTATCAGTGTCATCGCTACGACGAAAACACGCCGCTCGAAGAAACGATGATTGCTTTATCCGAAGTCGTGCAGGAAGGTAGGGCGCGATATATCGGTTTCAGCGAATGGAGCGCCGAACAAATAAAAGCGGCGTGCGATATGACGGGAATGGAAAAATTCGTCTCAAGCCAGCCGCAGTATTCGATGCTGTGGCGCGAGCCGGAAGCGGAAGTTTTCCCGGTCTGCGCGGCAAACGGCATCGGTCAAATCGTCTGGTCGCCGCTCGGTCAGGGCGTTTTGACGGGAAAATATAAAGCCGGTCAGGCGATTCCGGCAGATTCGCGGGCGGCAAACGACAAGATGAACGTTTTTATCGACAAGTTGCTAACGCGGGAAATTTTAGAAGCCGTCGAAAAGCTGAAACCGATTGCGGCAAGTGAAAATCTTTCGATGGCGCAGTTAGCATTAGCCTGGGTTTTACGCGACGAGCGCGTTTCTTCGGCGATTATCGGCGCGACAAAACCCGAACAGGTCGAAGACAACGCGGCGGCTTCGGGCGTCGAATTGTCGGCGGAAACTCTGGCGGCGATTGATACGATTCTGCAATTTGAAAACGCTGCCGCTCGATGATTTTTTTTCGCCACAGAGAACACAGAGAACACCGAGTTTTAAAAACAGATTGCCGCAAAAAATGCATAAAGAACACAAAAATCATTTTAACTTTTTTTGCGTTTCCCACGCCTTTTTTGCGGCTGATTCTTTCTCTCGGTGTTCTCTGTGTTCTCTGTGGCAAATTGTTTTTATCTTAATCCCTGCCCGATTTGCTGTGTTCCGAACGTGCCGATGCCGTTAAGACGGAAGCTGAAAACAAAGCGGTTTTCCTGTCGAACGCCGACGTTGAACGTATAGTATTGAGCGGTTACGGCGCAGCAGTCGAAGGCGTAACCGGCGGTGTAGAGCGAGCTGATGAGCGGCGTATATCTCAAAGCGCGGCGGTTTTCAAAGTCGAAAAAGAGCGACGCGCCGCCGTAAAAACCTTTATCGCGGTCGCCTGCGAAAACCGACGGACTCCACTGCGAGCCGCGCAGCGTTCCGGCTTCGACGCCCGCCGCGTTTCTGAATTGCCGGAGCGAAGGGGCGAGAGTTACGGCGCGAGTGTAATAGAAAGTCTGAAATATTTTTAATAATTTCGTGTCGTAGCCAATTGTCGCCGACAAATCGCGAATGCCGCCGCTGTTTATACCGTAATCCATTCGGGAATTAACGAAAATCGTTTTGCGCGGGCGATACGTCGCGTCGATGTTGAGCGGCGAAAAACGGCGCGGAACGCCGCCGAAAGTGTAAAAAGTCAGCGCCGAAATCGGCTCGATTTGATTGCGCCTGCCGAAAGTCAGAGCATTGCCGAAATTCGGGTCGAAAAAATATTTGCCGCGCACGGTTAAAGTAAAAATTTCATACGGCTGAACCGACAGCGGATTTTTTTTCGCGTCCGGTTTTTCCCGAAGAAGCTTTTGAGCTTCGTCCGTAACGGCTTCGGTGTATTTGCGCGTGAAAATGCGGTTCGTTACGCCGTATTCTATTTCGTTTGTGTCGGTCTGCGTGTCGGTGTAATCGAAGCGGATAATTTTATTAAAATTGTTGACGCCTTTGATAAAACGATACGTTAAAAACGGCTCGATTGTGTGGCGAAAACGAAAAGCGTCCGTTTTGCCGTAGAAATTCCGCGCCAGCGCGACGGGACGCAAATCGAGTTCAAATTCGCCGTATTTGCGAATAACGTCGCGCCCGACAACCTGCCGCATATCGTTGAAAGAATTTGAGTAATACGTTACGCGCCCGCCGCCGGTTGCCGTCAAATTAAAATATTTGAAATTAAACGGAACGGAAATCTGCGGGTGAACGTCGAAACGCTGCCCGACAGCGGGCGTCTGCACCGGGTCGTTGCCGGTCGTTTGACGGTAAAGCGCCGTATCCTGAACGTCTTCACGGCGGCTGACGCCTTCCAAACTTCCCTTGAAAGAAAAATACGCTCGTTTGAAAAACGACAACTGCGACGGGCGTTTATCGAAATTAACGCTCGGCAGATTACGCGTTTTTATCAGCACGTTCGGAATCGAAATTTCCTGCGAGCGCGCCAGCAGATTGAGCGTGTAATTGTCCCAGCTTTTATTGACGTAGACTTGCGAGACTTCAATCGGCGAAATAATCTGCTGAACGCCGTCGGAGAAAACCTGCCGGAAAGCGAGATTCGACGTTAAGCGCACGTCGGCAACCGCCGTAAAGCCGTTCGAGAAATGATGCACACCGTCCGCGTAGACGATACTGCCGCCCTGATTCGGATGTTCGGCATCTTCTTTATGTCCGAAAATTCTGTCTTTGACGGCGAAGAAACCGAAATTCAGAAAGGAGCGCGAATTGGCTCGCGTCCGCACGTCCATTCCGACGCCGACGCCGCGCGCGCTGTAAATGTCGCCGCGAAAAGTTACGTCCGCCGAGCGTCCCAGAGTTTTATAATAAGCGGTCGAAAGCCGCGCGCCTTTGTTGCCTGAAAAACTGAACGTCGGCGTTAAAAAGCCCGACGCGCGGTCCTGTTTTTTTATCGGAATCGAAGCAAACGGAATCGGCAGAATCGTTACGTCGAGAACGCGAAATTTGCCGTTTTTTAATCTGATGCGGTCGTTTGCCGTAATTCTGGCTTCGTCCGCCGTAAAGCTCCATTTCGGAACGGTTTCATCGCACGCCGTAAATTTTCCTTTCGTAACGACGACTTCGTTTAATCCGACTCGCTCGACGCGTTCAGCCGTAAAATAGATTATCGTTCCGTCGTTCGTCTGGTTGGTAAAGCCGGTCGAATCTACGAAATAACCGAGCTTTGTTTTGTAATTAAATTCACCGCGCGCACCGGTAATTCGCTGGTCTTCGCCCTGGTCAAAAACGACGCTTCCTTCGGCGACCATTTTGCCGCTCGCCTGGTAAATCGTGATTTTGTCGGCTTGCAGGCGATAAATTCCGTAACGCACATCGACCGCGCCGGTGCGCGTAAATATACGATTTCCTTCTTCGCCCTCGACCGATTCGCTCGTCGAATACACGACCAGTTCATCGTCGCCGCCCTCCTGTATATAGCCGGAATTCTCGTTTGTTTTCCGTGGTTTGACCGTCTGTTGTTCCTGTGTCAGCGGATTGATATTCGGCGTGTCAGTCAGCGGATTTGCAACCTGCCGCTCGACCGGATTGGTATCCTGCGCATTTATAAAAACGGTGGAAACGCACAAAACCAGCAGAATTTTTAGGAATTTATGAAGAAGCATTAAAATAAATGTAAATTAAAATACGGCTGAGCGGTTTTTTAATGACGGAAACGTTCCTTGATTTACCATTTACAATTTACCATTTACCATTAGAAAGTATGAAACCGAATGTGCTTGTGGTCGAAGACGAAGAACTGATGCGCTCGATTCTGCGCCAGCTGCTCGAAGGCGAAGGCTTTAATGTTTTGACCGCCGACAGCGCCGAAAACGCGCTCGCGATTTTTTCATCGAGCGATGTCGCCGTCATTTTATCCGATATAAAAATGGCTGGAATGGACGGAATTGAATTGCTCGAACGCGTTAAGGCGATTGACGAAGAAGCCATCGTCATAATTATGACGGCGTATTCGTCGGTCGATTCGGCAATCGCCGCGCTGCGCAAAGGCGCTTACGATTACGTTACAAAGCCGTTCGTCAACGAATACTTGCTGCAAACGGTCAAAAATGCCGTTCGGACGAAAAAGCTGTTCAGCGAAAATCGCGCTTTGCGCGGCGAGCTGAACAGACATTACGGATTTTCGGAAATTATCGGTAAAAGCGAAGCGCTCGAAAAAGTTTTCCGTGTAGTTGAAAAAGTCGCCGACACGACCGCCGGAATTTTGATTCAGGGCGAAAGCGGAACGGGCAAGGAACTCGTCGCGCGGTCGATTCATTACAATAGTAGAAGAGCCGCAAATCCTTTTCTTGCAGTCAATTGCGGCGCGCTGCCTGAGAATTTACTTGAAAGCGAACTTTTCGGACACACGAAAGGCGCTTTTACCGGCGCGGCGGCAGACAAAAAAGGTTTTTTCCGCTCGGCGGAAGGCGGCACGCTTTTTCTCGACGAAATCGGCGAAATGCCGCCGCCGCTCCAGGTCAAACTTCTGCGCGCTTTGCAGGAACACGAAGTTACGCCGGTCGGCTCAAGCGTTCCGGTAAAATTCGACGCCCGCATTATCTGCGCGACAAATAAAAATCTCGAAAAGGAAGTCGAAGCAAATCGCTTTCGCGAAGATTTGTATTATCGCCTGAACGTCATCGAAATAAATCTTCCGCCGCTGCGCGAGCGGCGCGAAGACGTTCCGCTGCTCGTCAAACATTTCATAACGAAAATCGCCCGGCAGCAAAGCGCGCCCGAAAAACTCGTTTCGCAAAAAGCGTTAGCCGCGCTGCTCAGTCATTCGTGGCAAGGCAATATCCGCGAGCTGCAAAACGCCGTCGAGCGCGCCTTTATTCTCTCGAACGAAGAAATCGACTTTGAAAATCTGCCGGAAAAAATCAAAAACGGCGCGGAAAACAATTTCGCGGCGCGCGCGCCGGAAAACGGAAGACCGACGCTTGAAGAAATTGAAAGACGTTATATTCTGGAAACTTTAAGAAACGCGAACGACGATAAAACCGAAGCGGCAAATGTTTTAGGCATTGATTTATCGACGCTCTACCGGAAATTAAAAAAATACGATGAGATTTGAGCGGATGTCTGTAAGTTTGTTCAATCAAATCCGGCAATTTTTAAAGAATTTAATTGCCGGAAAGTTCGAGAACGAAATAATTCGTGTCGTTGACGCGCGTAATTTTTCCCTGATTATACGGCGGCTGTAAAAAAACATCGGCGGCGAAAGAAACGCCTTTCAGACTTTCGTCGCCGGAGAGCTGGCTTTGCGCGACGAGTTCGGCGGGAAACCAGGTTTCGGTGCCGATAGCGGCAGCGAATTTATTATTGCCGGCTTGTTCGATAACCTTGTCGGCGTCTCCGGTCGAAAATTTAACGACCGCCGTTAATTTTTTCCCCGCCGGCGCACCTGAAGATTCTTCGCGCCACGTCGCTTCTTCCGGCATAACCGGCAGATTTATGATTTTTCCGAGCGCTTCGACATCATCTTTGACTGGCGGCGCGTTGTTTTTTTCGTCGTTTTGATTAGTATTAACCTGCGCGGAATCGGTGTTTTGATTAACGGATTTCAGCATCGAGCAGGCACTTAAAAGAAAAATGCTCAAACTAAACAGACTTAAAATCTTTTTTGCGGGAAATTTCATTGGATAATTGTAAAAATAAAAAAACGCCATTGCAATTTTTTCGACGTGTATTTTCTAATACGACCAAACGCTTTTAATATCCAAATGTTTCTTCTGCTACGCCGCATACGCGCTTTTATTATCCGCGATTTTCAACTCGCGCTCTCTTACCGCGCCGAATTTTTTATTCGCATACTCTGGATTCTCGGCATCGTTACGACGTTTTATTTTATTTCCAGAATTTTCGCCGGTTTTCCGCTGGCGAGATATGAACAATGGCAAAGCCCTTTGACGGCGTGGCTGACCGGAATGGCGATGCTTAATTATTTTATGGTCGGATTTTCGGCGCTCGCCAACGCCATCAGGCAGGAACAGATGCAAGGCACGCTCGAAAGCGTTCTGCTGACGCCGATAAACGTGCCGACCGTGATTGTTTCGAGTTCGGCGTGGTCTTACGTTGACGCGACTTTCAACTCGTTTCTGTATCTGTTTTTCGGCTGGCTTTTCTTTAATGTTCAGTATCAGGGAAATTTATTTCTCGCCCTTTGCTTTTTGATTTTAACGACGCTTTGCCTTGCTTCAATCGGCATTTTGTCGGCGAGTTTCGCGATGGTTTTCAAACGCGGCGACCCGTTCGCCATTATTCTCGGCGCGGGAACGGCGCTTTTTTCCGGCGTTTTTTTCCCGAAAGAAATGCTTCAGGAATCAATCGGCGAAACGGGCGGAAAAATTCTTTCCTATGCCAATCCTTCGACGCACGGACTCGACGGAATTCGCGGCGTTTTGATTCAGGGCAAAGGTTTCGCCGAAGTCGAATTTTCATTTTTTGTTCTGCTCGGATTTTTAATTGTCCTGCTTCCCTTTTCGCTCTGGGTTTTCGGCAGAGCGATAAAACGAGCCAAACGCGAAGGCAGCTTGATTCAATACTAAATTTTATAAACTTTGCTCAAGTCGTGATAAAATAGCCGAATCGTTTTCACAAATTCATTTATCACAGAGAGTTAAAACTAATGAGTCCAGAAGTAAAAGAAGCAACTACAGCGGCGCGCGAAGAAAAAGCGCGCTGGGAAACCGAAACACTGCAAAAGGTTTTGGACAAATCGCCCGAACGAAAAAAATCGTTTGAAGGCATTTCTCTTGAGCCGGTCAAGCGTCTTTACACCGAAGCTGACACGGAAAATTTAGACGAAACCGGTTTTCCCGGCGAATTTCCGTATAAACGCGGGATTCATCCGACGGGTTATCGCGGACGCTTGTGGACGATGCGCCAGTTTGCCGGATTTTCTTCGCCGGAATTAACTAACGAACGCTTCAAATATTTGATGTCGCAGGGACAAACGGGTTTGTCGGTCGCCTACGACTTGCCCGCGTTGATGGGACTCGACGCCGATTCGCCGCTGTCGGAAGGCGAAGTCGGCAAATGCGGCGTGGCGGTTTCTTCGCTCGCCGATTTTGAAACGCTTTTCGACGGAATACCGCTCGAACAGGTTACGGTTTCGCAGACGATAAACGCGCCGGCTTCGATTTTTCTGGCAATGTATCTGGTCGTCGCCGAAAAACAGGGCGCGGATTTCAATAAAATTTCCGGCACGCTGCAAAACGATATTTTGAAGGAATACATCGCGCAGAAAGAATGGATTTACCCGATAAAACCGGCGATGAAGCTGGTTATCGACACGTTTGAATACTGCCTCAAACACGTGCCGAAATACAATCCGATTTCTGTTTCCGGCTATCATATTCGTGAAGCGGGCGCGACGGCTTTACAGGAATTGGCGTTCACTTTGCGCGACGGCGTAGAATACGTTCAATACGGCGTCGAGCGCGGAATGAACGTTGACGAATTCGTGCCGCGCATCTCGTTTTTCTTCAACTCGCACAACGACTTTTTCGAGGAAATCGCCAAATTCCGCGCCGCCCGCGTCATCTGGGCAAAGACGATGAAAGAGCGTTTCGCCGCAAAATCGCCGCGCACGATGCAGTTAAGATTTCACACGCAGACCGCCGGAGTTTCATTAACTTCGCAGCAGCCTTTAAATAATATTGCGCGCGTCGCCATTCAGGCACTCGCCGGAGTTTTAGGCGGAACGCAGTCGCTGCATACCGATGCTTACGACGAAGCGCTGGCGCTTCCCTCAAATCAAGCCGCGCTGATTGCCTTGCGGACACAGCAGATAATCGCCGAAGAAACCGGCGTCGTCAACACGGTTGACCCGCTCGGCGGTTCGTGGTTCGTCGAATCCTTAACGCAGAAAATGGTTGACGGCTGTTTCGATTATTTCGATAAAATCGACGGTTTCGGCGGAATGGTCGAAGCGGTCGAAGCCGGGTTTCCGCAGCGCGAGATTCAGGAATCGGCGTATCAATACCAAAAATCGGTCGAGCGAAAAGAACAAACAATCGTCGGCGTCAACAAATATCAGATGGACGACGAATTTTCCAAAATCGAGATTTTGCAGATAGACGAAAACGTGCGCCAACATCAACTCGCGCGGCTCGAACAAACAAAGAAGATACGCGATAACGGCGCGGTTTCAAACGCTCTAGAAAAACTCAAAAAAGCGGCGCAGGAAAGCGAAAACACGATGCCCGCGACGATTGAAGCAGTCAAAGCCTACGCGACGGTCGAAGAAATATGCACCGCGCTGCGCGATGTCTACGGCATTTACGAAGAACCGGCGTTTTAATAAAGACGGCATATGAAAAATTTACGTTTGAAATTAACAAAATGAAAACAAACAAAGTAAAAGTGTTGCTTCTCGCAATAATTACGGCGCTTATGGTTACAGCGGCTTCTGCTCAGGAACAACCGATTGCTCTGAAAACTTCGACGGGCGATATAAACGGAGTTTTGCTGAAACCTATTTCGACAAAGAAGATTCCGGTAGTTTTAATAATTTCCGGTTCGGGACCGACCGACAAAGACGGCAATCAGGCGGCGATGCAGAATAATTCGCTGAAAATGCTTGCCGAAGCGTTAAAGCAAAACGGCATCGCGTCGCTTCGTTTCGATAAAAGAGGAATTGCGGGCAGTCGAACGGCGGGCAAACAAGAGTCGGACGTGCGTTTTGACAATTTCATCGATGATGTTTCGGGCTGGATAAATTTGCTGGCTCAAGACAAAAGTTTCTCAAAAATAATCGTCGTCGGTCATAGCGAAGGCTCGCTCATCGGAATGATTGCTTCGGCTAAAGACAATCGCGTCAAAAAATATATCTCAGTCGCGGGCGCGGGGAAACCGGCAGATGAAATAATCAAAGAACAGTTGAGTTCCCGACCGCAGGCGGTCAAAGATTTGGTTTTCCCGATGCTCGACACATTAAAGAAAGGCGAAACAATTCCCGATGTTCCCGCGTCGCTTAACGCGTTATTTCGTCCGAGCGTTCAGCCGTATATGATTTCGTGGTTCAAATATAATCCGCAAGCGGAAATCAAGAAACTCAAAATTCCGTCGCTGATAATTCAAGGCGATAAAGATATTCAGGTTTCCGTTAAAGACGCGGATTTATTAACGGCGGCAGCCGGAACTAAAGCGACCGAAAAGATTATCGTAAATATGAATCACGTTCTGAAGAATATCGAAACAGCCGACCAAACCGAACAATTAAAAATCTATTCAAATCCGAACTTGCCGTTAAATGCGGAAATGGTAAAAGAAATTGTGAAATTTATTCAAAAATGATTATTCTCGATTTTCAGTTCTAAAACTACAAAAACAATCGCGCCGAACTTGCTCGGAAAGATTATCTGTTAATATAATTCGATTTATGATGAATGAAAGAAAAATCAGAGTTCTCGTCGCTAAACCCGGACTCGACGGACACGACAGAGGCGCGAAAGTTATTGCCCGCGCTTTGAGAGACGCGGGAATGGAAGTTATCTATACGGGTTTGCGGCAGACGCCGGAGATGATTGCGTCCGCCGCTTTGCAGGAAGACGTTGACGCGGTTGGAATTTCCATTTTATCCGGCGCGCACAATACGCTTTGCCCGCGCATCGTCAACCTTTTGCGCGAAAACGGAATGGACGACACGCTCGTCCTGGTCGGCGGCATCGTTCCGCAGGAAGATATTGTAACGCTTAAAGAAAAAGGCGTTTCCGAAATTTTTCTGCCCGGAACTTCGACCGAAGACATCATAAAATTTATCAACGCCAACGTTCGGCGCGCCGAATAAATTTTGTGTCTATCTGGAATAATATTTGCTTTTCTTTAGCCGCAGAAACTGAAACTTGCATCAAAAACATTCACTCCCCCGGAAGTTCGATTTCAGTTAAATTTAAATAACGAGGAATATAATTATGAAAAAGACAATCAATATTTTATTTGCATTTGCGATGATTTTGTCAATCGCTTTTATCGGCGACGCCATTTCGTCAAACGGCTCGCTTTCGGTTAAAGCGCAAACACGAACAGGGCAGGTTACCGTCAAACGCAAACGGACGGGCGGAGTTGTCGGCGGCGCTAAATATGTTTATCGCAAGGGTAAAAACGGCGTGGTTTATGTTTACCGCAAAACCGCTCAAGGAACGGTTTATGTCGGTAAAAGAGTTTATCAGGGCGGCAAATATGTAACCGTGAAAACGGTTGAGGGAACAAAGTATGCGGCACATAAAACAAAACGCGGAGCAAAAGCCGTAACCAGCCGCACGAAAAAAATCATTCTCGGAGACTACTAAACTTAGGCGCATTATTTACTGAGACGGTCAACAATCTGCATAAGGATTGTTGACCGTCTTGTTTTTTTGTTTTCTAATAAAATCAATATGAAAGAGAAAGTCAGAGTGGCAAGCGGGCAAGGATTTTGGGGCGATTTGCTGACCGCGCCGGTCGAACAGGTGCGCGGCGGGCAGATTGATTATCTAATGCTCGATTACTTAGCGGAAGTTACGATGTCGATTATGCAGAAACAGCGCTCGCGCGACGCAAACGCCGGTTATGCGAAAGATTTCGTTTCGTTGATGCGCGAGATTCTGCCCGATTGCGTCGAGAAAAACATCAAAGTTTTATCGAACGCGGGCGGCGTCAACGTCGAAGGCTGCGCCCAGGCAATCGCTAATGTCGCTAAAGAAATAGGTTTGAGCGGAAAAGTAAAAATCGGCGTCGTAACGGGCGATGATGTTTTACCTAGATTAAAAGAATTTTTAGACGACGGCGTTGCGATAAATAATATGGAAACGGGCGAATCTTTATCGGAAATTCTCGATAAAGTTCAGAGCGCGAATGTTTATCTTGGCGCGCAGCCGCTCGTCGAAGCGCTCGATAAGGGAGCGCAAATCGTTGTCGGCGGAAGATTGACCGATACGGGCTTGACGCTCGCGCCGCTGATGCACGAATTCGGCTGGACGTTTGAAGATTGGAACAAAGTCGCAACCGGAACAATCGCCGGACACATTATCGAATGCGGCGCGCAGGCTTCGGGCGGAAACTGCCAATTCGACTGGCAAAACATTCCCGATTTGGCAAACGTCGGCTTCCCGATTGTCGAAGCGTATCCAAACGGCGATTTCGTCATCACCAAACACGAAGGCACGGGCGGACGCGTCAATATTCCCGCAATCAAGGAACAGCTTTTATACGAAATGGGCGACCCGCACGCGTATATCACGCCGGATGTCGTCGCCGATTTTACGACTATTCACTTAAAAGACGACGGCGAAAACCGCGTCAGAGTTCACGGCATCGAAGGCAAGCCGAACACCGAATTCTACAAACTTTCAATCGCCTACACAGGCGGCTGGAAAGCCGTCGGAACGCTCGTCTATTCCTACCCGGACGCTTACGAAAAAGCGAAAATGGCTGATAAAATCCTGCGCGCGCGACTCGATAAATTAGGCTTGAAATTCGATGTAATCTTAACCGAATTCGTCGGCGTCAACGCCACGCACGGGCATCTCGCGGGTGAGCCGTCAAAAGATATTCCCGAAGTCCAACTGCGCGTCGGTGTGCGCGGGCAAAACAAAGCAGACGTTGAAAGGTTCACCAAAGAACTAGCGCCGCTCATCTTAACAGGTCCGCCGTCAGTTACGGGTTTCGCGGGCGGGCGTCCGAAAACCGAAGAAATTATGGCGTATTTCCCTGCTCTGATTCCGAAAAGTTTGATTGAAACGAAGGTTGAGATTTTGGAAGCGTAACGGTTGAGATAACGTGGGCAAAAACCAGCAACACGCAAACTGCGGGTTTAGAAGAACAGTTTTAAAAAGTAGCTATTTTTGCCTCACGTCCATTGATTTGTTGTGCCGTCGTTGGTCAAACGCTACACGGAATATATTGAACTTTGCCAATGCTCGGTAGAAATTTGAAGATAGGCACTTTCTGCGAATTCTCTGGAGTAAGAATAACTTCCTTATCCATTATCTCGCCAATCTGACGCATAAAAGTAAATATTTGTTCTGCTTCACGTTCACTTTGTATCTCGCGCGGGTCAAGGTCAAACTCGATGTCGTCATCACCAAAGAAATAACAATTTAAGGTGACTGAGCCAACATTTAAATGTAATATCGGCTTAAACTCAAAATCAGCATCAAATATCTCTTTTGCAAAAGATGGAAGTATAGCCTTTTCCCCGCCAATCCAGCAGGAGTATTCATAAACATCTGAGCGCAAAAAATCAATAAGAAGTTGCCAGTGCGAAATTGTAGTATTAAGAACGTAAATATCTCGCCAACTTCCATCAAACTCAAACTCGGCTTTGTAATCTTCCCATTTCATTTGCATAAGTTTTGTCATCAACGCGAAGCGGCACAACTTTGTATTACACCGATTCAAAACCTTTTATAAATAAGTCGAGCAATATTAATAACTCTCAATTCTTAATATCACCCGATTTTACTTCAACGTCCGATTTCGTAAATTTCGTATAAACAAAAGTCGCTTTCGTGTCCAAAACGGCGGAGATATTTGCGCCTTTGTCTTTCGATTTGAGGTTGTAGTCGGTGAAAACGATTCGTTTCGGCGTCAGAATTCCGACGGCGCTCGGCTGGTATTCGAGTTCGGTTTCGTTGACGACGAGCGGCGCGGTTGAGCCTTCGGGCTGAACGGTCAGCTCGCGGCGTTCGCGGCGGATTTGATACGTCGCTTTGTCAATCCAGATTTTACCGCGCAGCAGCGCGTTCGGTTCTTTGACTGTTTTCGGCAGTTCGACTTCAAAACTTAAAAACAGCTTGTCGGGTTTCGGCTGGTCGTCGTTCAAAATCACGAACGGACTTCTCGATTTCTGCTGATACGAGACGACATATACGTCGTTGCCGTCGATGTTTTCCTCGCCGTTCAACGTAAAATCGAAAGACGGGCGAACGTGTTCGGCTAAAACCGGAACTTGAAAAAGCGTAAAACCGCTTAAATCCAAAGTTTTATCGTAGCGCGAGCTTTCCTTCTGCACGTTTTCGAGTTCCTGCCGCGCCGAACCGGATTTTGCGAGGTTTTCAAACAAATCGCTCGCGCGCTTGTCGCTGTCGCCAACCGATTTGCCATCAACTTTGACGACGTTGCGGTATTCGGTTACTTGATTTTCGTCCTTCGGCGACTGGTAGACGATGAAATTCGATTCGACGACAATTTGCTTTTTCGATTTGCCGTTTTTGTCGAAAGCCTCAAAGGTTTTCGTTTCATCGCCGAGAAGATTGTTAAATTCCTGCCTGTAGTTCTGCGTTTGCCTTTCGGCTTCCGAGACGATTGTCTCAAGCGGAACAGGCGTCGGCGCGGGCGTCGGAGTCGGAGAAACAATCGTTTGCGGCGCCGGAGAAACTCGTGGCTTCGGTGCCGGGCGCGGGCGCTGCGCGAACGCGCCGGAGATACCGAAAACAAAAACAGCTGCAATAAAAAATATTTTTCGTGTCATAAAATTCACCTTAAAAGAATTCAAACTTGATTTATTATCTAAACACATTTTTAATAAACAAGTCATCATAAATTATGAAAACAGAACCGGACATTTGGAAGCGAAAAAAGTCTGAAAGGATTGCTGACTGCCGCGTTTTTACGGTTAGGCGCGACATCTCGACGCGCGAATCGGACGGCGCGGAAGTCTCGTTTTTCGTGATTGAAAACCCCGATTGGGTAAATGTCATCGCTTTGACCGAAAAACGCCAGGTCGTTTTAATCGAGCAGTTCCGGCACGGCGCGGGAGAAGTCGCGCTGGAGATTCCCGGCGGAATGGTTGACGAAAACGAAGCGCCGGAAACGGCGGCGCGGCGCGAACTTCTGGAAGAAACGGGTTTTTCATCAAAGGATTTTGTCTGTCTCGGAAAATCGCGCCCGAATCCAGCGCTGCAAAATAACTGGATTCATCATTTTCTCGCCCGCGACTGCGTTAAGACCGGCGAAACGAATTTTGACGAAAACGAAAGCATAACTACAAAACTGGCGGCGCTCGGAGAAATCGAACAGTTTATCGAAAGCGGGAAAATTACGCACTCACTCGATTTAGCGGCATTTTATAAGTTTCAATTACTACAGTCGAGACGAAAAAATCCGAGATAAAAGGTCTTTCATTTTGACCCGAAACGAGATAAACTCAATCGTTTCTTAGATTAGAGAATAAAGCTAAACGAAGACCGCAACTGTCGTAATACCAACTCTTAAAGTTTTGGTTGAAGTCTGGAAAGATAAATCGGAAGGAAAACAAAATATGAAAATTGAATTATTAAAGCTCGCTCACGCCCGTTCGGGCGACAAAGGCGACACGGCGAACGTCGGCGTCATCGCGCTGAAAGACGAATTTTATCCGGTTCTGGTGCGTGAAGTTACGCACGAAAAAGTTAAGGAACACTTCGGCGAAATGGTCAAAGGCGATGTTGAAAGATTTGAGCTGCCGAATTTGGGAGCGCTCAATTTTCTGCTGCACGAATCATTAGGCGGCGGCGGAACACTCTCATTGATGACCGACGCGCAGGGCAAGACTTTTTCGACCGCGCTTCTGAGAATGAAAATCGACATCGGCGACAACGAGGCGAAAAGTCTGGGTTTGTTATGACGGACGAAAACGAAATCGAATTCGGCTACGCGCAAATCGGCGCGGTCAATCTTCATTATGCGAAAGCGGGCGACGGCGCGAAACTCGTCGTTTTGCTGCACGGATTTCCTGAATTCTGGTATTCGTGGCGACATCAACTCGCAGCTTTAAGTGATGAATTTACGGTAGTTGCGCTGGATATGCGCGGCTTTAATTTGAGCGACAAACCGCCGAAAGTCGAAGATTACGCGATTGAAAAGTTGGTTGACGACGTAATCGGTTTGATACATCATTTCGGACGCGAAAAAGCCTTTATTGTCGGACACGATTGGGGCGCGGCGGTGGCGTGGGCTGCGGCGCAGAAATTTCCTGAACACGTTTCAAAAGTTGCCGCGCTGCAAGTTCCGCCCGTCGAGATTTGGCGTAAGAATCAAACCTTAAAACAACTTCTGGCAAGCTGGTATATGTTCTTTTTTCAAATTCCGCTTCTTCCCGAATGGTTGATGAGCCGCAACGATTTCGCGATGCTGGCAAATTCATTAAAAACGACAACCGCCGAAAAAAATGTTTTTACCGACGAAATTATCGCCGAATATAAAAAATCGTGGAGCGAACCGTTCGCGCTCGAAGCGATGATAAATTATTACCGCGCAAACATCGTCGGGCGCTTATTTGCAAAAGCCGAAACAAACAACAAAATTCGTGTTCCCTCTTTATTTATTTACGGCGAAAAGGATTTTGCGGTTCTGCCGGAAACAGTCGAAGGAATCGGCGAATTTATCGACGCGCCGTTTGAAGAATTTCGTATTCCGAATGCCGGTCACTGGGTTCAGCAGGAAGCGGGCGGCGACGTTACGGAAATTCTGCGCGACTTTTTGGCTGACAAATAAATTTTATTAACATTGCAGACAATTTTTGCTCTACAATACAAACACAATTTCTAAAGCCCGCCGAAAATCGAGGAGTTATATGCAGCGAATATTGTCTTGCCTTTTAGTCTTCTACTTTCTATCGTCGTCCGCGCTCGTTGCGCAAACAAATCAAACAAACGAAAGTGTTTTAATGGGTTTCAACCGCGCCGGTTCTGCAAATCAGAAATTGCTCGAAGCTAAATTCGATTCGATTTTGAAGCGCAACAATCTGCGCGATTGGATGAAGCGATTGTCGGCGCGCCCGCATCACGTCGGTTCGGCTTACGGCAAGGAGAACGCTGAATTTATCGCTTCGATGTTCAAATCCTGGGGGTTTGAAACACAAATCGAACAATTCGACGTGTTATTTCCGACGCCGAAAACGCGTGTTTTAGAAATGCTCGCGCCCGAAAGATTTACGGCAAAACTCACTGAATCCGCGCTCAAAGAAGATTCGACTTCCAGCCAGCAGAGCGAACAGCTTCCGACCTATAACGCGTATTCGATTGACGGCGACGTAATCGCGCCGGTTGTCTACGTCAATTACGGCGTTCCGGCTGATTATGAAGAACTCGAACGGCGCGGCGTCGATGTGCGCGGTAAAATCGCCGTCGCGCGTTACGGCGGTTCGTGGCGCGGCATCAAGCCGAAAGTGGCGGCTGAACGCGGTGCGATTGGCTGTCTGATTTATTCAGACCCGCGTAACGACGGGTTTTATCAGGGCGACGTTTACCCGAAAGGCGCGTGGAGAAATGAAAACGGCGCGCAGCGCGGCTCGGTTGCGGATATGCCTGTTTTTCCCGGCGACCCGCTGACGCCCGGAATCGGTTCGATTAAGGGCGCGAAACGTCTGAAATTAAAAGACGCGCCGACGTTGACGAAAATTCCCGTGATGCCGATTTCATACGCCGACGCGCTGCCGCTTCTCCGTTCGATGGGCGGCGCTGTCGTGCCGGAAAACTGGCGCGGCGCGCTGCCGATAACATATCATTTCGGCGGAGACACCCAAACAAAAGTTCATCTCAAGCTCGCGTTTAATTGGGATACGAAAACCATTTACAACGTAATTGCCAAAATGCGCGGCGCGGAACGTCCCGACGAATGGATTATTCGCGGCAATCATCACGACGCGTGGGTTAACGGCGCGGACGACCCGCTGAGCGGATTGGTTGCTTTAATGGAAGAAGCGCGCGTGGTCGGCGAACTGGCAAAACAGGGCGCGAAACCTAAACGAACCATTGTTTACGCGGCTTGGGACGGCGAAGAACCCGGACTTCTCGGCTCGACCGAATGGGTTGAAACACACAGCGAGGAATTGAAAAACAAAGCCGCCGTCTATATCAATTCCGATTCAAACGGGCGCGGTTTTTTAGGCGTCGGCGGCTCGCACACGCTCGAAAAATTCGTCAACGAGGCGGCGAAAGATGTTTCAGACCCGCAGACGAAAATTTCGGTTTGGCAGCGCTGGCGGGCTTCTCAATTAGTGAACGGCTCGCCCGAAACAAAACGCGAAGCCTTGAATCGCCCGGATATGCGAATCGGCGCGCTCGGTTCGGGTTCGGATTACACGCCGTTTTTGCAGCATCTCGGAATTGCCAGCCTAAACATTGGCTTTGGCGGCGAAGACGGCGGCGGCTCGTATCATTCGGTCTATGATTCGTTCGACCATTTCACGCGCTTTGTTGACCCGAATTTCGATTACGGAATCGCGCTCGCCGAAACCGCCGGTCGAATGACTCTGCGTCTCGCAAATTCCGACGTTCTTCCGTTTGAATTTACGAATTTTGCCGATACGGTCGGACAATATGTTACCGAAATAACACGCTTGACCGATAATATGCGCGAAGAAACCAGGCTGACCAATCAGTTGATTTCCGACGGAACGCTCAAAGCCGTTCAAGACCCAACGCAAACTTTTATAATGCCGAAGACAAAGGAAAACGTGCCGTTTTTAAATTTCGCGCCGCTGCAAAACGCTTTGGCGCGGCTTCAGGAAAGCGCGAAAAATTATCAAATTGCGTCCGGGGGCAAGCAATTTCCCGCAGCCACACAGAAATCTCTGGACACGGTTTTGATGAAAACCGAACGCGCTTTGATAACGAATGAAGGATTGCCGCGCCGCGACTGGTTCAAACATCAAATCTACGCGCCCGGATTTTACACCGGCTACGGCGTCAAAACTCTGCCCGGCGCGCGCGAGGCAATCGAACAGCGCGACTGGCGCGAAGCCGCCGCGCAAATCGCGATAGTTTCAAAAACAATCGAAAACTTCGCGGCGGAAATCGATAAAGCGACGAAATTAACGCAAACGAAATAAACTTTATAAAACAAAAGAAGATGTCTGAAATTTTAAACGCGACCGAAAATTCGATTTTAACCGTAACGTTGAATCGCCCGGAAAAGCGCAACGCGCTCAACGACGCGCTCATTGACGATTTGAAAAATGCTTTGCGCGAAGCCGACAAAGACGAAAATTTGCGGGCGATTTTAATTAAAGGCGCGGGAAAAGATTTTTGTTCGGGCGCGGATTTATCGGCTTTGCAGAAAATATCCGAAAGCTCGGTTCTGGAAAACTGGGATGACGCGCGCGATTTGATGGAGCTTTTCGCGTTGATTCGCAAAATAAAAATTCCCGTTATCGCGGCGGTTCACGGGCGCGCGCTTGCCGGCGGCTGCGGTCTGGCGACGGCTTGCGACCTTGTTTTGGCGACAAAGACGGCGCGTTTCGGCTACCCGGAAGTTAAAATCGGTTTCGTTCCGGCGATGGTGATGGCGATTCTGCGCCGGAACGTTTCGGAAAAACGCGCCTTTGAACTCGCCACGCAGGGCTTTGAATTCGACGCGGAAACCGCTGAAAAGTTCGGTTTAATCAATCGAATTTTCGATGACGAAACCTTCAACGTAGGTGTAAAAGATTATGTGTCGGCGTATCGAAAAGTCTCGCGCTCGGCGGTAATTTTATCAAAGCGTCTGCTTTACCAAATGGACGGAATGACGTTTGACACGGCTTTGCAGTCTGGAGTCGATGTCAATACAATTGCGCGTTTAACAGAAGATTGCCGCAGCGGAATCGCAAAATTTTTGAAGAAGTAAAAGAAATTACTTAACCTGAAAAACAAGAAAATAATCCATTCCGTCCGGCTTTACAAAATCGTAACCGTCAACTTTAACAAACCCGGCGCGCCCGAATTCTTCGACGACCTTATCCATATCGATTCCGTGGTCGTCGCCTTTGCCGGCGCGGTCGATGACGCCGACGAGCGCCTCTTTTTTCAGCGATTTTTTCAAATTCAAAAGAACTTTAACCGGCTGTCCGATTTCGTGATAGGTTTTCAAAATCAGCACCGCATCGACGGAATTTTCCGGCACTTTCGGGTCGTCTTCCGTTCCGAGAACGGTTTGAATGTTTGAAAAGTTTTCTTTTTTAGCGCGGTTGTTTATGTAATCGATATACTGCTGATTTATCTCGACGGCGAAAACTTTTCCCTTCGCGCCAACTCTTTTCGCCGCTCGCGTCGTGAACCAACCGGAACCTGCGCCGATGTCGGCGACGTTTTTTCCTTCGGAAATTTTCAAAATATCCATCACGCGGTTTATCTGCAAATTCGCTTCGCGCTTCGGGTCTTCAAAAATTGACAAATCGCCCGCATACGGCTCGCTTCTTGGTCGATTTATGTTGTCGTTAATTTGCGGCGAAGCCGTCGGTGAAACGGCGGGCGCGGTTACGGCGGTTGTTTCGAGCGTTGATAAATTCGCTTGCCGGCAACCCGAAAACAAGACGACTGCGAATAAAGCGAACAGCGAAAGTTTTAATAACTTGAAATCGATTACAAAATTTTTCATAACTTTACTGATGAAATATTCGCGCCGCTGTTTGCAGCAGATTCACCAAGCGGATTTTCGGTTATTTTATCAATCAAACCAATTTCCAGCGCCTCTTTCGCGCCGATTCTTTTTGCCGTTAAAAATATTTCCAGAGCTTTTGCTTCGCCGACCAGACGCGGCAATCTTTGCGTTCCGCCCCAGCCGGTAATAATTCCGAGATTCGCGCCCGGATGCGAAAAAATCGCGTTCGGCGCGGCGATTCTGCGCTTGCAGGCGAGCGCCAAATCGAGCGCGCCGCCAAAGCAAAAACCGTTCACCGCCGCGATTGTCATTTGACTTAAGCCGGCGATTTTGTTCATCAGGTTCTGACCGCGCAGAGCAAATTCGCGCGCGGTTTCTCCGGTAACTTCGGCAATCTCCCGCAAATCCGCGCCGGATGCGAAAACACTGTCTCGTCCGGTAAAAATCACTGTTTCGATAACCGAGTTTTCCGCAAGTTCACCGAGAATTTCGTGAAGCTCATCCAATACGAAGATTGACAGCGGACTGCGAATTTCAGGACGATTAAACTGAATTACGACGACTTTCCGGTGAGCTATTAGGTTTAAGTGGTTAGACATTTCGCTTTTCACAAGTCAATAATAATCGTATGTTCAGAACAAATAAAGCACATCCGTGGCACGGCATTTCAATCGGCGAAAACTTTCCGCAGGAGGTAACGGTTTTTATCGAGATTGTGCCGTCCGACACGGTTAAATACGAAGTCGATAAGGAAACCGGCTATTTGAAAATCGACCGCCCGCAGCAGTATTCAAACGTCGTTCCGGCAAACTACGGTTTCATTCCGCGAACTTACTGTGATGAACGAGTCGCTAATCTGGCGCGGGAAAAGTCGGGCAAAGAAATAAAATGCGGCGACGGCGACCCGCTCGATATTCTGGTTTTGTCTGAACACCATATACCGCGCGGCGATATTATTTTGAAAGCGACGCCGATTGGCGGATTTTCTCTGATTGACGACGGCGAAGCGGACGACAAAATCATCGCAACTTTGAAAGGCGATAAAGTTTTCGGACAATACACGGAAATATCAGAACTGACGAAAGGCATTCTCGAACGCTTCGAGCATTATTTTTTGACTTACAAAAATCTGCCGGACGAGCCGAGTCGCTGCGAAATTGCTTACAGCTACGGGCGCGAGCAGTCGTTTGAAGTAATAAAAGCGGCGATTGCCGATTATGCGGATTTGGCAGCGAAATTGAAATAATAAAGTAGTAAAGAAATATTTTAGAAAAGCGTTTACAAAATATTTGTAAACGCTTTTCTCTTGAAGTTTCTGAGTCTATTCTCAGGCAATCGGCGGCAAAACGAACGCGCCGATGTGCGGTTGATTCGTGTTGAGACACGTCTGCAAAGCTAAAGTTAAACCGGCGCGAAGGTTTTCCGGCGTGATAATCGCGTCGAGAAGTCCGCGCGCGGCGGCGTGTTTGGCGTCGAGTTCACGCTCGTAAGTTTCGCGCACCTTTTGCATTTCGGCTTTTATCGCTTCGTCCGGCTCTTTGCCTTCTTTTTTGAGCTTTTCAATCTGCGTCCCGAAAATCGCCTGCGCAGCCGAATCGCCTTCCATCACACCCATTCTGCCCGTCGGAAGGCTGAAAATAAAATCTGGGTCAAAGCCTTGTCCAGCCATCGCGTAATAGCCAGCGCCGGAAGCGTGATTGATTGTCAAAACCAATTTTGGAACAGTCGCCGTCGCCATCGCTTCGACGAACATCGCGCCTGCTCGAATTATTCCCGAATGTTCGGCTTCCGCGCCGACCATAAAACCGGAAACGTCCTGCACAAATAAAAGCGGCGTTCCGTGACGATTGCAGTTCTCGATGAAATACGCGGTTTTTTCCGCCGATTCGGTATAAACGATGCCGCCGAATTTCGGCGGTTCACCAGGTTTGCCTTTGACCATTCCGCGTGAATTAGCAATTACTCCGACGAGAATTCCGCCGACACGCGCCGTGCCGCAAATCATTTCCTTTGCAAAATCGGCTTGAAATTCATCCAGTTCGCCGCCGTCAAGAAAGCAATTCAAAATCTCACGCATATCATACGGCGCACGATGATTTTCGGGCAGAAGCTCGAATAATTTTTCCGGTTTGTTTTTCGGCGGTTTCGCTTCGATTATCGAAACGCGTGTTTCTTCTTTGCGCGGCAATTCCAAAACTAACTGACGGATTTTTTCAATACATTCGGCTTCGTTTTTCGTCCGAAAATGCGCGACGCCGCTGATTGCATTGTGCGTCAGAGCGCCGCCCAAAGATTCGTTGTCAATCGTCTGTCCGGTTGCTCCCTTAACCAGATTCGCGCCGCCCAAGCCCATAAAAGACGTGTTTTCAACCATTAAAATCACGTCCGAAAGCGCCGGCAAATAAGCGCCGCCCGCCACGCACATTCCCATCACGGCGGAAATCTGCGGAACTTTCAAATACCGGCGCATAATCGAGTTGTAATAAAAAATTCTGGCTGCGCCGTATTGACCGGGAAAAACGCCGCCTTGATACGGCAAATTAACGCCCGCCGAATCGACAAGATAAATTATCGGCACGCGGTTTCGCATCGCAATTTCCTGCGCCCGCAAAATCTTTTTTATCGTTTCGGGATACCACGCGCCCGCTTTTATCGTTGCGTCGTTTGCCACGACGACGCACTCGCGCCCGTGAATTTTGCCGATAGAAGTTACAACGGCGGCGGCTGGCGCTTGTCCTTTATATTCGTCATAAGCGACGAGCAAGCCGATTTCCTGTTGATAAGAATCCGTATCGAACAGCAAATCAACGCGCTCTCTCGCCGTCAGTTTCCCCTGCCTGTGAATCTTTTCGATTTTCTCCGCGCCGCCGCCGAGTTTTAATTTGCGTTCGAGGCGCAGAAATTCTTCGCTGAGTTCAAATAGACGTGATTTTTTTTCTGGTGTTTTCATTCGCCAATTTTTCGTTTATTTAGTTTTGTGAGTTTTCCCACTTTTCAAATTCAAGAACAGTTTGCAATTTTCCTCCGACAATGTATTTTATATCTCTGTCTTGGTCATAAATTGCTATCAAATAACGGTAGGTTTCTTCTTTGCCCAAGTCCAATACAACTCTTTTTGATATTTTTCCCTTAACTTTTATCTTTTTTACATTATCTATTATTTTTTCAGCTTTTTTGATTCTGTTCCCAAATTCATTTTTCGCAGCTTTTTTAGTTTTTCTTGAGCCTGTTCCTTCCAGAAGTATTTCATTTTGATCGCTTTTAAAGACTTCAGTAAAACCGTACTGCCCAACTTTGCCTTTTGCGACAGCTTGAAATTTATCTTTTTTGATTTGTAAATTTTGACTAAAACCATTTACAGACAAAATCAAACAAAAAATGGGGACAAGCAATAATAAATATTTAGACATTTTGATTTAGGATTTCCTTTCCCGAATAATAAACGTCGGAACCATCCCGCCGCCGCTTGATACGTTTGCCAGTTCCGACGACGAAAGGCGCGTGAATGCCGAGCCGACGACGCCGTTGAAAAGCAGCGGGTCGAGGTCAACGAGTTGTTCGACAAAATCGAATTTCGCGCCCGTCTCATCAAGCATCGGAAACATTTCCTTTGAGGTCTGGACGCGTTCCTGAACCAGATAATCGCCGTTTTTAAGCGCGATTTCGATTGCTTCCTTCCATTCGGTTTCGCTCGAATTCCAGCCGATGTAGATGCCGTGTCCGCCGTAATCGTCGTTTGGTTTCAAGACTAATTTGTTTGAATTCTGTTCCGTAAAATCGACAAGATTTATCGCCTGTCCCTGATATTCGGTGTTTTCGTCCAGAAAGATTCGCGTCCACGGAACGTGTGCTTTGATGGCTTCGAGTTCCGGTTCGTTAAATAAACGCGCGTATTTCTCATTTGTTAAAACGGCGAAAATCGCTTTTTTATGGACGAGCTTCGAGCGGAAATTGTTGACCATACAAATCGCGCCGGCGCGATAGGCTTCGAGCAGCGCCGGATATTGATTCATTATCGGCAGATATTCGTTGACGAGCAGGCGCTTATAAACGATGTCGATGTTGACGCCTTTATAAACAAGGCGTTTGCCGTCGAATTCGAGTTCGTCGGGCGAGCAGATAATCGCATTGCAGCCGTTTTCTTCAAAATAATCTCTGAATAATTCAAATTCCTTTATCGTCGGCAAATCCTTCAAATCGACAATAGCGATAACCGGATTTTGTTCAGGTTTATGACCTAAAAATTCTTCGTGCGCGTCGAGCAGAACCTGAAGCAGTTTCGGTCTGCCTTCAAAGCGGCGCACTTCGTATTTTTCCGCAAATTTTTTCATCACCGGCAAATCCATAAAAATTTCCGACGCCGAATCCGCGAAAGCGATTCCCGCCGGACTTTCGCCGTTTAATTCGACAAATGAATACGCGTTTTCGGTCAAAAATGAGTCGAGCCGCGAAGTCGGCGAAACCTGTTTATATTTCGGGTCGATAGCGACAAGCTCCTTTTCGATTTCGGTAATTCCGAGTTCGTCTAAAATCTCGTCATTTTCGACGGCGGCGTCTTTGACTTTTTGCAGCGCGCTCCAGATTGTCTCGCAAATGCCGACGACTCTTCGCCAATCGGTTTCGGTTACGAAATGCGGGCGCAAATAAGGCGCGAGCGGGCGTCCGCCGAAAATCAGGCGGGCGCTTTCCAGACTGTCGTTCAATTGTCGGCGCGACGATTCGGCTAATTCACGGTCTTCGAGAAGTTCGTGGTAATGGGCGACGGCTTGTTTTAACATAATTTTCAGCGGCAAAAAAATTTGTAACTTTAATGATTATCCAGAGAAACTTTTTATTTTGTCTAAAGTAACAGTTTTTTTAGTTTTTTCAACAAATACGACGATAACGCGCTTCGTAGAGCGATAAAACTCCGTGGCAAACCAAACCGGCAGCTGTAACGAATAAAACGGTTTTGCCGAAATAGCTTTGCGAAAGCGTTCGCAGCGCGCCCTCGATTCCGATTGCTTCGTTCGGGTTCGCGTCAATCGCCGCGACAATAAAAAAATATCCAATCAAACCGAAAATCAAGCCGCGCGCCAGAAAACTTAAAAAACCGAGAATCGTAATAATCGCCAGACTTTTGTCGTCGAGTTTATACAGCTTAAAACTTTCCCGATACTTACCCGTTACGCCGCTGTAACATTCGTGAACGCCCGCGCCGATGACGATTAACCCGATTAACCCGACGAGAATCGCGCCTAAGGGAAGCGCCAGAAGAACCGCCGTCAAAGTTTTCTGGAAAGTTCCGGTGTCTTCGGAAATCTGCGCCGCAGCGATAATGCTCCACGCCGTCCACGCTAAAAAAAAGTAAAAAAATCCGATGCCGCCCGCGATACAGCGCTTGATGATTCCCTGCACGCTTTTGCCCGCGTTATCGACATCCGCCGCGCCGCGCAGAATATTCCACGCGCCGTGTCCGACAGCGCCGACGACGAAAATTATCAGAATTATTTTGCCGTAAGACTCTCTGGCGATTCGGGTCAGCGCGCCGGTCGGGTCGGCTAATTCGCCGCCGCGCTCGCCGAGCGCGACCAGAATCGCCAGCAAGCCGATGACGATAAACAAAAAGCCTTTCGTATAAAAGCCCAATTGCGCCAGTTTTTTCGTGTAGGGATGACGAACGATTTCCTCCGCCGCTTCAACCGTTTGTTCGATTGTTTCGCTAACCGCCTGTTTGGTCGATTCGTCCATTCCGATTTGTTTTTTTTGAAGCCGGTTTCGCGGAGTTAAACTTTTATCCTTTCTTCTGCGCGTTCGCCGCCTTTTTGTTCAGCCATTTCGCCCAGCGTTCCATCTGCGGGCGCAGCGGTTTGAAAAGTTTGGCGCGGAAGCTCTTATCGTTCCGCGATTGTTTTTCGCCCCATTCTTTGAGGTTTTTCTGCGCATACTGGCGAATCTGCGGTTCGAGATTCGTCTTTTTTACCGAATGGCGGAGCGTTAAATAATAATGCTGCCCGACGAGGGAAAAAATCAGACCGGCGAGATTGCTTTTAAAAGCCGATTTCGCCATCCAGCGTTTGGCGAACTTTTCGGTCGGCTGGAGCAGCGCTCCCGTCGAAATTTCGAGCCACGCGCCTTGATTCTGCGTGCGCGGATGATAAAGTCCGGGCAAGTCGCCTTTGACGGGCGCACTCATATTTTTCATCGGCGGAAGTTTGATAAAATCGACGAGGCGAAGTTTTTCCAAACCGCGCAGATGCTCGGTCGGAATAAAGGAAATAATATTCTGAATATTTTCGTCCGCGCCTTTCGGCAAAGGAAGCGTCGATTGATTTTCAACTCTGATTCTGGTCGATTTGTCGGTTCTGATGCCTGCTGTTTTGATTGCCATAAATACCGTATAAAATTGATTTTATTCTAGGTTAGCTTTTAGCCGGCTTCAAATCAACCCATTGTTTATTTTAGGACTTTCTCAAAATGCGGAAACGCGCACGTCAGTAAGTGTGCTTGCTGAGTTCTACACACTTACGCGTGTGCGTGTTTCCGCAAAATTGAAAAAAAATAAATTTTTACTACAAAAACGCTTCAAACCGTTGCGTTAAAGCAACAAATAAAAACTGAAAAAAGCGCGCAGTGCTTTTGTTTTCGGTAAAATTATAAACGGCACGTTCATTGCTTCTTTGAGGTTTTTCGATAACATTATGCCGAATCAAACAACAATTGCCGGAAAAATAGAAGCGAGCGGAATCGGTCTGCACACGGGCGCAGCGGTAAATTTGACTTTGAAGCCCGCGCCGGAAAATACCGGCTATATTTTCGTCCGCACCGATTTGGATAATTTCGAGCTTCCCGCCTCGGTCGAATACGTGTCTCATTGCAGCTACGCGACGACGCTTTTGCGCAAAGGCGTTGTTTTATCGACCTGCGAGCATCTTCTGGCAGCTTTGCGCGGCGCAAACGTCGATAATTGTTTTATCGAACTCGACAACATCGAGATTCCGATTATGGACGGCTCGTCGGAAAATTTTATCGAGATGATTGAAGCTGCCGGAACAATCGAACAAACGACGGCGCGGCGTTTTTTGAAAATATTGAAAACGGTCGAATTCCGTCAGGGCGACCGGAAAATGTCAATCGAACCCGCCGACAGTTACGAAATCGAATGTATGATTGATTTTCCGCACCCGTTTATCAAAGTTCAGACTTTTAATTTCACGCTCGCCGAAAACTCGTTCGGGCGCGAAATCGCTTCGGCGCGAACATTCGGATTTACGAGAGAAATCGAAATGCTGCGCAAAGCAAATCTCGCGCTCGGCGGCTCGCTCGAAAACGCCATTGTTTTAACCGAGACCGGAATGCTCAACGAAAATCCGCTGCGTTTCCCGGACGAATTCGTGCGCCATAAAATTCTCGACATCATCGGCGATTTCGCGCTTTTGGGAATGCCGGTTTTAGGACGACTGCGCGCCGAACGAAGCGGTCATTCGGTTCACGCGTCCCTGATGTCGAAACTTCTGAAAACCGAGTCAGCCTGGGCAATTGTCGAAACCGCGCCCGCCGGATTCGCTCCGAACGCGTCCGTTTCCAAAACGTTTATTTAACTTTTTATTTGCAAACGATTCGCAATTTGATATGTTTGCAGACGATGACAAAACCAAGCGCGGCGACAGATTTTAATATTGAAAAATCCGAATTTATCGTTCGGCGCGTCTGCTCTGATAAATTAACGGAAACGGAAAACGACGCGCTCGCCGTCGAGGAACCGCTGGAGATTCGTCTCGGTTTCGCGGAAAACGGCAAAGTTCGTCATCAAGCCGTTTCAATCACGATGCGCACGCCGGGCAGCGATTTCGAGCTTGCCGCCGGTTTTCTATACACCGAAGGAATTCTCAAATCAAACAATCAAATCGCCGCCATCAGGCACTGCGGAAAACTTCTCCAGCCGAAAAATACGGTTCGCGTCGATTTGCAGCCGGAGACGACCGTTAATATAAAAAAACTCGAACGAAATTTTTACACGACTTCGAGCTGCGGCATCTGCGGAAAAACTTCGCTCGAAGCGCTCGAAACCGGCGGCAGCGCGATTGCCGGAAACGACGTTCCGCGCATTTCGGCGAAAACGATTCATCTGCTGCCCGAAAAACTGCGCCGTCTTCAGAAGGTTTTCGATAAAACCGGCGGTCTGCACGCCGCCGCGCTTTTTAACGCGGCGGGCGATTTAATCGATTTGCGCGAAGATGTCGGGCGGCACAACGCCGTCGATAAAATAATCGGCGCGCAGTTTCTGGCGGGCAACGTTCCGCTGAGCGATAAAATTTTATTTCTCAGCGGGCGCGCCGGATTCGAGCTTTTGCAGAAAGCGGTAATGGCGCGGATTCCGGTTGTCGCGGCGGTCGGCGCGCCGTCGAGTCTGGCGGTCGAGGCGGCGAAGAAATTTAATGTAACGCTGCTCGGCTTTGTCCGCGACGGGCGTTTTAATATTTACAGCGGCGACGAAAGAATAATTTATGAAACTCAGAATGCGTGAAAATTCGATTCGGCTGCGCTTGCTTCAAACCGAAGTCAACCGCCTGCTTGAGACCGGCGAAATCACGGAAAAAATTCAATTCTCCGAACAGCGGATTTTCGCTTATTCGCTGAAGATTTCAAACAGCGCGGCTGAAATTTCCGCCGCGTTCGACGATGCCGAAATAACAATCGAAATTCCTGCAAGCGCCGCGCGCGATTGGATTGAAACCGCGCAGACGGGTTTGGAAAGCGAGCAGAAAATAAAAGATAAAAAGCCGCTCAGGATATTGATTGAAAAAGATTTCGTCTGTTCCGACCGACAGCTCGACGCCGATAACGCCGACGCTTTTCCGAACCCGTCGGCAAAGTGTTGAGAATTCGCACACAAAAAAACAATTTTTATTCGCGCGCCGAATGATTTTCACGGCGTGTGAAGTTATACTAAAAATATGAAAGCACATTTTACAGAAATCAATTCAAACGAAGAATTGGAAAACTTGTTCGAGCAGTCAAACGAAAAACCCGTTGTTTTATTCAAACACAGCCTGACCTGCCCGATAAGCGCGGGAGTCTACCAGGAAATTTCCGGCGCGGACGCGGACGTTAATCTGGTCGTCATACAGCACTCGCGCCACCTTTCGACCGCGATTGCCGAGCGCACCGGAATCCGCCACGAATCGCCGCAGGCGATTGTTCTGCGAAACGGAAAACCGATTTATCACGCTTCGCATTACGACGTAACTGCCGCCGATGTCGAATCGAACGCCAAAAAATGATTGAACCGACACAAATTATTGAAGAATCCGATTCGGAAATCTCCATTAACTGGTCAAACAGCGCGGAGAGCAAATACGGCGCGTCGCAGCTGCGGCGGGCTTGCCCGTGCGCCGGATGCGTCAACGAGTGGACGGGCGAAAAAATGCTGAAGGACGAAGCCGTCGCCGACGATTTGAGCTTTTCGCGCATCACGGTCGTCGGACGCTACGCGCTGAATTTCCATTTCTCCGACGGACACGAAACGGGAATTTACAGTTTCGAGTATTTACGGAAGTTAAGTTCGTGAAGTTCGTGAAGTTCGTAGAGTTTATAGAGTGGAAGGAACTTTTCTTTAACTCTGCAAATTCCTTTTAATCCATAAACTCTACGAACTCTAAAAACTCTAAAAACTCTATGAACTCTATGAACTTGAAGGGCTTATGAACGAACGAGATATTTTTGACGAGAGGCAGGAGACGAAAACGGCAAATTATTCGTGTCCGTTTTGCCGCGAGCGCAACGATTACGAAGTGCGCTGGCTGACGCGCACGAAAAAGCGAAACACGTCGCGCCGGATGAACGAAAGCGACCGCAGCCAATTCGACAAATCGCGCGATTATATGGTGCGCGTTGACGACCAGCTGATGTGCAAAAACATACGCTGCCGCCGCCGTTTTGAAATTCCGTCGTCGCAGACGGTCGTATTTATTTAAGCGCCCACAAATTTTCGTCCGCCGCCCGCGATATGTTATTCTTTCTTTTATTGACGAAAATTATTTTGAGGAAAAGGTGAAAATCTATGACCGGAAAAGATTTGGAGTTTTACGAAAAGGAAAACGTTACCGACGAAGCGATGACCGAGTTTATCAACGAAGAAATCGCCGGCGCGCCGACCGCGCCCAATGAATTGATTGAACGTTTGAACGAGCATAATTCTTCGAGTCCGGCGGATTCGGGCGGCGACATCGACGCCAGTTGGGAAGAAGTAAATTCGACCGGCGCGGAAGCGTTCGGCGGACATAATCCGACGCCCGACCAATCGGACGTTGAAGAAAACGCTCACGCTTACGGCATCGATTTTCAGGACAACGAACCGCTCGACCTTTTAGAAAAGATGGAAAAGCGCGACCGCAACCGCTGGGAATTAGACGAAGATTCAAAAGAAGACGGCGATATGATTTAATCGCAAAGCACTTCAGATACTAAAAAAGCGGTAAGGTTTATAAACCTTAACGCTTTTTCTTTCGACATATTTAATTTAACAAAAACGGAAAAATTATTTTCAGGTAAAAGAAACTATTTTGAATTTATTATTTTATCAAGAGTGTTTTTTAAATCCGTGTATTCAAAATTGAAATTTTCGTCAAGTAATTTCTTTGGAATGCAGTTTCTTCCCGTCAGAGCCAAACTTGGGTCGGCGCGCATTATTAAAGTCGCGCCGATTTTGACGGCAAAAGCCGGAGCGGGCGGCGACCACGGCATTCCCATCACACTCCGCAAAGTTTTCATAAATTCGGCATTCGTTACCGGATTAACGCCCGTCGCATTATAAATTCCTTCCATCGTTTCGTTTTCAATCGCCGACTCGAACATCCGGTTAAGGTCTTCGATATGCAGCCAGCTGATATATTGTCTGCCCGAACCGATTGTTCCGCCCAGGTAAAATTTGGTTATCTTTTGCAGAGATTCCAACGCGCCGCCATTTTCTCCCAAAACAAACCCGATTCTGAACAAAACTCTGCGTGTTTGCGGTAATTGTGGTTTGAAAAATTCCGCTTCCCACATTTTGCAGACTTCGACCGAAAAGCCTTTGCCGAGCGGCGCATTTTCGTCGCAAACCGAAGTCGTGTCGCCGTAAATCGCCAGCGAACCGGCTTGGACGAAAACTTTCGGCGGATTTTCCGAACGTAAAATCGCGTCGCTCAAAATCCGAACCGAATCGACGCGACTTTTGATTATTTCACGCTTGTTTTCTTCGGTGTAAAGACAATTAACGCTCTTGCCCGTAAAATTTATCACCGCAAACGAATTGTCCAGATATTTCGTCCATTCGCCAAGCGTTTCGGCGTCCCAATTAACATATTTTATTCCGTCAACTGTTTTTTCTCCGCCACGCGAAAATATAACGACTTCATAACCTTTGTCACGTAAAAATTCGGCAGCGCTTTGTCCCAAAAAGCCTGAACCGCCCGGCATTACGATTGTTTTATTATTCATATTTCAAAAATTGAAAGCAGCTTTCAATTCAGAGGTCATTCTCCTGTTTAATTTTTATAAATCTCGACAACCGGCTTTCCGTTTGCGTCGATATACGCCCGATACATACCTTCCGAATTAAACGAAACCGCCATATTGCCGAATTGGTCAATGGCAATAACGCCGCCGTCGCCGCCCATATTCTGCAATTTTTCCTTAATAACTTTATCGGCGGCTTGCTGAATCGGCAAACCGTTATATTCCATTATCGCCGAAATATCGCGCGCCACGCCGAGACGGATAAAAAATTCGCCCCAGCCGGTTGCCGAAACCGCGCACGTTCGGTTGTCGGCGAAAGTTCCCGCGCCGATAATAGGCGCGTCGCCGACTCGCCCGTATTTCTTGTAAGTCATTCCGCCGGTTGAAGTTCCCGCCGACAAATTGCCTTCTCTGTCGAGCGCGACCGCGCCGACCGTGCCGAATTTATTGGAAGGTTCTTCGCGCAGATTAACGCCGGAAATCTTTTTGCCCGCTTTGGCGGCTTTGGCTTTTTCTTCTTCCTGTTTGATTATTTTCTGCAAAGAATCCCAGCGGTTTTGAGTGAAAAAATATTTTTCCGGCACGAGTTCGATATTTTGTTCTTTGGCAAATAATTCCGCGCCTTCGCCGACCATCATTACGTGCGGCGATTTTTCCATTACGGCGCGCGCCAGATTTATCGGATTTTTGACGTGCCGCAAACCGGCGACCGCGCCCGCTTTTAAAGTTTTGCCTTCCATTATCGCGGCGTCGAGTTCGTTTTTACCGTCGGCTGTAAAAACCGCGCCTTTTCCGGCGTTGAAAAGCGGCGAATCTTCCATCAGATTTATCGCCGTCTGAATCGCGTCGAGACCGCTTTTGCCGTTTTGCAGCGCTTTGTAACCGGCGAGAACCGCTTCTTCTAATTTGACGCGGTATTCTTTTTCGCGTTCGGGCGATAAATCGCCGCGCCGGATAACGCCCGCGCCGCCGTGAATCATAAAACCGAGCTTTGGCGTCTGCGGCGACTGAAGCTGTTTTATTTCAATATAACTTCCCTTTTGCGCGGAAATCGGCAGTTGAATAAATATGGCAATCAACAGAAATGAAAGTATTTTTTTCATTGGTTTTACTCCGTGAAATGTTTGAAAGAATTGAAAACAGGTTAGCACGATTTACGAATCAATCAGATTTTTTTTGCTTCGAGCCAGATGCGCGGAATCGACAAAACTTTCTGGCGAAACGTCGTGTGCGCGCGTTTTTGAAAAACGTCGTAGTTCTGCCGCTCGATTTGGTCGAGAATCCGCGAATAAATTCTTAAAGCCAGTAGAACCGTAAAACGTGTGTCCGGCTTGAGCAGCGCGATTCCCTTGTAAGATTCGGCATAATAATAACGCGCTCTTTCTATTTGAAATTTAATCATTTCGACAAAATCGGCGCTCGCGTCTCCGGCAAATATTTGTTCTTCGGCGATATTAAATCTTCGCAAATCTTCGAGCGGCAGATAAATTCTGCCCATCGCGGCGTCTTCTTTTATGTCGCGCAAGATATTGGTCAGCTGCATCGCGATTCCAAGCGCTTCGGCGTATTTCAAAGTTTCCGGTTTCTCGTAGCCGAAAATTTCCGACGACATCAAGCCGACCGTCGAAGCGACGCGATAACAATAAACGTAAAGCTCGTCGAAAGTTTCGTAGCGTTTTATATGCGTGTCGGCAAGCACGCCTTTCATCAATTCGAGCGGCAGATTCTGCGGGATTTTATAAGTTTGCAGCAAATCGCGCCACGTTTGCAAAACGAAATTCTGCGGATTCGCCGTTCGATTTTCGATTTTACTTTCGCCCGAATAAACTTCGTTTAATTTTTCTTCCCAACGCTTAACCGCCGCAATCGCTTCGTCTACGCCTGCGATTTCCGCTTCGTCAACGGCGTCGTCGATATTGCGGCACAACGCATATACGGCGTAAATCGGGCGCTGCTTGTGTTTGGGCAGAAATTTAGCGGCGAAATAAAAACTTTTAGCGTGCGTTTTCGTTACGCTTTCGCAATGTTTGTATGCGTTTTCGATTTCGATTGAAATGTTCGTTTGATTTTTGGATTTCATCTGTTCTCAATCGAAATAAAAATGATACGGATATAATTTTTCATAAAAATCACGCGCTTCTTTCGGCAAGATAATCCGCTAACTGAAGCAGACAAAGGCGCGCTTCGGATGGCGGAAAATTTTCGTTCAGTGTTTGCTTCGCCTGTTCGATTGTGTTTTTAAGCTGAACCCGCGCAACGGATTTCCCTTGATTGATTGCAAAGGTTTTCGCGACGCCGAAAATCTGCGCGTCTTCTTCTAAATCGAGCAAATCATCCGAAAGCTGATAAGCGTCGCCGAGCAATGCGGCAAAGCGCGACAAATGCGCGAGCTGCGCGTCGTTCGCGCCCGACAGAATCGCGCCGACGCGCAGAGCGAGCCGCATCAGCGCCGATGTTTTCAGGTTTTTAACCGTTTCCAATTTGTATTCACCGCCCGAAAATTCATTCGCGCCCGCGCTTTTTGCCAGCGCCAAATCGACCGACTGCCCGCCGAGCATTCCTGCCGCGCCGACGCATTCAACGACTTCGGCGTGCGCCGCGATTGCGCGTTCGGGAAAATCTCGGTGATTTACGAAAATCAGCCCGTAAGCGGCGTTGAGGAAACCGATTGCGGTTAAAACCGCCAAGCCTTCGCCGAATTTCGCGTGCAGAGACGCCGCGCCGCGCCGCTTTTCCGCGTTGTCCATACACGGCAAATCGTCGAAAATCAGCGAGCTTGTGTGGATAAATTCAACGGCGGCGGCAATCGGCATAATGTCCGCCGGTTTGCCGCCGAACAGTTCCGCGCCGAGCAAAGTTATTACCGGGCGCAGCCGTTTTCCGCCCGAAAAAAGCGCGTATTCGACCGCGCCGTTAAATTCGGTTTCAACCTGCGGCGGCGCGAGCGGCAGATATTCGCGCAGTGATTTTTCGATTTGCGCTTTGTGTTTTTCGACGTATCGACGCAAATCGACATCTTTTAATTTTTCTTTTTTTTCAATCTTTTCAATCATTATCGAGCGACTGCCGGTAAAAAGCGTCGGCTTTTTCGGCTAGTTCCGCCTGAACCGTTACGCGAAACGGATGCTTTGCGACGAAATTCGGAACTTTTACGATTTTCGCACCGAGTTTTTCTAAGTTTTCGGCAAGTATATCATCAGAAAGCGGGTCGATTTCAAATTTTTCGGCGGAGCGTTTAAATGCGCCGCGCAGACGGTCGAGCGGCAGTTCGCGCCCGGCTAAAATCTTCCCGCGCGCCTGAAACTCGCCAAGCGCGAGAAGCAGAACTTTTTCGACTTCAACATTTTTCAAAGGCGAATCGAAAAGACCCGGCTGGTTATTTTCCTGTTTTTCAGTCATTTATTCGGCGGCAGAAAGATAATTTATATTTGAATTTTAACACAGTAAATTCCAAGTTTTACAAAAGATTTTGCAAGGTTTTCGTCCAGGTGTTACATTTTGTTTGAAAACTATATGGCGGAAAATAAAAAATATCGTGTCGGATTAGGCGTCGCGGGCGGAATCGCGGCGTATAAGGCGATTGAAATTCTTCGTCTTCTGCAAAAATCGAACTGTGAGGTTTCCGTTGCGATGACCAAACACGCGACCGAATTCGTTCAGCCTTTGACCTTTCGCGCCTTAACCGGCAGATACGTTTTGGTTGACGATTACGCGCCGGAAAATCCCGACCCGATTGCGCATATAAATTTTTCGCAGACGATTGACTTGCTCCTTATCGCTCCGGCGACGGCAAATATCATCGCTAAATTCGCAAACGGAATCGCCGACGATTTTTTATCTTCGACATATCTCGCCGCGACCGCGCCGGTCTTAATCGCGCCGGCGATGAATACGACGATGTGGGAAAGCGCGGCAAACGGAAGAAACGTCGCGCAGTTAAAAAAGGACGGCGTTTATTTTGTCGAGCCGATTTCCGGCGAGCTCGCCTGTAAGACGGTCGGCACGGGAAAGCTCGAAGACGCTGAAAACATTGTCCGGCAAGCGTTAGATATTTTAGTTCAAAGTTCAAAGTTCGAGGTGCAAAGTATAAAGCCTTCTTCGACTTTGAACTCTGAACCCGAAACTTTGAACCTGAAAGATGAACGCCTTTTGATAACCGTCGGCGGAACGCGCGAAGCGATTGACCCTGTTAGGTTTATCTCAAATCATTCGTCGGGCAAAATGGGTTTTGCGCTGGCTGAACAGGCGCGGCGGCGCGGCGCGAAAGTTACCGTCGTTTGCGGCGTTACGACAATCGAGCCGCCGGAAAATATAAATGTTGTCCGCGCCGCGTCAGCCCGCGAAATGCACGAAGCCGTGATGAATGAATTGCCGGAATCGACAATTTTTATCGGCGCGGCGGCGGTTGCCGATTATCGCCCGAAGAATATTGCAGTTGAAAAAATAAAAAAAGGCAGCAAAAATTTAATTCTGGAGCTTGAAAAAACAATTGATATTCTGGCGGATGTTTCCAAAAATCGGCACGAGAATCTGCTTGTCGTCGGTTTTGCGGCGGAAACCGAAAATGTTCTGGAACACGCGCGCGCGAAAATGGAAAGAAAAAATCTCGATTTGATTGTCGCCAACGATGTTTCAAAAAAAGGTTCGGGTTTCAATTCGGACACGAACGCGGCGACGATTCTAAGACGCGGAAACGTCGAGGAAATCGTGTTTGAATCGATGCCGAAAAAAGATTTGGCTGACGAGATATTGGACGAAGTGTTAAAATTGAGAAAAACGCGGTAACGATTCTTAATGAAAAACGAGTTTTCAAATTTACTGGCTGACGTTCGGGAGCAAATTCTTTATTTGCACGAATTAGGCGTCGAAAATCTTGTGGTCGATTTGCCGGAAGTCGATGATTCAAAGTTCAAAGTGAACAGTTCAAAGCCGGAAACTTCAGCGCAAAAACTCGAACGCTTTGTGCCGTCGGAATTTCCGGCGATTGCAGCCGCCGGGAAACCGAAAACCGCAAACGTCGAAGCTAACCAAGCGCGCCGAAGTCTTTTAGAATCCACAAAGCTTTCGCGCCTGCCGTCGATGCCGAAACGAAACCAGACGAATCCGAATTATTCCGCAAATCAAATTAACAAACAAAGGGAAATAGAAATGCCCGTCAAACCAATCGCAGACGCGCCGTCATTGTTCGGCGATACAGCGCAGATTTTGCCCGAATCAACCGAAACGATTGAAGAAATCCGCGCTGACATCGGCAACTGCACGCGCTGTCCGCTGTGGGAAGGACGCACGAAAATCGTCCACAGCGAAGGCAGTTTAACGGCGCGCCTTATTTTCGTCGGCGAAGCGCCCGGCGCGAACGAAGACGCCGAAGGTCGCCCGTTTGTCGGGAAAGCCGGGCAGCTTTTAAATAAAATTATCGAAGGCATCGGAATGAAGCGCGAAGACGTTTTTATCGGCAACGTCAACCGCTGTCGCCCGCCGCAAAATCGTACGCCGACGCTTGCCGAAGCGCACACCTGCCGCCCGTTTCTGTGGCGCGAAATCGCCGTCGTGCGCCCGAAAGTCATTGTCGTTATGGGAAATACGGCGACGCAGAATCTGCTCGACACGAAAATCGGAATTACAAAGCTGCGCGGCGAATTTCAGGATTATCACGGCGTCAAAGTTATGCCGACTTTTCACCCGGCGTATCTTCTGCGCGACCCGTCGAAAAAGCGCGAAACGTGGGAAGATATGAAAATGGTGCGCGATTTTCTGAATCAGTAAAAACGACAGGTTTTAGGTGATAGGTATTTAGGTTTTAGAAAATAGGTTTTTGGCTTTTTTCCTATTACCTAAAACCTAAAACCTATCACCTAATATTTTATGCAAAATTCTTTATTCGGCGATGCCGAGCCGGTAAAATCAAGTGAAACGGTTGAGGAAATCAATCAGGAAATGCTCTCAAAAGCTAAACTGATTCCCGATTTCTCCGGTAAATTCTTCATCTTCGGAACGGGGAAAACAGATTCTAAAGTCGTCATCGTCGGCGAATCGCCCGGACTGCCCGACGCCGATTCGGAAAAACCGTTTATGGGTCCGGTCGGCGAGCTGCTGACGAAAATATTAGCGGCAATCGGTTTGAAGCGCGACGAATGCTATTTAACAAACGTCGTCAAATATATTTCGGCGGGCGACGAATTATCAAACGACATTCTGAAATTTTTCACGCCTTTTCTGCACCGCGAAATGCTGGCGATAAATCCGAAAATCATCGTCTCGCTCGGCAACACGCCGACAAAAGCGTTATTAAATACGAAGAAATCAATCACGCAGATGCGCGGCGAATTTTACGATTTTCAAGGTATAAAACTGATGCCGACTTTCAATCCGGCGTATATCCTGCGCGACCCAAGCAAAAAGCGCGAAGTCTGGGAAGATATGAAAATGATTCGCGCTTTTTTAAATGACGCGCCGAAAGCCGATAATAATTAGCTTTATAAAATATGAAACCCGAAGTAATTTCGACCGAAACAATTTACAAAGGCAGAATTTTCGATTTACAGCTTGCCGAAATCAAGGAAAGCGAAAGTGAATATAAACGCGAAATCGTCGCGCATCACGGAAGCGCCGTGATTGTTCCGGTTTTCGCGGATAATACGATTGCTTTAGTCAGACAATATCGCCACGCGGCGCAAAAATATCTTTTGGAAATTCCGGCGGGAACTTTGGAAGAAAACGAATCTCCCGAAACGGGAGCGCGACGCGAAGTCGAAGAAGAAATCGGCGTTATTGCCGGACAAATCGAAAAACTCACCGAGTTTTATGTTTCGCCCGGTTTTCTGACCGAGAAAATGCACGTTTTTTTAGCGATGGATTTACGGGAAAGCAAGCAGAATTTGGATGCCGACGAATTCTTATCGATTGAAAGATATTCTTTCGGGAAAGCGTTTGAAATGATAAAAAGCGGCGAGATTGAAGACGCCAAAACAATGGTCGGAATAATTATGGCAGGCGCAAAACTCGGCTTTATTTACAAATAATCAATCAATACTTGACGGTAAAATTATTTTTCGATATTCTTATCGTTCGCATTTTAGCGGAAATCCTATACAGTTAAGAGCAATTATGAGTACTTATTTTCCGAGCGGAAAGGGTTTGGCGGAAAGCCGTAAATGGTATGTCGTCGATGCGGCGGGCAAAACCGTCGGGCGTCTGGCTACCGAAGTCGCCCGAATGATTTCGGGCAAAAACAATCCGGCGTGGACGCCGTTTTTGGATATGGGCGACCACGTTATCGTTATCAACGCGCGTCAGGCGGTTTTCACCGGCTCAAAAAACGACCAGAAAATGTATCGCCATCACACGCATTATCCGGGCGGTCTGCGCGAGAAATCGGTTAAGGATATGTTCGTCGAACATCCCGAACGCATTATCGAGCTTGCCGTTAAAGGTATGCTGCCGAAAACAAAGCTCGGCAAGGCGATGGTTAAAAAATTAAAAGTTTACGCCGACGCCGAACATAATCACAGCGCGCAGATGCCGCAAACCATTGAAATCGTTACACCTACATTAATTAAATAATATGGCAGACATACAGTATTACGGAACAGGTCGCAGAAAAACTTCGACGGCGCGCGTTTATTTACGTCCGGGAACGGGCGAAATTAAAATAAATCGCCGTCCGTTTGAAGAATATTTTCCGAATGAAGCACTTAGAATGATTATTCATCAGCCGCTTCGATTGACAGACACCGCCGGGAAATTTGACATTCTTGTCAATGTCTTGGGCGGCGGAACAGCCGGACAAGCCGGCGCGGTTCGCCACGGAATTACGCGCGCGTTGATGGAATACAACATCGATTTGCGCCCGGCGCTCAAAAAGGCGGGATTCGTAACGCGCGACCCACGCCAGAAAGAACGTAAGAAATACGGACAAAAAGGCGCACGTGCGAGATTCCAATTCTCGAAACGATAAAATTAAATGGAAAATGGATGACGGAAAATGGAAAATTAAGAACTTGTTTTTACATTACCCATTTTCTATTTTCCGTTATCCATTTTTATAAACCATTGTCGCAGTTCGTTTTGGTTGAATCCTGGAAATTGCGGCGAATACAAATAACCAATAAGTTAAGGAGATTTTAATTTTGGCTACAGTAACAATGAAGGAACTGCTCGAAGCGGGCGTTCACTTCGGACACCAGGTCAGACGTTGGAATCCGAAAATGAAAGAATACATTTTCGGCGAGCGCAACGGCATTTATATTATCGATTTGCAGAAAACGCAGAAACTTTTCCGCGACGCGCTTAGTTATGTAACCGAAGCGCTGACCGAAAAGCCGAATATGAAAGTTCTGTTTGTCGGAACGAAACGACAGGCGCAGGACGCGATTCGGGAAGAAGCGCAGCGATGCGGGCAGTATTACATCAACAATCGCTGGCTCGGCGGTTTGATGACGAATTACCAGACGGTTCAGAAATCAATCAATAAATTAAAGGAAATCGAGACGATGCGCGAAGACGGTCGCTTCGATATGCTGACGAAAAAAGAACGTCTTGAATTGGACCGCACGCACGAAGGTTTGATGCGCAATTTAGCGGGCATCAAGGATATGAACGGCTTGCCCGATATGCTTTTTATTATCGACGTTCGCAAGGAAGATATTGCGGTCGCCGAAGCCGGTCGCCTGAATATTCCGATTGTCGCTGTAGTCGATACGAACTGCTCGCCCGAAGGAATTACGCAGGTTATTCCGGGCAACGACGACGCGCTTAGAGCGATTCGGCTTTTTGCTTCGCGCATTGCCGACGCGATTTTAGAAGGTCAGCAAGTCGCCAACGAAGGCGTAGTTACGGCAGACGGCGATGCAAATGAAGCCGAGCCAATTGAAACTTCGCCGGTCGCGGAAGCGGGTGAAAATTTAGAACCATCCGTTCACGTTGCTGATAAAACCTGGGAAACGGCTGAACAAACGCATCCTATAATTCGCGAATCGGTTTCGGAAGAATCCACGGCGACGGTCGCCGGCGTCGGCGCTTCGTCCGAAGATATAACCGGAGCGAGCGCGGAAAAGGGACCGGAAACGAACAAAGCGACAGTCAGCTAAACAATAAATTTTTACCTTGAAAGCGTAGCCCTTTTCCGTCTAATTTTACTGAACGGACGCTACGCTTTTTTACAAGCATCGAATCGGAAATTATTTTTTTGGAGTAAATTATGGCAGAAATTACAGCAGGCGCGGTAAAATCTTTGCGCGAGAAAACCGGCGCGGGAATGATGGAATGCAAATCGGCTTTAACCGAAGCGAACGGCAACGAGGAACAGGCGATTGAAATACTTCGCAAGAAAGGAAAATCGGCGGCAATCAAGAAAGGCGGGCGCGTAACGGCTGAAGGCGCGGTCGGTTCATATATTCATATGGGCGGAAAAGTCGGCGTAATGGTCGAGGTCAACTGCGAAACCGATTTCGTCGCGCGCGGGGAAGAATTTCAACAGCTTGTCAAAGACGTGGCAATGCACATTGCCGCCGTTGACCCGCGCTATATCAACCGCACAGAAGTTCCGGCGGACGTTATCGACAAGGAACGGGAAATTCTGCTCGAACAATTAAAAAACGATCCGAAAAACGCTAATAAACCGGAAGATGTCTTGAACAAAATCATCGAAGGACGCATCGGAAAATATTTTGAAGAATCGGTTCTGCTCGACCAGCCTTTTGTTAAAGACCCGAGCAAAACCGTCGGCGAACTCGTTACCGAAAAAATCGCTTCGATAAAGGAAAACATAACCGTTCGACGCTTTACGCGCTATAAAATGGGTGAAGGAATCGAAAAGAAAAGTGATGACTTTGCGGGCGAAGTCGCTTCAATGCTCGGTTAAACGACAGTCAAGGTTCAAAGTTCAGAGTTACTGAACAAACTTTGAACTTTGAACCCTGAACCTTTTATGAAACCTGCTTTCAAACGTATTTTGATAAAACTGTCAGGCGAAGCCTTAATGGGCGCGCAGAATTACGGTATCGATACGAAATTTGCCGAAGCGGTCGCCGTAGAAATCAAGGACGTGCGCGATACCGGCGTTGAAATCGCGATTGTCGTCGGCGGCGGCAACATTTTTCGGGGCGTGTCGGAAAGCGCGGGCAATATGGACAGGTCGAGCGCCGATTATATCGGAATGCTGGCGACGGTGATGAACGCGGTCGTTTTGCAGGACGCGCTTGAAAAGGTCGGCGTTTTTACGCGCGTGATGTCGGCAATCGATATTCCGCAGCTCGCCGAGCCGTTTATTCGCCGCCGCGCTATTCGTCATCTGGAAAAAGGACGCGTCGTTATTTTCGCGGCTGGCACGGGAAACCCGTTTTTTACAACAGATTCCGCCGCGTCGCTGAGAGCGCTGGAGGTAAAAGCGGATATTATTCTCAAAGCAACAAAGGTTGACGGAATTTATTCGGCTGACCCGATGAAAGATCCGACGGCGACGCGTTTTGAAACGATTACTTATCAGGAAGTTCTTGAAAAACAGTTAAAAGTAATGGACGCTTCGTCGATTTCACTTTGTATGGACAACAATCTGCCGATTATGGTCTTTAATATGAAGGAATCGGGCAATATTTTAAAGGCGGTTTCCGGCGATTTATCAATCGGAACAATCGTTACGGTTTAATGATTACAAAAGCCGTCGAAATTTATAAATATCAAACGATAAACGGGTCAAAGTAAAAATCAAGAGGAAAATATGAGCGTAGATACTTTAATTAAAGAGACGAAGCCAAAAATGGAAGCCGTCATTGATGATTTCAAGCGCCGCATTACGAACATCAGAACCGGACGCGCTACCGTCGGATTGCTCGACGGAATTATGGTCGATTATTACGGCGTCCCGACGCCGCTCAGCCAGATGGCTTCGGTCAATGTTCCCGAATCGCAGACGCTGACGGTTCAGCCGTGGGACGCGACGCAAATCGGCGCTATCGAAAAAGCGATAAATCAGGCGAATCTGGGAATGAGTCCGTCGAACGACGGGAAAGTTATTCGTCTTTCGATTCCGCCGCTCAATGAAGAACGCCGCAAGCAGATGGCGAAACAGGTTTACGAATACGCCGAAGAACATCGAATAGCGCTGCGCGGCGTGCGCCACAGCGCAAACGACGCGCTCAAGAAAATGTCGAAGGACAAACAAATTTCCGAAGACGATGAACGCGGCGGTTTGGAAGAAGTTCAAAAACTGATTAACGCTTATACGGCGAAAATCGACGAAACGGCTAAAAACAAAGAACAGGAAATTATGAGCGTCTAATCGAAAATTATAAAAATACAAAAAGGCGGAAAGGAAGCAAATTAAAGCTTCCCTTCCGCCTTTTTTTCACCGGGAGCGCGGACATCCTGCCCGTCATGAACACTTCAGAGCGTTCAAAAGACGCTTGAGTAAAATTCAATATTGATTTTTATCTAAACTCTTACGAACGCCAGAGCGCGTTCGGTGCGGGCAGAATGCCCGCGCTCCGACAGAGAGGTTTTTCATATGAATATTGAGAAAGTTCTTATCAATTATTTGTTTACAGAAAATAACTCGTCGGCAACCGGCGAATTTACAAGAATTTCTTTTGCCTTGAAATCAACGTAAACAACAAATTGTCCTATATCGAATCTTTGAGCGTAAAGTTCTGGAACTTTCACGCCGTCAACCTCGCGCACCCTGTCGATTTCGACCGATGTCGTTACGTTTCTGCCGTTTATTTCATAGCTCGACTCATAGCTTTTTATCATTCCGGTTTTTTCGTCGATAACAAAATCGGTGTAAAAACCTTCGGGCGCGGTTATGCGAAAACCGGATTTCTTTTTATTTTTTTCGGGCAAAGCGGAAACCGCGAAATCCTTCGCATCAATTTTCGGCAGCAGCGGCAAGCCCAGACGATTAAGCGGCGGAAGCTCGAAACCTCTGACAGATGAAGACGTAGTTTGTCCGTCGAAAATCTGCTTGAACGGCTGAAACGGATTTGAAATTTCCAGACGGTATTTCTCGCCCGCGTAAATAGTCGCAAAAGTCGCCGGAAAAGTCGTTGTCGGCGAACCGGAAACGTCGGCAGTCCCGCGAACGACCAGCGTTTTCATATCTTTAAATTTATCGCCGCCGTAAATCTTCAAAGTCGCGCGCGCAAGTTCAAGCGGAGAAGCGTTTTTCGAGACGATATTTGCCGACGCCGCGCCGGTCGAATTAGCCTTTTCCGTTTTTTTAGACTTTGCGGCGGATTGAGCAAATGTCCCGCCGACGGCGGCAAACATAAATATCACTGTTAAAATTGCGGATTTTTTCATAGTTCTCTCCAAAAATGAGTTTGAGAGCGGAAAAGCGAACCTGATGTGAAAAAGAAGGACAAAAGCTAAACTTTTGTCCTTCTTTTTCTGTTTGAATACAATTTAGAAACTAAACCGCATTGTTAAATCAACACGGCGATTTGCCGTACCGTTTCCGCCGAAGCCGCCGCTGGTCGAAATGTATTGACCGAAGCGGCTTGAACTCAAATTACTGACCGGCGTGCCGAAGTTCACGCGATTGAATAAATTGCTGATTTGCAAACCGAAAGTTAAATTATATGGTTTATCGCCGCCGAAACCGCCGCCGCCAAATCCGCCGCCGAAACCGCCGCCGCGATTTCCACCGCCGTGTTCACCGCCGCCGGGACGACCGCCGCCCGGATTATTCGGACGCTTCGCGCCTTCGCCGGCTGAACTCGCCGCTTGTCCGTCGGTAGTTCGGGCAACCTGATTTTTCGATTTGCCGAAGCCTACCGTTTTGTTAAAGTTCAGATTGACCGAAAGAGAGCCGGGACCGCGCCCGTAATTGCGCGGAATAATTGCCGTCGAATTTGACACGTCGTTGTCGCAGAATGAATTTGTCAAATTGCGCTGAATGCAGGCGGCATTTAACTGCGCGAAAGTCGGACGTTCATTAAACAGCGAATCGCGGTTAGTGTCTAGTCCGGTTACGATATTGAACGGAACGCCGGAACGGGCAATAATAATCGGACTCATACGAATTTTGTAAGGCAATTGAAAAGAACCGAACAAAGAAAAATAATGTCTGACATCCTGCTGCGAGCTGCCGTATTCGCTGCTCAAATCATAGCTGTAAGCCGGAAAGCTTCCCGCGCCGTCCGTATTGCTTTTGGCAAATCCCAAACGGTAATTGGTGTTAAAGGAAATTTTCGGACTCAACTGCGAGCTGATGTTGAAAATCAACTGCTGCTGATTTGAAATGCCGTTCGATTCGTATTCGTAAATGTTGCCCTGCGTCGTATCGGGTCGTAAAGCGTTTATCAGTTGGGCAGAATCGGGGCAGACGATTGTCAGACCGCAGACCGGCGCGTTGATGTTGCGCGCGCGAAGCTGATGAATCGTCCGGCTGCCGACGAAATAAATCGAACCTCGCATTCTGTGCGGCAATTGGCGCTCGACCGAAAGCGCGTATTGATAAGTCGTCGGCGATTGTAAATCCGCATCCACGCGCCGCACGGTAAATGCGCCGGGCGCGACGGCGGCAATCTGCCCGACAGTCGGAACGTTCGTTACGCCGTTTAATGAAAATATCGGCTGACTTAAAATCGCCTGATTGTTTGTAACCGTATATTGAAACTGATTAGTTCCGTTGAAACGCTCGGATTGAAGCGTGAAATTTTCGTTGAAACGGTCAAAGAAAATTCCCGCGCCGCCGCGAAAAACCGTTTTCGGCTGTCGAGCGCCTTTCGCGCCCGGCGAATAAGCAAAGCTGAAGCGCGGCGCGAAATTCATATTATCGTCGATATTCGTTTGATTTTCGTAGCGCAAGCCGAAGCTCAAAGTCAGTTCGGGTCTCACTCGCCAATCGTCGGTTACGAATAAACCGACATCATACTGCGAAACGTCGGCAAGCGGATTTCCCGACGTAATGACGAATTGATTCGGATTATAAATCGGGTCGGGGTTTCCCAACAGTTTTTGACGGTATTGTTCAATCGACGAAAAAGAAGAACTTCCCGCAAAAACGAATGTGCCGCCGAAATTCGATTCGGATTGGTCTTTAATGGACACGCCGCGCAGTCTGACGCCGAATTTTACAGAGTGCTGACTGTTTTTACCCAGAGAAGTCGTCGTGTAATTTTGCAGTTCAAAATTGTTGTTGTTGTTAAAGTTATCGCCGATTTGCGAGCCGCCGCCGACGAACGCGCCGGAGACGTTAACGGTCGGCGCGGAATTGTTGCCCGTTTGGTTTCGCCGCTCGACGCTGTATTCAAAGCGGGTTTCATTGACCGTTTTCGGATTTAAAATCGCGGTTTCAGTCAATCGAAATTCGTGTTCGGTAAAAGAGCTTTGCGAAGCGAGACTCGACAGAGAAAAACCACCGTTGAAATTGTCCTGTTTGACGCGCGTGAAACTGTACCGCGCGACCAGCGTATTAGCCGCGTTTACCTGGTAATCAAAGCGCGGGCTGACAGTGAACCGCTGCGACGGAACGGTTACGTCCTGCTGAAAAGGAGCTATGTTAAACGACGGGTCGATAATCGTGGCGTTAATTACAGCGTTATTGTCCACGTTGCGATTACTGACATCAATAAAAAAAGAAGATTTTCCTTTCTGCACCGGACCGGAGAGATTGCCGCCGAAAAATCTGGTTTGGCTCGGCGCGCGGTTGAGCGCGAACGGATTGCGCGAATTCAGACTTTCATCGTTGAAATTAAAGAACACCGAGCCGCGCAGTTTGTCCGCGCCCGGTTTGGTCAAAATCTCGATGCGCCCGAAACCGAGTCGTTCAAATTCGGCGGAAAACGGATTCTGATTGATGCGGATTTCCCGAATCGATTCTCGCGGCGGAAGTCTGCCGCCGGTAAAGCCGTCGATGTAAATCTGCCCGCCGTTCGGTCCCGCCGACGGTCCCGCCAAAGCCTGCAAAGCGGCTTCGAGTTCGTCCGGGTCTTCCGGCAGAGCTTCCAAATCTTTTCCCGTCAAAACCGTCGCGCTCGCGTTGCTGTCCGGGTTGGTATCGAGTTGTCCGGCTTCGGAAACTTCGACCTGTTCATTGACTCCCTGAACCGATAAGGCAACGGTTAATTCTTCCCTGCCGCCAGCCGCAATCGCGACTTCGGCGTTTTCGTAAAGTCCGAAATTCGGCGCGGTTACGCGAACCGTGTAAGTTCCGGGCGCGAGTCCGTTAATCGTGAACACGCCCTGACTGTTCGTTACGACGCTTTTTTCTTTAAGCAGCGCGTCAACCGCCGTAACGGTCGCGCCGACGACGATTGCGCCGTTCGTATCGACAACCTGCCCGGTCAAACTTCCCGCCTGCTGCGCAAAAATCGTCGAGCTTATAAATAATGTAAAAAGTCCGAGTAATATAAATGATTTAATTTTTCTCATAATGTTATGTTGAAAATCAAAAACCGGAAACACGGCTTATAAAAAATAAAAGTATAAATTAAGCCGCCGTTGAGTTTCCGATTTTTGATTTTTGATTGTTAAATTGACAATTGCCGTATTCTACGGAAAGCCCGAACCTTCGAGTCCGGGAATCGAAAAACCCGAATCCTGACCGCCGCGCGGTCTGCCTGCCGGCTGCTGCTGCTGAGCTTTGATAAAAGGCTCGACGCCGGATAATAATTTTATCGCGTTGACGCGCTCGGCATCGGCATTTTTCGTGCTGGAGACGGCAATCATATCGCCGACTTTCAAATCGGCAATTGAAATATCTTTAAAGCGGTCGAGCATATCGTCGATATTGCCCGCCGCGCCGCCGCGCATTCCGCCGCCCTGCCCCATACGATTCGGATTCTGTCCCGGCGCGACCGGCGGCGCTGCCTGCGGCGGGCGAACCGCGCCTTGTCCGGGTGCGCCGCCGGTTTGAAGCTGCATCATTCGCTGCGCCATTTCAGCCGGAAATTGTTTTAGAACAGAATTTTTGCCGACGACAATCGTCATCGGTTTTTTGGTCTGAAAATTGGTGATTGTAATTTCGCCTTTTGCGGCGTCGATTGCCGTGATTGCGCCGCCGACGGTTTGAAACGCGCCGGTAACGATTCTTTCGGCTTTGACGGTGGCGCCGTCTTCGCTTTTATCGCCGAGAGCGCGAATCGAATCGCCGACTTTGATTTCGTCGAACGAGCTGGTTTTCGCTTCGTTATAATCGACCGAGCCTTCGGCATAGCGGCGAAAATTCGCGTTTTCTTTGAGCGCCACGACGGTTTGTTTTTCGCCCGCAATTCCACGCTGCGAAACGGTAACTTCTTTGGTTTGCGGATTTACGGCGGCGACGCGTCCGGTAATTCCGCGCGTCTGCCATTCGGCGCGCTCCTTGTTCTGCTTTTGCGCGATGTCCGATTGCCTCATCAGATAAACCGCTTTCGCCGGAATGCTTCTTTTATCGGCTGACAGATTTCCCGTAACGATTAGTTTATCGCCGACGCCGAGTTCGGCTAAACTCGCTCCGACAGCGGTTTTCAAACTCGGATTTTCCGGCAAAACGCGCTTGAATTCGGTTTTCTCCGACAACTCGACATCAATCGAGCCGTCTTTTGTCTGCAAAACGATTTTGCCGCCGCCGATTGACGTTACATCGCCCTGCACGAATTTAACCGCAGTCGCCGCCGGAGTCGTCGGCGACTGCGCCGAAACGGTATTAATTAAACATCCGAGCAAAACAAAAAAACTCAAAAATATATTTTTTTTACGCATTTATAATCTTCTGGAAGTTGAGCGGTTGAATGTGGAAGCCCGCACGCGCATAAGTGCGCGAGGCAAACAGTAATACACTTGACTATCGCGCGCGTTCCTGCATTTTCATTTCAACTGTATAACTCATAACCTTCTATATTCTTCTATATTAAAGCGTGGAAATTTTCTTTATTTTTATACGCTTCTCATAAACCTGAAGTTCCTCGCGGAAATTCTTAACCTGTAAGACGTAAAACGACCGGAAAAAGTTATTCTATTTTGTAAAGAATTGTAAGTTGCAGGTTTAGAAGGAAGACACCGAGCGTTTTTATTGCTTCTGCCAAACTGATGTCGAGCGGGCAGTTAAGACAAGACCGATACTTGCAGAAAGCAGAATGATTAAAGCGACGACCCAGAGGAACGGAACGGAAAGAAATAAAGTCCAGAAAACGACGCCGATTAAAATGGCAAGCGTTTCCGATTGCCTTTTCTCCGGCAGAAAGCGCTTTTGCAGTTGTTTTCCGACGCTGACCTGCAAAGCGATTCGCCCGAAAACATAACCGAGAATTAAAAATACGAACAGCATAAGGCTGACAATCGCGCTGACGTAATTGGGCAGAAAACCTAAACTTACCATCACGCCGAGCGTCGTCGCCAGAAAACTCGCAAAGCCGACGGCGACGACTTTTAATGTCGAAATCTGAAAACGGGCGACGGCGCGGCTGACTGCTCCGGGCGCGATTGTTGTAAAGGCGAAAGTTAATATAAACCAAAAGAGAACCGACAGAAATCGCTGCGCCAGAAACGCCCACGAATAATTCGGCGAAAATAACTGTCCCGGATTTTGGGTTAAATTTCTCAGCTCTTCTTCGTAACCGGCATACATAATCGTTTCGGCGTTCGGATTTCTCAGCGGAGATTTGCTTTCCGGCTTGTAGCTTCCGCCGAAAGCCATTACCGCGCCGCCGATAAACGCGTTTTCCTTCTGCACGATTGTGCCGCCGATTGTTCCGACATCGCCCGAAACCCGTCCTTCGATTATCACGTCGCCGCCGAAAGAAAAAACGCCTTTCGCTTCCTTTTTAACGATTACGGTTTTGCCGAACGAGAAAACTTCCATTTCGGGCGCATCTTCGACGATTATCGTTTTTTCGTCCGGCTGAACGGTTATCGAAGTCTGCGAAAAAATAGTCAGGCAGGCAATCAGAACAAAAATAAATCCGCCGAGCAACTGCTTGAGCGGAAAATTAAAATCTAAAAAAATGTTTGTTCCTGCGTTTGTATAAATCACTTTTACCAATTTCGACCCTGAAACTCACGCTTGAGAATAACGATTGACGAGACGCGAAAGCGCGAACAGCGCGGTTAAAAAGAAGAGAGCGAAAAATACGATTGAGAACGCGGAATTATAAACCAATTCTGAGCTTAAGGCGCGCAGCATAATCGAGACGGCGACGGCAATATCGAAAATAAAACGCGCTGCGAAACTGCCGACGGCAAAAATCTGCTCGCCGAACTTAAAAAAAGTTCCGGCAATCGTTCTCGTTTCGCCGCCTAAACCCAATAAAAACAGCAAGAACAAAGCTGAAATTACAAAAACCGCTCTGAATCTTTCCTTCGGACAGCGCAAACCGCTCACTTTACTTTCGGCGTTTGCTACAACGACTTTTGTAAAATTTTCCGGCAGCTCGAATTCCCGTTCGCCTTCGAGCGCGAAATCGAGCGCGAACAGCAATCTTTTCTGCTCGTTGAGTTCGGAAGCGCAGATTCCGCATTTCGCCAGATGAATTTCCAAATCTAATTCTTCACGCGGCGAAAGCTCGCCGTCGATATACGCGGCAAGCTCTGTGCGCGGGCATTCGTTTTCGCTGTGCGGATTTGAAAGATTCATTTACTTTAAAAATTTAATAGTCAGCGGATATTCCCAAAACTCGCCGTTATTGGCTTTGACCGCGCCGATAATCGGAAAAACGACTCCTAAGACAGCTAGAATCGCAAAGCCTACGAATCCAATTAAAACAAACATCAGAACAAAACTTATCGCCCAGTAGATAGCGCTGGAGATAAGCCAGTTGGCGACCATTTTTCCGTGCGCGTCGAGCGCGGGCATCGCGTCTTTTTTCATCTGCCAGAGAACAATCGGCACAACAAGTCCGGCGGGCGGCAGAATGAAATTTAAAAGCTGCGACAAATGCAGAAACAAGCCCATTTGTTTCTGTTCGGGAGTTTGCAGAGACATCTGCGGTTGCGGCTGCATATAATCCATAATTGTTCGCTCCTATATTCCTTTAAAACCTCTGTCTGAAAAAATTTCGCGCATCATCTCGCGCGCGCGAAACAAACGATTTTTTACCGTGCCGAGCGGCAAGCCGGTGATTTCGGCAATTTCGTCGTAGCTCAAATCCTGTCCGTGGCGAAGCGAAATCAATTCGCGGTAGACGGTCGGCAGACATTGGACGACAGATTCGATTTCGCGACGCCATTCGCTCCGTTCGCGTTCCTGTTCGGGCGTCGGATTCGGACATTCGATTTGCATCTGGAAGCTGCCGTCGGCGTTTTCCGCTTCGATACTCTGCTGGCTGACCGAATTTTTCCGCATATAATCGATGGCGGCGTTATGCGCGATTCGGTAAAGCCACGTGGAAAATTTATATTCGGAACTGTAGCGCCGAAGCGAGTTATAGACTTTTATAAAAACTTCCTGCGTTACGTCGAGCGACGCGTCGTAATTGTTCAGCATTCGATAAACATAAGCGGTTATCGGTCGCTGGTAGCGGCGGACGAGTTCTTCAAAACCGTCTTCGCGCCCGCCGATTGATTTTTCAATCAGCTCGCCGTCGGTCAAAGTTCGGATGTTTTCGAGTGCAAGTGCTTGTCTTATCATAGATGCCAGGTTTATACGGGAGATTGTGAAACAGAGTTTCAAAAAAGTTCAAAGTTCAGAGTTCAAAGTCTAAGTTCAAGGTTCAAAGTTCAGAGTATAATTTTCAGCTTTGAACTTTGAACTTACTTCCAGCCGAGCGCGGCAAGTCCGGCAGGGGCGGCGATTTCGTCGAAATTCAATGCCTGAACCGGCATATTCAATCCGACATCTTCGGGTTTTAGAATATTAAGAGTTCGTCCGAGTGCTTCGGAAGCGATTTCCTTTAACCTGTCGGAAGTTAAATCCTTACCGACGACAAGAAGTTTTTCCAGAAAATTTTCGCTCTGGTCATTGCCGAGACGGTCGCGGTAAAACATCAGCAGACGGAAAATTTCGTCGTCTCTTTCCGTTTCGGTGCAGGTTACGGAACGCACGACGGTCGGCTCGCTGCCGCGCATTATCAGCGCGACGAAGCCGTCAGCCTGCGAACTGATAAGCAGCGAATCGGTTTTACGATTTTTGTCTTTATCGAACAGCCAGTTAGCTTCGCTGACGGCGCGCGGCAGAATCAAGCCTGCCTGCCAGCCGAGCATCTCGAAAAGCGTTTCGTATTCGTCAATCACGCCGAGTTTGACGGCGGTTGCGAAATAACGCGCTTTGCCGCCTGCGTCGGGCGCGATTTTACGGCGCGAAATCCGCATCTCGCCCGACGGTATGCCAAACGTGTTTTCGGCTTTCCAGTCTAAGACCTGCGCGAGTTCTTCCCTTGACGCCGGTTCGTTTTCGACGGTTAAAATCGCCGTCCGCGCCGTATTGCTCGGCAGGGACACAGACCAGCGTTTCTGCTTTCGCAAACCGGCGTTGGTTACGACTTCTTCAAGCAATACAACCATTTCAGCCGGACTTCTGATATTTTGTTCGATAAAATTCGGCGTCAAAAGATGTTCGGGCAGCTCAATGGTCGCGGCTTGTTTGATGCCGAAACGTCCTTTGCCTTCTTTTTGCAGCGCCAGAGCCGTGATGCTTTCCTGCTCCAAGCCGAGGGCGGCTCGCGGGTAATTCGGTTGGATTATGCTTTCTAACACTTGTTTTAGTGGTGAACGGTAAGTGGTAAACGGCAAGTGCGAGCAGAAGACAGATTCTTCATTGACCACTTACCGTTCACCACTTACCACTATTTTTTAATAATCTTCGTATCTTTTGCCTTCGCCGTCTTCGCCGTCAGCCAGACTTTTTACGTCCTTTAAGCCCTGCGCGCCGTCGGGCGTCGTCGTGTCTTCGCCCTGAATTTCCCGCCATTCAGCTTTTTCCGTAATCGGGTCAACCGGAATTTCGCGCAGATAATTCGCTTTGACCAAATCGTCAACCGATTGCGGAAATTTTCCTTTGTCGGTCGCATACTGGTCAATTTGACGGCGCATCTGCCAGAGATTCTGCCGCAGAACATTTTCGCGCGCCTGCTGAACGCTGCTTTGGTATGCGGGCAGAGCGACGGAGAGCAAAATAATTATGATGAACATCGAAATCATCAATTCCAGCAGGGAAAAGCCGGCTTCGCGCCGCGTCATCCTGTCGCCGCGTCGCCGCGTTTTATTATTATTACCAATCACTGTATTTCTCCCCGTTTAACGCTTCGCCGTCGGAACTCGAACGCACATCGAAAACATTGATTTCGTCCCAGCTTCCATCGTCTTTTCCCTGATAGGAAGAACGAAACTGCCAGTCGGTTTCGCCGGTCATCGGGTCAATCGGCAGCTCGCGCAGATAAACCTTATTGAGTTCCTTGTTTTGATTCAAATCGGTGGCGTTCGTTTCGCTGAAAGCGCCCTGCGCCTGAATATTCATCCCGCGCGCTTTAACCCTGACGCCTTCGGTTAAAGTTTCGAGCGTCGGCGGGAAACGGTCGATGTTTTCCGTCTCGAATATTTTGCAGTCGTCGATGACAACGCGGCTGCGCGGGTCGGCAATAACGCCGCCGCCCGGGTCAATCGGATTTCCGGTTCGGATTGCGCCCTGCGCGCACGCGCCGACGGTATCGCGGTGAAATTCGTCAATCGCCGAACGCATCAGCCGGAGGTTTTCCCGAAGACGCAGTTCTTTGTCTCGCTTCGCCGCGTTCTGCGTCAGCGGAATCGTTCCCATTACCAGAATTGCCAGAACGGTCAGCGTAATAATCAATTCAAACAAGGTAAAACCGGCGTCCGATTTCGGACTTCGGGTTTCGGATGTAAGATTTTGTTTGATTTTCATTACCTTTTATTTACAACTTATCTACAACGGCGCGAAAAGTTAAAAATCAACCGTAAAATTCTTTCCGTCGGCGGTTAGAAAATTCAGAATATCGCGCTCGAATGTGATTTCGTGTTTGCCGTCGGCGAGCGCTTCGACTTCGAGATACATTAAAATTCCCGAACTGTTTTCAGCCGTATCTTTCGGCGAAGACAGCGAAACGAACGTTTTGCCGGCTTCGTTAAAAAACGGTTTTACGGAAGTCTGCGCCATTTCCCTGCCGAAAACTTCGCCGTATGAAATTTGTCTGACGGCGAGTTTTTTCTCGTCGAACCGCATACCTAAAACAGCCGAGCGAAAAGCCGTCGCGCTTCTGACCATTACGGCGATTTTCGTTTTTTCGCCCGTTTTCATTTGCGGCAAGCTTTGCAGAAACTGAAGCCGTGCGACCGGCGCGGTTGACCTTGCGGCGTCTATTTCGCTTTTTAACGAAGTTTCACGCAAATCGATTTTATTTTCTCCCGAATCGGAAGTCGCGCCGATTTGCAGAGTTCTTGCCGTTACGTCAATCGGGCGCAGGTTGTTGATAATCGATTCCGGTTTTGCGGGTAGCGCGGTTTGAGCAAACGCCTGATTCTGCGGCAGTGCTTCAGCCGAAGCGTTTGTCGTCAGCGCCGCGTTCGATTTTGTATAAGCCGGTTCTTCCGCTTTCCGGTCGGGCAGCTGCACGTTTGCGACGGTCGGAATGCGGCGCGCGGCGGCAAGCTGTTCGTCTGCTTCCTCCTGGAAAATCATATCTTCGAGCGCGCCGCTCGTTGGCGTGGCAAGACTTCCCGTCTTACGTTCGATTTCGTCTTCGGGCAGAATCGCCGGAGCGCGGATAACTTTCGGCGTGATGGCGATGACAATATCGACCTGCCGGTTGTCTTTAGTCGGCGCCGTGAAAAGTCTGCCCAGAATCGGAATCAAACCGAGCAGCGGCAAACCCGTTCGCCCGTCGCTCTGAATTCCCTGCGCGACGCTCGCCAGCATCAGCGTTTTATTATTCTGGATACGCGCCGTTCCTTTTATCGTTCGCTCGGTAAAAGTCGGCGTCAGTGTGCTTGCGCCCGACACGTCTTTCGATTCGATTTCCATCGCTACCTGAACGTCCTGATTCGGAAAGACAATCGGTTTGAATTTTAAGGTTAAACCGACCTGTTCGTAATTGATAACGTCGCCGACAAAACCGCCGCCGTTGTTATTGTTGTTGCCGGTATTTCCGCCGCCGTTGAAACCGTTTGAAATGGTCGCGCTTCTGACGGGAACGCGCTGACCGATGCGCGCCGAAGAATCTTCGTTGTTAAAGGCGTGAATCTGCGTCGAAGCGATTAATTTTGAATTATCTTTGGTCTGCAAAGCCTGAAAACTTATCGCCGGAATAACCAAACCCAAACCGAGCGACGTTCTTCCGAGCAAACCACTGTCGCCGGTTACGCCGAAAACTCCGCGATTCGTGCCGCCGAGATTTGAAAGCGTGGCGGAATCGCCGATTTGCGTTCCGAATTTCAGCAAATCGCTTTTCGTAACTTCGTAAATCGCCACGTCCATTACGACTTCGGCGCGGTCTTTATCAAGCGAATTTATCAATTTGCCGATAAGCCGAATGTTTTCCGTCGTGTCGCGCACCGTGATGCTGTTGGTCGATTTATCGACTAAAGTTATAGTCGGCGTTCTGCCCGGCTGCGCCGGAATCGCCGTTTGAACGATTTTCTGAACTTCGGTCGGGTCGGCGTTCGCCAGATAAAATGTTCTTAAAACGAGCTGCTGGTAATTTTGACGGCGATTTTGATTGGCGACGATTATCGTGCGCGGTCCGACTTTCTGGAAAAACAAACCCTGCTGAAGGAAAATATAATCGAGCGCTTTTGCCGCCGTTACGTTTTTCAATTCGATTGAAATTTTTATCGGCGAGCGAAAAGATTCCGAGTCGAAAAGCACGTTTAAATCCAGATTTTTCGCCAGCTCTTTTATAAGAAACTGCAAATCGACGCCGCCCGGAAACGGAACATTCTGCAAAACTTCCGGTCGGCGCGGAATCAGCGTGTCGGGCGCTGCCGTTCTTTGGTAGCCGGTCGGAACGAGCCTGACCGTTCCGTTCGCATCGTTTGTTTTATCTTCGGGATTTTCGCCGTTTTGGACAGCCTGCTGAAGCCGCAGCATTCTTTCCATTTCCGACTTTGCCAGTTCATTTACCGGGTCGTAGCCGTAAGCCCTGCGAAAAGCAATATACGCGCCTGCATAATCCTTTTCACCCGCGAGACTTGTTCCGCGTTTCATATACATCTGCGAGGCGTTGAAAAGCGAGCGCGTATAATGAAGCCGGTATTCCGGGTTTTTCGGATTGTCGGCGACCGCCAGCGCAAATTCTTCGGCGGCTTTGTCCCATTGTTCCGTAGCTTCGGCTTCCATTCCCGATTTAAAATGTTTTTTGCCGTCGTTTCCGGCTAAGGCAGTCGTCGGCGAGAGAAGCGCGACAAACAGCACCAGACAAATCGAAAAACGAACGTATGCGGAATTTCTCATATTTTTTGTATTTGAAGTAATAACGGATTTTTGACTTCAGACCGAATCTGTTTTGCAACGAATCTTCACACGCGACGCGGAATCTAAAGTTTCAAAAGTTTGATAAAAACAAGCCTAATTTTGCTTTATCCGGCGAACTTTTTCAATAAAGATTATGAGAAATGCTTTACAGGAAAACCGAAAGGCTTTTTGCAGCCAGATAAAGGCACCCCGTTGTAACGGAAAGCACGGCTCATTTCCTCCAATTTGTTCATCATCACTTCAGCCTTTTGCTTACCGAAAGCCTGTTCAAAGTTACGTCGGAACTTCGGCAAGTCCTCAATTTTCGGCGGCACGGGAAAATGTGTGGCTTTATATTCGGCTTTTTGTAACTTTTCGCGTTCGGCTATTTTGTTTGGTGTAGTTTTTATTGGCAAGAGATTTGAATATTAGTTTTTTCTTATTTTGTTTCACCGTCCATTTTTTGAAGTTCCGCTTTTGCTCTTTTAGCAAAACTCTCGTCAAGCTGCTCGGTTCGCGGCGCGTCTGTCGCTCGAATAAATAAACGTCTGGCATTATCGACATTTCCCGCTTCCAATTCTAAAAGTCCGTAACGTAAAAGCGCGTAAATGTAGTTTGGATTAACCTTTAATACTTCTCCATAAGTTTTCCGTGCTGCCGAAACATCATTTGCGTTATGTTGCCAAACTCCAAGTGTTGTTAAGTCACTGAGGTCTTTCGGATTAAGTCTAACAGCCTCTTTTTGTTCTCTAATCGCGCCTTGCCAATCTCCTATTTGACTTAAAACATCTGCCAGCATCGAATGCGCGACAGAATCATTTGGTTCTAATTTAATCGCTTTTTCTAAAGATTCTTTCGCTTTCGGCAAATATTCCGGCTTACTTTTTTCGCGAGCCATTTGTTTGTAAAGACTGCCCAAAACGCTTTGTGTTTGGGAATCATTTGGACTTATACTTACCGCTTTTTGCTGTTCAGCTATTGCCGCCTCAAGATTGTTTTGTAAACGCAGTTCATTTGACTTTTCTTGATGTTGCCGAGATTGTTCAAGTTTCAACTCACTGCTTTGTCCACAAGCTATAACGGCGAGACATATTATTCCCAATAAAAACGTTGAAAGGATTGAATAACAATTATTTACTCCAAAAAGCACGGCTCATTTCCTCCAATTTTATCATCATTACGTCAGCTTTCTGTCTGCCAAAGGTCAATTCAAAATCACGTCTAAACTTCGGCAAGTCTTCGATTTTCGGCGGCACGGGAAAATGTGTCGCGTTATACTCTGCTTTCTCCAATTTCTCGCGTTCGGCTACTTTGTTTGCCGTTGTGTTATTAACCAAATCACCAATGAACGTTCCCCATTTATTGAATTCTTCAAGTCCGCCAGTTGCCCCGGCTGCTACCGAAACTTTAGCAACCTGTTTAGGGTTAAGCACCGGACTTTCATAATTTAAGTTTTTTGTTGATTGCTTTTGATAATATTTTTCTTTAACTGCAATGGGTTGCCCTTTTCTATCCGAGCTTTCAACCATTGTTATTTGCTTTCCTTCCGTCCTCAACGCGCCTTCCTGCTGAAAAGTCGTTTCCGGCGATTTTTCAACTTTTACGTCGCCCTTCAAAACTACGTTCGGTATCAGTTTTTCGCTGCCGGTTCGGGTAAATTCGACGACGTATTTGTCTTTCGGGTTAAAGGCGCGTTTTTGCGGGTCTTCGGCTAAATCTTTTTTCGGCTGCTGCGACGCGCCGTTTTCTCGGTTATATCGCCGCATCGCCAGTTCTTCGGGCGTCGTCGCGCGCAAAATTGGAGCGTCGGTTATCTTCCAGCGGTCGATACTGCGGCTGAAGACGACTTGCATCGTGTTTCTTTCGGCGTCGTCCGTTTCGTAATATCTGCCAATCATTTCGCGTTCGCGGGATTGTTTTTTGTCGCCGATTTTCTCGTAAAGCGCGGCGGCTTCGCGGTTGACGAAGGCGGCTTCGGGGCGGTCGGCTTTGCCCGTCGCGCTGGTCGGGTTGTCCGTGATGTCGTCGCGGGCGGCAATCCGCGTGAGTTCCGACAGGCGCAGGCGGATGCTCTCGTCGAACTTCGGGTCGCGCGGACCCATTTGCTTTAAGATTTTGTCCGTGTCGAGCAGCAGTTCGGTCATTTTTACGGCGGCGTTCAGCTGCAAATCTTCGTAGCGTGCGAGCGCTTTGACCGAATCGTAAATTTTCGCGGCTTCCGGCTGTCCGCTCTGCGCCATTCGCCAAAGCTGTTGCGCGGCGTCGGCGCGTTCGTGTCCTTCGCCGACGGTCAGCGCGTTGATGCTGCCGAGAACTTTTCCACGCAATTCCGCGTCGGCAATGCCGCTCGTTAAAACTTCGTTGCGCCGCAGCTGTTGTATATCGGCGAGCATTTCGCCGTGTTTCTGCGCGGTGAAAGTCAGTTTATAAGTTCCTATCTCGCCCGTCTTCTGGTCGGCTTCGGCGCGGTCAACGCGCGCGCCGAAATCGCCGTCTTCGATTCTTCTGCCGCTGTCGTTATTACAAATAGCGGTTTCGCCGGTTTCTTCGAGCCGCGCCGCCCATTTTTCGGCGAAAACTTTCTGACTTTCCGCGCCGAGTCCGCTTTGTTTCGCAAGCAGCGGCAAACTGCGTTGGACAATATCCCATTGCGCGTCGCCCCGCCGAACCGGAACGTCAATCGAAATGTCTTCGGTCGCCGCCGATTTTCTCAGACCGACGGTTTTATTCACATTGCCGGTCATTTGATTTATCCATTCGCCGTTTTTCGGCAGCAAATTATTCGTTTGAATTGCTTTGCCGCTGCTGACGCCCGTGCCGTTCAACGTGTTCAGCAAATCTCTGATTTGTCGTCCGCCGCCGATTGAAACTCCGTTATTGCCGCCGTTTGCCATTTTCAAACTCCTCGAACTTTTGATTTTCCGCCGTTTTAATATCTTAAATATGTTATCGGCAATAGTCTATAAAAGTTTCCAGCGGCGTTGAACAATCGGGAAAATCAGCGAATTTCCTCAACAAACGTTACGCGATTTATTTCGTGCAGCGTTGTCGAACCGTTGAAAAGTTTTTTAACCGCCGACTCGCGCAGGGAAGACAAACCTTCTTTTTCAGCCTGCCGGCGAATCTCCGAACCGGGACGGCGTTCGATAATCATTTCTCGAATGGCGTCGGACATATCGAGCAGTTCGTGAATCGCCGTTCGTCCGCGATAGCCCGTGTGATTGCAGGCGTCGCATCCGACGTTCATAAAAACATTGCGGTTTCCGACATCTTCGGGACGAATTCCCGATTCGACAAGTTCTTCATTCGTCGGTTTATAAGCCTGCTTGCAGACCGGACATAAAAGGCGCACAAGCCTTTGAGCCAAAACGCAGTTAAGCGCGGAAACGAAATTATACGGCTCGACGCCCATATTGATAAAACGCCCGATAACGTCGATGACGTTGTTGGCGTGAACCGTCGTAAAAACCAGATGTCCGGTCAGCGCCGACTGGATGGCAATCTGCGCCGTTTCGTTGTCGCGGATTTCGCCGACCATTATTTTGTCCGGGTCGTGGCGCAGAATCGAACGAAGCCCGCGCGCGAATGTCAGACCTTTTTTCTCGTTGACCGGAATCTGCATAATGCCCTGAAGCTGATATTCTACCGGGTCTTCGATTGTGATAATTTTATCTTCGACGTTGCGGATTTCGTTCAAAGCGCCGTAAAGCGTCGTCGTTTTTCCCGAACCGGTCGGACCTGTAACCAGCACCATTCCGTAAGGTTCTTTGATATACATCCGAAAACGCTTGACATCTTCCGGGTCGAAACCGACGACATCGAGACTCAGATTTTTGAATTCTTCGCTGATTTGTTCTTTGTCGAGAATACGAATAACGCAGTTTTCGCCGTAAGCCGACGGCAGAATCGAGACGCGAAAGTCAACCGTTCTGCCTTTGTAGCGCACGCGAAAACGTCCGTCCTGCGGAACGCGCCGCTCGGCGATGTCGAGTTCGGACATAACCTTGATACGCGAAATTAAAGTCTGGTGAAAAACGATGTCAATCGGGTCAACCTTTTGATAAAGCGCGCCGTCGATGCGAAATTTCACGCTTACGTCGCGGTCGCCGGCTTCGATGTGAATGTCGGAAGCGCGAGATTCCATAGCGTTATAAACGATGGTGTCAACCAATTTGATAATCGGCGACATATCCGAATCGCCTGCCAATCTGTCCAAATCAAGAACTTCCTCGCCGTGTTCGGTTTCCTTGATAAGCGAAATTTTGAAAGTCGAAGCCGCTTCCTGCAAAACTCTCTGCGTCGCGTCGCCCTTGCGCAAAACAACGTCAATCGCGCCCGCCGTCGCCACATACGGCATAATTCGCACATTTAAAGCGTTTTCCAGTTCGTCCAATTGTTCGAGATTCGACGGGTCAGCCATCGCCACGTGCAGATTTTTCCCGTCGCGTTTCAGCGGCACGAATTGATTTCTCAGCATCAGCTCGACCGGAATTCTTGCCAGTTCTTCGTAATCAATCGGAGATTCTTTTCCCGGCGGCAGCAAATCGATATACGGCAGACGGTAACGCACCGCCAGCGCCTTCGCGCCTTTTACTTCCGGCGCTTCGTTGTCCAGAAAACTCGCCACTTCCACCGTCGGCGGCAAAACGGTTGTCGTCGCCGCCGCTTTTCCGTTCGTTTGATTGTCCATATTTATCTTTAATCCGTTTAATAAAAAATATTCGCTTTTATTCTCTAGTGGTTTCCCATTCAAAATTGCACTCGCCGCAGCGCAAAAATCGCGTCCGCAAAGACATCGTGACAATATTCCAGAAGTCTCTGCTGAAACTGCCGTCCAATATTACTTCAAGGTTTTTGCTTTGACATTCGGGGCAAGTTCCCCAGCCGTTGTCGACGCCGATGGTGCGGAGGAAAAGCTGTTCCTCAAGAAATTCGTCAAACCGCTCTTCAAACTGCCGTATCGCCTCGGCTTCATCTTCGCAGAAAACTTTTATATCGATGCCGTTTTCGATATGAGCGGCTAAATCGTCAATCTCCAAACCGGCGGCATCGGTTATAAATGCTTGAAAGCCTTCAAGATACAGAAAGTTTTTTATATTTTCCGCTTCCGTCAAATCGTAAGATACGGCGAACACGACAAGTCGGTCAAAGACTTCGTATGCGTCCGAAGGCTCTGAAGCAGCGGTTGAATCTCCGTCATACTGAAATTCGTTTTCGGCGTTCATCTTTAACGAAAATACCTGTTTAAAAGCCGTGTTTATTTTTTACCGCTGAACGGTCCCGACGAAATCGTCTGGATAATCGGCAGGTAAATCGCCAGCAGAATCGTGATAACGATTAACGCCATAAAAACCAGAATAACGGGTTCGAGCAGCGAAGTTAATTGTTCGAGCCGCACTTCGGATTCGGCGTCGTAAAAGTTCGCTACTTCGTCGAGCATCTCGCGCAGACTTCCCGATTTTTCGCCGATGCCAATCATATCGAGCGCCAGTTCCGGCATCCAATTGGCGTTGTCGAGCGATTCGGTGAACATTCTTCCTTCGCGAATCATCGGCAGAACCGATTGACTGCGCCGCCTGAGTTCAAAATTGGTAATCGCCTGCGAAGCGATGTCCCAGGAATCCGGCAAAGTGATTCCGCCCGAAAGCAGCGTCGAGAGCGAGCGAGCCAATTGCGCCATCGTCATTTGTTTGATAAGCGAGCCGCCAATCGGCAGACGAAGCAGAAAAGCGTCTAAAACGAGTCGTCCGCCGGGCGTTCTAATCCAGACGACGAAAGCAAAAAGCAGCACTAAAACGAGCGGCAGAAGCCACCAGATATTTGTCGCCAGACCGTTTGAAATCGCCAGAACGACAACCGTTACAGTCGGCAAACCTTTGTTCGTGCTTAAACCTTTGAACAAATCCGACATTCGCGGCACGATATAAAGCGTCAGAAACGCCACCATAAAGCTCGCCGCCGCCATCAGAAACATCGGGTAAGCCAGCGCGCCGCGAAGTTTGCGGGAAACGGCGACGCTGCGCTTTAAATAATCGACGTAACGCGATAAAACTTCGTCGAGCGCGCCGGATTTCTCGCCCGCCAGAATCGAAGCGGCGTAGATTTTCGGGAAAACTCCCTGCGCTTCAAAGGCTTCGGAGAGCGGCACGCCGCTTCTGATTTTTTCTTCGACATCGACCAGCACGTTTCGCAAGGTCGATGAACCCGAACGATTTTTCAACAAATTGATTGACTGGAGAACCGGAATTCCCGCGCGCAGAAGCGCCGAAAGCTGCTGGTTGAAAATCAGGAAATCGCCCGGCTTGACCCGATTTTTTTTTCCGCCGAACGGCAGCGATGCCGACAAACCTTTTTCCGCCGAAGCAACTGTAAAAACACGAAAACCTTCGCCTTCGAGTCTCGATTTAGCTTCGCCCGCGCCGCCCGCCTCGACGATGCGCGTCATAATTTCGCCCGAAGGCGTTCCCAATCGACAAACAAATTCAGCCATATTTAATAAACTTGGAATTTGAGGTTTAAGATTCGACATCTTTGATTTGAGATGTCAGCCGGAATTTTTATTTACCGTTTTGAATTTTGAACCAATTATACCACGCAAATTACCCGTAAATGTTGCAGACCGGATTTATACGGTCAAACATTTTCCGCCTGTGCATCGAATAATATCGTTTTGACATCAAAAAAAATATCTTGCACAAAAACAAGTCGTTGCTTAGAATATACTGTATATAGACAAGGAAGAATTATGGCTGTTAAAGTTTTCTCGAATTTCAGCCGCTTTTGCGCCGCGCAACGGTGGATTTTAGGATTTTCAATCGTTTTTTTCGCTGCTTCCGCTGCTTTTGCACAAACTCCGCAGACGACGCCGCCGCCCGATACAGACGACGAAAAACCGATTAGCGTTAAAACCGATTTAGTTACACAGACCTTAACCGTAACCGACCTTTACGGGCGATTTGTCTCCGGCTTGTCGAAAGACGCTTTTAAGATTTTCGACAATAATCAGGAACAGGAAATCACGTTTTTCAGCGACACGGACGCGCCCATTTCAATCGGCATATTGTTCGATGTTTCCGGCTCGATGAGCGGCGAGAAAATCGGCAAGGCGCGCAAAGCTCTCGAACGCTTTATCGGAACGAGCCATCCGTCGGACGAATATTTTTTAATCGCCTTTAACAGCCGCGCCCAGCTGCTGCTCGACCGTTCGCGCGACGGCGAATCCGTCCTGCGAAAACTGACGCTTGTCGAACCGAAAAATAATACCGCGCTTTACGATGCCTGCTATCTCGGCATAGAAAAGGTTACGACCGGCACACGCCAGAAAAAAGCGCTGCTCGTTATCAGCGACGGTCAGGACAATGCTTCGCGCTACAATTTTAATGAAGTTCGCCGTTTGATGAAAGAATCGGACGTTACGGTCTACGCCGTCGGAATTATCAGCGGCGGCGACGCCGGCAGCCAGCTCGGAATGCAGGGACAATCGTTTCTGGACGAATTAACGTCCGTTACGGGCGGAAAATCCTTCTACCCGCAGACGGATGTCGAAATGGACGAGATTTTCGAGCGCATCGCTCTTGAGCTTCGCCATCAATATTCTATCGGTTTTACGCCGAAGGATTTCACGCCCGACGGCAAATGGCACAAGACAAAAGTTAAGGTCAACCCGCCGCGCGGTCTTCCGCGTCTAACAGTCCGCGGTCGTGAAGGCTATTACGCCACGCCGAACTCAAACCTGCGTTAATTTACTGTTTTTGTATAAAGAAGAAAATGAAAAGAAAATCAATTTTTGTCCTGCTAACCGTTTTTTGTTTCGGTTTAATTTCTGCTTTTTACGACTTTTCGGTTGTAAAAGCTCAAACGAATCAAACGCCCGCGCGCGTCGGAAACGCCGCGCCGACACCGCCGAAAACCGTTTCTCCGATGCCGAAATCGTTACCGTCCGTTTCGCCTGCGCCCGAAGATGACGACGAAGTGATTAAAATCGAAACCGAAGAAGTAAATCTCAACGTCCGCGTTATCAGCCGCGCCAATCGTCCGGTAAATAACCTGCGCCAGGACGAATTTAAGGTCTACGAAGACAATGTTCTACAGCCGGTTACATCTTTTACCCGCGCCGAAGTTCCAACTAATTACTCGCTTGTCCTTGATAATTCCGGCTCGCTTCGCACACAGCTCGACAAAATCATCGAAGCCGGTAAAATCATCATCAACACCAACAAACCCGAAGACGAATCGAGCGTTATCCGCTTCGTCAGCTCGGATAAAATCGAAATAGTTCAGGATTTTACGCCGAGTAAAACCGACTTGAACGAAGCGCTCGACAATCTTTATGTCGAAGGCGGGCAGACGGCGATTATCGACGCGGTTTATCTGGCGGCGGAAAAAGTCGACCAATACGAAAAAACCCGCAATCCGAATGACAAAAAACGCCGCGCTCTGATTTTGGTTTCCGACGGCGAAGACGTTTCCAGCTTTTACAAAGAACAGCAGCTTTTCGATTTACTCCGTGAAGCCGACGTTCAGATTTTTACGGTCGGTTTTGTCAACGAACTCAGCAAAGAAGGCGGCTTCATCGGCAAAAGCAAGCAGTCGAAAGCCAAAGAATTTATGGAGCGGCTGGCACGCGAAACCGGCGGCAAATCGTATTTTCCCAATTCAATCAACGAGTTGGGCGGCATCGCGCAGGACATCGCCAGCGAGCTTAGAACTCAGTATATCGTCAGTTACTCGCCGACCAACGACAAAAAAGACGGTTCGTTTAGAAATATTAAAGTCGTCATCGACGACGGGTCGAACAAGGAAAAACGCATTGCCATAACCCGAACGGGCAGAAACGCCGTCGGAGATAAAAATAGCGCGCCAATCCTGCAAAGAACAAATCCGCAAATAAAAAGTCAGTAGCGCCTTGTCGTCTTAATTTTGACAATTAAAAGTTTGCCCGCGCCTTCTCGCGTTCAAACGCGGAACGCGCTTTGTTTCTTCTAAAGCGAAAAGTTACAGAAGTTACGCAGTTTAATGCAGAAGCCTGCATATAAAAATAAAAAAGGGCAAGCCGATTAAACTTGCCCTTTTTTATTTTTATATTTCCAGCGCCGATTGAAATTTATTTTTCAGGCACTGAACCGGAAATTTTCTTTCTCGTCGTCTCGCCCGTTTGCAGAACCGGAATGCCTTCGTCAACTTCCGAATGCGGGCGCGGAATAACGTGAACCGCCGTAACCGTGCCGATTCTTCTGGCTGCCGCCGCGCCCGCGTCAACCGCCGCCCTGACCGCGCCGACTTCGCCGCGCACAATGGCGATAACCAATCCGGCGTCTATTTTTTCATATCCGACCAGCCGCACGTTAGCCGATTTGACCATCGCGTCCGCCGCTTCAATCATCGCCACCAATCCCATACATTCGACCATTCCGAGCGCTTCCATAAATTATCCCTTTCCGCTTTTTGATTTTTTTTATAATATCACAATCAATTTTCAACACGTCCGCGCCGCAAACTCCAGCGTGTATTCAAAATAAACTTGATTTTATTTAAGCTGAACCGCCAAAAATAAAACTATAAGGGCGACGATTGTTAAAACGACAGACACAGAAATAAACCAGACGTTCGGCGCGTTTTCGTGTTCTTCCCAGACGATTTCTACTTTTTTGTTTTGAAAAGATTTCGATTTCCGGCGCAGACTCGCCGCCGATTTAAGTTTGGTTTCCTCGGCTGCAATCGGTTTCGCCGGTTCTTCGATAATTGTATTTTCCGGCTCGTTTCTCTCAATCGTTTCATCGACTGCGTTTTTTTCGCTTCCTTCATTTACAACCGGAACGGATTTCTCAGCCGTGAAATTTTCGTCCGCTTTTTTCTCGTCCGCGACAGCGCTTCCGCAGCCGTAGCAAAAAAGAGCGTTCGGACGAACGTCCGCTCCGCAGGCGCTGCAAATCTTATTTTCGACCAATATTAAAGCCATTATAAAAAACCGCTAAAAATAATTTTATTGCGCGTGCTGAATGTTAAGCGTGCTTTTTTAGTTTTTTAGAAGTTGAAAATAGAATCGAAGTTGTTTTTACGTCCGCAATTCTCAAACCTCGGCAAAGATTTCCCGCTCATCTCCCAAATCGCGCGCCGACGGCGTAATTATCGTTTTCGCCGTAATGAAAATCTTTTCTCCTTTGTCCAAAGCCTGTTTAACGTCGTCTTCGCTGACGAAATCGACCGACTCCTTCGGCTGTCCGCCGTTTGAATTTGTTTTCTCACGGTTCGTTATCTGATGAATAATCGTTTTTGCTTCGAGCGGTTTTCGTTCCGCAGTTTCCGGCTTCTGTTCCGTAATTTCGGGCGATGCGGAGATTTTTGTTTTCAGAAAATTATCGACGATAGCGGCGATTTCTTCACGTTTGATGTTTTGACGGCTGACGCTTTGCGGTCTTTGACTGGCGAAAGCTGAATCCTGTAACTTGTAATCCGAATTTTCAGCCGACTGCTGACTGCTGACTGCTGCCGACCGGTTTCGTTTCAAAAGCGACGCGTTTGATGTCCATTAAATGAATCGGCGAAACGTTGTCGCTCGTTACGTTTCCGCCCCACGAACCGCAGCCGAGCGTCATCGACGGTGCTAAATCGGTTGAAAATCCGATTGCTCCGTGCGTCGTCGGCGAATTTATAATAATTCTCGACGCGGGCATCTTCGCGCCGTAAGCGATTGCGGCGTCGCGGGTCGCGGTGTGCATTCCGGCGGTGTGTCCCATTCCGCCGAATCGGAGAATTTCTAGGCATTTCTGCGCGCCCGCGTCGATTCCGTCGGCGACGAAAAACGCCAGCGTCGGCGAAAGCTTTTCAATCGACCACGGAAAATCGCGCCCGACGCCGCCGCAGTCGGCGAGCAGACAGCGCGTTCCGGCGGGAACGGCGATTCCGGCGAGATTGGCAATAAACTCAGCGGATTTTCCGACGATTTTCGGATTCAAAGTTCGCTGTTCGGTCAACAATATTTTCCCGACCGCTTCGGCTTCGGCTTGATTTAGAAAATGTCCGCCCTGCGCTTTGAATTGTTCGCGCACTTCCGTTTCGATGGGCGCGTCGGCGACGACCGACTGCTCGGACGCGCAAATCGTGCCGTTGTCGAAACAAGTGGAAGTTAGAATATCGCCGACGGCTTTTTCGACGTTTGCCGTTCTTTCGATAAAAACCGGCACGTTCCCCGGTCCGACGCCGAACGCCGGTTTGCCCGACGAATAAGCGGCGCGCACCAAGCCCGTTCCGCCGGTCGCCAATATAACCGCCGTCCGTTTGTGCTTCATCAAAGTTTCCGTGCCTTCGATGGTCGCGTTCGATAAACACCGAATTGCGTCCGGCGGCAAACCTTCGCGAACGCCGGCGTCGCGCATCACGCGCGCGGTTTCGGTGATTGAGCGAGCCGCCGACGGATGCGGCGACAAAACAATCGTGTTGCGTGATTTAACGGCGATTATGATTTTGAAAATCGCCGTCGATGTCGGATTGGTCGAAGGAATAATTGCCGCCACGACGCCGCGCGGAGAAGCGATTTCGACAATGCCGGCGGTCTCGCGGACGATGCCGACGGTTTTCAGATTCTTGAAGTAATTCCAAACGTCCTCGGCGGCGAAACGATTTTTCTCGCGTTTGTCTTCCGGGCGACCGAAACCCGTTTCTTCGTTCGCCATCACGCCGAGACGCGCTGATTCAGCCAGCGCCGCGCCCGCCATTGCCTCGCAAATGCGGTCGATTTTCGCCTGGTCGAATTTCGCAACCGCCAGAAACGCCAGATACGCCGCTTCAACCGCGTCGCGCGCTTCCTGCTGTGAAATTAAGTCCTTATCTTCCGGCATCTCTTTTCAATTACGAATTACGGATTACGAATTACGAATGAGCAATCGACAGACGTATTATTTACGAACTTCAAATTCAAGCAATACAGTCTTTCTTCCAATTCGTAATTCGTAATTCGTAATTTCGTAATCCGTAATTCGTTATTTATTTCGTTCTCGTTTTGGTGTTGTCTCTGGCTGAAATTTCGCTTCCGGCTTCGCCCGCGCCTAACTGTCCGCGTGAACCGCCGCCGCCCACGGCTTTCTCGTCCGGGCTGTAGCCGACGCCTTTCGGCAGAACTCTTTCGACTTCGCCGTGCGGACGCGGGATGACGTGAACGCTGATAAGCTCGCCGACGCGCCGAGCCGCTGCCGCGCCCGCGTCCGTCGCCGCTTTGACCGCGCCGACATCGCCGCGCACGAAAATCGTAACGTAGCCCGCGCCGATATATTCCTTTCCGATTAGCTGGACATTAGCTGATTTGACCATCGCGTCCGCCGCTTCGACAGCGCCGACAAAACCTTTGGTTTCGACCATTCCGAGTGCTTCAAGACTCATTCGTTTGATTCCTCTCTTTTATATTTGTTTGCTGAATATTGCAGTCGTTCGATTTGAATAATGCCTTAACGTATCACGCACATCGGGAAATAATCAAGCGCGCGTTTAATTATAATTTCGTATAAAACAATTGACATTTTCGCTTTATAAAAGATATATTTCATCATTAAGTTCGATTTGAATTTTCAAACCCCGGAAGCACAGTAAAACACAAACAAAATGTCAATAACTCTCGGCGAAAAACTGCGGCAGGCACGCGAGGAGCGCGGCATCAGTATAAGTGAAGTCGCCGAACAGACGCGCATCTCGGCGCTTTATATTCAATCGATTGAAAACGACGATTACCGCGCTTTGCCGGGCGGCATTTTTAATAAAGGGTTTGTCAAATCTTTTGCCAAATACGTCGGCGTCGACGAGCAGGAAGCGCTTCAGGATTACGGCGCTCTCGTGGGCAGCCAGAACATTCAAAACACGGACGAGCCGCAAACTTATCGTCCGCAGGTGTTAACCGACAACCATTCTTCGTCGTCGGTTAAAACTATTATATCTGCCGTTGTAATACTGGGTTTAATGGCTTTCGGCATTCTGGCGCTGAAAAATTATCTTGAGGGAGATTCGCCCGAAGCTGTTGTCGTCAATAATAAGGCTTTGGTAAATTCAAACGCTGATTCGGCGAATCCGGCGAATGTCGCCAACGCGAACACGGCGACCGCATCGATTCCTTCGATGAACGATTTAAAGGTTGAAGTAAAAGCATTAAACGAGCCGGTTTCCGTCAGTTCGACAAGCGACGGCAAACCGCTCAGCACGCTGATGACGCCCGAAAAACCGCTTAATTTTGAACCGAAGCAAGCTTTGAAAATCCGTTATGCCAAATCGCTCGCCTCAAACGTGCAGATGACCCTGAACGGCAAACAAATTTCCCTGCCCGCAACTTCGGCTGACCCGAAGCGAAACGTCGTCGAATTTGAAATTACAAAAGATAATCTCGCGTCCATCTGGCAAAACGGGAAAATTTCGTTTGACGAAAGCACCGCCAATTCTCCGCGATAGATTATGTTTGCGGCGTTGTGATAAAGTTGAAAAACGCGAGGTTCTTTCAATAGAAAATTTAATAAACGCATTTGCCCGCACATTTAATGCGGGTTTTTTATTTATATTCCGCAATTTATAAAATTATGATAATCGAAGAAACTCAGGAAGGTTTGACGTTCGACGATGTTCTGCTCGTTCCGGCTTATTCGGACATTCTGCCGTCCGAGACCGATGTTTCAACCAGGTTTTCGCGCAACATCCGTCTTAATATTCCGCTTTGCTCGTCGGCGATGGACACCGTAACCGAAGCAAATCTGGCAATCGCGCTCGCGCAGCAAGGCGGCATCGGCGTCGTTCATAAAAATATGTCAATCGCGCATCAAGCCGAAGAAGTCGATAAAGTTAAGCGTTCCGAATCAGGAATGATTGTTGACCCCGTAACGATTCGAGATAACAAAACCGTCGCCGAAGCGCTCGATATAATGGAAAATTTCAAAATCAGCGGCGTTCCGGTCGTCGATGCGAACGGTTTGCTCGTCGGCATAATCACCAATCGGGATTTACGCTTTGAAACGCGTTTCGATATTCCGGTTTCCGACGTGATGACGAAACAGCCGCTCGTAACCGTTCCGGTCGGGACGACGTTGGACGAAGCGAAAGTAAAGCTACAGAAACACCGCATCGAAAAACTTCTGGTCGTCGATGACGGCGGACTTCTTAAAGGTTTGATTACGGTTAAAGATATTCAAAAAGCCATCAAATATCCGAACGCGGCAAAGGACAATTTAGGCAGACTGCTCGTCGCGGCTGCAATCGGCGCAACCGGCGATTTCTTCGAGCGTGCAAAAGCGTTAATCAATTCGCGCGCTGACGTTATCGTCGTCGATACGGCGCACGGACACAGCTCGCGCGTTATCGAAGCGGTCAAAAAAATCAAAAATAACTTCCCCGAAGTCGAGCTTGTCGCCGGAAATGTGGCGACCGCCGACGCGACAAAAGCGTTGATTGACGCGGGCGTCGATGCCGTCAAAGTCGGAATCGGTCCCGGCTCGATTTGCACGACACGCGTTGTAACCGGCGCGGGCGTTCCGCAGATTACGGCGATTGTCGAATGCGTCAAAGCCGCAAAAGATTCGGGCGTCCCGATAATTGCCGACGGCGGCGTAAAATTTTCCGGTGATGTCGCCAAGGCAATCGCGGCGGGCGCGGATTCGGTAATGATTGGCTCGCTTTTCGCCGGAACTGAAGAAGCGCCGGGCGAAGTGATTTTATTTCAGGGCAGAAATTTCAAAACCTATCGCGGAATGGGTTCAATCGGCGCGATGAAACGCGGTTCGTCCGACAGATACGCGCAGGAAGGAACGGTTTCCGACTCGAAATACGTTCCCGAAGGCATCGAAGGACGCGTCGCTTTCAAGGGAACTTTGGAAGATATGGTTACGCAGTTAGTCGGCGGTTTGCGTTCGGGAATGGGTTACACGGGCTGCAAATCAATCGAAAATTTACAGGAAGACGCGAAATTCGTCCGCATCACGTCCGCCGGTTTGCGCGAATCGCACGTTCACGACGTTATTATTACGAAAGAATCTCCGAATTATCGTTTGGACAACTAAAACCAAACATCCGAATTTCAAAAAAGCCGCAAATTTGCATCGAGCAGTTTGCGGCTTTTCTCTTTTTAATTTGCCAGTAATTCTTCCCATTCTTTATAGAGATTTTGAGTTTTATTTTCGTTTTCTTCGAGTTTTCTGGTTACTTCGTTGAGTTTTGCGAGATTTGAAGCAGTTTCCGGCTTGCTCAACTGGCGAGTAAATTCGACGGATTTTTCTTCGTGTTTCGGAATTTCTTTTTCGATTTCCTTGATTCGCAGTTCGATTTGACGAAGCTGATTTTTGCTCAAATTCGTTTCTTTGCCGTTTTCCGGTTTCGGCTGTTTGACTGTTTCAGCGAAACTTTGCGTTTCAATCCGGTTTTGAACTCTCGACTTTAAGGTTTTTATTTTGTGGTCGTGATATTCGGTGTAGTTTCCGTCGAAAACTTCGACGCGCCCGTCGTCTTCAAACGCCAGAATCTGAGTCGCCACGCGGTCGAGAAAATAACGGTCGTGGCTGACGGTTACGAGCGTTCCTTCGTATGCGTCGAGCGCCGATTCGAGAGCTTCGCGCGAAGGAATATCGAGATGGTTCGTCGGCTCGTCCAAAATCAAAACGTTTTTGTTCGAGTAAATCAATTTGGCGAGCGCCAGTCTTCCCTTTTCACCGCCCGACAAATCGGAAACTTTTTTAAATACGTCTTCGCCGATGAACAAAAATCTCGCCAAAAACAAACGAAGCGCACCGTTTTCTGCCAGCGGCGCGACGCGGCGGAGTTCCTGAATAATTTCATTGCGCACGTCGAGTTCTTCCAACTGCTGGGAATAATAACCGATGTCGGTTTTCGTTCCCCACATTATTTTTCCGTCAAGCTCGCGCAGCGTTCCGAGAATCGTTTTTAAAAACGTCGTCTTTCCCGTTCCATTTCCGCCGATAACGCCGAGCGCTTCACCTCTTAACAGAGCGAAATTTATATTTTTCGCCAGAACTTTTTCGTCGTAACCGACTGCTAAATCTTCGACCGTTAAAACCTGATTTCCGGCGCGCTCGATTTTCTTTAACGTAAAATTTCCCTGCGAACGGTCGGCGGCGACAGCTTCGACGCGCTCGATGCGCTCCAGCATATTGCGGCGCGATTTCGCCAGTTTCGTTTTCTGTCCGGCGAGGTTGCGGCGGATAAAATCTTCGTTCTTTGCAATCATCGTCTGCTGATTTTCAAACGCGCGCCGCTGAATCTCGCGCTGTTCTTCGCGTTCGACCAGAAAGTAAGAATAATTTCCTTTATAGACAATCGCCCTGCCGTTTTCGATTTCGATTATCTGGCGGCACGTCCGGTCGAGAAAATAACGGTCGTGGCTGATGATGACAAAAGATTTTTCATAAGTTTGCAGAAAATCTTCGAGCCATTCAACCGCCGCCACATCCATATGATTTGTCGGCTCGTCGAGCAGCAGAATATCAGGATTTGAAAGCAAAAGGCGCGCTAAACCAAGTCGGTTTTTCTGCCCGCCAGACAAATTTTTCGTTTCCAGCTCCCACATCGGTTTGGTAAATCCCAAACCGAGCAGAATCGCTTCGGCACGCGCCGTGTATGTAAAGCCATCCTCGTGTTCAAATTCGGTTTGCAGCTCGGCGTAGCGATTCATAACGTCGTCGGACATATCTTCCGCCATCAAAATTTCGAGACGGCGCATCTCGGCTTCGATGTCGTGCAGTTTTTGAAACGCCGAAAGCGCCGCCGTATGAACTGTTTCGCTGTCTGTAAAATCGACGTGCTGTTCGAGCATTCCCATTCTGAGATTGTTGATTTTAACGATTTCGCCTGAATCCGCCGTTTCTTCGCCGTTTATCAGCCGAAAAACCGTCGTCTTGCCCGCGCCGTTTCTGCCGACGAGTCCGACTTTTTCGTTCGGGTTTATCTGGAAAGAGACGCCGCGCAGAATGTCGTGGGCGCTGTATGATTTGTAAATTTCTGAAAGTCTGAACAACATAAAAAAAATAATAGTCAGTTGTCGGTTAGCGGCAGCCGGTATTTATATTTTACCGGCTGCTTTTAACTGACAACTGACTAGAAGGTAAAAACTGCGCCTCTCGGCTTTTAAACTATCTGCCGCTGTTGGTTTTAACGTTGGCGCTCGCCGCCGGCGAATTGGATGCCGCCGGTTTGCCGGCGTTTGTATTAACGTTTGTGTTAGCTGTATTTGCCGCCGCGCTCGAATTGACTGCCGAATTTGTGTTCGCCGAATTTGCCGCCGGTGTTTCCGACGCGCTCGCCGGTCGCGCTCCGCTCAGTTCGTTCGGATTTCCGACGACTTTCTGCGCCAGGTAATTCTCGATTTTCGCTTCGTTCATCGCAACCGCCGCATAAGACTGGCTTAAAAGCTGTTTGCGCGCGTTGATGAGCGAATCGATTACCTGCTGACGAATTCCCGGACTTTCGAGCGTCAGATTTTCGTCCCTGTCGCTGCGTTCCTGAAGTTTGAGGATGTAAAACTTGCCCTGCATCGGAACAGCCATCGTGTTTCCGACCGGAAATTTAGCGTCCATCAAATTTGCCGCAACCTGCGGAGAGAAATTCTGTTTCAATTCATCTTCGGAAATATAGCCCAAATCGCCGCCTTGAAGTCGGCTTTGGTCTTCGCTTGTTTCACGCGCTACGGTTGCAAAATCCTGTCCTTGCTGGAGTCGTTTGATGATTTCGTTTCCTCTGATAACGGCTTCCTGCTCATTTGTCGTTGTATCGCCTTCGCCGTTATTCGCTGGGTCAACAACGATTGCCGCCAGTTTGACGCCGCGTTTTTTGACGAACGCCTGTTTGTTGCCGTTATAGAACGCGTCGATTTCGCTGTCTTTCGGCGGCTCGATTTTATTTGTAATCTTATCGACAAGTTTCTGCACGGCGAGACCTTTTTTGACCGTATCGCGCAAAGACGCTTCGGTCATTCCCGCCTGTTTCAACTGCTCGTCAAACTTTTCAGCCGAAAGTCCGCTGGCGGTTTTGCGCTTGTTGATTTCGCCCGTTACATCTTCGTCCGACGGAACTGTTCCTTCCTTTTCGGCTTTTTGATATAAAACTTCGTTCTGAATCAAACCGTCCAAAATCTGAAGCCGCGCCTGCGCCAGTTCGAGCGGCGATAATTTGCTTTCCTGTCCGCCCGCCTGCTGTTTGATGCCGCGCTCGACTTCTTCCATTTTGATGACTTTGCCGTTGACGGTTGCCGCCGTGTCATTGACATCAACGCTGCCGACCGATGCCGGCGCGTTGGAGGTGCTGCTGCATCCGGCAAAAGAGACGGCGGCGAAAGCTAAAAATGTAACGGTTAAAAACTTGTTCTTGGTATTTTGCACTGTGGCTTTTACTCCTTCAAAATTAACAATCTGTTTCATTGCTTGATTTTATTAACTGTATTTGTTATAAACTTTATTTTTGAGTTTGACGCGCGAAACGTATCCGACTCATTTTTCTATACCTCGTTATTATATTTTTTGGAGGCTGATTATTATGGCAAAACGATGCGATGTCTGCGGCAAAGGTCCGCAATTCGGAAACAATGTTTCACACGCTAACAACAAAACACGACGACGCTTTAATCCGAATCTGCAATCGGTTCGCACCCAGCGACCGCAAGGCGGAAACGTGCGAATGAAAGTTTGCACTCGCTGTATTAAAGGCGGAAAAATTGTCAAAGCTGTGTAAAATCTTTTGAGTGTCAACACTCAAAATTTTAATTGCCGAATGTTCGATTAGTTTCGACATTCGGCATTTTCGTTTTAAAGAATAAGTTAAACGCCTGCAATGCATTCGATTTCCACGCGCGCGTCTCGCGGCAAACGCGCCGCCTGAACCGTCGCCCGCGCCGGTTTGTTCTCGCTGAAAAATCCGGCGTAAATGTCGTTCATCGCCGTAAAATCATTCATATCGGCAAGAAAAACGGTTGTTTTGACGACGTTGTTTATATTCGTCCCCGCCGCTTCCAGAACCGCGCTTAAATTTTTCAAAACCTGTGTTGTTTGTTCGGCAACGTCGTCGGAAACGAAATTGCCGGTTTGCGGGTCAATCGGAATCTGACCGGAGCAGAAAACAAAACCGCCGATTTTTACGGCTTGCGAATAAGGTCCGATTGCGCCCGGCGCGTTTTCGGTTGAAACGATTTCTTTCATAATAAGATTAGCTGTTTGAATACTTGAGCAAAAGGCGAATTCTACCAGATTAAAGTCGAAAAGCAAAGTTTGGAAGATAATTATGTTTTAATATTCGACGTTTGTTTTCAGATAATTTAATTTATCGCCGAAGCCTGAATTTTTATGTATTTACTCGTTCCACGTCGATTACGCCGGGAACTTGCTGGATGGAATTTACTACTTTGTCGAGATGTTTTTTATCGAAAACCTCGACCGTTACTTCAATCAATCCACGATTTTCTTTTGAAACGCGCGCGCTGGCGTCGCGTATTCCGGTCTTAATATCGGCGATTGCGTTTGTAATTCCGGCGAGCATTCCGGTTCGGTTTTCAGTCGTTGCCAGAAGCCGGACGGACTGAATTTCCTCTTTTTCGTTTTTAGCCCATTCGACCTCGACAATACGGTCTTTGTTGACCATCAGTTGTTTGACATTTCTGCACCGCTTATCGTGAACGACGATTCCCTTTCCGAGCGAAATATAACCGACAATATCTTCGCCTCTCAACGGGTTGCAGCACCTCGCTCTGACGGTCAGAACATTGTCTATTCCTTTAACAAGAATCGCATCTTCACCCAAACCGATAAACTTTTTAACGGCTTTCATTCCGGTTTGAAGACGAGTTTCCTTCTTTTTATCCGGGTCAAGCTCGGCAAATTTTTCCGCGCCCAGAAATTTTCCGAGAGCGCTGCGCGGCAGAGTTTTCCCGTATCCAATCGAAGCCAGCAAATCTTCGGCTCTGCCCAAGCCGTATTCATTGGCGATGCGTTTCAATTCGGCTTCGTTATTCAGCAATTTCTTCGGCGACGTATGAAACTTAACTGCTTCTTTCTCCAGCAATTTGCGACCGATTTCGATTGAATCGGCGCGCTGCTGTTCGGAAATCCAATGCCGGATGCGATTACGCGCCCGCGAAGTCGTCGCATAGTTCAGCCAGTCGCGTGAGGGTTTCGAGTTCGGCGTCGTCAGAATCTCGATAACGTCGCCGTTTTGCAGCTCGGTTCGGAGCGGCACAATCCGCCCGTTTATTTTCGCGCCCGTGCAGGTGTCGCCGACTTCCGAATGAATGGCAAAGGCGAAATCAAGCGCCGTCGCTCCACGCGGCAGCTGAATGACTTTTCCCATCGGCGTGAACGCGTAGACATCCTTCGGGTATAAATCCAGCTTCAGCGATTCGATGAAATCTTCCGAATCCTCATTATCACTGGTCGATTCGACAAGCGGCAGAAGAAGTTTTTCGACCGTTTTGCGCAATTCGTCGAGGCTTTCGTCTTCTTCGCGCTTTCCGAGCTTGCTTTCCTTATATTTCCAATGCGCTGCGACGCCTTCTTCGGCGGTGTGGTGCATTTCCTCGGTTCTGATTTGAACTTCAAAGGCGTGTCCGTTGTCGCCTATAACGGACGTGTGAAGCGATTGATACAAGTTGTCGCGCGGAATGGCAATCCAATCCTTGAACCGTTCGGGAACAGGCGTCCAGACATCGTGAATAACGCTTAACGTCAAATAACAGTATTTCCTGTCGTTCGGCGTAATAATTCTGGCGGCAATCAAGTCATAAACCTGTTCGATTGAAATTTTCTGCTTTTTGAGCTTTTTCCAAAGCGAAAACAAACGCTTGACTCTTCCCTGAATATCGATGAACGGGACATCGTTTTCAGTCAGTTTATCCCGGATTAAAGTTGTAATTTTCTCAAGATTCGCCTCTAATTCGGGACGGCGGGATTCGATTTCCAAAGAAAGTTTTTTGTATTCCTGCGGGTAGAGATTTTGAAAAGATAAGTCTTCCAGCTCGCCGCGCAATTTTCCCATTCCCAGCCGATGCGCAATCGGCGCGTAAATATCGAGTGTTTCCTGAGAAATTCTGGCGCGTTTTTCGGGTTTTAAAAACTGCATCGTCCGCATATTATGCAGACGGTCGGCGAGCTTAATTAGAACGACGCGAACATCCGTAATCATTGCTAAAACCATCTTACGGACATTTTCAGCCTGTTGTTTTTCTTTTGAAAGATTGCTGATATGAGCGATTTTAGTCAGTCCGTCAACCAACCTTGTAATTTCGTCGCCGAAATATTCACGAATCGTATCGAGGTCAACCAGAGTGTCTTCGACGACATCGTGCAGCAATCCGGTTGAAACGCTCGTTTCGTCAAGCCGCATATCCGCCAGAATATCCGCGACTTCCAAAGGATGCACCAGATACGGCTCGCCCGACGCGCGTTTTTGCCCGCGATGATGCAATGCTGAAAACATATACGCCCGCCGAATCAATTCTGTATTTGAATCGGGGCGATTTCTCTCAACCTTTTCTATAACATCCTCGATGCGAATCATAAATACTTCAAATATATGCGGAAATGAAATCTTACGTCGAATAATCTGCAAACGTTCACGCGTTCAAATTTTAGTTTGTATCTTTAGCAAAAAAATATGATAAATCATCAATTCAAAGTCCGATTTACCTATATTAATTGTGAACGATTACTTAATCATTCAACAATTAAAATTTACCGTCGTAAATCTCGCTAAAGGAATAAACTTCCTTTTGAAAACAAATAAAAGGTGATACTCAATATTTATTGTAATTGAGCATCACCTTTCTTAAAAGTATTATCAAAGCAGTTTATTTTTTCTCAGCTTCCGCTTCTTTCTCCGCTTTAATTCGGTCTTCTTCTTCCTGCTTCTCTCTTTTCGCGTTTGCTAATTCTGTAAATCTCTCTTTTGCCTTGTCGGCTTCGGCTTTGAAACGTTCCTTTTCGGCATTATTGCCTTCCATTTCAGCTGCCCGCATCTGCTGAACAAGCATATTGGCTTTATAAGACCAGGCGGAATCGCTGTTCGGGTCGAGTTTAACCGCTCTGTCGCTCAAGTCCGTTCCGGCGGCGATACAGCGTTTCAATTCTTCAAAAACCGCCGGGTCGGAAGGTTTGGTAAATTGATACACTCTTTCCGTGCCTTTTGTTACTTCTTTTTTGACCGGCTCGACATCGGTAATGTTATTAGCGCAGGAATATTGTTTGGCGGCGAGCGACGTTAATGCTTCAGCCCGCTGTTCCGGCGGCACCTGTTCATTATTGGCGCGGTTTGTTACCCATTCCAGCCATTCGTCCTGACGACCGAGATTTTCCAAAAGATTGGCGACGGCTTTAAATGAACTTTGGTCGCTTATGTTGCCCGCCAAAACTTTTTTATATTCTTCGATAGCCTGCTCGCCCTTTTCACTGCCTGTTCGATTTGAAACATATTCCGAATGCAGCGTGCGGGCTAAGAACAACTGCGCCATTTTCGCTTCCGCCGAACCGGGATTACGCCCGATTGCTTCGCGGAAAAGCTGCTGCGCTTCCGGGTATTTCCTATTTTTATAGGCTTCCCCACCATCAACCAGTTTCTTCCTGGCGATGATTTGACTGTAATAAGAGCAGTTCGCTCCGATTAAAACGGTTGATAAAATTAATAAAAATATCCCTAAACGAGAAAACCTCATTTTTCGACTCCATTTCAAGCCCGCATAAGCAAAGACTGTAGAATAAACCTTCAGTCTTTGCTTATATTCGGGCAAATTTATTCCTGTAAATCGTCAATCTGCAATCCTATCGGCTGTGCGCCAGCCATTTTTACTGCATCGATAACTTTTACGACATCACCATATTTTACGGAACGGGGCGATTTTATAAAAACCGTTTTTTCCACCTCGTTCGTGCCTTCCCGAAATACGCCGTTTGCGTCGCGCCCGTCAAATATTTCTTTCAATTTAGCCGTCAAACTGCTTGCGTCGGACACGTCGCCGGCTTCCTGGTTGTTCAGCGTCAATTTCATATCGCTCTTATTGACGGCTACCACCAGTGTAAGCGGGTTCGGTTTGGCAACTGTTTGATCATCCGGTTTCGGTTCTGCCGGAACTTTTGCCTCAAACCTACTCGGTTTTGAGGGAGAAATAACCATAAAAATGATTAAAAGCACCAGCAAAACGTCAATTAACGGCGTAACATTGATATTCGGCGTCGCGCCGCCTGAACCACCTGTTGACATTCCCATTTTCTCTAAACCCCCAATTCAAATTAACTTATTGCGGAGCGGCATCGCTCTTTTTCTTATCCGCGACCAAACCGATTTTATCTATATCCTGTTTGCGAATCGTATCGATTGCTTCGACCACTTTTCCGTATTCGACATCGACGCCGCTTTTGATATAAACAATTCGCTTATCGGGAGTTTTATTTTCCATCAATTTGCTGATTTTTTCCCCTAAAGCATTGAGCGGATACTGCTCTTTCCCGATATAAAAATTATTGTTGTCGGGAATTGCCACGATTACCGATGTATCTTTCGCAATCTCCGGGTCCTGGTCTGGACTAATCATATCGCGGGGAAGATTTACGGAAACTCCCTGCTGAAGAAGCGGCGTAACAATCATAAAAATGATTAAAAGCACCAGCATCACGTCAACCATCGGAGTTACGTTGATTTCAGAGTTATACTCATTAGATCCACCAACTTGACCTGCCATAACAATTTCTCCCTTATCTTGTAAATCCTGACTTAAAACTAACCGTTGAGGCGTTTCGTGCGTTGTCTGATAAAGTAATCGATTAACTCAGAAGCCGAATTTTCCATTTCAACACCGAAGCTCGTAACTTTATTGGTAAAATAATTAAACAGCCAAACTGCCGGAATAGCTACGGCGATACCGAAAGCCGTCGCAATCAGGGCTTCGGAAATAGCGCCGCCGACCGCGCCGATTCCGGCTGATTCGTTTGATTTCAATGCCTGGAACGCGCCGATAATACCGACAACCGTTCCGAACAAGCCGACGAAAGGCGCGGTTGAGCCGACCGTTGCCAAACCTGAAAGACCGCGTTTTAATTCGGCGGTTTTAACGGCAATCGCACGCTCTAAAGCACGTTTCGAGGCTTCCATTTCTTCGCCTGAAATATCCGAGTTGCCCTGATGCGCGCTGAATTCTTTCAAGCCCGACGAGACAACCATCGCTAAATGCGAATCTTTATGTTTATCACTGATATTGATGGCTTCATCAATGTTGCTGTTCTTCAAAGCCTGTGCGACTTTCGGCGCATACTGCCGTGATTGTGATTTGGCTTTGTTATAAGTCAACCAGCGTTCGATGCCAATCGCGATTAAATAAATCGACATCAGCAAAAGAGTGATGATAACAACCCAGCCCGGTATCGTTAAACTTTTGACGACATCGTAAAAACTAAAGGATACTCCTGCTCCTTCACTTGCGAACATTAAGAAAAAGCCGGAAACGTATGTTCCTAAAAGGCTAACTAAAAAAGTCATGTTTTTTCCTCCAAAGAAATCGAAATTTTATAATTGCAGATTATCGGGAGAAGCGGCAAACCGCTTCTCCCGATTTTTGCGTTCCTATAATTATGGAACGAAGTTGTAAACGATTACGCCTGTAACCTTAACAGCCTGACCTGACAAAAGCGTCGGAGCAAATTTTGCACTGCGGGCGGCTTGTGCCGCCGCCGCGCGCAGGAGCGGATGACCGCTGACCGCATTTGCTGAAATTACGCTTCCGTCTTCACTGATTGTTACCTGAACATTAACCGCGCCGCTTGCGCGAACGGCTTTCGCAGCCGGCGGATACGGGGGTTTCGGCAAGCTAATCGCGCTGCCGTTAATAACGCCCTTTGAAATTGATTTGGGAACTACCGGTTTCGGAGTAGGTGGCGGCTTCGGCGGCGCTGGCGGCGGCGGCGGCGGCGGCGGCGGCGCGCTCGCGCCCGTCTGATTTTCTCCGTTGGGAACACCGCCGGATCCTTCTATACCCTTATTGTTTGTACTGACCGGACCTTTGTAATTTGAAGCTACCGCATTATTGGCGTCCAGGTTCGTATTGCCCTGCACGGTTAAAACATTTGCGCGTCTGGGCGGAATCGTTTGTTTTTGAACGCTGATTGTATCGGGAACTTTCGGAGTTTCCTCCATATTCATAATAACTTCCTTACGAACGTCAGCATTCGGCGCGGCTTTCACTTGTTTTTGTTCCGGCTCTTTCTCAGGCGGCGGCGGCGGCTCGTCCTCCGGCACGGGAACAGGCGCGACTAAAGCGGAAAGCTCAAGGTCTCCCGTATCCAATCCGTAGCCTTTAGCAAAAAGGCTATATACGAACAAACCGAGCAGAAGAGTAACCAGAACAACAAACGTAGTCGCAAAAAACCCGGTTCTTCTGGTATTTTCTCTTGTATTGCTTCTGGATTCGACTAATTGATCTAACATTTTATTTTCCTCCCTTTACTTCCGGTGCCAACTGGGTCAAGGGTTACGAAACCGTCGTTTATGATGACAGACATCATACGCTAAGTTGTAATCGCGGAGATACCGGCGATTTCAACTCATAGTATCGAACTTTTCTTCGTTTTGATTATTAGCATCAGATGCGGGACATTTGGACTTTTGCCGGTCTTACATACAAAAGTTCTACAAATTCCACCGCCGCTGTTTGACGAAACGGAAAAAAAGCAGATACGAAATATTTAATTGACCAGCAACGAGTTGAAGTCTAAATTGTCGATACGATAAAGTCAAGATAAATCCGTTCGTTTTCGGCGAAATTATTCAAATTCCGCTCACTAATTATCACGCTCGTAAATCCGCTGAATATTCTTTTGATTACAAGCCGGATAAGCGAGAGTTATCTGGCAATCGGGCGACGCGTAACCGGGCGTCTCGAAGCCGACGCAATTTTTTCAGTGCCTTTCGGCGGCGTCGACCGCTTAATATTTGTCGAACCGAGTTTTTGCTGCCACCAGATAGCAATCGGGCTGGCAATCGCCACGGTCGAGTAAGTTCCCATCACCACGCCGACCAGAAGCGCCAGCGAAAATCCGCGCAAAACCTCGCCGCCGAAAACCACGAGAGAAACGACGGATAAAAGCACCAGCCCGGAAGTTATAACCGTCCTTGAAAGCGTTTGATTTACCGAATCGTTCGTAATCTTGTAAAGCGAGTCAGTGCGGTTCGTCGCCAGATTTTCGCGTATGCGGTCGAAGATAACAATCGAGTCGTTCACCGAAAATCCGATGATAGTCAAAATAGCCGCAATAACCGTCAGCCCGATTTCCCACTGAAACACGGAGAAAAACGCCAGAACCATCAGAACATCGTGAAATACGGCGATGACTGCGCCCGCCGCATACGTCCAGTCATACCGAAAGGCAATAAAAAGCAGAATGCCCAGCATACCGAGCAAAGTAGCGATGACCGCCTGATTTCTAAGCTGTTCGCCGGCTACCGGACCGACCGAATCAGTTCCGACGATTTTATAAGCGGCGGCTTCGTCCTGATTCAGCTGCTTATCCGCGTCCGCTTCTTTTCCGAACGTGTCGAGAGCTTTTTTGACCAGCGCGCGCCCTGTGCTGACCTGATTTTGCTCGTTTGCGCCCCGAGCCGTTCCGGCGTTGTCCGCCGGCGTCTGATTTTCGTCGGTATTTTCAAGAATCGGAACTTTTATCAAAACTTCGTCCGTTTTGTCAGTTGAAGCCTGAATTACCGAGTCGTTGATGCCGGCAGTCTGCAAAGCGCCGCGAATCTCGTCGTCATTCGGTTTCTGCTTGAATTTGGACGTAACGACCGTTCCGCCCTTAAAATCGACGCCCAGATTAAAAGCGCTCGTTCCGCCGGGCGTCAAATCTCTGAGCGCCGTCGAAAACAAACCAGCCAACATTACAAAAATGGAAACGGCAATAAAATAATTGCGCTTTCCCATCCAATCAAACTTTGCGTCTTTAAAAAACTCAATCATTACGTCTCTTGTGAACTAAAAAATTAAAATGTGAGCGGTCAAACTAAATACTCAGTTTTTCCATTTTTTGTTTGCGGCTCAAAAGCCACATAAAAATCGTGCGCGACACGAACACCGCCGAAAATAAATTGATTAACAATCCTAAAATCAGCGTTACGGCAAAACCTTTAATCGGACCCGAACCGTAGAGATAAAGAATCACCGACGAGATAATCGTCGTGATGTGCGTGTCGATAATCGTTATAAATGCTAGGTCGAAGCCTATATCAATCGACTTCCGAACATCTAAGCCGAGCCGCAGTTCTTCGCGGATGCGTTCAAAAATAAGCACGTTGGAATCGACCGCCATACCGATTCCCAGAATCAAACCGGCAATTCCCGGCAGAGTTAAGGTCGAACCGAAAACAACGAGCGCCGCCATCGTTAAAAGCATATTCAGAAGAAGCGCGACAATTGCGTTGATGCCTGATCCGCGATAGTAAAACAGCATAAACAAAACGACTAAGACAAGCCCGCCGATTGAAGCGGCGACGCCGGCGCGAATCGAATCGGCGCCTAAACTCGGTCCGACCGTTCTTTCTTCCTGATATTCGATTGCCGCCGGAAGCGCGCCGGACTTTAAGGTTAAAGCCAAATCCTCCGCCGAAGTTTTCGTAAAACGTCCGGTGATTTGTCCCTGGTCGGAAATCACTCCCTGAATAGTCGGCGCGGATTTTACCTGCTCGTTTAAAACAATCGCCATATTTTTGCCGATGTTTTTTCTCGTGAAATCGCCCATTTTCTGCGCGCCGCCGGGCTTTAGGCTGAAGGAAATTTGATAATCGTTGTCGGCACTCGTCTGCGAATAAGCCGAAGCGTCCCGAAGCTCGCTTCCGTCAACGATTGCCGGATATTCCAAAACCACGTAGCCGCTCGGCTGTTTTTGATTCGCGTCGCTGGTATCCGCATTGCTCGCCGACGACGTGTCTCTGTCCATATAAGGCAGAATCTTTCGATTTTGCGGGAGCGTTCCGCCGACCGACTGAAGCGCTGCTTCTTTAGTTGGATATACCTGAAACGGTTCGACGACTTTCGCCAGTTCCAGACGCGACGTTTCGCCGATTAATTCCTTAACACGCTCAGGGTCGTCAACGCCCGGCATTTGCAGCAGAATTTGTCCCGAATCGGACGCGCCGACTTTTTGCAGCGTCGGTTCTTTAACGCCGAAGCTGTTAATACGGCTTTCGATAATGCTGATGGCTTGATTGGCTGCCGATTCGCGCAGCTTTTGCTGAGCCTGCACCGGCAAACTCCAGGTTATCGAATTATCGGTTGTCGATTCGTTCCAAACGACATTGGCGCTGGCAAAGTCAACTTTGCTCTTGACCGCCGTTGCGACCTCAGGAATTTTCGCGGCGTCCGACACCTGGAGCGTTACCGAATAATTATTATTTACCGCGACAGAACTGGCTTCGCCAACCGGCAGCTGGGCATTTTTGGCAGCTAACAACGCGGCGTCGCGATTACTTTCCGTTAGGGTTTTCAAATAATCTTCGGTTTTGACGCGCATCAGCAAATGAGAGCCGCCTCTCAAATCCAGACCGAGATTGATGTTCCGGGCGAGATTGTTTTTAATGCCCTGCCCGGTGAAATCGCTCGCCGATATTGAGCCGCGCGGTCCGAATACCAGGTAAATTCCAATCAGCGTAACGACGACGATGATAATTGTTCTAATCCACAAACTACTTTTATTCATTGTTAAATGTCGGTCTTAAACAAACAGACGGTTAAAGCTTCGGCTGCAAATTATTTTTCGTCCACGGGTTTTCTGCCGACGACGGAGGTTTTCGCAATCTCCAGAAACGATTTTTCCGCGCTCTGGACGATAAAGCTGGTGTCTCTTACTTCCTTGATTCTCCCGATTATACCGCCGTTCGTAACAACTTCATCGCCCGCTTTTAACTCGGTAATCATCGTTTTTATTTCCGCCTGCTGCTTCTTCTGCGGCATTATAACGAGAAAATAAAAAATTCCGAAGATTAGAATAAAAGGCAGAAACGTCAAAATGCTGAATCCTGAAGCGCTTTCCTGAGCCTGGAAAAACAAGAAAAATATATTCATTTCGTTTTGGTGGAGACTGAAAAACTGCAATTATAAATTATGAACCGCGAAACGCGAAACCGCAAAAGCCGAAAATTTGCTTCCGTCAAAATCGGGTTTCGTAAATCAGTTTTGCTTTTCTTTTTCGCCTTCACGGATTTTGTTGATAAAATCGCCCCGAAAGTTGCCAAAGCTGCCGAGTTTGATGGATTCCCGCACGCGGCGCATCGTTTCAAGAAAAAACGCGAGGTTGTGATGCGAAATCAAAATCGCGGCGAGCATCTCGCCGGTTTTATAAAGATGACGCAGATACGCTTTTGAATAACGGCGGCAAACCGAACACGGGCAATCGAAATCGAGCGGTTCGGTATCTTTGGCAAATTTCGCGTTGCGGATATTTAATTTCCCGCTCGTAACGAACGCGCTTCCCGTTCGCCCGTTGCGCGTCGGCATCACGCAGTCGAACATATCGACGCCCCGATAAACCGCTTCGATTAAATCTTCGGGAGTGCCGACGCCCATCAAATAACGCGGCGCGTCTTCGGGCATTTGAGGCGCGATGTTTTCGATAACGTCATACATCACGCTCTTTTCTTCGCCGACACTTAAACCGCCGATAGCGTAACCGTCAAAACCGATTTCGACCGTTTTTTCCAAACTTTCTTTTCTCAATTCCAAATGACTCGCGCCCTGCACGATTCCAAACAGCGACTGCCGTCCGCTTAAATTTTCAGCTTCAAGAAATCCGGTATCCAAACCCTGATTCTGCAATTCGTCAAACCGATTTTTCGACCGCTTTGCCCAGCGCGCCGTCATTTCCAGGCTTTTTCGCGTCGTTTCAAAATCGGCTTTCCCCGGCGTGCATTCGTCGAAAACCATCGCGATTTCCGAACCGAGCGCGGCTTGGATTTCCATCGAAACCTCGGGCGAGAGAAATTTTTTATCGCCGTTGATATGCGAGCGAAACTCGACGCCTTCTTCCGATAATTTCCGCAAATCGGTCAGGGAAAAAACCTGAAAGCCGCCTGAATCGGTAAGGAGCGAGCGCGTCCACGTCGAAAAGTTGTGCAGACCGCCGGCGGCGCGAATGATTTCCGCGCCCGGACGCAAAAACAGGTGATACGTATTTCCGAGAATTATACGCGCGTCCATTTCCTCTTCGAGCCACTCAAAACGCACGCCTTTAACCGTCGCCTGCGTTCCGACCGGCATAAATACAGGCGTTTCGATAACCGAACGCCTCGCGCGCAGAATTCCCGCCCGCGCATTTCCTTCCCGCGCCGTTACTTTCCATTCAATCGGTTTCATTAAATTTTATTCAACCCGGAGAAACGGATAACGGATAATGTAAAACAGTCGATTTCACTATTTCCATTTTCCATCCTCTAACTCTGTGTTATTTGTGTTCTCCGTGTTCTGTGCGGTAAAAACCTTTATTTTTTCCTGCCGAGCAGCGCCCAGATTTGCGCCGCGCCGACCGCCGTCTGCGAAACTATTTTTCCGTTTTCGTCGATTAAAACCGCCGACGGCGTTCCCTGCATTCCGAGCTTGTTTGAAATGTTTCGATTCGTGTCGAGAACGACCGGCGACCGCAGATTCATCAAACGACTTTTTTCGGTTTCGCCTTCGGACAATACGAGCAGATTCGGTTCGTTCGCGCCTTTCGATGCGTCCCAATCGCGCAAATCTCCGAGCATATCGACGCAGTGCGGACAGGTCGTATTCCAGAATGCAACCAGCGTTTTTTTGCCGAGCAAATCTTTTGAAGCGACGTTTTTATCGTTCACGTCCGTTTGCGAAAATTCCGGCAGCGCCGCGCCGAATATTGCCGCGCCGTTTCCGTTATGAATAAACACGGATTGACCGTCGAAATTTTTTGATTTAATTTTATCGACTAATTCCCGAATCGCCTTATCGCCCGCCGCGATATAACTTGCAATCGTGCCGTCCGAATTGACGAACAGCGCCGTCGGCGTCCACTGAGCGCCGAACAGCGACGAGATTTCCTTGTTTTTTTGCAGTAAAATCTGCGCGGAATTTTTGCCCGCGAATTTTTCCAGATTTTCTTCGGCGTCGCCGCTGCTGATAAAAACGAAACTAATCCGGTCTTCCAATTCACTCCGCCAACGTTCGATTTCCGGCAGAAGCGCGGCGCACGGGTTACAGGTCGGGCTAACAAATAAAAACAAAATCGGCTTCGCCCGCGCCAGAAGGTTTTCAAAAGTAACGCGTCTGCCATTCGTATCCGGCAGCTGAAAATCCGGCGCGGGCGCGCCCACAGGTAAGCCGTCCGCCGGATTCGACAAATCCTCGCGCTCGATTTCGGCTTTTCCGCCGCCCGAAACGAGTTCAAGAATTTCGATGCGCCGCATAATCTGCGTCTGCTGTTCGGAAATCGTTTTCAGAAAATAAACGGCGGCGGCAAGCAGTCCGACCGTTGCGAGACTCAAAACAAACGTCATAAAATTTCCTTCGCGTAAATCGCCCGGCGACGCGAAAACGCCCGCGCCTTGATTTTCTCTGCCCTGAAGAACGAGAAAAAAAGCAGACAGAGCAATAACCGCGTTGCGAATCAAAGTTTTTTTACCGACCGGCGCGCTGTGAATCTGCCCGAAACAATGGCAATCGGGAGTGTTTCCCCGCGCCATCTGATAAAACATTCCGCCGATAAAGGTCAGCAGCAGAAAAAATCCGAGAATCGCGCCGAACCAGGCTGTCGTCGCCGGAAGAAACAAAATGGCGATAAATACTTCCGCCGCCGGCAGCAAAACGGAAAATGGTTTCGCCAGATTCGCCGGCACACCGAAACCTTTGATTGCGCGTTCCGAGCCGTCGAGGTCGAGAAATTTCCCGATTCCGGCAATTCCGAAAATCGCCGCTAAAAGCAATCTTATTAAAAGTAGAAATTCTTCCATTCTTTTCTATTAATAATTTATTTTTCAGCAGTTTTCTTGATTTTGTGTTTTTCTTTCAGACGAATCGGCGTCGCAAAAAACTCGAATTCTTCGCGCAGACGGTTTTCGATATATCTTAAATAAGAAAAATGCAGCTCCGATTTTCCACCGCCCGAAGTAAATAAAATAAACATCGGCGGGCGAAGTCCGGCTTGCGTGATAAATTGAATTTTCAGGCGCGACAAGCCGCCTTTGACCGCCGACGGCGCGCCGCCGCTTTTCGGCTGTGAAATATGTTCTTCAAAAAAGTTGTTTAATTTGGAAGTCTGCACGCGCAGATTTCTCGCTTCGTTCGCTTTAACGACAAGCGGCAGAATTTTCTCGACGCGCTGACCGTTTAGAGCCGAAATCGTCAGCATCGGCGCCCAATCGAGAAACTTCATTTTCTGGCGCAAATCGTCTTCAAATCTGTAAATCGTGTTCGTCTCTTTTTCTTCGAGCGCGTCCCATTTATTAACCGCGATAATTACCGAACAGCCCGATTCGACCGCGTAACCGGCGATATTCGCGTCAAGACTCGTTACGCCTTCAACCGCGTCGATGACCATAATCGCAACGTCGGCGCGTTCCAGCGCTTTGCGCGCCATTATGACGGACAATTTTTCCGCCATTTCCGTCGTCTTCCCTTTGCGCCGAATTCCCGCCGTGTCAATCAGCAAAAACTTCTGCTCGTCAACCGTCAAATGCGTGTCAATCGCATCGCGCGTCGTTCCGGCAATCGGCGACACGATAACGCGTTCTTCGCCGAGAATTTTGTTCAAAAGCGAAGATTTTCCGACGTTCGGACGCCCGATAATCGCCAGTTTTATTTCTTCCTGTTTTTCTTCTTCAATTTCTTCGTCAAAAGTTAAAACCCCAATAACTTCATCGAGCAAATCGCCGACGCCCGTTCCGTGTTCGGCTGAAACGGGCGACATTTGAAAACCGAATTTATAAAACTCCGCCGCCTCTTCTTCGACCTTTTTCGTTTCGCATTTGTTGGCGGCAATAAACACGGGCTTTCCGATATTACGAAGAAACACGCCGATTTCTTCGTCGAGCGGAATCGCGCCCGCGCGCGCATCGAGAACCCAGATTATCGCCTGCGCTTTTTCGATGGCAAAACCGGCTTGTTTAAAGATATTCGCCGGAATAATCGCGTCGTCGTCCGGCACGATTCCGCCCGTATCGACTAACTCAAAAGTTTTCCCGCCCCATTCGACCTCGCCGAAAATACGGTCGCGCGTAATGCCCGGCTCGTCGCCGACAATCGATTTGCGGCTTCCGGTCAGCTTATTAAAAAGCGTGGATTTCCCGACGTTCGGACGCCCGATAATTGCTACAAGCGGTTGATTCATAACTATCAAGAATAGTATTGACAGCGCATTTATTACAAGCGCGGAAAAAAATTTTGCTCATAAAAAAAGAAAGTCTCGTTTTGATAAGACTCTCTTTTTTTACCGAATTTATTTATTTTTGCTTTATTCAAATTTTACCGACTGCAAAGAGTCGAGCAAAATGTTTAACTCGTCTTCTTTCTGATAAATAAGAAATATTTCCAGAGCGATGCCTTTTCGATTGGCGATGTATATTCTTTTTCTCGAATTGAGTTTAGCGTCGCCGATTTCTATCCAGGCAAAATCAACGCCGCTTAACTTTGTCGAGCCGGGCTTTCCCAGCACTTTTTCACTGGCTTCGATATAGTTTTTCGAGTAGGCTTCAACCATTTTCAACGGAACGAAATTGGGAAAACTAACCTTTTCAGCGGCTATCAATAAACTCGCGCTGCTGACCGACGATTCCAGTTGTGTCTTTGTTGCTACCAATAAAAACTCAGTATTTTTTAACGAAAACGCCAGCGACTCGTCAATTTTCGCAGTTGAATTTTCAAATTTTTGCGCCGACAAATCTTTAAACATCTCCGTTTGCTCTTTTTCGACAATCGTCCAATTCTGCGGAACATTCATTGAAAAACCGAGAAATTTACTGCTGAACTTTTCATTTTTGATTTCAATGCCGAAATCCTTCGGCAGCTCAGCTGCCGTCATTGACGGAGCAGCCAAATCGGTAACATAAAACGAATTTATGTATTTTTCGGTTGTTTTTTTATTGAAATTCTTTACTCTATCCGACGACCTGAGCAAACTCCCTTTTGTTGCAATCGTTAACTGAAAAAACCGCTGTTTGATAAAAAGTGCGCGAACCGTCAGCGTCGTCTCGGTATTTTCAAGCACGAATTCCCTACCGACATTGCCGCCGAAGGAAATTTCCGTTTCGCTAATCAAACGACTTTGAGGTTCTTTCAACAAACCAATTCTAAGGGCGTCCAATCTCAAATTTATCTCGGTTTTATCTTCGATTACGGTCGGAAAATCAATAATACTTACGCCGTAAAACGCCAGAGACGCGGCTAATTTATAATTAACCATATTTGTTTTACCGAAAGCCGTGTCGATTGACGAAATCGTGCGAACCGGTTTCGCCGGAAAGTCTATCTGAAAACCGTCTTCCTTCAAGATATAATTATTGCGGTGCGAGTCGCCCGTTACAACTCTCGGCGGCGGCGGCGAAGCCGAAATCTGTGCGAAAACGTTTATATTCACCAATATCAGACAAAGAAATAAAATTGTGGGACGCATAAATTTTTACTAAACTCCTTGTTTTTGTCTTTATCGATTACTTCAAACGCGCGCCGATGTCAACGTTTTCAATAAACGTCGCCAGCGCCGGTTTTTCGCCCGCGCCCGATTCCAAACTCGCCGCGCAAATCATTCCCTGCGATTCGAGACCGCGCATTTTTCGCGGCTTGAGATTGGCGACGACGACGACTTTACGCCCGATAAGCGTTTCCGGCTCGTAATATTCGGCGAGACCGGCGAGAATCTGACGCGGTTTTTCTTCGCCTAAGTCAATCTCGAAGCGCAGCAATTTGTCGGCTTTCGGAATGCGTTCGGCGACTTTTATTTCGCCGACAATCAATTCAACTTTGAGAAAATCGTCGATTGTGATGAAGTTTTCTTCTTCGCTCGCGGCTGATTCAACGTTTGGTTTTTCAGCGTTAATTGATTCGATTTTGCTTGGCAAGCCAGCCATTTGAAACGCAGACGCCGCGCTTTCAGACGATTCGGTGTTCGTCGATTTCTCTTTATTTTCCATTTTCAATTTTCCGTTTTCCATTATCTTATTCATAATTTTATTTTTATCGAGGCGCGGGAAAACGCCCGCGACTTCGCCGATTTTCGTTCCTTCTTTTAATTCGCCCCAAACCAGATTTACGGGATTTATTTGCTCAATATTTTCGTTCAAACCGATTTGCGCGTAAATTTCTTTCGTCGCTTCGGGCATCACCGGATAAAGCAGAACGCACAGCCAGCGCAGGGTTTCGGTTGCGCGGTATAAAATCGCGTTCAAAGTTTCGGCTTGATGCTCGTCTTTGACCAATTCCCACGGCTTCGCGTCGGAAATCATCTTGTCGATTCGCACGATAATCGTCCACAAGATTTCGAGCGCCTGACTGAACTCGAAATTGTCGAAGCGGCGCAGAAACTCGTCGCGCGCGCGCGTTAAAACCGAAACTAATTCCTGCTCGTCCGGCACGATTCCGGCGCGCCTTGCATTTAGATAATTCGATTCCTGAATCCTGCCGCTTGGAATCGCGCCGTCTCTGTATTTGTTAATCATCGAAAGCGTTCGGCTCGATAAATTTCCTAAACCGTTCGCCAAATCCGCGTTCGCTCTGTCAATCAGATTTTCGTAGCCGAATTTTCCGTCCTGTCCGAAAACCATTTCACGCAGCAGAAAATAGCGCAGCGCGTCGGTCGAAAAATGTTTGTGCAGAACGTCGAGTTCGATAACGTTGCCGAGCGTTTTGCCCATTTTTCTGCCGTCGGCGTCGAGCCACATTCCGTGCGCGAAAACCGCTTTCGGCAATTCGATTTGCGCCGCGAGCAGAAACGAAAACCAGTAAACCGTGTGAAAACGCAAAATATCTTTGCCGACCAGATGCGCCGCGTTCTGCCAGTATTTTTCAAAACCGGACTTTTCCGAATTGCCGTAACCGATTGCAGTTATGTAGTTTGAGAGCGCGTCGAGCCAGACATACATCACGTGATTGGCGTCGTCGGGAACGGGAACGCCCCACGCGACGCTCTTTTTTTCGCGGGAAATCGACAAATCCTGCAAACCGCTTTTTATAAATGAAACGACTTCGTTGCGTCTGGCTTCGGGACGAATTAAATTC